>NZ_JBFARC010000003.1:0-874037 GCF_040674075.1 Mycobacterium sp. NPDC050551 | reverse complement strand
ACCGTCACCGGCAACGCATCCAACACCACCACCGCCACCGGCACCATGTAGGACGGCAACCGCTCCCCCAACAACACCCGCACCCGCGCCACATCCACATCACCGGTCACATAACCAACCAACCGCCGATCCCCAGGCCGATCCTCCCGCACCACCACCGCCGCAGACTCCACCCCATCCAACGACGCCAACACCGACCGAACCTCACCCAACTCGATCCGAAAACCCCGAACCTTCACCTGCTCATCAGAACGACCCAAATACTCCAACTCCCCACCCACAGACCACCGCACCACATCCCCAGTCCGATACATCCGCACACCCACACCACCAAACGGACACGCCACAAACCGAGCCGACGTCAAACCCGAACGACCCACATACCCCAACGCCACCCCCCACCCCGCCACATACAACTCCCCCACCACACCCACCGACACCGGACGCAACAACCCATCCAGCACGAAGAAGGCGAGGTGGTCCAATGGCGACCCGATCGGGCTCACGCTGCGTTCTGTGTCAGCGCGGGTGATCTCGCGGAATGAGGCGTGCACCGTGGTCTCGGTGATGCCGTACATGTTGATCATCCGGGGCGAGCCCCGATGGCTGTCGAGCCAGGTCCGGATACGTTGCGGCTCAAGCGCTTCACCGCCGAAGATCACCGCCTCGAGGGCGAGCTGCCTGCCGGCGTCCGGCTGCCGGGCATCGACCGCCTGCAACCCGAGGAACGCCGTCGGCGTCTGACTCAGCACGCTGACCCGCTCGGCGAGCAACAGGGCATGCAGGTCCTCCGGTGAGGCGGTGACCGATTCGGGCACCACGACGAGCCGGCCCCCGCGCAGCAGCGGACCCCACAACTCCCACACCGAGTAGTCGAACGCCAACGAATGACACTGCGTCCACACCTGCCCCGGCGCGTCGACGACGGTGCCCAGCGCGTCCAACAGATCGACGACGTTGGCGTGGGGGATCGCCACCCCCTTGGGACGACCGGTGGTGCCCGAGGTGTAGATGACGTACGCGATGTCTTCGGGATGCGGCGGAGTCAGAGCGGTGGCGGGCTGATCAGCGACCTGTGGGTCGTCGACGTCGACCACCGGCAGCCCGAACCCGGCCAGCCTCGGGCGTTGCGCCGCCGTCGTCACCGCGACGACCGGACGCGCATCCCCGAGCACGAACTCGATGCGGGCATCGGGATGGGCCGCATCGATCGGCAGGTAGGCCGCACCTGTCTTGAGCACAGCCAGGATCGCCACCACTGCCACGTCCGACCGCGAAGACAGCACCGCCACGAACTCGCCCGGGCCTGCTCCTCGACCAGCGAGCAGGTGCGCCAACCGGTTCGACGCGTCGTCCAACTCGCGATACGTCCACGAACGACCCTCGAACGTCACCGCCACCGCACCTGCAGACCGTGCCACCTGGTCGGCGAAGAGCGCGGGGATGGAAACCGACGCCCTGATCGATTCGCTCAGTGCCTCC
Organism: Mycobacterium sp. NPDC050551; assembly: GCF_040674075.1. NCBI lineage: Bacteria > Bacillati > Actinomycetota > Actinomycetes > Mycobacteriales > Mycobacteriaceae > Mycobacterium > Mycobacterium sp. NPDC050551. The sequence goes on along the minus strand of NZ_JBFARC010000003.1, from coordinate 872,555 downwards.
CGATTGCCCCACTCCTCCAGTTCCGAATGTTCGTCCTCGTCGAGGAAATCAGTCGAAAGCAGGGGCCGCGAAGCTTCGGCGGTCACTCAGTCCTCCATCAGTCGGCGGTCATTGTTCCGAACACCATTTCTAGTCGCTCGAGGAGAACCTCGACGGTGGCATTGTCGAACACGCCGGAGTCGTATTCGAATCGAATGGTCAACTGGGAGCCTGGAATCGCCTGCATGGTCAGTGGGTAGTCGTTGTACTCGCGGTTGCTGAAATCGACGATGGTCAACCCGTCGGGACCCAGCGGAGCCGTGGTGTCGACCGGGTAGTTCTCGTAGACGAACAGCGTGTCGAACAACTGGTCGTGGCCGGTGACCCGGTGGATCTCGGGCAACGCCAGATGCTGGTGTTCGAAGGTGGCCTGCGAGGACCTGTTCAGTTGAGCGAGCAAATCGACCACGGTGGTCGAGGCGTCGAAAGTTGCTCGCACCGGGATGGTGTTGATGAACAGGCCCACCATCGAATCCGCACCGGCCAGTTCGGCCGGGCGCCCCGAGACCGTGGCGCCGAACACCACGTCGTGGCGACCGGTCAGTGAAGTGAGCAGCAGTGCCCATGCCCCCTGCAGCACCGTGGCGACGGTGGTCTTGTGGGTACGCGCCAGTTCCGCCAGCGCCATGGTGGTCTGCTCGGAGACCTTCAGCGATGCGATGCCACGCCGCCCCAACCGGGTCCGGTGTGGTCCGGCGACCAGGGCGGGGGCGTCCAACCCGGCCAGCGCCTCGCCCCAGGCCGCCCGCGCCGCGTCGAGGTCGCGATCGGCCAGCCAGGAGACGAACCGCCGATAGGGCAGCGCCGCGGGCAACCTGTGCCCGTAGTAGGTGGCGAAGATGTCACGCAGCAGGATCGGCATCGACCAACCGTCGATCACGATGTGGTGGAACGTCAGCACACAGCGGTGCCGGTCCTCGGCTGTGCGGATCAGCGCCACCCGGAACGGCGGCGAGGCACCCAGATCACACACCGCCGCCCGTTCGGCGGCGCACAGTCGCTCGAGCCGGGCTTCGTCATCGGTTTCCGCGTACTGCCATCCCACCACGGGGTCGGCGGGGATGACCTGCACCGGCTCGTCGAACTGTGCGCTGAACCGCGCCACCAGGTGGGGGTGGCGTTCCACGACCGCGCGTACCGCCTTCAACAGTTGGTCGGGGTTCAACGGGCCTGCCACCGTGAAGTCGAGTTGCGTTGCGTACAGGTCCTCGTTCGACTCCCCCGATTCCACGTGGAAGAGCAGTCCCTGCTGCATCGGCGTGAGGGGCAGCACGTCCGCGATCTGGTACTGCGCCGCGAGCGCGTCGATGTTGTGCTGGCTCAGCCGGGCGGGTGCGATGTCCGAAGGAGTCAGCCCACCGCCACCGTGACGCACATGCGCGCAGATCCCGGCCAGCGCCTCGAACCACAGCGCACTCAACCGCTCGACCTGCCCACCGTCGAGCACCGACGGCGCCCACGTCCAGTTCGCCCGCAACCGCGGCCCGGACTCGGTGTCGACCGTGACCGCGTTGAGTTCCACGGTGTGCGGCAGCGGCATCGGTACGGCCGCCACGGCGAGGTCGACCGACTCGTCGTCACTCGGCCGCCACAGCTCGTCGGACAGCTCGCCGCCGCCCAGCCGACCCAGATAGTTGAACCCGATCACCGGATCGGAACCGGTCATCTCCGCGTCGCCGTTGAGGTACCGCAGCAGACCGTAGGTCAGGCCGTCGGGTAGGGCGCGCAGCTGCTCCTTGGCCTCCTTGATCGCCGAACCCAGTGCCGCCTCGCCGGCGACCACCTCGGACCACGGCAGCGCGGTCGACAACGACACCGGGTACTTCGTGGTGAACCAGCCCACCGTCCGCGAAAGGTCCAGTCCGTCGGCCAGATCCTCGTGCCGTCCGTGACCCTCCACGGCGATACCCACGGGCGCGTCCGCGGTGCCGGTGAACTCCGCCAGCGCCAACCCGAACGCGATCAGCAAGATGTCCTGCACCCCGGCGTGGAACGCCGCCGGGACCTCGCCCAACACCATCCGGGTGATCTCGGCGTCCAACGACTCCGTCAGGTGCCCGGCCGTGGCGTAGGTGTCGATCTCCGGCCGCACCGCAGGCAACGCTGCGGCGGTCGCCTCGACGCGGCGCCAGGCGGCGGCGTCGGTCGTGGTGTTCTCCGCGTGGGCATGCCCGGCCAGCAGCTCCGACCACCGCGCGAAGGACGTCGCTTCCGCGGGCAACGTGATCGGCTGACCGCTTCGGTGCTGAGTCCACGCGATGTTGAGGTCCTCCAGCAGGATTCGCCACGACACGCCGTCCACGGCCAGGTGGTGGATGATCACCACCAACTGACGGGTGGCCGCCGCCCACACCGCGGAGAGCATCACTCCGGCCGCCGGATCGAGCCGCGCCTGTCCCTCGGCGATCGCCTCACCGGTCAGCACCGGCACCGACGACACGCATGCCGCGGCATTCACCGTCCCGGGTTCGGGCACCCGCAGCGCCCACCCTCCGGCACCGTCGTCGTCCACCCGCAGCCGCAACATGCCATGGCCGTCGAGCAGCGCCTGCACGATCGCCACCACGTCGGGCTCTCGAACCCCGGCCGGGGTCTGCACCACCATCGTCTGGCTGAACTGATCCGTCGGACCGTCGACGTCCTGCAGCCACCGCATGATCGGCGTGGCCACCACCGGCCCCAGGCCGTCATCGGCAGTCGTCGGACCCTCGACGGCCGTCACCACCCGAGCCAGGCGTGACACCGTCTGCTCGATGAACACGTCCTTGGGCCGGCACGTCAACCCCGCCGCCCGCGCCCGCGACACCACCTGCATCGACAGGATCGAATCGCCGCCGAGCTCGAAGAAGCCGTCATCGACACCGACCCGCTCCACGCCCAGCACCTCGGCGAAGATTCCCGCGAGAATCTCCTCGACCGCCGAGGCGGGCGCCCGGTAGGCGTCGCCGTCCAGATACTCCGGAGCCGGCAGCGCCCGTCGGTCGAGCTTGCCGTTCACCGTCACCGGCAGCGCATCCAGCACCACCACTGCGGTCGGCACCATGTAGGACGGCAACCGCTCACCCAGCAACCGGCGCACCTCGACCGGATCCACCGCCCCGCTCACCGACTCGGTCACGTACCCGACCAACCGCCGGTCACCGGGACGGTCCTCACGGACGATCACCGCCGCCTGCACCACGCCTGCCAGTCCGGCCAGTGCCGCCTGGATCTCCCCCAGCTCGATCCGGTATCCACGGATCTTGACCTGCTCGTCGGCGCGTCCGAGGTACTGCAACTGGCCGTCGGCACCCCAGGACACCAGGTCACCGGTGCGATACATCCTCAGTCCGGGAGCTCCGAACGGACACGCCACGAACCGCGACCCCGTCAATTCCGGCCGGCCCGCGTAGCCGACGGCCACGCCACGTCCCGCCACGTACAACTCGCCGACGAGCCCGGCGGGTACCGGCCGCAGCATCCCGTCGAGCACGAACAACGCCGCCCCCGGCACCGGCGCACCGATCGGCGCCGCCGATCCGGGCGCCAGCGGCGAACTCATCGAGGCGTACACGGTGGCCTCGGTCGGACCGTAGGCGTTGATCATCACCCGGCCCGGCGCCCACCGGTCGACCACGTCGGCGGGGCAGGCCTCGCCGGCGACGACCAGCGCCATCGATTCCAGGCCCTCCGGTGAGAGCATCCCCACCGCCGAGGGGGTCTGGCTCAGCACCGTGACCCGCTCGCGGACCAGCAGGGCGTGGAACTCCTCCGGTGAGGCCGCCACGTCCTCCGAGACCACGAGCAGTCGCCCGCCGCCCAGCAGCGGACCCCAGATGTCCCACACCGAAACGTCGAACGCGTACGAGTGCCACTGCGTCCAGACGCCGGTCCTTGGCAGATCGGCACTCACCGCCTCCAACAGCTGGGCGACATTGCGGTGAGTGACCGCCACGCCCTTGGGCCGGCCGGTGGTCCCCGAGGTGTAGATCCGGTACGCCACATCGTCGGCGGACGGCGCAGTGGGCGCGGTGTCCGGCTGTGCGTCGATGCGCTGGTCGTGAACGTCGACCACGGCCAGGTCGTGGCCGTCCAATCGGCCGGCCAGCGCCGCGGTGGTGACCGCCGCAACCGGCGCCGAGTCGGCGATCACGAACGCGATCCGGTCATCCGGATGGCCGGGATCCATCGGCACGTAGGCCGCACCGGTCTTGAGCACTGCGGCGATGGCGACGATCGCATCGGCCGAACGGTGCAGCAGGAGCGCCACGGACGCACCAGGACCCGCACCGTGGGCGGCCAGCAGATGGGCCAGACGATTCGACGCCTCATCCAGTTCGCGGTACGTCATCGACCGATCCTCGAACGTCACCGCCACCGCCGACGGTGTCGCGGCGACCTGCGACGCGAACAGCGCGGGGATCGATGAGCCCGGATCGGCGGACCGGGTCAACGACGCCCGATTGGCCCACTCGTCGAGGTGAGCACGCTCGTCGGCGTCGAGGAGGTCGATGGTCGACAGCTGCCTCGCCGGATCGGCGGCCATCGCCACCAGCACCCGCTGCAGCCGTCGCAGCAACGCATCGACGGTGTCCGCGTCGAAGACGTGGGTGTCGTGTTCGCACCGGATGCTGAGCTCGGCGCCGGGTCGAGCCTGGATCGCCAACGGGTAGTGGTTGAACTCCCGGGTCTTGGCGTCACCGATGGTCAATCCGTCGGCTTCCATCGCCGCGGCGGTGTCGGCCGGGTAGTTCTCGAAGACGAACAAGGTGTCGAACAGCTGGTCGTGACCGACGCTGCGGTGGATGTCGGGCAGCGCCAGGTGTTCGTGTTCGAGCGTCGCGTTGTGGAAGTGCTGCAGCTGGGCGAGCAGCTCCGCGACGGTGGTCGCCGGGGTGAGCCTGGCGCGCACCGGCACCGTGTTGATCAACAGGCCGATCATCGAGTCGGCTCCCGCGACGTCATCGGGCCTGCCCGAGACGACCGCACCGAACGCCACGTCCAGCTGGCCGGCCAGGGAGCTGACCAGCATCGCCCATGCTGCCTGTAAGACGGTGCTGACGGTGGTCGCCTGCGAGCGGGCCAGTTCGGTCAGTGCGCCGGTGATCGGCTCGGGGACGCTGACCGACACGGCGCGGCGCGGTCCGAGTTCCCGTCGGTCCGGTGCGGCGACCAGGGTGGGGGTGTCGAACCCCGCGAGCACTTCACCCCAGGCGGTGCGGGCCTCGTCGAGGTCGCGTTCGGCCAGCCAGGACACGAACCGGCGGTAGGGCACCGCCGGCGGCAGTTGCTGTCGGAAGTAGCCGGCGAAGATCTCCTGCAACAGGATCGGCAGGGACCAGCCGTCCAGCACGATGTGATGACTGGTCAGCAGCACACGGTGCGCGTCGGGCGCACTCCGGATCAACGCCACCCGGAACGCAGGCGCGTTCTCCAGAACGGCGACCGCGGCCCGCTCCGCGGCGGATTCCCGCTCCATGACGTCGTCGACGCGGACGCCCTCGTCACATTCGACGTAGCGCCAGCCGGCGACCGGATCGGCCGGAATGATCTGCACGGGCTCGTCGAAGCGCTCGCTGAATGTTGCGACCAGGTGCGGGTGGCGGCTCACCACCGACTGCACCGCCGCCGCCAACCGAGCCGGATCCAGTGGACCCGAGACGGTGAAACCGAGTTGCAGCGCATACACATCGGCGCTGCCGGTGTGGAAGAGCAGTCCCCGTTGCAGCGGGGTGAGGGGAAGGACGTCGGCGATGCGGTACTGATCCTGCAACTCGTCGAGCTGGGGTTGCGTGAGCCGGGCCGGAGTGACGTCCGACGGGGTCAGTCCGCCTCCGCCGGTTCGGACGTGGGCACGGATCCCGGCCAGCGCCTCGAACCACAGTCGACTCAACCGCTCGATGTGGACGTCCTGCAGCACCGAGGTGGCCCATGTCCAGCTCGCCTGCAACCGCGGACCCTCGTCGGTGTCGAGGGTGACGGCGTTGAGTTCCACCGTGTGCGCCAACGGCATCGGCACCGCCGCCGCCGCGGCGGGCAGTGCGGTGGCCGTGTGGGGCCGCCACATGTCCTCGGACAATGCGCCCGTGCCGCCGATTCGACCCAGGTAGTTGAACCCGATCGCCGGGTCGGCGCCGCCGACCTGCACCTCCGCGTTGAGGTAGCGCAACAAGCCGTAGGTCAGGCCATCGGGAAGTGTGCGCAACTGCTCCTTGCCGGCCTTGACCACCCGCCCGAGTTCGGCCTGGCCGGAAGCGACCTGCGTCCAGTCGATCCGGGCGCCGGAGAATGCCACGGGGTACTTGGTGGTGAACCAGCCCACGGTGCGCGACAGATCCACTCCCGCGGCCAGATCCTCGTCGCGGCCGTGGCCTTCCACGTCGATGCCGACGGGCACCTCGCCGGTGCCGAGGAACTCGGCACAGGCCATCCCGAACGCGATCAGCAGGATGTCCTGCACCCCGGCGTGGAATGCCGCAGGCACCTCGCCCAGCAACGCCTGGGTGGTCTCGGCATCCAACTCGACCGACCGTCGGCCCGCCGACGCGTAGGTGTCGCGCTCCGGATGCGGCGCCGGCAGCACCGCCGGGGTCGAGGCCACCTCGTGCCACACCTGAGCGGACGCAGTCACCGCATCGGCGACGGCGCGCTGTTCCAGCAGCTGCGACCACCGGGCGAATGACGTGCCCGACGCAGGCAACACGATCGGCTGCCCGCCGCGGAGCTGGGCCCACGCGATGTTCGCGTCTTCCAGCAGGATCCGCCACGACACCCCGTCGACGGCGAGATGGTGCACCACCAGGGCCAGCTCACCCGCACCGGACGCCCATACCGCCGAGAGCATCACTCCCGCAGTCGGATTCAGTCGTGACCGCGCCTCGAGCACCACATCCTCGGTCAACACCTCGACCGACGACACGCATGCGGCGGCGTCCACCGTTCCGGGTTCGGGCACCCGCAGGGACCATCCCCCGGCGCCGTCGTCATCCACCCGCAGCCGCAGTGCGGCGTGCCGATCCAGCAAGGCCTGCAACACCGTGACGACGTCGGCCTCGCCGACCTCGGCAGGTGTTGCCACCACCATCGTCTGATTGAACTCACCGGTCGGGCCGTCGACGCTCCGCAGCCACCGCATGATCGGCGTGGCCACCACCGGCCCCACCCCGTCATCGGCGGTCACCTCGGCGACGGCCACCTCGACCACCCGAGCCAACCGGGCCACCGTCTGTTCGGTGAACACGTCCTTGGGCCGGCATGTCAGCCCGGCGGCCCTCGCCCGCGACACCACCTGCATGGAGAGGATCGAATCGCCACCCAGCTCGAAGAACGAATCGTCGGCCCCGACCCGCTCCACACCGAGCACCTCGGCGAAGATTCCCGCGAGGATCTCCTCCACTGCCGTGGAAGGGGCGCGGTATCCGCCACGCTGCCCGTACTCCGGCACCGGCAAGGCCTTGACGTCCAACTTGTTGTTCGACGTCAACGGGAACGCATCCAGCACCAGAACCGCCGTCGGCACCATGTAATCGGGCAGCCGCTCGGCGAGTGCCGCGCGGGCGCGGGCCGGGTCCACCGTGCCGGTGACATAGCCGACCAGACGCTTGTCGCCGGGGCGATCCTCACGGGCGATCACCGCCGCCCGGCTCACACCGTCCACCTGGGCCAGCGCGGCCTGGATCTCACCCAGCTCGATCCGGTAGCCACGGATCTTGACCTGCTCGTCGGCGCGGCCCAGATAATCGAGTTGGCCGTCGGCTCCCCAGCGCACCACGTCCCCGGTGCGATACATCCGCATCCCGGAGGTCTCCCCCGCCTCGGCGAACGGGCACGCGACGAATCGCGAGGCCGTCAGGCCCGACCGGCCCACGTAGCCGTCGGCCACCCCGTGACCGGCGACGTACAGCTCGCCCACCACGCCGGCGGGCACCGGGCGCAGCCACTCGTCGAGCACGAACAACGCCGCTCCCGCCACCGGCGATCCGATCGGCACCCGCGCTCCTGGCACCAACGGAGCACTGACCGCCACGCACATCGTGGTCTCGGTCGGACCGTAGGCGTTGATCATCACCCGGCCCGGCGTGGCCCACCGGTCCACCACCTCTGCCGGGCAGGCCTCACCGACCACCACCAGCGCCGCCGACTCCAGGCCCTGCTCCGACAGCATGCCCACCGCCGACGGGGTCTGGGTCAGCACGGTGACCCCCTCGGCGACCAGGACGTCGTGGAAGTCGCGCGGGGAACCCGCCACCGCCTCGGGCACCACGACCACGCGCCCGCCGCGAAGCAGGGCGCCGAAGATCTCCCACACCGACACGTCGAACGCCAACGAATGGCACAGCGCCCACACCCCGGGATCCGGCAGGCCGGCGTCCAGCGATCCGAGCAGTTGTGTCACGTTGCGATGAGTGACCGCAACACCTTTCGGCACACCCGTGGTCCCCGACGTGTAGATCAGGTACGCGACGTCGTCGACCGCGGGTGCCGGCAGTGCCGACGCGGGGTGACCATCGACCACTTCGTCGTCGACGTCGATGACCGTCACCGCATGACCGTCCAGCCGGGCCGCATGGTGGGAGTCGGTGACGACGGCGACCGGGGCGGCATCGGAGAGCACGAAACCGACACGCGCATCCGGTGCCGACGGGTCGATCGCCACGTACGCCGACCCGGTCTTGAGCACCGCCAGGATCGCCACGACCGCCTCGGCGGAACGGTTGAGCAGCAGCGCGACCTGCCGGCCTGGCCCGGCACCGCGACCGATCAACAGATGCGCCAGCCGATTCGACGCGCGGTCCAGCTCGCGATAGGTCAACGAGCCGCCCTCGAAGCGGACCGCCACCGCATCAGGGGCCGCGTCGACCTGCGCGGCGAACAGATCCGGGACGGAGATCCCGGCCGATGCCGGCGTCGCCAGCACCGCGCGGTTGCCGACGGTGTCGAGCCAGGAGCGCTCGTCACCGACCAGCACGTCGATCGACGACACCGTGCTCGTGTGGTCGGTCGTCAACACGTCGAGCACGCGCTCGAGCCGCCCGGCCAACGCCTCGATCGTCGCCGCGTCGAACACGTCGGTGCGGTACTCCACGACACCGGCGATACCGGCCGGTTCGCCATCCTCGTCGAACCGCTCACCGATCGAGACGGCCAGATCCATTCGCGCGGTCTGCGTGCCGGTCGGCACCTCGGTGGCCCACACGTCACCCATGGCGAACCCACCGCTGGAACCGAGCTCGTGCCCGGCGAAGTTCTGCCAGGCCAACATCACCTGCACCACCGGGTGATGAGCCAACGACCGGGCGGGGTTGAGCCGCTCGACCAGCACCTCGAACGGCACATCCTGGTGCTCGTAGGCGGCCAGGCTGCGCCGCCGCACCTGAGCCAGCAGCTCGGCGACCGTGGGATCGCCGGCGAGGTCGACCCGCAGCACCAGCGTGTTGACGAAGAACCCGACCAGGTCGTCCAACGCGGGATCGTTGCGTCCGGCGATCGGGAAGCCCACCGCGACATCCGAACTAGCGCTCACCCTGCCCAACAGCACCGCCAGCGCGGCCTGCACCACCATGAAACCCGTCGCACCGTGCGCGGCCGCGGTCGCCCGCACCTGCCGCTGCAGATCCGCCGACCACGCCACCGTCACCTGCGCACCGCGCTGATCGGCCACCGGGGGGTACGGCCGATCCGTCGGCAGCACCAACCGCTCAGGCAGGCCGGCCAATTCGTCCATCCAGTAGGCCAGCTGCCCACCGATACGGGAATCCGCGTCCGCCATCTCACCGAGCTGCGCACGCTGCCACAGCGTGTAGTCCACATACTGCACCGGCAACGGCGCCCATGCCGGGGCCTGCCCCGCACCACGCGCGGCATACGCCGCAGCGAGATCACCCACCAGGGGCGCCAGGGACGTGCCGTCCGCGGCGATGTGGTGAACCACACCCGCGAGCACGTGCTCATCGGAGGAGATGCGAATGAGTGTGGCCCGCAACGGGATCTCGGTCGTCAGGTCGAACGCGTGCCTCGCCGCCCGCTCGACCGCATCGTCGAGCCGCTGCGCCGGCCATCCCTCGGCATCGACGACCTGCCAACCGACTTCGGCCTGCGCGGCGTCCACGACGACCTGCCGCGGCACCCCGTCGATTGCGGCGAACAACGTCCGCAGGCTCTCGTGCCGGCTCACCACGTCCACCAGCGCCGCCCGCAGCGCCTCCACGTCCAGACTGCCGGTCAACCGCAGCGTCATGGCCATGTTGTAGACCGGGGACGGACCGTGCAACTGGTCGAGGAACCACAACCGGTTCTGCGCGAACGACAGCGGCACCACGGCCGGCCGCTCTCCGGCGACCAGCGGCGCCAACCCGCTCGAACCCGCAACGGCACTCGACGCCAACTGCCGTACCGTCGGCGCCTCGAACAGCACGCGCACCGGCAGTTCCACATCCAACGCCTTGTTGATCGCGGCGATCACCCGCATGGCCGACAACGAGTCGCCACCGAGTTCGAAGAACCCGTCGTCGACCCCGACCCGTTCCACGCCGAGAACATCGGCGAAGATCGCGGCCAGGATCTCCTCCTGCACTGTGGTCGGCGCCCGGTAGTCATCCGCGTTCTGGTACTCCGGCGCAGGCAACGCCCGCCTGTCCAGCTTGCCGTTCACCGTCACCGGCAAGCCGTCGAGCACCACGATCGCGCTCGGCACCATGTAGTCGGGCAACCGCTGCGCCAACACCGCGCGCGCACGACCGGGATCCGCCGAACCGGTGACGTAACCAACCAGACGCTTGTCGCCCGGGCGGTCCTCCCTGACGATCACCGCCGCTCGCTGCACGCCGTCCACCGACACCAGCGCCGCCTGGATCTCGCCCAGTTCGATTCGGTACCCGCGGAGCTTGACCTGTTCGTCGGCCCGCCCGAAGTAGTCGAGTTGCCCGTCGGCACGCCAGGCCACCAGGTCCCCGGTGCGATACATCCTCAGACCGGGGGCTGCCCCCGCTCCTCCGAACGGGCAGGCCACGAATCGCGACGCCGTCAATCCCGACCGGCCGACGTACCCGACGGCGACACCGTGGCCGGCGACATAGAGTTCGCCCACCACACCGGCAGGCACCCGCCGCAGCGACGCGTCGAGCACGAACAGCGCCGCCGTCGACACCGGCGAGCCGATCGGGGGTGCACCGGATCCCGGCAGCAACGGCGCCGTCCGGGATGCACAGATCGTGGTCTCCGTCGGTCCGTAGGCGTTGACCACGAGATGGTCTGGCGCCCAGCGGTCCACGACGTCGGGCGGGCACGCTTCGCCTGCCATCACCAACGCCAGTCGGTCGAGCCCGGCGGGCGACATCATCGTCAGCGCCGAGGGTGTCTGGGTGACGACGCTGACCTGTTCCCCGATCAGGACGTTGCGGAAGTCGTCGGGCGACCGGACCACCTGCTCAGGCACCACCACCAGCCGGCCACCATGGAGCAGGACGCCCCAGATCTCCTCCACCGAGGCGTCGAAGGCATAGGAATGGCACTGCGCCCACGCCTGGGTCGGGAGGCCCTCCTCGAGTGAACTCAGCAGTCGAGTGACGTTGGCATGGGTGACCGCAACACCCTTCGGCACACCTGTGGTGCCCGAGGTGTAGATGACGTAGGCGATGTCGTCGGGCGCCGGGGCGGGCACGGCGGTGCGCGGGTGGCCGGTAACGGCTGGGTCGTCGACGTCGACGATCGTCACGCCGTGTCCGTCCAGTCGTTCCGTCATCTCGGCGGTGGTGATGGCCGCGACGGGAGCGGCGTCGCCCAGCACGAACAAGACGCGGGCGTCGGGCACCGCCGGGTCGATCGGCACGTACGCCGAACCCGACTTCAGCACCGCCAGCATCGCGACGATCGCTTCGGCGGAGCGATTCAGCAGCAACGCAACCCGCCGGCCCGGGCCGGCGCCCTGGCTCAACAGGAAGTGCGCCATCCGGTTCGAGGCCTCGTCGAGCTCGCGGTAGGTCATCGCACGGCCGGCGAAGCTGATCGCCACGGCGGTCGGCGTGGCGGCCGCCTGGGCGCCGAAGGCAGCCGGAATCGACCACGGCGCAGGCGATTCCCGCGTCAGCACGGCTTGGTTGGTCCACCGGTCGAGCCGAGCGTGCTCCGATGCGTCGAGCACATCGATCGTCGACAGCCGCCTCGCCGGATCGGCGGTCATGGCCGCCAGCACCCGTTCGAGACGGTCGATGACGGTGCCGACGGTCGAGGGGTCGAAGACGTCGGTGCGGAATTCGACCTCTCCGGCGATACCGGCGGGAGCGCCGGCGTCGGTGAGGCGTTCGGTGATCGAGAACGCCAGATCCATCCGTGCCGTGTGGGTGTCGATCGGCATGCGGGTGACCTCGAGGTCCCCCAACGACAACCCCGCGGTGTCATCGCCGCCCAGTCCGAACCCGTTCTGCCATGCCAACATCACCTGCACCAACGGGTGATGTGCGCGGCTTCTCGCGGGGTTGAGCCGTTCCACCAGCACCTCGAACGGCACGTCCTGGTGATCGAAGGCGGCCAGGCTGCCGGTGCGCACCCGGCCGAGCAGCTCTGCCACCGTCGGATCCCCGGCCAGATCCGTGCGCAGCACCAACGTGTTGACGAAGAAGCCGACCAGGTCGTCGAGTGCGGGATCGTTGCGGCCCGCGATCGGGAATCCGACCGCGACATCCGAACTCGCCGAGAGGGTTCCGAGCAGCACGGCCAGGGCGGCCTGCACCACCATGAACCCGGTCGCCTCGTGATCGGCGGCGACCTCGTGCAGCCGCTGCTGCAGATCCGCAGGCCATGCGAACCTGACCGTGGCACCGCGCTGGTCGGCCACCACCGGGTAGGGCCGGTCCGTCGGGAGCGCCAGGCGCTCGGGGAGATCGGCGAGGGCCTCCTGCCAGTACGCCAACTGCCTGGCGATCCGGCTGTCGGCGTCGGACAGCTCCCCCAGCTGCGCACGCTGCCACAGCGTGTAGTCGACGTACTGCACAGGCAACGGAATCCAGTCCGGAGCGCGCTGCGCACTTCGCGCGGCATAGGCCCGGCCCAAATCGGTCACGAACGGCGTGACCGACCCGCCGTCGGCCGCGATGTGATGCACCACCCCGACCAGGATGTGCTCGATCTCAGAAACTCGGAGAAGCGTTGCCCGCAAGGGAATCTCGCGGGCGAGGTCGAACGCATGTCCGGCCGCGGCCTGCACGGCGGCGTCCACCTCGGCCGCGGTCCAGCCGACCGCGTCGACGGTCTGCCAGTTCACGACGGCGGCCTCGACCGGCAGCACGTCCTGACACGGCACCCCGTCGACGGCGGAGAGCACCGTGCGCAACGGCTCGTGGCGGGAGACCACGTCGCCCACTGCGGCGTGCAGTGCCTCGAGGTCCAGCGTTCCGGTCAGCCGCAGTGCGATCGCCATGTTGTACATCGGCGAAGCGCCCTGCAACTGGTCGATGAACCACATCCGGTTCTGCGCGAACGACAACGGCACGACCGCCGGCCGATCGACGGGAACCAGCGGGTCGAAACCGTTCGACGGCGATCCCGCGTCGAGCCGCGACGCCAACTGTGCCACCGTCGGCGCCTCGAACAAGACCCGCACCGTCAAGCCGGCGTCGTAGGACCGGTTGATCGCCGCGATCACCCGCATCGCCGACAGGGAGTCGCCGCCCAGCTCGAAGAACGAGTCGTCCGCGCCGACCCGCTCCACGCCGAGGACCTCGGCGTAAATTGCCGCGACCGTCGTCTCGTCAGCGGTCGTCGGCGCCCGGTGGACGTCCCCGCCCTGGTGCCGCGGCGCCGGGAGCGCCCGCACGTCCAGCTTGCCGTTGACCGTCAACGGCAACGCATCGAGCACCACGACCGCGGTCGGCACCATGTACTCGGGCAACCACCGCGCCAGCGCCTCGCGCGCGGCAGCGGGATCGACCGACCCGGTGACGTAGGCGACGAGGCGCCTGGTTCCCGGTTGATCCTCTCGGGCGATCACCGCCGCGGCATCCACCCCGTCGACCGACGCCAGGGCGGCGCGGATTTCGCCCAGTTCGATCCGATGACCCCGGATCTTGACCTGCTCATCGGCCCGGCCCAGGTACTGCAGCTGCCCGTCGGCACTCCAGCTCACCACGTCGCCGGTGCGATACATCCTCGTCCCGGGGGCATCGCCGGCCCTGACGAAGGGGCAGGCCACGAACCGGGAAGCCGTGAGCCCGGCCCGGTTCACGTACCCGGCCGCCTGTCCGGAACCGGCCACATACAACTCGCCGACCGCGCCGGCGGGCAGTGGCCGCAGCCACTCGTCCAGCACGAAGAACGCCAGATGGTCCAGCGGCACTCCGATCGGACTGCCGGTGCCCTCGGCGTCGTCGGCGACGATCTCCCGGAACGAGGCGTGCACGGTGGTCTCGGTGATCCCGTACATGTTGATCATCCGCGGCAGCCCCGGATGATCGACGAACCACCGCGCAAGGCGGTGCGGCTCGAGCGCTTCGCCACCGAAGATCACCGTCTGCAGCTTCAGCTGCTCACCCCGACCGGGTTCCAGTGCGTCGACGGCCTGCAGTGCGTAGAACGCCGCGGGTGTCTGGGAGAAGACGGTCACCTGCTCCTCGACGAGCACCGCATGCAAGTCCTCGGGTGACCGGGTGACCCACTCCGGCAACACCACCAGCCGCCCGCCGCGCAGCAGCGCCCCCCATGTCTCCCACACCGAATAGTCGAACGCCAGCGAATGCGCCAACGTCCAGACCTGGCCTACCAACTCGAGATCTGCGTCGAGTGAGGCCAGCAGTTCGATCACGTTGCGGTGCGGGACCGCCACTCCCTTGGGAGTGCCCGTGGTTCCGGAGGTGTAGATGACGTAGGCGATGTCGTCCGACGCCGGGAGCGCCAGAGCCGTGGCCGGGCGATCCTCGATCGCCGGGTCGCCGACATCGACGACGACCCGATCGCCACCACCCAACCGTGTCGCGAGTTCGGCAGTGGTGACCACCGCGATCGGAGCCGCGTCGGCCAACACGAACTGGATCCGCGTGTCGGGGTGAGCCGGATCGAGCGGTAGATACCCCGCACCCGATTTGAGCACCGCCAGGATCGTCACGACCGCATCGGCCGAGCGTGGCAGCAGCATCGCCACCAGCTCCCCCGGTCGTGCACCGTGACCGACCAGTGTGTGCGCCAACCGATTCGACGCCTGATCCAGCTCGCGATAGGTCAGATTGCGCCCCTGGAACGTCAGCGCCACCGCTCCCGGGCACCGCACCACCTGCTCGGCGAACAGTCCCGGAATGGACACCGACGCGGTCATCGGACGCGACAGCACCGCCCGGTTCGACCACCGGTCGAGCCGCGCGTGCTCGGCCGCGTCGAGTACGTCGATCGACGCCACCCGGACAGCGGGATCGGCGGTCATCGCCGCCAGCACCCGGTCACATCTCGCGATCAACCCGTCGACGTCGCCGGCCGTGAAGACGTCCGTGTCGTACTCGACGCGCAGCCGCAACCGCGCACCGGGAATGGCCTGTATCGCAAGCGGATAGTGGTTGAACTCGCGAGTGGTGACATCCGTGACGGTCAGCCCGTCGGCGCCCGGCGCGAAGCCTGCGTCCAGCGGATAGTTCTCGTAGACGAACAAGGTGTCGAAGAGCTGGTCCTGGCCGGCCAGTCGGTGCATCTCCCCGAGCGCGAGATGCTGGTGTTCCAGCGTGTGGATGTGACTGTCCTGCAGCTGCTCCAACAGCTCGGTGACCGTGGTCGTCGCGCTGCAGCGTGCCCGCACCGGCACGGTGTTGATCAGCAGGCCGATCATCGAGTCCGCGCCTGCGACCTCATCGGAACGCCCCGACACGGTGGTGCCGAACAGAACGTCGCGCCGGCCCGTCAGCGAGTTCAGCACGACGGCCCACGCCGCCTGCAGGAAGATGTTCGCCGTCGTCCGGTGCGCGCGCGCCACCTCACCCAGCGCCTGGGTGATCCGGTCCGACAGCTCTACCGATGCGACGCCGCGCGGCCCCGACCCGGCCGTGCCCGTCTGACCGACCATCGTCGGGGCGTCGACATCTGCCAGCACCTGCCCCCACGCCGCACGGGCAGCCGTCAGGTCGCGTTCCGCGAGCCACGACAGGAACCGGCGGTACGGCGGAGCGGCCGGCAACTGGTGCCCGTAGTAGCAGGCGAAGATCTCCTGAAGCAGCAACGGCAGCGACCATCCGTCGATCACGATGTGATGGGCCGTCACCACGAACCGGTGGCAGTCAGGGGTGAGTTGGACCAGAGCCGCCCGCAACAGCGGGCCGTTCTCGAGGGAACCCACGGCGGCGCGCTCGGCCACACACAGCTGCCGCACCTGATCCTCGTTGTCGAACTCGACCTCGTGCCAGCCGATCTCGGGACGCGCCGGAATGACCTGCACCGGCTCGTCGAACCGTTGACAGAACCGAGCCGCCAGGTGCGGATGACGCTGCGCGACGGTGGACACCGCATCGTGCAACCGGGAACGGTCCACACCACCGTCGAGGGTGAGCTCGAGCTGCAACGCGTAGAGATGATCGTCGTCGGCACCGACCGCATCGGTGTGGAACAGCAGTCCCTGCTGCAGCGGACTCAACGGCAGCACATCGGCCACGTCGTAGTGCTCGACGAGGTGATCGAGATCGGTCTGGCGGACCCGAGCGGGCAGCACGTCCGACGGCGTCAAACCGCCGCCGATGCCGCCGCCCACCAGCCCACAGATCCCCGTCAGCGCCTCGAACCACAGCCGGCTCAACCGCTCGACCTCGAGGTCGGTGAGAACTGTTGTGGCCCACGTCCACTGGGCCCGCAGTCGGGGACCCGCCGCGGAGTCGACGGTCGCCGCATCCAGACCCAACGAGTACATCAGCGGGGTGGTGACCTCCGCCGCCGCAGCCGTCACAGCCACGGCGTCGGCGTCGAGGCGCCACAGCTCATCCGACAGCTCGCCCGCGCCGAGCCGGCCGAGGTAGTTGAAGCCGATCACCCGGTCGGGGCCGTCGAGTTCGATCTCGGTGTTCACATGGCGAAGCAACCCGTAGGTGATGCCGCCGGGCAGCGCCCGCAGTTGCTCCTTGGCCTGCTTGACCACACCGTCCAGAGCCGGTCGGGAGGCGAGCACCTCGGACCACGACAACCCACCGGACAGTGCCACCGGGTACTTCGCGGTGAACCACCCGACCGTTCGCGACAGATCCACGCCGTCGGCGATCTCCTCGGTGCGACCGTGGCCTTCGACCTCGATGCCGACCGGCGTGGCACCGGCGTCGAGGAATTCCGCACACGCCACACCGAAGGCGGCGAGCAGGATGTCTTGCACCCCGGCGTGATACGCGGCGGGAACCTCACCGAGCAACATCCGTGTGGTCTCGGTGTCCAGGTCCACCGACAGCCGCCCCGCCGTGACGTATTTGTCCCGCTCGGGGTCCGGCGCCGCCAGCACCTCCGGCACCGCCAACACCTGCCGCCATCGATCAGCCACCCCGACGACCACGTCCGATGCCGCGTGGTCGGCCAGCACGGTCGACCACTTGGCGAACGACGTGCCCCCGTCCGGCAGCGCGATCGGCTGACCCGCACGGAGTTGAGCCCAGCCGATGTTGATGTCCTCGATCAGGATTCGCCAGGACACGCCGTCGACGGCGAGGTGGTGGACGCTCAGCATCAGCTGCGCGGTCGACCTCGCCCACACCGCGGCGACCATCGCCCCTGCGAACGGATCGAGCCGGGACCGTGCCGCCGAGACGACGTCGTCGGTCAGGCTCTCTGCGTAGACCAGGCAGTCGGTGGCGTCCACCGCACCCACCCCGGGCACCTCGAACGACCAGTCGCCCGAGCCGTCGTCGAGGACACGCAGTCGCAACATCGCATGCCGGTCGAGCAGCGCCTGCAACACGATGCGGACATCAGCCTCGTCGGCACCCGCCGGGGCTTGCAGCACCGTCGTCTGGTTGAACTGGTGCACCGGCCCGTCGATCCCGTTCAGCCAGGCCATGATCGGAGTCGCCGACACCGGCCCCAGACCGTCGTCGACCGTCTCAGGTCCGTCGGAAGCGCGCACGACCTGGGCCAACCGCGCCACCGTCTGCTCGACCACGACATCTCGGGGACGACACACCAGGCCGGCTGCCCGGGCGCGGGACACCACCTGCATCGACAGGATGCTGTCGCCACCCAGCTCGAAGAACGAGTCGTCGACCCCGACCCGCTCCAACCCGAGGACCTCGGCGAAGAGGGTGGCCAGGATCTCCTCGACCGCCGTCGACGGAGCGCGGTACCGGTCGACGCCCTGGTATTCCGGCGCTGGGAGCGCACGACGGTCCAGCTTGCCGTTCACCGTCACGGGCAGCACGTCGAGCACGATGACCGCCGCCGGCACCATGTAGGGCGGCAACTGTTCCGCGAGGGCGATCCGTGCCGCGCCGGCATCCACCGACCCCGTCACGTAGCCGACGAGCCGCTTGTCACCCGGGCGGTCCTCCCGAGCGATCACCACGGCCTGTTCGACGCCGTCGACGGCCGCCAACGCGGTTTGGACTTCGCCGAGTTCGATGCGGTATCCGCGGATCTTGACCTGCTCGTCGGCTCGGCCGAAGTACTCCAATTGGCCGTCTGCACACCAGGACACCAGGTCACCGGTGCGATACATCCTCGTTCCGGGCCCGCCGAACGGGCACGCCACGAATCGTGACGCGCTCAGGCCCGACCGGCCGACATAGCCGGCCGCCACGCCTGCGCCCGCCACGTAGAGCTCACCCATCACACCCGCCGGCACCGGCCGCAACCATCCGTCCAGCACGAACAACGCTGCCCTCGGCACCGGCTCACCGATGGGCACCACGCCCGACCCCGGCTGCAACGGCCGGCTGATCGTCGCGAAGATCGTGGCCTCGGTCGGCCCGTAGGCGTTCACCATGACGCGGCCCGGTGCCCACCGATCCATCACGTCGGCAGGGCACGCCTCGCCGTCCACCACCAGGGCCGTCGACTCCAGGCCGTCGGGTGAGAGCATCCCGACGGCGGAGGGCGTCTGACTCATCACATCGGCGCGCTCGGCGACCAGCAGCGCGTGGAACTCCTCCGGCGAGGTCGCCACGGCCTCCGGCACCACCAGCAGGCGCCCGCCGGCGAGAAGGGGACCCCAGATGTCCCACACGGAGACGTCGAAAGCGTAGGAATGCCACTGCGTCCACACGCCCGTACGCGGCAGGTCCGCCTTCACCGACGTCATCAGCGAAGCGACGTTGCCGTGAGTGACCGCGACACCCTTCGGTCGTCCGGTTGTTCCCGAGGTGTAGATCAGGTAGGCGACGTCGTCCGCGGCAGGCATGGGCAATGCCGTGGCAGGCTGCGCGGTGATCCGGGTGTCGTGCGGGTCGACGACGACCACACCGTGGCCCGCCAGCCGTCCGGCCAGTTCCGCGGTGGCGACCGCCGCGACCGGTGCGCAGTCGCCGAGCACGAACTCGACCCGCGAATCGGGATGACTCGGGTCGATCGGCACGTATGCCGCCCCCGTCTTGAGCACCGCCGTGATCGCCACGATGGCGTCAGCCGACCGGGGGAACAGCAGCGCCACCGACTCACCGGGACGCGCACCGTGTCCGACCAGCAGATGGGCCAACCGGTTCGACACGTCGTCCAGCTCGCGGTAGGTCAGGTCACGACCCTCGAACGTCAGCGCCACCGCCTCGGGGGTCCGCGCGACCTGCGCCGCGAACAACGCCGGGATCGACGCATCGGACGAGGCGGCCGAGGCGGCCTCTGCCAGTGCCGCCCGGTTGGCCCAGAGATCGAGTTGCTGTTGTTCATTAGCCTCGAGGACGTCGATCACGGCGAGGCGCCGCTTCGGATCTGCGGTCATCGCCGTCAGCATCCGTTCCAGCAGTCTGGCGATGTCTGCGACGTCGAATCCCGAGAACGACTGCGCGGCGCCGGCCGTGCTGATGAAGAGGTCCTCGCCGGCCGTCGAGAAGATCCACCCGAAGCCGCCCACCGGTCCGATGTTGGTGTACGACGCGGCCGCTGGGGCGCCGCCGAAGGTCAACGTGTACGCGGACGGCAGGAAGTTGACCCCCACCCTGCCCGCGGTCTGTGCCGCCCCCGGCAGGCGGCCCTTGCGCTCCAGGGCGTCCGCCGGGTACCGCTGGTGCTTCACGACTTCACGCACCCTGGCGTCCACGCCCCGACAGAAGTCGGCGACCGACGCTGCCGGTGACACCTCGATCACCAGGGGCACGACGCCGGCGAACATCCCGGGAAGGGTCTTCGACTGAGGGGTCACGCGCCTGGTGACCGGGAAGTCGAGGACGACGGTCGACGACACGCCACTGCGTCCTCGCAGCACCAGAGCGCATGCCGCCGTGAGGATCGACGACCTGGGCATCGTCCACGCCTCCGCCAGCGCGTCCACCCTGCGACGGAGCGAAGGATCCAGCCGCACGGGGCCCGATTGTTCGTATCGCGCATGCGCATCGCCGCTCGACCGCGACGAATGCGGCAACTCCTCGGCGGGCGGGAGATTGCCCGCCCACCAGGCCTCGTCCTCGAGGAAGTCCGCAGACGCCTCGTATTCGGCTTCGCAATCGATGACATCCTGCAATGACCCGAACAGTGCGGGAGGTACCGGCGCACCTGAAACGACAGCCGAATAGACCGACGCGATCCGCTGCCCCGCCAAACCGAGCGCGGATCCGTCCATGTTCAGGTGGTGGCAGCACGCGAACAGATGGAATTCATCGCTGTGCGTCTCGAAGAGGGCGAACTTGAGCAACGGCCCCGTCAGCGGCATCGGCGTGCGCTGGATCGACTCGGCGATCCGGTGCACGTCGCCCCATCCGTCTGGCGAACCGGTGAGATCGTGAAACATCAGTTCGACGTCCGGCTCGTCGACGACGTACTGGACGACCTGACCGTTCACCTCTTCGAAGGCGGCCCTGGCCGACTCGACTTCGCGCACGACGCGCTGAATCGCCCACTCCAGCGCGTCGCGATCCACTGCCCCCGCAATGTGCACGAACATGCCCAGCTGCCACGCCGTGCCGAGATCACCCGTCTCCTGCGCGAGCCAGATGTCGAGCTGGCCGCGCGTCAACGGAAGGGCGCCCCCACCCGATTCCCCCATCGGTATCAACTCCTCAACCCCCTGCTGGTGTCACACACGTCGAGACCGATCCGCCACCAGTGGCCCGCATGGGCGTCCCGGCCGGACCTCGCGCCGGTCCGGGCTCACGTGGCCGGTGCCGCAGCGCGCTCGGCTTTGCCGTGGTCCACCAGCCGGTGGACTCCTCCGTGAGCGGACACGCGCGGGTTGCGTTGCTCGATGTGACACATCAAGGTCAGAGGGACGTCCCGATCGTGATCGGACGGAATGACGTCCACCTGGCCCTCCCCTCGCTTCGCCCGCGTCCAACGGAATAACTCACAGCACACTACTGGAAGGTAGCAAGGGCGTTCGGCCGATTCGTCAGGTTCGGGGCGGAGCAGCGAAAACATTAGCCGAATCCGTACGGAATTTCATCCCGCAGTGCCGTCCGAGATGTGCGCACACAGCACTCTGCCTGCACTGATCGCCGAAATACCCGGTGCATCGATCGTCGGGCGAATAGCTGCGTCGACCAGCAGTGACATTTGCGTCTCCATCGCCGACAGCGAATTCACCCTCGCCATCAGGGGGCGACGTGGCAAACGGCCGTTCAGTGCCGGTGCTGACAGCGGAGCATCGTAGGCCGGCGACCGAGGAAACCGGGGCGCACCCGTCCCATCTGGCGACGCAATATACGAGATACATATCGCCGGCGTTGCTCAGAGTGTTACAGGTCCATTCAAGCCACCTGCGAGGAGGCGTAGCGCCGATAATTGCGAGATGTCGCGTCGGCCCGCCTCCGACCCGTGCGCGACCGCGCAGCGATGCCACGGACTCGACCGTCGCAAACACGCGAATCGGCACACCGCAAAGCAGCCACACCCCTATGGGCGCGACCGGCCACAGTGGAATGCGAACCCGGTAATTGCCGGGGCAGTTCGAGCCCGACGTGCACGCTGTGACACGAAAGCCGGCCGGATTCGATCTCGCCGAAACGGCCGCGGAGTGAGGCCGCAGAGCTACCTTGAGAATGGCTCGGAGAACGGTCGAACGTCGAACTCGGGGGATGCTGTGGGCTCGGATCGAAATGCCGCCGAAAGTCCTGTCGACCGGCGATTGTGACCACGATCCGATGACGAACGTCCTCGAGCCGCTCGATCAGGCGGTGTTCGACATCGAGCGGGCGACAGGTACGGCCAATCTCCTCCAATGCGCCTGGATTCTCCCCGGCCCGGTGAACCGGCCGGGCCTCGAGCTGTTCCACGAGCGCCTCCGGCGCGGTGTCCTGGTATCCCGCCGCATCGAACGTTCGGCTCTGCCCTTCGGTCGCCATCGCTGGGTTGCGTCCTCGCGCGCGTCGGACATCGAGTTCGTGAGCTCGGCGCGGCCGCGTGGTGAGTTCAGCGACTGGCTGAACGAGCAACCGAGCATCACGCTCGATCCCGAGCACGGACCGGGCTGGCACCTTGCGGCACTCCCCTTCACCGACGGCGGCTCAGGGGTGAGCCTCGTCATCTCTCACTGCCTCACCGATGGCATCGGGTTGTGCGAGTCGTTGGTCAGTGCGGTCGGCGACCGCGACGTCGGCAGGACCTGGCCCGAGGCGGCATCGCGGAAGCGCTCGCGCGCCCTCCGCGAAGATCTCCGTCAGGTGGTGCGCGACGCTCCCGCCATCCGACGAGCCGGTGCCGCGGTGTTCAGAATGGGCCGGCAGAGGCGTGAGGCGGCGGGATCGACGACGCCCCCTGAACGCACCGGTGGAGACGAGATGGTCGTCATCCCGAGGGCGACGATCCTCGTCGACGCCGGCGACTGGGACAGCCGCGCCGAGGCGCTCGGCGGAACAAGCAACACCCTGCTCGCGGCCTTCGCCGCCCGGCTCGCGAGCGGGCTGGGGCGAGTCACCCCGGACGGATTCGTCACGCTGGACATGCCCGTCAACGAACGCACGCTCGAGGACACCCGCGCAGGCGCCGTGCGGGATGCCCACGTGACGGTCGACCCGAGGTCCGCGACGAGCGATCTGCGCGAGATGCGGGCCGCGATCAAGCACGCCCTGATCCAGCACAAGGACTCGGTGGACGATGAGATGGCCCTGATGCCGCTCGTCCCGCTGCTCCCGCAGCGGGTGGTCAGACGCATGGTCAACGTCGTCCACGGCAGCGCGACGAGAGTTCTCTCGTCGAATCTCGGGGCCATCGACGGATCGGCGAATCGACCCGACGGCACCGAAGCCGACTACTTCGCCATGATGTGGAAGTACCCGCACGTGACGAGGAAATTGCTCCATCTGGGCGGGGGAATACTGGCGCTGCTCTCCGGGCGGCTGCACGGGAGCGTCTTCGTGTCAGTCTTCGCGTACCAGCCGGGTCACTCGAACGACCAGCTGCCGCAACGCCTGTTGGACACTCTGCGTGAGTTCTCGCTCACCGGCGCCGTGATGTGAATCAGCGGAGCAGATCGGTCGCGATCCGCTCCGCCGATTCGGCCGCTCAGTACTTGCTGCAGGAATTGAAAGCCTGCGCCATGACCGGAACGTTCTGGTCGGCGCCCGGCAGGCTCATGAACATCTGCGCCAGCTGCTGGCGCTGCGCGGGACCGGAGGCGAAGAACTGCCGAAGGTAGGACTGCGACATCGGCTGTGAGTCGAATGCGGAGGCAGGCCCGGGGTTCTCGGTGCGCAGTGCCGCGACCCACTGGTCGTAGGTACAGGTGGAGTTGATCGCCGGCCCGAGATCAGGCTGTGCGGCGGCCACGCCGGCCCCGGCGCTCAGCGTCAGCGCGAGCCCTCCGAGCGCTACGGCGACTTTGCTCATCGACAATTTCATCATGCTTGTCTCCTTTCCCCCCGGCATCGAATCCTAATCGCCGAGACCGATTGTTGCCCATACTTTTGTGTCATCGTCGGCGCCTGAATGTTCGTTACCGACCCGGACCCATTTGCCCGCGCAATGTGAAAAGACCGGTACCGCCGACGGACAATGGCGCGCCTAAACGGGCGCCCGGGGGAACTCGACCGTGGGCGGATCGTCGTCGTCGCGGCGCATGGGGGTGCCCAGCAGGGCCCGCACCAGTGGTCGCGGCCCGTACGGGCGCAGCATGGCGCTCGCAGGACGCGGTCGCACCCGCTGCGGCCACCAGAACCAGCGGCCCAGCAGCGCGGCGATGGCGGGGGTCATGAACGAGCGGACGATCATCGTGTCGAACAGCAGGCCGAGGCCGATGGTCGTGCCGATCTGACCGATGATCCGCAGGTCGCTGACCGCCATGGACGCCATCGTGGCGGCGAACACCAGACCGGCGGTGGTCACGACCTTCCCGGTCCCGCCCATCGCCCGGATGATGCCGGTGTTGATGCCTGCGCCGACTTCCTCCTTCATCCGGGACACGAGCAGCAGGTTGTAGTCGGATCCCACGGCCAGCAGGATGATCACCGACATCGCCAGCACCATCCAGTGCAGGTTGATGCCCAGGATGTACTGCCACAGCAGCACGGACAACCCGAAAGAGGCACCCAGGGACAGCACCACGGTGCCCACGATGACCAGCGCCGCGATGAGGCTGCGCGTGATGACCAGCATGATGATGAACACCAGGCAGATCGCCGCGATGCCGGCGATCAGCAGGTCGTAGGTGGACCCGTCCTGCCAGTCCTTGGCGGTCGACGCCGTCCCGGCGAGATAGATCTTGGCGTCGCTCAGGGGTGTGCCCTTGAGCGCCTCCTCGGCGGCGACCCTGAGCTTCTCGACGCGTTCGATGCCCTCCGGTGTGGCCGGATCACCGTTGTGGGAGATGATGAACCGGGCCGACTTTCCGTCCGGCGACAGGAACGACGCCATCGCGCGTTTGAAGTCGGGATTGTCGAAGACCTCGGGCGGCAGGAAGAACGAGTCGTCGTTCCTGGCCGCGTCGAACGCCTGTCCCATCGCACTGACCTCGGTGGTCTGCTCATCCATCTGTGCCGAGATCCCCGACATCGTGGAGTACATGGTGAGCGACATCGTCTGGATGGTCTTCAGTACCTCGATGATCTGCGGAAATTGCGCGGCGAGTTGGGGCAGGAGCACGTCCAGCTGCTCCATGTCCTTGGTGAGGATCTGAATCCTGTCGTGGAGCGCGTCCACGCCGTCAATGGTGTCGAAGATCGACCGCAGCGCCCAACAGATCGGGATGTTGTAGCAGTGCTTCTCCCAGTAGAAGTAATTCCTGATCGGTCGGAAGAAATCGTCGAAGAGGACGACACTGCCCCGCAGTTCGTCGGTGATCGCCGCGATCTCCTGTGTGCTGACGATCATTTCGTGCGTGACTTCGTTCAGGCGCTGGATCATCGCGTACTGCTCCTGCATGATCTCGATCATCACGCCCATGCTCTCGGCCTGCTTGAGCATGTCCCCGTTGCGTTCGCCCTGGAACTTCTGCACTTGGACCTGGGTGGCTTGCTGGAGGCTGAGCAGGAAGGGGATGGACGTCTTCTCGATCGGTGTCCCCTCTGGGCGGGTGATCCCCTGCACCCGCGAGATCCCGGGTATCCCGAAGAGGGCCTTGGCCAGCTTGTTGAGCGTGATGAAGTCCGTGGGGTTCCGCAGGTCGTGACCCGTCTCGATCATGAGGACGTCGGGCGTCAGTCGCGCCTGGGTGAAGTGGCGTTCCGCTGCCGCGAACCCCTGGTTCGCCGGAATGTCCGGGGAGATGTACTCGCGGTCGTTGTAGCTCGTTTCGTACCCCGGCAGCGCCAGCAGTCCGACGAATGCCGTCGCGAGAGCGGCAACGAGGATGGGACCCGGCCAGCGCGTGATCGCCGTGCCGATCCCCCGCCACCTACGGGACTTGAGTCTGCGCTTGGGTTCGAGCAGCCCGACAGCGCTCGCCAGGGCAATCCCGCCAGGCACCAACGTCACCGCGACGGCGACCGCGGCCAGCATGCCGATGGCACACGGGATACCCATGGTGTGGAAGTACGGCAACCGGGTGAAGCTGAGGCAGTAGATGGCGCCGGCGATCGTCAGTCCTGATGCGAGGACGACAGGAGCGGTACTGCGATAGGTGGTGTAGTAAGCGGTTTCCCGGTCTTCGCCCGCTTGCCGCGCCTCCTGATAGCGGCCGAAGAAGAAGATGCCGTAGTCGGTGCCCGCCGCTATCGCCAGGAACACCAGCATGTTCACCGCGAAGGTCGAGAGCACGAAGACTTGGTTGGCGCCCAGTATCGCGACGATGCCACGGGCCGCCGCCAGTTCCACGCCCACCATGACCAACAGCAGGATGACCGTGATGATCGAGCGGAAGACGATGAGCAGCATCGTGAAGATGATCACGACCGTCACGATCGTGATCTTGAGGATCGAGTCGTTGCCGCTGTGCTGCATGTCCGAGGCCAGCGGCGCCGCGCCGGTCACGTAGACCTGCACACCGGCGGGCGGCGAGGAACGCGCGGCGATGTCGCGCACCGCTGCCACCGACTCGTCGCCCAGCGGCGTGCCCTGGTTCCCGGCGAGATTCAACTGCACATAGGTGGCCTTGCCGTCCGGGCTCTGGACGCTCGACGACGTGAGCCGGTCGCCCCACAGATCCTGCACGTGGGTCACGTGTTCTGGATCGTCGCGCAACTGCTGGATCAGCCCCGCGTAATACTGCCGGGCGGCCTCACCGAGCGGCTCCTGGCCTTCCAGGACGAGCATCGCCGAACTGTCCGAGTCGGATTCCTCGAACGCCTGTCCCATCCGCCGCATGCCCTGCGCCGAGGGCGCATCGGCCGGCATCAGGGACACCGAATTCTCTTCCGCCACCTTCTCGAGCGCCGGGATCGCGGAGCGCCATTCCCAGCCGACCGAGGCCAGCGTCGTGTAGATGATCACGGCGATCCAGGCGACGATGATGATCGGCGAGAACCGGCGTATCGTCCGCGGGATGAACGGCGGGCGGTCTCTTCTTGTCCTCATGCGACCTGACTAGTCCCGCGACAGCAGGGAGCGGACCAGCGGGCGGGGACCCACCGGTCGGAGCATCGAGCTGGCGGGACGGGGACGCACCTGCTGCGGCCACCAGAACCACCGGCCGAGCAGGGCGGCGATGGACGGCGTCATGAACGCACGCACGATCAGGGTGTCGAAGAGCAGGCCGAGACCGATGGTGGTACCCACCTGTCCGATCGTGAGCAGGTCGCTGACGATCATCGAGCCCATCGTGGCGGCGAACACCAGACCTGCGGCGGTCACGACCTTGCCGGTCCCGCCCATGGCCCGGATGATGCCGGTGTTGATGCCTGCGCCTACTTCTTCCTTCATTCGCGACACGAGCAGCAGGTTGTAGTCCGAGCCCACCGCCAGCAGGACGATGACGGACATCGCCAACACGACCCAGTTGATCTGGATCCCGAGTAGGTGCTGCCACACCAGGACGGACAGGCCGAACGACGCTCCCAGCGACAGCGCCACGGTGCCGACGATGACCAGGGCCGCGATCAGGCTCCGCGTCATGATCACCATGATCAGGAAGATCAGGCACAGGGCGGCGACGCCGGCGATCAGGAGATCGATCTTCGAGCCGTCGATCTGGTCCTTCACCTGTGCGGCGGTGCCGGTCAGGTACAGCTTCGAACTCTCCAGCGGAGTTCCCTTGAGCGCTTCTTCGGCCGCGGTCTTGATCGGCTCGACCAGCTTGGTCCCCTCGGGCGTCGCGGGATCGCCCTTCTGCGAGATCAGTAAGCGCGCCGCCTTGCCGTCTGGAGACATGAAGATGTCCAGAACGCGCTTGAAGTCCTTGTTCTCGAAGATGTCCGGCGGCAGGTAGAAGGACTCGTCGTTGTTCGAGGCGTCGAACGCCTTGCCCATGGCGGTGGAGTTGGTGTTCGAGTCGTCCATCTGGGCGAAGATCCCCGACATGGTGCTGTGCATCGTGAGCATCATCGTGCGGGTGCTCTGCATCTGAGCGATCATCGGCGGGAACGAGGTCAGCAGCTGCGGCATCAGCTCATCGAGCTGGTCGAGGTCCTCCGTGAGGTCCTTCATCTTGAGCGTCACCTGGTCGATGCCGTCGATGGAATCGAAGAGGCCCCTGAACGCCCAGCAGATGGGGATGTTGTAGCAGTGCTTCTCCCAGTAGAAGTAGTTGCGGATCGGCCTGAACCAGTCGTCGAAGTCGGCGATGTGGTCCCGCAGCTCCACGGTGATCTCTTCGATCTCGTGGGTGGTGCCGACCATGCGATGCGTCGTGCCGACCATCTCGGTCATCAGGCTCTGCATGCGCTGCATCACGGCGATCGTCGTGGACATCTCGTCGGCCTGTTTGAGTAGATCCTCCATGCGCGCCCGCTGGAACGGCATGGTCAGCTTCTGACTGGCGTTGCTCATGCTCAGCATGAACGGGATCGACGAGTGCTTGATCTGCGTACCTTCGGGGCGCGTGATCGACTGCACGTTCGCGACACCGGGGACGGCGAAGACCGCCTTGGCGAGTCTGTTGAGCACCAGCAGGTCTGCGGAGTTACGCATGTCGTGGTCCGACTGGACCATCAGGAGCTCGGGTGAGGCCATCCGGGACTCCGGGAAGTGCCGCGCGGCAGCCGCGTAGCCCTGGTTCGCCGGGATGTCCTGGGGCAGGTACTTCTGGTCGCTGTAGCTCGGGTTGTAGCCGGGCAGCGTCAACAGGCCGATCAACGAAATGGCTATCGTCGCAACGAGAATCGGCGCCGGCCACCGGACGATCGCGGTACCGACTCGCCGCCACCGGCGAGTCGCCACCGTCCGTTTGGGGTCGAAGGTGGCCCAACGACTGGTGGCGGCGATGCAGGCGGGCACGAGTGTGAGCGCCACCGCGACGGCGACGAGGATTCCTATCGCGCCGGGGACTCCGAGCGGTTGGAAGAACGGCAGTCGGGTGAAGCTGAGGCACGCGATCGCGCCGGCGATCGTCACACCGGACGCGAGTACCACTTTGGCGACACTGCTGTACGACGTGAAAAACGCGTTCTCCCGGTCCTCACCGGCCTGGCGTGCCTCCTGATATCGGCCGGCGAAGAAGATGGCGTAGTCGGTACCTGCGGCGATGCCGACGGAGACGAGGAGGTTGACGACGTATGTGGTGAGGCCGACATAGCCCTGCAGGGCCAGGAACGCCACCACACCCCGGGCCACCTGAAGCTCGACGAAGACCGTGAACAGCAGGATGATGACGATCAGGATCTTGCGGTAGAGCAGCAGCAGCATGATGCAGATGACGCTGATGGTGACCAGAGTGATCAGCAGAACCGTCTTGTTACCGCTCGTACCGAGGTCGGCGACGATTGCCGACGGACCGGTCACATAGGTCTTGACGCCCGGCGGAGCGGGCGTGCGGTCGACGACGTCGCGGACGGCCGTGACCGAGTTCGTCGCCTCGGCCTGACCCAGTTCACCGACCAGGTCCATCTGCACATACGCGGCTTTTCGATCTGCGCTCTCCGCTGCGCCCGCGGTCAACGGGTCACCCCAGAAATCCTGGACGTGCTGTACGTGCTGGGGGTCGTCCTTCAGCTGACGGATGATCTCGTCGTAGTACCTGTGCGCTTCTTCGCCCAGGGGCTCGGTGCCCTCGAGGACGATGATCGCCACGCTGCCGCCGGTGGATTCCTCGAAGGCCTGACCGATGCGCTCCGCCGCGATCACGGACGGCGCGTCCGCCGGGCTGAGCGAAACCGATCGCTGCCGCTCGACCACCTCCAGCGGAGGAATGGTGACGGACAGCAGGACCATGACAGCCAGCCAGCCGATGATGATCAGGGGCGAGAAGGATCGGATGAACGAGGCGATCCGCGGCCGTCGCACCCGCCGGTGCTCCGTGGAGACGTTGCTCGTGCGGCCTTCAGGAGGCAAGTTGCTCATGCGGCCTTCAGGAGGCATGAGGTGAACGCGTTGGTGTTGTCGGACACCTTCTCGGACTTGACCTCACCGTCCACGGTGATACGGCAGCCGATGTAGTTGCTGTCGCCCTGCGCCATGAGACTTCCTGTCGCAGTGGCGTTCCCGATGTCGAACTGCAGCGTCCAAGGCAGGCTGATGCCCGTGATGTACTGCGGCTCGGAGTACTTGTCGAAGTAACTGATGTTGGCGACGGTGCCCGACGCGCCGAACACCTCGTACACCAGCTGCTTCGGATCGAACGGCTTGGTGTCGGCTGCCCTCGTGTCGGCATAGGAGACTCTTCTCTCGGAGCCGAAGATGCCGTGCAGACGCGACACGGTGAAGCCGCCGGCAGCGACCACGGCGAGTACGAGCAACGGAATCCACGCCCGTTTCAGCAGCCTGAAAATCGCAGGACTCCTCCCCTGTGCCACACCAGCACCATGCTGAGGCATGGCGCCGTCTGATCGCAAACGCTGAACGCCCCTTCGGGCGTCAACCGGTGGATGAAGGGTAACCCATGCCCGAAACCCCCATATGGGCTTGTGCCCGACGCGATATGCGATTGCGATGATCGCTTGATAAGTGCACGGCAGTACGAGTTTTATCGTTGCTATAGCAAACGACTCCGAGCGCTACTAAGTGTGCCGTCCCCGCAGGTGACAGCAACCTCGTGTCCTAGTGCCCAAGGCGGCGCTGAACTGGAACGAATTCACAGATGGAAATGTCTGGCGAATTTCTCATGCACACAGGCCGGCGTTGCTCGCGGCGGTGGTCGTGAAGTCCGCCGCCGGTTCTTCACATCGAATGCGAGGACGGGCGTCACCAAAATGTAATCAATTACGGTGGCCGTTCGGCTTGACCACTCGGGCCGGCGAACCCCGTTCTCAGGACCCGACGGGGACTAGCGCCTCCGTCAATTAGCTGTTGCGCCGGCCCCCCGGCCTCATGTGGACCGGAGTCGCCCGCCTCCTCGACACTGTCCGTTTGCCCGATGTGTTCCGAGCGCTCATTTCGACTGTTCGCCTCTGTACCGTTCGCACTCGCACGAACCGTTCGAAACCCCTTCGGCGCGCATCTCTACGGTGGGACCGACAGTCTGCACTGCGCAGGACGCGACGGGGTGGGAGCTTGCATGTCACGAACGGTCGACTTCCAGGTCGAGTCCGCGATCGGCGTCGAACAGATCCATGCCGCCTATTCCGAGGCGGACTACTGGGTGTCACGACTGGCGGCCTACGGCGACAACGGCCGTCTCGACGCGATCGACGTCGTCGACGGCTCCGTACAGGTCGTCACCGTCCAGGACCTGCGTACCGCCCTGTTGCCCAAGCCGTTCGGAAAGCTGTATCCCCGGGACCTGGAGATCGTCCAGGATCAGACGTGGACCCTGGTCGACGGCGAGCTGCACGGAACGGTCCGCATCGAAGCGCGGGGCGCACCGGGTTCCGGTCGCAGCAGCGTGGTGCTGGCGCCCGCGGGCGATGACACGCAGCTGCGCTGTACCGCGACGGTGAAGGTCGACGTCCGCTTCGTGGGCAGCACGATCGAAGGCATGCTCAGCCGCCAGATGGTGGACGACACCCCCGAGATGCTGCGCTTCACCACAGAGTGGCTGAACGAGCAGGCCTAGCGGACGAGCCCGTCGTCACCGGACCCGGCGCAACCGGCGTCCGGTGGAGTCGACGGACGCCAGCTCCTCGACCGGGCCCAGCCTCAGAGCCTGCTCGAGTTGCTCGCCGTAGCGGGTCAGCGTCTCCGCGCCCAACATCTCCTCGTGCGTGCAGTCGACCGAGTGCACGGTGATGTTGCCTGCGACATGAGGACTCCAGGCGCGCAGTATCTCGGCACTTCTGTCCTGGTGAGCACCCTCGGCCCCGAACAGCACCATGTCACCGCCGAACACACCCGGCTCGTGAATCCGGTACGACTCGATGTTGGCGCTCCCGTTGCGGATGATCCGGTCGACGAGCTCCTTGTACCGGCCGAACACCGCCTCGCCCTGCATGCGCAGCATCACGTCGATCTGCTCGTTGGTGACCGACTCGTCCAGGCCGGCGTTGCTGATCTGATAGAAGCGTGCGAGCTCCTCCCGGACGTGCGTCATGCCCAGGATCTGATTCGGCGTCGCGAGCCGCCCGTCGAGTTCCGGCTGGGCGTCCAGGATGATCAGGCGCGCCACCTCGCCGCCGCGCCGTTCCAGTTCGATCGCCACTTCGTGGGCGACGACGCCGCCGAAGGACCAGCCGAGCAGGTGGTACGGCCCGTTCGGCCGCATCTGCTGGATCCTGTCGGCGTAGGTCCGCGCCATGCCGCGGATCGACCCGGCGGCATCGTCATCCGTCTGCTGGATTCCGACGATCGGGCAATCGAGATGGCGGCCGAGCGCCTGGTAGGGCCAGCTCAGCCCGCTCGCGGCGTGGATGCAGAACAACGGAGCGCCGCTGCCCTTCTTCAGGGTCTGGATCGGGGTGACCTCCCGCGGGGAGTCGGCGCCGATCCGCAGTTGCTGACGCAGTCCGGCCACGGTGGGCACCTCGAACACCGCCGACACCGAGATGTCGGCATCGAGGCTGCTGTTGACCGCGGCGACGAGGCGCATCACCGACAGCGAGTCCCCACCGAGTTCGAAGAACGAGTCGTCGACGCCGACGCGCGGCAATCCGAGGATCTGTTCGAAGATGCCGACCAGGACCTGCTCGACGGTGTCGGCGGGGGCGCGGTACTGCGCTGCGGTGTACTCGGGGGCGGGCAGGGCCCGGGTGTCCAGCTTGCCGTTGACGGTGAGCGGCAACGTGTCGAGCACCACCACCGCCGCGGGCACCATGTACGTGGGCAACCGCTCCGCCAACCGCGCACGGATAGCGCCGGGATCGACCGCGCCGCTGCGTGATTCGGTGACGTAACCGATCAGCCGCGTGATGCCGGTTCCGCTCTCGAGGGCGACCACCGCGGCCCGGTCCACCTCGTCGAGCGCAGCGAGTGCGGACTGCACGTCGCCGAGTTCGATCCGGAAGCCGCGGATCTTGACCTGCTCGTCGGAGCGTCCCACATAGCGCAACTGCCCGTCG
This sequence comes from Mycobacterium sp. NPDC050551, assembly GCF_040674075.1. Taxonomy (NCBI): domain Bacteria; kingdom Bacillati; phylum Actinomycetota; class Actinomycetes; order Mycobacteriales; family Mycobacteriaceae; genus Mycobacterium; species Mycobacterium sp. NPDC050551. Next base: position 839,505 of record NZ_JBFARC010000003.1, on the reverse strand, counting down.
TCACCCCAGCACACCAGGTCTCCGGTCCGGTACATCCTCATGCCCGGCGCCCCGAACGGGCATGCCACGAACCGCGATCCGGTCAGGCCCGCCCGACGCACATAGCCCTGTGCGACGCCGTCGCCGGCGATGTAGAGCTCCCCGACCACGCCGGCGGGTACCGGCCGCAGCCAGTCGTCGAGCACGAACAACGCCGCTCCGGCCACCGGCGCACCGATGGGCGCCGGCCCGGATCCCGCTACGAGCGGGGTGCTCATCGACGCATAGATGGTGGTCTCGGTCGGGCCGTAGGCGTTGACCATCACCCGGCCGGGCGCCCAGCGGTCCACCGCCTCAGCCGGGCAGGCCTCACCACCGACCAGCAGGGCGGTGCGCTCCAGTCCACTCGGCGAGAGCATCCCCACCGCCGACGGCGTCTGGGTCAACACGTTGACCCCCTCGTCGGCGAGCAGCGCATGGAAGTCCTCCGGTGATGCGGTGACCTCCTCGGGCACCACGACCAGCCGGCCACCGCCGAGCAGCGCACCCCAGATCTCCCAGACGGAGAAGTCGAAGGCGTACGAATGGCACTGCGTCCACACCTGTCCCGGCGGCAGACCGGCATCCAGCGACGCCAGCAGCGAGGTGACGTTGCGATGGGTGATCGCCACGCCCTTCGGCACACCGGTGGTGCCGGAGGTGTAGATGATCTGGGCGATGTCGTCCGGCGCCGGCTCCGGCACGGCGCCGTGCCAGAAACCGATCCCCCAGTCGTCGACCGGATCGTCGACGTCGATCACCGCCACGTCATGGGCCGCGACCCGCCACCGCAGATCCGAACGGGTGATCACCGCCGCCGGTGCGGCGTCGCCGAGCATGAAGTCGATCCGCGCGTCGGGGTGCATCGGATCCATCGGGACGTAGGCCGCACCGGACTTGAGGATGGCCACGATCGCGATGACCGCCTCCGCGCACCGCGGCATCAGCAGCCCCACACACTGTCCGGCTCCCACTCCGCGGCCCATCAGCACCCGGGCCAACCGGTCGGACGCCGCATCCACCTCGCGATAGGACAGCGCGTCGCCGCCTGCCGACAGCGCCACCGCCTGCGGTGTCCGCCGCACCTGCGCAGCGAACGCCACCGGCACCGAGACACCGGCCGCCGCGGGGCGGGTCAGTGTCGCCCGGTTGCCGACCTCGTCCAGCCGCGCCCGCTCGGTGTCGGCCAGCACCTGCACCGAGGACAGCCGCCGTCCCGGATCGCCGGCCATGGCGGCGAGCACACGACTCAACCGGTCCATCATCCTGCCGATCGCGGCCTCGTCGAACGCCTCGGCGTCGTACTCGACCCGGAAGCCGATCTCGTTGCCCGGCAGCGCTTCCAGGGTCATCGGATAGTGGTTGTTCTCGTGGTGGTTGAAGTCGCTGACGGACAGCTCGTGCTCACCTGTCACCGCAGCGGCGTCGATCGGATAGTTCTCGTAGACGAACAGCGTGTCGAACAGCTGGTCGTGGCCCGTCACCCGGTGGATGTCGGTGAGCGCCAGGTGCTGATGATCGAGCAGCCCGTTGTGGAAGTCCTGCAGCTGGTCGAGCAGATCGGCGACGGTGGTGGCCGGCGTGATGTTCGCCCGCACCGGCACCGTGTTGATCATCAGACCCACCATGGACTCCGCGCCCGCCACGTCCGACCGGCCGGACGCGGTGGCGCCGAACGCGACATCGTGCTGACCCGTCAGTGACGTCAACAGCATCGCCCAGCCGGCCTGCAGCACGGTGTTCATCGTGGTGTGGCACGAGCGGGCCAGGTCGCCGAGCGCCTCGGTGACCTTCTCGGACAGCCGGTGTGCACTCACCCCGCGCGGGCCCGCATACGGGCGCGGAGCGACCAGGGTGGGGGTGGCGAAGCCGTCGAGTGCCTCACGCCACGCCGCGCGGGCGGCCTCGACGTCGCGACCGTCGAGCCAGGTCACGAACCGGCGGTACGGCGGCGGGGAGGGCAGCCGGTGTCCGTGGTACCCGGCGAAGATCTCGCCGAGCAGGATCGGCAGCGACCATCCGTCGACCACGATGTGGTGGAACGTCAGGACGAGCCGGTGCCGCTCGCCGGGCATGCCGATCAGCGCGGCCCGCACGGCCGGCCGGTGGGCCAGGTCGCACACCTTCGCGCGCTCGTCGGCGCACAACTGGGCGATCTCCGGCCCCGGATCCCGGTCGTCGCCCCGCAGGTCGAGGTACCGCCATGCCATCAGCGGATCGGCCGGGATGATCTGCACCGGTTCGTCGAACTCGTCGCAGAAGCGGGCCGCCAGGTGCGGGTGCCTGCGGACAACGGCGTGCACGGCATCGCTCAACCGCTCCGGGTCGAGCGGGCCGGTGATGGTGAAGTCCAGTTGCACGGCGTACACGTCGTCGTCGGTGCGGGCGGTGGCCGCGTGGAAGAGCAGGCCCCGCTGCAGCGGGGTCAGCGGCAGGATGTCGGCGGCCCGGCACTGCTGCTGCAGCTGGTCGATCTGTCGCTGTTCCAGCTGGGCGGGAACGATGTCCGACGGCGTCAGCCCGCCGCCACCGGAGCTCACGTGAGCGCAGATGCCTGTCAGCGCTTCGAACCACAGCTCGCTCAGCCGGCTGACCTCATCGTGGTCCAGCGCCGACGGCGCCCACGTCCATGAGGCCTGCAGGCGCGGTCCGGCGTCGGTGTCCATGGTGACGGCGTTCAGTTCCAGCGTGTGCGGCAACGGCATCGGCACCGCCGCGGCGGCACCGGTCAGCGACAGGCCCTCCTGGGAGATCCGCCAGAGGTCGTCGGACAGCTCACCGCCCGACACACCCAGCCGGCCGAGGTAGTTGAAGCCGACGGTCGGGTCGGCCGCGGTCAGCCCGACCTCCGGCTTCAGGTAGCGCAGCAGTCCGTAGGTGAGGACGTCGGGCAGCGCCCGGAGTTGTTCCTTGGCGGCCTTGACCGTCGCACCGAGCGCCGGGTCGCCCGCGCACACCTGCGCCCACGACAACCCGCCGGGCGTCAGCGCCACCGGGTACTTGGTGGTGAACCATCCCACCGTGCGCGAGAGGTCGACGTCGTCGGCGAGTTCCTCTGCGCGCCCGTGCCCTTCGACGTCGATGGCGACCGGGGCCGTGCCGGTGCCCAGCAGCTCCGCGACCGCGAGGCCGAACGCGATCAGCAGGATGTCCTGGACCCCGGCGTGGAAGGCCGCGGGCACCTCACCGAGCAGACTGCGGGTGGTCTCGGCGTCCAGCGCGGCCGAGAGGTGCCCGGCGGTGGCGAAGGTGTCGCGCTCGGGTTGTACGGCGGGCAGCATGGCGGTGGTCTCGGCGATCTCCCGCCAGGCGGCGGCGTGCCCCGCCACCTCTGCGGTGCTGGCGTGTTCGACCAGCAGCCTCGACCAGCGCAGGAACGACGTGCCGCCGGCAGGCAGCGCCACGGGTTGGCCGCCGCGGTGCTGCGCCCACGCGATGTTGAGGTCTTCCAACAGGATTCGCCAGGACACCCCGTCGATGGCCAGGTGGTGCACCACCAGCGCGAGCCGGCCGGTGGACGTGGCCCACAGCGCGCTGAGCATCGTCCCGGCGGCCGGGTTCAGGCGGGCCCGCACCGCGGTCATCGCGTCGTCGGTGAGCTCGTCGACGGTGTGCAGGCAGCTGCGGGCGTCGACCGAGCCGGGGTCTGGCACGTAGATCGTCCAGACGCCGGAGTCCCCGTCTGCGGCGCGCAGGCGCAACGTGGCGTGCCGGTCCAGCAGGGCCTGCAGCACCACCACGACGTCATCCTCGGTGACTCCGGCCGGGGCCTGCAGCACCATCGTCTGGTTGAACTCGTCGACCGGGCCGTGCACGCTGTGCAGCCAGCGCATGATCGGCGTCGGCACCACCGGTCCGACGCCCTCGTCGACCTCGGTGGCCTTGCCGTCGGCTGCGGTGGCCACCCGGGCCAGCCTGGCCACGGTCTGCTCGACGAAGACGTCCCGCGGCCGGCACAGGATCCCTGCCGCGCGAGCCCTCGCGACCACCTGCATCGACAGGATGCTGTCGCCGCCGAGTTCGAAGAACGAATCGTCGACGCCGACCCGCTCGACGCCGAGCACGTCGGCGTAGATGCCCGACAGGATCTCCTCGACCGCGTCGGCCGGGGCACGGTATCCCTCGACGGTGTACTGAGGTGCGGGCAGGGCGCGGGAATCCAGTTTGCCGTTGACCGTCAGCGGCACCGCCTCGATCGCCACCACCGCCGCGGGCACCATGTATGCGGGCAGCACCTGCATCAGGGCGTCCCGCGCCTGCACGACATCGACTGCGCCGGTGTGTGACTCGATCACATAGCCGACCAGACGCCGGTCGCCCGGGCGGTCCTCGCGCACGGTCACCACCGCCTGTTCGACGCCGGGCAGCTCGGAGAGCGCGGTCTGGATCTCGCCCAGCTCGATGCGGTAGCCGCGGATCTTCACCTGCTCGTCGGCGCGACCCAGGTACTGCAGTTGCCCGTCGGCGCCCCACCGCGCGAGGTCGCCCGTGCGGTACATCCTCTCACCCGGCGCACCGAACGGGCATGCCAGGAAACGTGATCCGGTCAGACCGGGGCGCCGCCAGTAGCCGAGAGCCACCCCGGCGCCTGCCACGTACAGCTCGCCGACGACGCCCTGGGGCGCAGGCCGCAGCGACCTGTCGAGGACGAACAGCGCGCCGCCCGGCACCGGTGATCCGATCGGCACCACGCCGGTTCCCGCGGCCAGCGGCCGACTCATCGCCGCGTAGATCGTGGCCTCGGTCGGCCCGTAGGCGTTCAGCATCACCCGCCCCGGCGCCCACCGGTCCACCACCTCCGCCGGGCAGGCCTCGCCGGCGACCACCAACGCGGTCGACCCCAGGCCGTCCGGTGTCAGCATCCCGACCGCCGAGGGCGTCTGGTGCAGGACGGTGACCTCCTCGCCGACCAGCAGCTCGTGCAGCTCGTCCGGTGCGGCCACCATCTCCTCGGGCACCACCACCAGCCTGGCGCCGTGCAGCAGGGCACCCCAGATCTCCCACACCGAGACGTCGAAGACCAGCGAGTGCCACTGCGACCACACCTGGCCGGGCCCTGCGGGTAGGTCGGCGTGCAGCGTGTCCAGCAATCGGGTCAGGTTGCGGTGCGTCACCGCAACGCCTTTGGGGACGCCCGTGGTGCCGGAGGTGTAGATCAGGTACGCGAGGTCGGCAGGGCCGGGCTCGCGGGCACACCGCGGCGAGCCGGTCACAGCCGGTGCGGGGTCGGCGACGTCGACGATCGCGACACCCGATCCCTCGAGCCGGATGCGCAGCTCCGCCGTCGTGACGGCGGCCACCGGTTCGGCGTCGGCGAGCATGAACTGCAACCGCGCCGCGGGCAGAGCCGGATCGATCGGCAGATACGCGGCGCCGGTCTTGAACACCGCCAGGATCGCCATGACGGCGTCGGTGGACCGCGGCAGCAGCAGGGCCACGCACCGTCCCGGTCCGGCGCCCTCGGCAGCCAACGCCGACGCCAACTGCCCTGCGGCGTCGTCGAGTTCGCGGTACGTCATGCGTCGTCCAGCGCCACTCAGCGCGACGGCGTCCGGTGTCCGGGCCACCTGTTCGGCGAAGAGCGCGGGCACCGGGACCGGCGAGACGGCCCGATCGGCCAGCACCGCCCGGTGACCCCAGTCGTCGAGTCGTGCCCGTTCGACGTCTCCGAGCACGTCCGTCGACGACACCCTGCGGGTGGGGTCGGCGGTCATCGCCTCCAGCACCCGCCGCAACCGTGCCACGAATGTCTCGATGGTGGCGGCGTCGAACACGTCGGTCCGGAACTCGACGTTGCCACCGATACCCGCGCTCGTGCCGTCCCCTGACCAGCGTTCGGCCAGTGAGAACACCAGATCCATCCGCGCGGTGCGGGTCTCCGTGGGCAACGGTGTCGCCTCCAGGTCCCCGAGAGCCAGCCCGGCGCCAGGGTCGCCCGCGTAGTTCTGCCAGGCCAGCATCACCTGGACCAACGGGTGGTGGGACATGCTGCGTGCCGGGTTGAGCCGCTCGACCAGCACCTCGAACGGAACGTCCTGGTGTTCGTAGGCGGCCAGGCTGCGGCGCCGCACCTGTGCCAGCACCTCGGCGAACGTCGGGTCCCCGGCGAGGTCGACGCGCAGTACGAGGGTGTTGACGAAGAAGCCGACCAGGTCGTCGAGGGCGGGATCGCGACGGCCGGCGATCGGGAAGCCCACTGCGACATCGTTACTGGCGCTCAGCGTGGAGCAGAGCACCGACAGCGCGGCCTGCATCACCATGAAGGTGGTCGCCTTGTTGTCGCGCGCCACCCGGGCGACCGCGTCCTGCAGTTCGGCCGACCAGTCCACCGGCACGGCGGCGCCACGATGGTCGGCCACCTGGGGACAGGGCCGGTCGGTGGGCAGTGCGAGGCGCTCGGGCATGCCTGCCAGGGCGTCCTGCCAGTACGCCAGTTGCGCGGCGATCGAGCTCTCGCCGTCGTCGAGATCGCCGAACTGCTCGCGCTGCCACAGCGTGTAATCCGCGTACTGCACCGGGAGCTGCTCCCAGTCGGGACGACGCCCCGCACACCGGGCGGCATACGCCTCGCCGAGGTCGCGCACCAGCGGGGTGATCGACCAGCCGTCGGCCGCGATGTGGTGTACGACCGCGACCAGTAGATGCTCGTCGCCGTCGACGTGGAACAGCCTCGCGCGCAGCGGGATCTCGGTGGCCAGGTCGAAGCTGTGGCAGACGGTCTCGGCGACCGCCGACTCGAGCCGGCTGCGCGACCAGGTGCTCGCGTCGACGACCTCCCAGCCGAAGTCGGCCCAGCGGGCAGGCAGGACGAGCTGCTGGGGCACGCCGTCGGGCGCGGCGATCAGGGTCCGCAGGCTCTCGTGGCGGTCCACCACGTCGGTCAGGGCCGCGGCCAGCGCCTCGCCGTCGACCCGCCCCCGCAGCTGCAGCGCCACCGGCATGTTGTACATCGGTGAGGGACCCTGCAACTGGTCGATGAACCAGAGCCGGTTCTGGGCGAACGACAACGGCAGTACGTCGGGCCGCTCGACACGCGCCAGCGGCGTGCGCCCGGCCGCCTGCTCGTCGAGCCGCGACACCAGCTGTGCGACCGTGGGTGCGTCGAACACCGCGCGCACCGACAGCTCCGACTCGAGGATGTCGTTGACCGCGGAGATCAGCCGCATGGCCGAGACGGAGTCGCCGCCGAGGTCGAAGAAGGAGTCGTCGACCCCGACCCGGTCGACGCCGAGGACCTGACCGTAGATGGTGGCCAGGATCTCCTCTGTCGGGGTCGTGGGGGCGCGGTAGCTGTCGCCGTCGCGGTACTCCGGCACGGGAAGCGCACGGGCGTCGAGCTTTCCGTTCACGGTGACCGGGAGGGCGTCGACGACGACGACGGCCGCGGGCACCATGTACCCGGGCAGCCGCTCCGCCAGCGCCGAGCGAGCCGCGGCGGGGTCGAGGGTTCCGACGAGGTAGCCGACGAGGCGCTTGTCGCCCGGGCGGTCCTCGCGGGCCACGACCGCGGCCTGCTCGACCCCGTCCAGCGCCGCGAGCGCGCTCTGGATGTCGCCGAGTTCGATGCGGTAGCCGCGGATCTTGACCTGCTCGTCGGCACGGCCGAGGTAGCGCAGTTGCCCGTCGGCGCCCCACCGCACCAGGTCGCCAGTGCGGTACATGCGGGCACCCTGGCCGCCGAACGGGCACGCCACGAACCGGGCCGCGGTGAGTCCGGCGCGGCGGAGGTACCCGGCTCCGACGCCGCGGCCAGCGACGTAGAGCTCGCCCACCACGCCCTCGGGCACCGGACGCAGCCACTGGTCGAGGACGAACAGTCCGGCCCCCGGCACCGGGAGGCCGATCGGCACGTCCGAGTCGGCGCTCAGCGGCGCGCTGATGGTGGCGTAGACGGTGGTCTCGGTGGGCCCGTAGCCGTTGATCATGGTGCGGCCCGCGGCCCACCGGTCGACCACGTCGGCCGGGCAGGCCTCGCCGGCGACCATCACGGCCACCGAGTCGAGGCCGGCGGGAGACAGTGCCGCGATCGCCGACGGTGTCTGGCTGAGCATGGTGACGTGCTCCGCCACGAGCAGCTCGTGCAGGTCCTCCGGTGCCGCGGTGACCGACTCGGGCACCACGACCAGGCGGCCGCCACGCAGCAGGGCGCCCCAGATCTCCCACACCGAGAAGTCGAAGGCATACGAGTGGCACTGTGTCCACACCTGGTCGGTGGCCGCGTCCAGGCCGACGTCGAGGGAGTCGAACAGTCGGGTCACGTTGTGGTGGTTCACCGCAACGCCTTTGGGCACACCGGTGGTGCCCGAGGTGTAGATCACGTGCGCGATGTCATCGGGTGACGGGCCCGGCAGCGCGCCGCTGGACCGGGTGGCGATGCGTGGGTCGTCGACCCAGACGACCGGCAGGTCGCCCACCGCGAAGGTGTCGGCCAGCTCGGTGGTGGTGATGGCCACCACCGGTGCTGCATCGGCGATCATGAACTCGACGCGCGCCGCCGGGTGGGCCGGGTCGATCGGCACGTACGCCGCACCGGACTTGAGCACCGCGAGGAGGGCGGTGATCGCGTCGGCCGACCGCGGCAGCAGCAGCGCGACGTACCGGCCGGGCCCCGCCCCGAGCTCGACCAGCAGGTGCGCCAACCGGTTCGACGCCTCGTCGAGCTCGCGGTAGGTCACCGACCGCGCACCACACGACACCGCCACCGCGTCGGGCGTCGCCGCAGCCTGCGTGCCGAACGCGGCCGGAATCGCCACCGGCGCGCAGGCTTCCGTCAGCACCGACCGGTGGCCGACCGCATCGAGGTGCGCGTGCTCGGCGTCGTCCAGCACGTCGACCTTCGACGGCCGCAGCGCCGGGTCGGCGGTCATCGCCTCCAGCACCCGCCGGAACCGGTCGACGATCGCCGCGATCTCCGCTGCGTCGAAGACCGCCGTGTCGAACTCGATCCGCAGGCCGAGTTCCTCACCGGGCAGCGCCACCACCGACAGCGGGTAGTGGTTGTGTTCGTGGCTGGCCACCTCGGTGACGGCCAGTTCGTGCGCGCCGGACAGCGCCGTGGCGTCGACGGGATAGTTCTCGTAGACGAACAGCGTGTCGAAAAGCTGGTCGCGACCGGCGATCCGGTGGATGTCGGTCAGTGGAAGATGCTGGTGCTCGAGGGTGTCGGTGTGCGCGCCCTGCAGCTGACCGAGCAGGTCGGCGACGGTGGTGGTCGCGGAGATGGTGGCCCTCACCGGCACCGTGTTGATCAGCAGGCCGACCATCGATTCCGCACCGGCCAGGTCGGTCGGCCGCCCCGAGACCGCGACGCCGAAGGCGACGTCGCTCTGGCCGGTCAGCCACATCAGCATCTGCGCCCACGCGGCCTGCAGCACCGTGCTGGCGGTGGTGCGGCACGAGCGGGCCAGCTCGCCGACGGCATGTGTGTCGGCCGCAGACATCCGGAACGTCTCGACGCAGCGAGCGCTGCGTCCCGCCGCGTGCGCCGGACCGACCAGGGTGGGGGTGTCGAATCCGTCGAGCACCGTCCGCCATGCGGCGCGGGCGCTCTCGGCGTCACGCTCGGCCAGCCACGTCATGAATCTGCGGTAGGGCACCGCCGGGGGCAGCGGCTGCCCGTAGTAGCCGGCGAAGATCTCCTGCAGCAGGATCGGCAGAGACCAGCCGTCGAGCAGGATGTGGTGGTTGGTCAGAACGAACCGGTGCTCGTCCTCGGCGACGCGGATGAGGGCGGCACGGAAGGCCGACTCGTGGCCGGGATCGAGTACCGCGGCCCGTTCGGCGGCGAGGATCTCCTCGGCGGTGTCCACGGCGCCGAGCTCGACGTAGCGCCAGGCCGCCCGGGGCTCGGCGGGCAGGATCTGCACCGGCTCGTCGAACTCCTGGCAGAACCGCGCCACCAGGTGGGGATGGCGCCGGACCAGCGCCTGGACCGCGGCGTGCAGGCGCTGCCGGTCGAGTGGACCGCTCAGGCCGATGTTCAGCTGCACCGCGTACAGGTCGTCATCCTGAGCGGCGCCGGCGTGGAAGAGCAGTCCGCGCTGCAGCGGGGTGAGCGGCAGGATGTCGGCGACCTCGTGCCGCTGCTGCAGGACGTCGATCTGCGGCTGGCTCAGGCGCGCGGGCGCGATGTCCGACGGTGTCAGCCCGCCGCCACCGGACCGCACGTGTGCGCAGATGCCTTTCAGTGCCTGCGACCACAGTTCACTCAACCGGTGGACCTGGTCGGGACCGAGTGCGGACGGCGCCCAGGTCCAGGTCGCCTGCAGGCGCGGGCCCGAGACACCGTCGATGGTGGCGGCGTCGAGCGACAGGGTGTGGGCCAGCGGCATGGGCACCGCGGCAGCCGCATCCGTCGGGACCGCCTGGTCGACCCGCCACAGCTCGTCGGACAGCCCGGTCGCGTCCGCACCGAGGCGGCCCAGGTAGTTGAATCCGACGGCCGGGTCGGGACCGGTCAGGTCGACGTCCGGGTTGAGGTAGCGCAGCAGCCCGTAGGTGAGAGCGTCCGGGAGGGCGCGAAGCTGTTCCTTGGCGTTCTTGACCGCGGCGCCCAGCCCGTCGTGGCCGCCGGCGACCTGTGCCCACGGCACGTCGCCGACCGCGAGTGACACCGGGTGTTTGGTGGTGAACCACCCCACCGTGCGGGACAGGTCGACGCCGGCGGACAGTTCCTCCACCCTGCCGTGGCCCTCGACGTCGATGCCGACCGGGCCGGCGCCGGTGCCCGCGAACTCGGCCACCGCCAGCGCCAGCGCGATCAGCAGTATGTCCTGCGCGCCTGTGTGGAACGCCGCGGGCACGTCGCCCAGCAGCATCCGGGTGGTCTCGGGGTCGAGGGACGTAGAGAGGTGACCCGCGGTCGCGTAGGTGTCCGCGGCGGGTTGCACCGCGGGCAGTACCGCGGGGGTGGCCGCCGTGTCCCACCACGTCTGCGCCTGCGCCACGACCGGCGCGCTGTGTGCGTGCTCGGCGAGCAGCTTCGACCACCCGACGAACGACGTCCCACCCGCGGGCAGGTCCACCGGTTGGCCGCTGTGGTGCTGAGCCCAGGCGATGTTGAGGTCTTCCAGAAGGATTCGCCACGACACGGCGTCGACGGCGAGGTGATGGATCACCAGCGCCAGCCGGCCGGTCTCCGGCACCCACAGCGCGCTGAGCATCGCCCCGGCCGCAGGGTTCAGCCTCGAACGGGCGTCCACCAGGGCCTCGTCGGTCAGCCGCTCGGCGACGCGCACGCACGAGCCGGCGTCCACCGAGCCGGGCTCGGGTACCTCCAGCGACCACTCGCCTGCGCCGTCGTCGTGCACGGACATGCGCAGCGCGCCATGCCGGTCCAGCAGCGCCTGCAGCACCGTGTCGACGTCGGCGCGGGTGACGCCCGCCGGGGCCTGGACGACCACGGTCTGGTTGAACTCGTCCACCGGACCGTCGATGCTGTTGAGCCACGCCATGATCGGAGTGGGAGCCGCCGTGCCGACACCGTCGTCGGCCGGGCCATGATGTGCCGCGGTGACCGTGGCGATCAGGGCGAGCCGGGCCACGGTCTGCTCCACGAAGATGTCGCGCGGCCTGCACGTGACCCCCGCCGCCCTGGCGCGCGCGACCACCTGCATCGACAGGATGCTGTCGCCGCCGAGGTCGAAGAACGAGTCGTCCACGCCGACCCGTTCGAGGCCGAGGACCTGCGCGTAGATGCCCGCGAGCAGTTCCTCGACGGCGTCGGTGGGTGCGCGGTACCGGCCGGCGTCGCGGTACTCCGGTGCGGGCAGCGCCTTGGTGTCGAGTTTCCCGTTGACCGTCAACGGCAGCGCGTCGAGCGCCACCACCGCCGCCGGAACCATGTAGGCCGGTAGCTTCTCGGCCACCGCGGCGCGCGCGGCGGCCGGGTCAGCCCCGCCCGTCACGTACCCCACGAGACGCTTGTCGCCGGGGCGGTCCTCGCGGGCCACCACCGCCGCCTGGTCCACGCCGTCCACCGCGGCGAGCCCGGCCTGCACCTCACCGAGTTCGATGCGGTAGCCGCGGATCTTCACCTGTTCGTCCGCACGGCCCAGGTACAGCAGCTGCCCGTCGGGACGCCAGCTCACCAAATCCCCGGTGCGGTACATCACGAGTCCCGGGGCGCCGTCGGTACCGCCGAAGGGGCAGGCGACGAACCGCGACGCGGTCAGGCCGGGGCGATTGCGGTAGCCCTGTGCCACACCGGCGCCCGCCACGTACAGTTCGCCGGCCACACCGACGGGCACCTGCCGCATCCACTCGTCGAGCACGAACAGCGCCGCGCCCGGTACCGGCGAACCGATCGGCACCCCCGACCCTGGGGCCAGTTGTGCGCTGATCGCCACGCACATCGTCGTCTCGGTGGGACCGTAGGCGTTGAGCATCACCCGCCCTGGCGCCCACTGCTCCACCACGTCGGGCGGGCAGGCCTCGCCGACCACCACGAGCGCCGCCGATTCCAGACCGGCGCGCGGAAGGGCCGTCACCGCCGACGGCGTCTGCGTCAGCACGTCGACGCGTTCGCCGACGAGCAGCGCGTGCAGGTCGTCGGGCGAGGCGGCCACGTCCTCGGGCACGACGACCACGCGTCCGCCGCGGAGCAGGGCGCCGAAGATCTCCCACACCGACACGTCGAAGGCCAGCGAATGGCACAGCGGCCACACCCCGGCGGGCGGGAGACCCGCGTCGAGGGACTCCAGAAGCTGGGTGACGTTGTGATGGCTGACCGCAACGCCTTTGGGCACACCGGTGGTGCCCGAGGTGTAGATCAGGTAGGCGACGTCGTCCGGTCGGGGCTCGGGCAGGGCGATCGCGGGGCCCGCCCCGGCGGTGGAGTCGTGCACGTCGATGATCGGCAGGCCGCACCCGTCGACACGCGACCGCAGACCCGCGGTGGTGACCACGGCCACCGGCGCGGCGTCGGCGATCATGAAGTCGGCTCGGCCCGCGGGCACCACGGCGTCGATCGGCAGGTACGCCGCACCCGTCTTCAGCGCCGCCATGATCGCCACGATCGCCTCGGCGGAGCGGTCGAACAGCAGCGCCACGCACTGCCCGGGGCGCGCACCGTGATCGACGAGTCTGTGCGCCAATACGTTTGCGGCCTCGTCGAGTTCCCGGTAGGTCATCGAGCGTTCGCCGGCAGTGACCGCGACCGTGCCGGGCGACCGCAGCACGTGTTCTGCGAACAGCGCCGGGATCGTGACCGGTCTCGGCGCCGGCCGAGTCAGCGCCGCCCGGTTGCCGAACTCGTCCACCCGGGCGTGCTCACCGGCGTCGAGCATGTCGATCGCCGACAACGGCGCGGCGGGGTCGCTGGTCATGGCGGTCAGCACCCGCGCCAACCGGTCGACGAGCGTGGTGACGGTGGCGGCGTCGAAGACGTCGGTACGGAACTCCACCGTGCCGCCGATCCCCCCGAGTTCACCGTCGGCGGCGAAGTGTTCCGACATCGACAGCGTCAGGTCCATCCGGGCGGTGTGGGCGGACATCGGCACCTCGGACACCTGCAGGTCGCCGAGGGTCAGTCCGCCCGCGTCCTCGTCGGTGGTGCCCGGCGCATTCTGCCACGCCAGTGCCACCTGGACCAATGGGTGATGGCTCATGGACCGGGCGGGGTTCAGCCGCTCGACGAGCACCTCGAAGGGCACGTCCTGGTTCTCGTAGGCGGCCAGGCTGCGTCGGCGGACCTGTTCGAGCACCTCGGCGGCGGTGGGGTCGCCGGCCAGATCGACGCGCAAGACCAGGGTGTTGACGAAGAACCCGATCAGTTCGTCGAGTGCGGGATCGCGCCTGCCCGCGATGGGGAAGCCGACCGCGACATCGGTGCTCGCGCTCAGCCGCGACAGCAACACCGCCAGCGCCGCCTGGACCACCATGAAGCTGGTTGCGTTGTGCGCCTTGGCAACCGCACGCACCGCCCGGTGCAGTTCGGCCGGCCAGTCGACGGCGACGGTGGCGCCGCGCTGATCGGCGACGGACGGATACGGCCGGTCGGTGGGCAGGTACAGGCGTTCGGGCATGCCGCCGAGCGCTTCCTGCCAATAGGCCAACTGCCCGGCGATCCGGCTGTCACTGTCGTCGAGATCGCCGAATTGTGCGCGTTGCCACAGGGTGTAGTCCACGTACTGCACCGGCAGCGGCGACCATTCGGGCGCATCTCCCGTCCGGCGGCTCTCGTAGGCCTGCCCCAGATCGCGCACCAGCGGGACGATCGACCATCCGTCCGCGGCGATGTGATGCAGCACGCCCACCAGCAGGTGCTCGTCCACGCTGACGCGGAACAGCCTGGCGGACAGCGGGATGTCGGCCTCCAGATCGAAGCTGCGTCGCGCGGTGTCCGCGACGGCATCCTGAAGTCGTGCCGGGGACCACCCGTCGGCGTCGACGACCTCCCACCCGAAGTCGGCGTCCTCGGGCGCCAGCACGAGCTGGCGGGGCACGCCGTCGGGAGCGACGATCCGGGTGCGCAGGCTCTCGTGGCGGTCGACCACGTCGGCCATCGCGGCGCCCAGCGCGTCGACGTCGAGGTGTCCACGCAGTCGCAGCACCACCGGCATGTTGTAGACCGGCGACGGCCCCTGCAGCTGGTCGAGGAACCACAACCGGGACTGCGCGAACGACAACGGGATCTCCGCCGGACGGTCACCGGCGACCAGGGGGTCGAGGCCGCGTCCGCCGGCGGTGATCCTGGGCGCCAACTGCGCCACGGTCGGTGCCTCGAACAGCACCCCGACCGGAAGATCTGCGCCCACTCCGGCATTAACCGCCGCGATCAGCCGCATCGCCGAGAGCGAGTCGCCGCCGAGATCGAAGAAGGAGTCGTCGACACCGACCCGCTCGAGTCCGAGGATCTGCGCGAAGATCCCGGCCAGGATCTCCTCGACCGCGTCGGCGGGCGCCCGGTACCGGTCGGCGGTGTACTCCGGCGCGGGCAGCGCGCGCGTGTCGAGTTTGCCGTTGACGGTGAGCGGCAGCGTGTCGAGCACGACGATCGCGGCGGGCACCATGTAGGCCGGCAGCCGCTGCGCCAACGCGGCCCGCATCTCCGCGGAATCGCAGGCGCCGGAGCGGGATTCGGTGACATAGCCGACCAGGCGTTTGTCGCCGGGCCGGTCCTCACGGGCGATGACGGCGGCCTGGGACACCCCGTCCTGCCCGGCGAGCGCGGTCCGGATCTCGCCGAGTTCGATGCGGTAGCCGCGGATCTTGACCTGCTCGTCGGCACGGCCGAGGTAGCGCAGCTGCCCGTCGGCGCCCCAGCACACCAGGTCGCCGGTGCGGTACATGCGCGTGCCGGGCGCTCCGAACGGGCACGCCATGAACCGCGATGCGGTCAATCCGGTCCTGCCGACGTAACCGGCGCCGACGCCCGCACCGGCCACGTACAGTTCGCCGACCACTCCGGCAGGCACCGGGCGCAGCCACTCGTCGAGCACGAACAGCGCGGCACCGGACACCGGCGAGCCGATCGGCACCACACCGGATCCCGGTGTCAGGGGAGCGCTGATCGCCACACACATCGTGGTCTCGGTGGGGCCGTAGGCGTTGATCATCACCCGGTCCCGCGACCACCGGTCCACCACCTCGGGCGGGCAGGCCTCACCGACCACCACGAGCGCCGCCGACTCCAGGCCGTGCTGCGGCAGTGCCGAGACCGCGGACGGGGTCTGGGTCAGCACGTCGACACCTTCGGCGGCGAGCAGTGCGTGGAAGTCCTCCGGTGACACCACGACCGTCTCGGGCACCACCACCACCCGGCCGCCGCGCAGCAGCGCGCCGAAGATCTCCCACACCGACACGTCGAACGCCAGGGAGTGGCACAGCGGCCACACCCCCGCGCGCGGCAGCCCGGAGTCCAGCGTCGCCAGCAGTTGCGTCACGTTGTGGTGGGTGATGGCCACGCCCTTGGGCACCCCGGTGGTGCCCGAGGTGTAGATCAGGTACGCGATGTCGTACGGGGTGGCGCCGAATGCCTGCGGCGCCGCGGGCCGGTCGGCCAGGGCCGGGTCGTCGACGTCCACGACGGGGGCGGCACATCCCTCGAGCCGGGACCGCAGGTCCGGTGTGGTGATCACCGCGACCGGCGAGGCGTCGGCAAGCACGAAGTCCACCCGCGTCGCAGGCACCGCCGGGTCGATCGGGACGTAGGCCGCCCCGGTCTTGAGGACAGCCAGAATGGCCACCACCGCTTCGGCACGGCGCGGCACCAGCAGCGCCACGTACCGCCCCGGCTCGGCGCCCCGCTCGGCGAGCAGGTGCGCCAACCGGTTCGACGCCTCGTCGAGCTCGCGGTACGTCCACGACCGCTCGCCGCAGGTGACGGCGAGCGCCTCCGGCGACCGTGCCACGTGTTCGGCGAACATCGCGGTGATCGACCACGGCTCCGGTGCGACGCGGTTCAGCGAGGCGAGGTTCCCGAGGGTCTCGAGCCGGGCACGCTCGCCGGCGTCGAGCAGTTCGATCGCCGACAGCCGCGCGCCGGTATCGGCCGTGATGGCCCGCAGCACCAGCTGCAGCCGCGTGACCATCGCCTCGACGCTGCGCGCGTCGAACACATCGGTCCGGAACTCGACCTTCCCGGCGATCCCCGCCGGTGCGCCGGCCTCGGTCCAGCGCTCGGCGAGCGAGAAGACCAGATCCATGTGGGAGACCTGCGCATCGAGCGGTACCGACGCCACCCGCAGTCCGTCCAGCGCCAGTCCCGCGGCCGGGTCGTCCTGGCCGGCGAAGTTCTGCCAGGCGAGCATCACCTGCACCAGTGGGTGGTGGCTGAGGCTGCGGGCGGGATTGAGCCGTTCGACCAGCACCTCGAAGGGCACGTCCTGGTGCTCGAAGGCCTCCAGGCTGCGGGTGCGGACCCGGGCCAGCAGTTCCGCGGCGGTGGGGTCTCCGGCGAGGTCGACGCGCAGCACCAGGGTGTTGACGAAGAAGCCGACCAGCTCGTCGAGAGCCGGGTCGCGCCGCCCTGCGATCGGGAAGCCCACGGCGACATCGGAACTCGAGCCGAGTTTCGACATCAGCGTCGCCAGTGCGGCCTGCACGACCATGAAGGTGGTGGCGTTGTGCTCGCGGGCGGTGTCGCGCACCGCCTGCTGGAGGTCGGCCGGCCAGTCCACGGTGACGGTGGCGCCGCGGTGGTCGGCGACCCGCGGGTAGGGGCGGTCGGTGGGCAGCTGCAACCGCTCGGGCATGCCGGCCAGGACGTCCTGCCAGTACGCCACCTGGCCGGCGATGCGGCTGTTCTCGTCGTCGAGGCGGCCGAACTGGTCGCGTTGCCAGAGTGTGTAATCCGCGTACTGCACCGGCAGTTCGGCCCACGCGGGTGCCTGCCCGGCGCTCCGGCCCGCGTAGGCGATCGCCAGATCGCGCACCAGCGGCGTCAGCGACCAGCCGTCCGCGGCGATGTGGTGCACCACGGTGACCAGGATGTGCTCGTCGTCGGCCACGCGGAACAGAGCCGCCTGCAACGGGATCCGGTTGGCCAGGTCGAACGGCCGGCGTGCCGTCTCCTCGACGGCCTCCGCCAACCGGTTCGCCGGCCCGCCCGTGGCGTCGACGACCCGCCAGCCCAGATCGGCCTGCTCGACGGGGACGATGAGCTGCTGCGGCGTTCCTGCGCTCGCCGGGAACGTGGTCCGCAGGCTCTCGTGGCGGTCGACCACGTCGGCCAGGGCCGCGGCCAGCGCGTCGGTGTCGAGCCGACCGCTCAGGCGTAGCGCGGCAGCCATGTTGTAGGCCGCCGACGGTCCCTGCAGCTGGTCGATGAACCACAGCCGGTTCTGCGCGAACGACAGCGGGATCTCCGCGGGCCGCTCACCGGCGACCAGCGGCTCCAGCCGGTGCGCGCCGGTGCCGATCCGCGGCGCCAGCTGGGCCACCGTCGGCGCCTCGAAGACGGTGCGTACCGCGACATCGGCGTCGAGCGCGGCGTTGACGGCCGAGATGAGGCGCATGGTGGTCAGCGAGTCGCCGCCGAGGTCGAAGAAGGAGTCGTCGACACCGACCCGGGGCAGGTTGAGCACCTGTGCGTAGATGCCCGCGAGGATCTCCTCGGTGGGCGTGGTGGGGGCGCGGTACTGGTCGGCCTGCTGGTAGTCGGGGGCGGGCAGGGCGCGGGTGTCGAGCTTGCCGTTCACCGTGACCGGCAGGTCGTCGAGGACGACGACGGCGGCGGGCACCATGTAGGACGGCAACCGGTCGGCCAGCATCGCGCGGGCCCGTGCCGGGTTGATCGTGCCGGTGGTGTACCCGACGAGGCGCTTCTCGCCCGGGGTGTCCTCGCGGGCGACGATGACCGCCTCCTGCACACCGTCGAGTTCGGCCAGGGCGGCCTGGATCTCGCCGAGTTCGATGCGGTAGCCGCGGATCTTGACCTGCTCGTCGGCGCGGCCGAAGTACCGCAGCTGCCCGTCGGCTCCCCAGCACACCAGGTCGCCGGTGCGATACATGCGCGTGCCCGGCGCACCGAACGGGCACGCCATGAACCGCGAAGCGGTCAGCCCCGGTCGCCGCCAGTACCCGATCCCGACACCGCGGCCGGCCAGGTAGAGCTCCCCGATCACCCCGGCGGGCACCGGCCGCAGCCATTCGTCGCAGACGAAGAACGCCGCACCGGTGACCGGCGACCCGATCGGCGGCGCGCCCGATCCCGCCGCGAGCGGGGTGCTCTTCGACGCCCACATGGTGGTCTCGGTGGGGCCGTAGACGTTGACCATCACCCGCCCCGGCGCCCAGCGGTCGACGGTCTCCACCGGGCAGGCCTCCGCACCGATCACCAGCGCGGCCACCCCGTCGAGGCCGTCGGTCTCGAGTCCCCTTACGGCCGAGGGTGTCTGGGTCAACACCGTCACGCCCTCGGAGACCAGCAGCCGGTGGAAGTCGCGCGGCGACCGGGTCTCCGCGTCGGGTACGACGACCAGGCGGGCGCCGTGCAGCAGCGCACCCCAGATCTCCCACACCGAGAAGTCGAAGGCGTAGGAGTGGAACTGCGTCCAGACCTGCTCGGCGGACAACGCGAAGCCCACCTCGAGGGTGTCGAACAGTGCCACCACGTTCTGCTGGGTGACCGCGACGCCCTTGGGGGTGCCGGTGGTCCCGGAGGTGTAGATGATGTGGGCGACGTCGTCCGGCGCGGGCCCGGGCAGCGCGGTCGCGGGCTCGGCGGCGATCCAGGGATCGGCGATCCCGATGACCGGTACGCCGCAGCCGGCCACCCTGTCGGCCAGACCCGCCGACGCCACCACCGCGACCGGTGCGGCATCGGCGAGCATGAACTCGATGCGGACTCGGGGATGGGCCGGATCCATCGGCAGGTACGCCGCCCCCGACTTCATCACCCCCAGGATCGCGGTGATCGCCTCGACCGAACGCGACAGCATCACCGCCACAGACGTTCCCGGGCCCGCGCCCGACGTCACCAGCAGGTGGGCCAGCCGGTTCGACCCCTTGTCGAGCTCGCGGTACGACAGCGACCGGTCACCGCACGTCACGGCCACCGCGTCCGGCGCCCGGCTCGCCTGCCGACCGAACACCGCGGGCACCGTCGTCGGCGTGCTCGACTGCGACAACACCGCGCGGTTACCCCACCGGTCCAGGCGGGCGCGTTCCTCGGCACCCAGCACATCCATCGCCGAGAGGCGTTGCGCGGGTTCGGTGATGACCGACTGCAGCACCTGCTGGAACCGGTCGACGAACGCCGCGATGGTCGTCGCGTCGAAGACGTCGGTGCGGAACTCCACGGTTCCGCCGATCCCGGCGGCCGCGCCGCTCTCGCTCCAGCGTTCGGCCAGCGAGATCGCCAGATCCATCCGGGCGGTCCTGGTGTCCACCGGCACCGGGGTGGCGTGCAGATCGCCGAGCGCCAGCCCGGCGGCGTCACTGTCCTGCCACGAGAAGTTCTGCCACCCCAGCATGACCTGCACCAGCGGGTGATGGGTCAGGCTCCGGGTCGGGTTCAGCCGTTCCACCAGCGCCTCGAACGGCACGTCCTGGTGTTCGTACGCGGCCAGGCTGCGCCGCCGCACCTGGGCCAGCAGGTCGGTGAAGCTGGGGTCGCCGGTGAGGTCGACGCGCAGCACCAGGGTGTTGACGAAGAACCCGACCAGCTCGTCGAGGGCCGGCTCCCGCCGTCCCGCGATCGGGAAACCGACCGCGACATCCGAACTCACACTCATCTTGGCGAGCAGCACCGCGAGGGCGGCCTGCAGCACCATGAAACTGGTCGCGTTGTGCTCGCGGGCCAGCCCCCGGATCTGCTGTTGCAGGTCCACCGGCCAGTCCACCGCCACCCGGCCGCCACGCAGGTCGGCCACCGGTGGATACGGCCGGTCGGTCGGCAGCGCAAGGCGGTCCGGCATGCCTGCCAGCGCGTCGGCCCAGTAGGCGACCTGGGCGGCGATCGGGCTGCCGCCGTCGTCGAGCTCGCCCAGCTGCCTGCGCTGCCAGAGCGTGTAGTCGGCGTACTGCACCGCGAGATCGGTCCAGCCGGGTGCCGCACCGGCGCAGCGGCTGGCGTAGGCAACCCCGAGGTCGCGCGCCAGCGGACCGATCGACGAGCCGTCGGCGGCGATGTGGTGCACCGTGGCCACCAGCACGTGTTCGACATCGGTGAGACGGAACAACGTTGTGGCGAAGGGAATCTCGTGCGCGAGATCGAACGTGTGGCGCGCCGCGGTCTCCATGGCCTCGTCCAGCCGGGTCCCGGCCCACCCGGCCGCGTCGACGACCTCCCAGCCGGGGTCGGCCTGTTCGGCAGGCACCACCAGCTGCTGGGGTACGCCGTCGGGCGCCGCGAACAACGTGCGCAGGCTCTCGTGCCTGCCCACCACGTCGGTCAGCGCGGCACCCAGCGCACCGGCGTCCAGCGGTCCGCGCAGCCGCAGCGCCACCGAGATGTTGTAGACCGGTGAGGGACCCTGCAGTTGGTCGATGAACCACAACCGGCTCTGCGCGAAGGACAGCGGCACCACCTCGGGCCGCTCACCGGCCACCAGCGGTTCGAGCCGACTGGCGTCCCCGCCGATGCGCGGCGCGAGCTGAGCGACCGTCGGCGCCTCGAACAGGGCGCGCACCGAGAGGTCGGCGTCCAGGGTGTTGTTGACCGCCGCGATGAGGCGCATCGCCGACAGCGAGTCTCCGCCGAGATCGAAGAAGGACTCGTCGACCCCGACCCGCTCGAGGCCGAGCACCTGGGCATAGATGCCCGCCAGGATCTCCTCGACCGCGCCTGCCGGTGCCCGGTAGCTGTCGGAGTCCTGGAATTCGGGCGCGGGCAGCGCTTTTCGATCGAGCTTGCCCGAGGTCGTCAGCGGGAACGCGTCGAGCACGACGATGTGGGTCGGCACCATGTACTCGGGCAGCCACTCGGTCAGCCGACGACGCACCGCGCTGATCTTCGTGTTGCTGTGCGGGTCGTTGGCCTGGGCGCCGCGACGGTCGGCGCCGGCGGGCGGCATGTAGAGATCCGTCAGCGGCGGAATGCGCCGGCCGTCGGAGGGGGTGTCGGAAGGGGTGAGGAAGACGGCGTCCACGGTGCCGGGTTCGGCGCCCCACGTGACACTCGCGTGGTATCCGGCCGCTTGCGCGATGCGGTGCAGGTCCTCGGGAACGACGGCGCCGGCCGCCGCGTCCTCGGCGTGTGCGAGCGCGCTCGGCAGGGGCAGCCCGTTGGCGATGCCCAGCTCGAGACGGACGTCTTCGATCAGCCCGGCGCGCGGGATCCCGGTGATGCGGACGATGTCGGGACGCTCCGACGACAGCCGGGTGTGCAGCCCGTCGAGGTCGCCGCACCGGGTCCACGCCCAGGTCGGCGCCGCCGCCAGGGAGCGCACCGCTGCCGGTGCCTTGTGCAGGATGACGTCGTAGCGGTACCGGGTGAGCTCGTTGTCGGCTCGGCCGCGCTTGACCTCGATCGCCACGCCCGCCACCGACGGATGGTCCTCGGCGCAGCTGGTGAAGAAGTCCGGCGCCAGCAGCAGTTCGGGTTCGCCGAGGATGGCGCGCTGCGTGCGCTGGCGGATCACGTCGGCGTCGGCGGCCTCGGTGCGGGCCAGCGCGACCGCGGTCTGGAAGGCGCCCTGCAGGGTGTGGTTGCGCACGTCGCCGACGAACATCGCCCCGCCGGGCGCCAGCAGGTCCATCGCGTCGGAGATGAGATCGGCGAGGTATCCCGCGTTCGGGAAGTACTGGACGACCGAGTTGATGACGACGGTGTCGAAGTAGCCCTGCGGTAGTCCGGAGGTGACGTGCGCCGGCTGGGCGGTGAGCTGAACCCGGTCGCGCCACGGGATGTCGAGCTGCTCCAGGGAGTGTGCGAGGTTGTCGATCACCACCGGGGACATGTCGGTCGCGACGTAGTGCTCGCATGCGGGCGCGAGCTGCGAGAGCAGCAGGCCGGAGCCGACGCCGATCTCCAGCACCCGTCGGGGTCGCAGCGCCATGATGCGGTCCACGGTGGCGGCACGCCACTCGGCCATGTCGGCAAGCGGGATGGCCTCCTCGGTGAGGCTGCTGTTCCATCCGCGGAAGTCCATGCCGAACGCAGGCACCTCGACGTCCGCGCCGTAGAGCTCGTCGTACAGGGTCTGCCACTCCTCGACGATCTCCGCGTCGTCGTTCGCGCTGCCGGTCTGTTCGAGCGTGACGTAGGCGATCAGGTGTGCGCCGGTGTCGCTGTGGTGCACGGTCGCGGCGGCCTGGGCGACCTGTGGGCAGGCCAGCAGGGTGTTCTCGATCTCGCCGAGTTCGATGCGCTGGCCGCGCAGTTTCACCTGGGTGTCGGCGCGGCCGAGGTAGTCGAGCGCACCCTCGGGGGTCCAGCGCACCAGGTCGCCGGTGCGGTACATGCGCTCCCCGGCGCCGCCGAAGGGGTTGGCCACGAAGCGTTCCGAGGTCAGATCGGTCCGGCCGACATACCCGTGCGCCAGTGCCGGCCCGGCCAGGTACAGCTCGCCGACGACGCCGACGCCGACCGGGTTCAGCCAGGCGTCGAGCACCGTCGCGCACACCCCGGGGATGGGGGCGCCGATCCAGATCGGCTGTCCCGCCGAGAGTGGCGCACACGTGACCCAGATGGTGGTCTCGCTCGGACCGTATCCGTTGAACATCCGCCGGCCCGGCGCCCAGGCGGCCACGAGTTCCTCGAGGCAGGCCTCGCCGACCGCGATCAGGGTGTGCAGCCGGTCCAGCCGGGAGCGGTCGAGCGACCACAGCACGGTCGGCGTGAGGATCGCCGCGGTGACGCGATGCCGCTCCAGCAGCGTGGTCAGGGCCTCACCGGCGTACTCCTGCGGCGGCGCCACCACCAGCGCCGCGCCGGCCTCCACGGCCAGCAGCAGTTCGCCGACCGACGCGTCGAATGTCGGCGCGGCCACCATCAGCACCCGGGCGTCTGCGTCGAGCAGGAACGTACTGCCCTGTGCCGCAGCCCAACCCAGCAGGCCTGCATTGCTGACCGCCACACCCTTCGGGGTGCCGGTGGAACCGGAGGTGAAGATGACGTATGCGGTGTTGTCCGGCCGCAGCGGCGAGCGCCGGTCGGCGTCGGTGATCGGCTCGCAGGAGTGCTCGGACACGTCGGGACCGTCGACGTGGACCACCGGTCGCCGACCCGCCGCGGCGACGGGATCGCCGCCACGCGCCAGCACGCACTGCGCGCCGACCGCGTCCAGCACGCTGGTGATCCGCTCGACCGGGTGGGCCAGGTCGACCGGCACGTAGTACCCGCCGGCCTTGGCCACCGCCCACCAGGCGACGACCAGTTCCAGCGAGCGTTCCATGGCCACGCCCACCGCGCGCTCCGGACCCACACCGGTTTCGATCAGCACCCGGGCCAGCCGCGTGGACCACTCGTCGAGTTCGCGGTAGGACAGCTGCCGCTCGCCGTCGACGACTGCCGTCGCATCCGGATCGGTGGCGACGGCCGCGGTCAACAGGTCCGGGGCCACGCCCACCGGCGCCGTCACACCGGCGCCGGACAATCCGGACAGCACGAGTTCGCGCTCGCCGCGGTCGAGCAGGTCGATCGACGACAGCCGTCGCGCCGGGTCAGCGGTCATGGCCGCCAGCACCCGCTGGAGCCGGTCGACGATCGCCTCGATACGGGCCGCGTCGAAGAGGTCGGTGTCGTACTCGACGCGCATGCCGATCTCGCGGCCCGGCATCGCCTCGACCGTCAACGGGTAGTGGTTGTACTCGCGGTTGGCGAACTCGGTGATGGTCCAGTCGTGCTCGCCCGCCAGCGCGCTGGTGTCGATCGGGTAGTTCTCGTAGACGAACAGCGTGTCGAACAGGCGGTCGTGGCCGCTGGCGCGGTGGATGTCGATCAGCGCCAGGTGCTGGTGGTCCAGCAGGTCGTTGTGCGTGTTCTGGAGCTGGTCGAGCAGTTCGGTGGTGGTGGTGGCCGCCGTGATGGTGGCCCGTACCGGCACCGTGTTGATGAGCAGGCCGACCATCGCGTCCGCGTCGGCGATGTCGGCCTGGCCGACGCGTGACCGAGGCGTGCCGAAGGTGACGTCGGAGTGGCCGGTCAGCGACGTCAGCAGCAGCGCCCACGCGCCCTGCAGCACGGTGCTGACGGTGGTGTGTCGGGAGCGCGCGAGCTCGCGGAGTGCTGCGGTGATCGGCTCGGGCACCTGGAACGAGGCGATGCCACGGCGCCCCACCCCGAACCGGTCCTGCGTACCGACCAGGGTGGGGCTGTCGAATCCGGACAGCGCCTCCCGCCAGGCCTCGCGTGCGCCGGCGAGATCGCGGTCCGCCAGCCAGGTGAGGAATCGGCGGTAGGAGCCGGGTGCCGACAGCGGATGCCCGTGGTAGATCGCGAAGATCTCGCCCAGCAGGATGGGCAGCGACCAGCCGTCCACCACGATGTGGTGGAACGTCAGCACCAACCGGTGCCGCTGCGGCCCGACCCTGATAAGCGCCACCCGGAACGCCGACTGGTCGGCGAGGTCGCAGACCGCGACACGCTCCGCCGCACACAGCCGGTCGCCCGCCGCGGTGTCCGTATCCGTGAGATCGGCGAATTGCCAGGCGATCTCGGGGTGGCGCAGAATCACCTGCACCGGCTCGGCGAATTGGTCGCAGAAGCGGGCCGCCAGGTGGGGATGGCGGTTGACGACGGCGCGGACCGCGTCTCGCAATCGCTGCGGATCCACCTGGCCCGCCACGGTGAAGTCGAGTTGCACCGCGTACATGTCGTCGTTGGCGTGGTCAGAATCGGCGTGGAAGAGCAGACCCTGCTGCAGCGGGGTCAGCGGCAGGATGTCGGCGACCTCGTACCTGCGCTGCACCTCGTCGAGTTCCCGCTGGGTCAGCCTGGCGGGGGCGATGTCCGACGGGGTGAGTCCGCCGCCGCCGCGTTGCACGTGTGCGCAGATCCCGGCCAGGGCCTCGAACCACAACCGGCTCAGGCGCTCGACACCGGCTTCGTCCATCACCGACGGGGCCCACGTCCATGCGGCCCGCAGGCACGGGCCGGCATCGGTGTCCGTGGTCATCGCATTGACTTCCACGGTGTGGGCCAACGGGATTGCGACCGCCGCGGCGGCCTCGGTCAGCGGGAGACCGTCCTCGCTGGGGCGCCACAGCTCCTCGGGGAGGGCGGCTGTCCCGGCCCCGAGTCGCCCGAGATAGTTGAACCCGATGGCGGGGTCCGCACCCGTCAGGTCGACGTCGGGGTTGAGATACCGCAGCAGGCCGTACGTCAGACCGTCGGGCAGGGCGCGCAGCCGCTCCTTGGCGTTCTTGACGACCTCCCCCAGTGCGGCGTCGCCGGCGCTCACCTGCGCCCAGGACAGCCCGCCTGCCGTGAGTGACACCGGGTATTTGGCGGTGAACCAGCCCACGGTGCGCGACAGGTCGATGTCGGCGCCCAGCTCCTCGGCCCGGCCATGGCCCTCGACGTCGACACCGACCGGTGCGCTTCCGGTGCCGAGGAGCTCCCCGAGCGCCAGACCGAAGGCGATCAGCAGGATGTCCTGCGCCCCGACGTGGAACGCCGTGGGCACCTCGCCAAGCAACCGGCCGGTGGTGTCGGCGTCCAGCGTCACCGACAGGTGCCCGGCCGTGTCATACGTGTCGAGCTCGGGGTTTACCGCGGGCAACGCCGGGGGAAGAGCCGCGACCCGCCGCCACGCGTCGGCCTGCTCGACGACCTCGGGCGCGAGTGCGTGCTGCTCGAGCCGCCTGGACCAGCGCGCGAACGACGTGCCTCCCGGAGGCAGGGCGACGGCTTGGCCGCCGCGGTGCTGCGCCCAGGCGATGTTGAGGTCCTCCAACAGGATTCGCCACGACACCCCGTCGACGGCCAGGTGGTGGACGATCAGGGCCAGCTGTCCGGTGCCGGGCGCCCACAGTGCGATGAGCATCCTCCCGGCGGCCGGGTCCAGTCGTCGCCGCGCGTCGTGCAACGCCCCATCGGTCAGCAGCTCCACCGGATGCACGCAGTCGCGGGCCCGCACGGATCCGGGTTCGGACACCTCGAGCGACCACGCGCCGAAGTCGTCGACACCGGCCGACATCCGCAGTGCGCCGTGCTGATCTAGCAGCGCCTGCAGCACGATTTCGACGTCGGCCCGGGTGACGCCCGCCGGGGCCTGCAACACCATCGTCTGGTTGAACTGGTCGACCTGGCCGTCGACGCCGCCCAGCCACCGGATGATCGGGGTGGCCACCACCGGCCCCGTGCCCTCGTCGACCTCGCCGACCTCGTCGTCGGCGACCCGGGCGACCCGGGCGAGCCGGGCCACGGTCTGCTCGACGAAGACGTCGCGCGGCCGGCACACCACTCCTGCGACCCGGGCGCGCGCCACCACCTGCATCGACAGGATGCTGTCGCCGCCGAGCTCGAAGAACGAGTCGTCGACGCCCACCCGTTCGAGTCCGAGGACCTCGGCGTAGATGTCGGCGAGGACCTGCTCTACCGAGTCGGCCGGGGCGCGGTAGGTCTCGGTGGTGTAGACGGGTGCGGGCAGGCTGCGGGTGTCCAGCTTGCCGTTGACGGTCAGCGGCACGGCGTCGATCACCATGACCGCGGCGGGCACCATGTAGGCGGGCAGTCGCCGGGCCAGTCGCGCCCGGAGCTGCGTCGGATCGAGTCTCCCGGAGACGATTTCGGTGACATAGCCGACGAGTCGCCTGTCCCCCGGACGGTCCTCCCTCGCGATGACCGCCGCCTGTTCGACGCCGTCCAGTTCGGCCAGCGCCGCCTGGATCTCGCCGAGTTCGATGCGGTAGCCACGGATCTTGACCTGCTCGTCGGAGCGGCCCATGTACCGCAGCTGCCCGTCGGCACCCCAGCGCACCAGGTCACCGGTGCGGTACATCCTCAATCCGGAAGCGTCCCCGGGAGTTCCGAACGGACACGCCACGAACCGCGACCCGGTCAGGGCCGTACGGCCCACGTAGCCCATGCCGACACCCGGACCGGCGACGTACAACTCGCCCACCACCCCGGCAGGCACCGGTCGCAGCCAGTCGTCGCAGACGAAGAGCGCCGCCCCCGCCGCGGGTGCGCCGATCGGCGCCGCACCCGAACCCGCCGCCAGGGGTGTGCTCATCGACGCGTAGATGGTGGTCTCGGTCGGACCGTAGGCGTTGACCATCACCCGGCCCGGCGCCCATCGGTCCACCACCTCGGCCGGACAGGCCTCACCACCGACGAACAGCGCCGTCGAGCCCAGCGCCTTCGGCGACAGCATCCCCGCCGCCGAGGGGGTCTGCGTGAGCACGGTGACCTGCTCGGCCAGCAGCATCGCCTCGAAGTCCTGCGGCGATGCGGCCACCTCCTCGGGCACGACCACGAGCCGGCCACCCCCGAGCAACGCGCCCCAGATCTCCCATACGGAGAAGTCGAACGCGTACGAATGGCATTGCGACCACACCTGTCCCGGCGACAGCCCGGCTTCCAGTGAGCCGAGCAGCTGCGCGACGTTGGCGTGGGTGATCGCCACCCCCTTCGGCGTGCCCGTCGTGCCCGAGGTGTAGATCACGTAGGCCACGTCGTCCGGCTTCGGCGCCGACAGCGTTGTCTGCGTGTCGATACCGGCGGCGGGCCGGTCGATGTCGATGACCGGCACACCGCAGCCGGCCAGCCGGCCGGCCAGTTCCGAGGTGGTGACGGCGACGGTCGGCGCAGCGTCGCCGAGCACGAAAGCGATCCGCTCATCGGGGTGCATCGGGTCCATCGGGACGTACGCCGCCCCGGTCTTGAGCACCGCCACGATCGCCACGATCGCTTCGGCCGACCGGGGAAGCAGCAATGCCACCGAGCCGCCGGGGCCGACGCCGCGCCCGGCGATGGCGCGGGCCAACCGGTCCGACGCCGCGTCGAGTTCGCGGTAGGACAGTTGATCGTCACCGCAGGAGACCGCCACCGCGTCCGGTGACCGATCGGTCTGCGCGGCCAGCAGTTCGGGGACCGTCGCGGCCGGCGGCGCCGGGTGCGCCGCCAGCTCGCGACGGCCCGCCCCGTCCAGATGGGCGGCTTCGCCCGCCCGCAACACGTCCATCGACGACAGCCGCGTCTCCGGATCGTCGGACATCGCGACCAACATCCGCTGCATCCGCTCCGCGAGATCCGCGACCTCGAAGCCGGCGAAGGGTTGGCCGGCGCCCACGGTGCTGAGGAACTGCTGGTCGCCGAAGCCGAGCAGGAAGAGCCCGAAGTGGCCCACCGGGCCGAAGGTCGTATAGCTCGCCGTCGCCGTCGCACCTGCGAAGTCCATCGTGAGCCGGGCGGGCACGAAGTTGACGACCACCCTGTTGCGCGCTTGCCGCGAACTGGCGTTGGCAGCCAGCGTCTCCACCGGGAATTGCTGATGGCGCAACAACTCTCGGGTGCGGGTGTCGACCTGCCTGCAGAAGTCGGCGACGGTGCACCGCGGATCGGTCTTCAGTACCAGCGGCACGATGCCGGCGAGCATCCCCGGCAGGAGCTTGCTTTCCGGGCTCACCCGCCTGCTGACCGGGAAGTCGAGCACCAGTTCGTCGGAGTCGCCGCCGCCGAGCCCACGCACCAGGAGCGCGCACACCGCGGTCATGATCGATGTGCGACGGACACCGAATTGCTTGGCCAGCGTCTTGATCCGGCCGACCACGGCGGGGTCCATCTGGACCTGGGCCGACGGCCAGTACGTCTCGCCACCGGTGTCCTGAGGCGCGCCGAGGTCCGGACCGCTGCCCGACGGAAGGTTCCGGCTCCAGTACTCGCGGTCATCGCGGAATTCGGCGGAGGCTTCGTAGGCCGACTCGCCGTCGACCAGGTCGCGCAGCGAGGGGAAGTAGGCCGGCGGGACCGGGCGGCCGGTGGCCAGCGCGGTGTAGATGGCGGCGATCCGCCGGCCGATCAACGAAAGGCCCAGTCCGTCGAGGATGATGTGGTGACAGCAGGTGTACCAGATGTACTGGTCGGGACCCGTCTGCAACAGCGAGAAGTTGATCAGCGGACCGTCCAGCGGCATCGGCGTGCGCTGAATACCGGTCGCCATCTCGCGGGCGTCCCGCTCCGGATCCTGCGCGCCCGTGAAGTCGTGCCGGCGCAACCGGGTATCAGGATCGTCGACCACCCGCTGGAACACCTGGCCGTCGACCTCGAAGAAGGTGGCCCGCAGCGCGTCGGCCTCCTGCACCACCTGCCGTATCGCCTGCTCGAACAGGTCGTGCTCGATCCTGCCCTCGATGTGTACGAGGACGCCGAGCTGCCACTCGGTGCTCTGCCGGCTCGTTTGCTGAGCCATCCAAATGTCCATCTGGGCGCGTGTCAGCGGCAACGCCCTGTCGTCCGGCTCCACTCGATTCACCGAGACTCCCCCTGAACGTTCGTGTCACATCTCTAGGACGTCGAGCCCTTTGCCGCTTCTTCGCAGGAGCCCTTCGACCACGCATCGGTGCAGTTCTGTCCGATCCCGTTCAGGCGTGAGGCGCGAGCGCCGCCGCCGCCGACCGCCCACCGGGCGGCCGGTTCCTCGGCGGAGGACGACCACGAGTCGATCCGGTCCCCGTTATTGACGTCGGCGAAATAACTGTCGCGGTCAATATCGGCCCGAGCCGTGGTCATGGGAGTAGCTGTAACACGCCTTATGCGAAGACCGCAAGCGTTTGCGCAACAAAGCCCAATAGTTGACCTGAATTAATGATGCGAACCCGAAACGCAGTACGCAATTCCTTGTCGATGCAACCATTCCTCGGGCCTGTTGGCATACGGATTTCCTCGTATAACGCCCTGATTAGGTTTGTTGACAGCTCATTTGGC
This sequence comes from Mycobacterium sp. NPDC050551, assembly GCF_040674075.1. Lineage (NCBI taxonomy): Bacteria > Bacillati > Actinomycetota > Actinomycetes > Mycobacteriales > Mycobacteriaceae > Mycobacterium > Mycobacterium sp. NPDC050551. The sequence continues at coordinate 809,231 of NZ_JBFARC010000003.1, read as the reverse complement.
TCGCTGAATCAAACCCGCCGTACAACGGTCACGCTTCGCCGAGCCGGGAACGAAACACTCGACGTTCACTGAGGGGAATCCTAGAGAGGAAGCAGCGGTGTATGTGCTGCTTTTGCCATAGCCATCTGAGAGTTGCGCGCGCGATGCGGTTCAGGAAGGTCGAAGGCATATCGGTGATTCGTTTGCTGTTGCAGTACGCCGCTGCGCTTCACCGTGAGGGTCGCCGATCGTGACCGGCGCTCAGCTTCGGCGTCCGATGGGATCGGGACGGGTATGCAGGCCGCCAACTCTTCTCGGCTCTCTGGCGGGCGCGGCGGCCCGCACCCGTCTTCGTCCGCACCGGGCGGACCGCATGACGGGTATTGCTGTGACCGGCCAGGCCGTCGCCGGGCCGTCACAGAGCTCCCTGCATTCCGGCCCGCCCACGCCGCTCGAACAACGCTGACCGAGGCGCTCCACCTCGATCTATGCCATCCATCAGTGGCGTTGCGGGGCGTGCACCGCCTGTCGCGCGGCGGGCGCGGCGCCGAGCAGCGTCTCGGCCAGGCGGACGGTCGACGGCGTGCAGCGGTCGATCGGCGGCGATGCGAGGTAGACCTGCCACGTCACGGGTTCGGTGACGTCGATAGCGTTCAGGTGGTCGAACTTCTGCGCCTCCGACGCCGGCATGAACGCGGTGCCGAGCCCGCTGCCGACCAGTTCGGCGACGGCGGCGAAGCCGGCCGGCACCTCGTAGGACGTACGCGCGGTGACACCTGCGGCGCGGCAGGCGTCGTCCGTCAGTCGACGAAGCCCGAATTCCGGTGGAAAGCCCACGAGGTCTTCGCCGGCGACGTCGGCGAGGCGGACTCGCCGCCGCCGGGCCAGCGGGTGATCCCGACGGCACACGAAGACCATCGGCTCCTCGAAGAGCAGCCGCATGTCGAGCTGCGGTGGGAACCGGTTGGGCACCGAGATCAGCGCCAGGTCGAGCGAGCCCTCGATGAGTGCGGCGAGGTAGGCCGAGGCACCGGACTGGCTCAGCCGGAGCCTTAATCGTACGAAGGGGTTGGCGCGGTGGAACTCGCCGAGAGCACCGGGGACGTCGAGGGGTCCGAAGGAGATGAGTGAGCCGAACTCGATGGTGCCGCTGAGAGCCCCGCGGTACTCGGCGACCGATTCGCCGGCCGCGCGGGTCACCCTCACGACGTCATGGGCATGAATGCGGAAACGGTCGCCCGCCGGCGTGAGCCTGATCTGCTGCCGTGTCCTGTCGAACAACTCGACTCCGAGTTCGCGTTCGAGTTTCGCGATCGACGTGGACAGCGCCGACTGCACGACGTGAACCCGCTCGGCTGCCCGCGTGAAACTCAGCTCTGCGGCGACGGCGAGAAAGTGCTCGACCTGGCGGAGTTCCACACGCGTCATCGTATCTATGTCACAGATGTGCCTCATGGCCAACGATCATTGGACTCGATGATGATTCTGAGGTCGGATGGTCGGTATGACCTCAGTCAACAGACGGGACTTCGCACGCTTGGCGACGCTGGCGGCCACCGGCGCGACTGCGCTCGCAGCGTGCGCACCGTCGCCGGCGCAAGCCGGTCCGCCGCCGGCTCCCGGGCATCGACTCGGCCCGATCCGACAGATCGACGCTGGGGACTTGAACGTCGGATACGCCGAGGCGGGGCCCCCGGATGGGCCGCCCGTGATCCTGTTGCACGGCTGGCCCTACGACGTGAACAGTTACGCCGACGTCTCCGCCCTGCTCGCCGGTCAGGGTTTCCGGGTCATCGTGCCGTACCTGCGCGGCTTCGGGACCACCCGCTTCCTCTCGGCGGACACTCTCCGGAACGGGCAACAGGCCGCGCTCGCGCACGACGTGATCAGCCTGATGGACGCGCTGCAGATCCCCGCCGCCATTCTCGGCGGATACGACTGGGGCGGCCGCACCGCCAACGTCGTCGCGACGCTGTGGCCGCAACGGTGTACCGGCCTCGTCGCCGTCAGCGGCTACATCACGGTCGATCTGACCGCGAATCTCGAACCCCTGCCGCCGAAGGCCGAGCACGGTTGGTGGTACCAGTACTACTTCGCCACACCCCGCGGAGAGGCCGGCTACCGGAAGAACACCCACGAATTCAACAAGTTGATCTGGCAGCTCGCATCGCCGGCGTGGAAATTCACCGACGACACCTACGACCTGTCGGCGGCGGCGTTCGACAACCCCGACCACGCCGAGATCGTCATCCACAACTACCGATGGCGGCTGAGCCTCGCCCCGGGTGAGAGCCGCTATGACGCCGACGAACGCCGGCTCGCCGACCGGCCGCCGGTCACGGTCCCGACGATCACCATCGCCAGCGACTTCGACGGCGCCGCCAAGGACGGTGCCGCCTACCGCGCGCTCTACACCGGGTGGTACCAGCACCGGGTCCTCGACGGCATCGGCCACAACGTGCCCCAGGAGGCGCCGCAGGATTTCGCGTCGGCGATCGCCGAGGTGGCCAGACACTCCTGATATCGCCGCCGTGGCCGAACCGTGACCAACGCTTGACCGAATCCTCAACGCGCGCCGTGCTGTTCGAGCATTGACGCACCCGTAAGATGACGACGTTCAAGATCATGCGTCAGTCAGGGGTTCGAGCCGATGCGGGCAGTTGTTCAGCTTGTCCTACCGGTGGTGGTCGCCACCACAGCCGTGCTCGGGGGCACACCCGACGTCGACACCGCAGCGGTCAGTCTGCCGATGTCCGGGGCCGTCGATGCCGTCGCGCCGACCCGGGGTGCGCGCGTCGGAGTCGGGCACCCGGTGGTGGTGACGTTCGCCGGCCCGATCGCCGACCGGGCCGCCGCCGAGCGCGCTCTCCGCATCACCTCGACACCCGCAAGGACCGGCCGCTTCGAATGGTTGGAAGACGCAGTGGTGCAGTGGGTCCCGGATGAGTTCTGGCCGGCGCACAGCACGGTCGCCCTGTCGGTGAACGGCAAGCTGACGCAGTTCGAGACCGGTCCAGCCGTCGTCGGGGTCGCCGACCTGTCGGATCACACCTTCACCGTGACCATCGACGGGGCAGGGGTCGGATCACCGATCGCACTGCCCGCGCCGCACCACCTGCCACGCTTCGGCGAGGAGGGCGTGTTGCTGGCGACCATGGGGCGGCCGGAGTATCCGACCCCGGTCGGCACCTACAGCGTGCTGGCGAAAGATGCCACGGTGGTGATGGATTCGAGCAGCGTCGGCATCCCCGTCACGGCACACGACGGGTACCGGCTCGAGGTGGAGGACGCCGTACGCTTCACCCGGCGTGGCCTTTTCGTGCATTCCGCGCCGTGGGCCGTCAACTCGATGGGGCTGGAGAACGTCAGCCATGGATGCATCAGCCTGGCTCCGGCCGCCGCGCAGTGGTACTTCGACACCGTCAACATCGGTGATCCGGTGATCGTGCAGGACTAGTAAATCAGCGCAGAGAGTCCACGCCACAACGGAATCCGGGCCACATGGCGTGCGAAGCACACCATGTGACCCGGGAGTGGGCGCGGCGACGCCGCGCTACCTGACCAGGACCGCCTTGTCCACGGGAGCCGCCTGGACCGGCGCACCCGCGGCGGGACCGGTGGCCGAGGTCTTTCCGGTCGGCACTCCCTTTCCGCCGAGACCGCCCATTTCGAGGAGCGGAGCGCCGCCGGCCGCGGGTGCGATGGGGGCGCCTGCCGGCACGGGCGGTACGACCGGGACCGGTGGGACGAGGGGAACGGGCGGCACGGGCGGCACGGGCGGCGCGGCCGGGACCGGTGGGACGACGGGCGGCGCGACCGGTGGCACCACGGGCACGGGCGGAGCCAACGGCGCTGCGGCCCCGGCTGCCTGACACAGCGGCGCCGCGCCGGCAGCTCCCGGTGCAGCGGCAGCCGCCGGCGCACCGGCGGCCTGGTCCACGCACTGGTAACCACCCGTCTTCAACGGGGCGGCTGCCGCGTGCGGGCTCAGCGCCGCGGCCGCCACACACAAGCCGGCACCGGCTACTACTCGTACAGCAATCCGACCAAAGGTGCTCATTGCCGGTGACTCCTTCAACTCTGCTCAAAAATGACTGCGACGAAAATTACCTGTTGCGCAACCGTAGGGCAGACCGTAATGCCTGTCTACGCAACGCCACTAGAGGTTGCCAGGCTGACGCCCAAGCGAGTTGCCCCCGTGACGGGGCCGTTTCCGTGTCGTGACACTGGACCCTGATCCGCGCTCTACCGCGCTGGCGCAGCTAATCGATCGAGCGGCGCGAACTACCCGGACGCGGCGCGCCGGAACTCGCTCGGGTTGACGCCGCGGACCCGTTTGAACGCTGCGCTGAAGCCGAACGGGTCGGAGTAACCCACCGTGCCGGCGATGTCGGCGACGGTTGCCGCCTTCCTCTCGATCAGCAGATCGGCCGCAAGCGTCATGCGCCACCGGGTGAGATAGGTCAACGGGGGTTCGCCGACCAGGTCCGCGAAGCGCTTCGCCAGCGTCGAGCGTGAGACCCCGATGCGGTCGGCCAGCGACGCCACCGTCCACGGCGCGGCGGGTTCGGCGTGCAGCAGCCGCAGCGCGTCGCCGGCGACCGGATCGCGCTGGGCAGCCCACCACGCCGGCGGCTCACCGCCGGGCCGGTCGAACCATTCGCGCAGCGTGCACACCAGCATCCAGTCCAGCAGGCGGTCCAGCACCACCTGCTGGCCGGGCGCGTCGACGGCGACCTCGGCGGCGAGATGATCGAGCACCGCGTCCCCCGTGCCGCCCGCCGGGACGCGAAGGACGACAGGCAGCGCCTCCAGGAGCCGGCGGCTGATCTCGCCGCGCACCGGATAGGCGCCGACGATCAATGTCGGCGCCGCGTCGCCGCCGTCGCGGGGGTCGGTCCACCCGAGCCGATGCCGGGTGCCGCCCTGTTCAGGCGTCGCACAGTGCTCGCCGCACGCGATGGGCTCCGCGTCGGTGTCCAGTTCGTCGACGAAGGTGAACGTCCCGGGTCCCCGCACGACGACCGTCTCGTAGGCGTGGAGTGGTTCGGGCGGGCCGGCCTCCGGAACGATCCAACCCTGCCCGCCCAGCACGGTGCACAGCGTGAGTGGCGCGCCGTCCACGAAGTGCAGCGCCCACGGCGGCGACAGGGTGGTGCTGCCGAACAGCGAACCGTGGGCCCGCACCCCGCGGAACAGATCACCGAACGCATCCATGTCGGCAGATTAGACGATTGGACATGCATTGCGGCTTGTCACCCATGGAAGTGTCCGACTCATCGCCGTTCACTGGACACATGAGCAGTGACAACACCCTCGTCCTCGGCGGAACCGGCAAGACCGGCCGTCGGATCGCCGCCCGGCTTCGGTTGCACGGAATACCGGTCCGCGCGGTTGCGCGAACCACCGAGATCCCGTTCGAATGGTCCGACCCCGGCACCTGGAATCCGGCCCTGCAGGGGGTCTCCGCCGCGTACATCGTCGCGCCACCGCTGCCCCGTGGAAAGCCAGGCCCCGCGCACGACTTCGTGGCGCAAGCCGAGAACGCCGGGGTGCGGCGCCTCGTCCTGCTCTCCGGGCGCGGCGCCGACAGCTGGGGCGACTCCGCGTTCGGCCTGGACATGCGCGACGCCGAAGACGCAGTGCGTGGCTCGGGCCTGGAGTGGACCGTGCTGCGGCCGAACAATTTCGCGCAGAACTTCGACGAGGAACTCTGGCATGCCCCGCTCATCGCGGGCCATCTGGCGCTTCCGGCCGGCGAGGTACCCGAGCCGTTCATCGACCTCGAGGACGTCGCCGACGTCGCCACCGCGGTGTTGACCGAACCCGGTCGGCACGCCGGACAGGTCTACGAACTCAGCGGACCGCGGTCGGTCACCTTCGAGGATGCGGTGCAGTTGATCTCCCGCGCGGCGGATCTGCCGATCGCCTACAAGCAGATCTCCGCCGACGAGTACGCGGCGGGTCTGGCACCCGACGGCCTGAGCGAGGACGACGCCCACCATGTCGCCGAGATGTTCGTGTTGATGGAACGCGGACTCATCGCCGAGACGACGGACGGTGTCGCGACCGTGCTGGGCCGTCCGCCCCGCACCTTCGAGAACTACGTGCTGCGGACCGCCGTGGCGGGGGCGTGGCGGCCGTGAGCGCCGATGCGTTGACCGCCGAGGACCGCGTGTTCCTCCGACGCCCGCTGCACGGCTTCCTGTCGGTGGCTGCCGGACCGCGCCCACCCCAGCCGCGCCCGGTGTGGTTCGAGGTCACCGACGTCGGCACCGTGCAGCTCTTCACCGGGCCGGACACCGCGAAGATCCGCCAGTTGCGGGAGGATTCGCGCGCCTCGCTCGTCGTCGCCGCGCCGGTGGGCGAACGCGAACGCTGGGTGTCGGTCACCGGACCGGTGACGGTGGAGGCCGACGGAGCGCACGACCTCGCCGCGCGGCTCGCCGCCCGCTACTGGGACCTCCGCGACGCCGGCCGGGCGGGCGACCTCGCGGACATCTTGGCGCAGGACCAGGTTCACCTGGTCATCCGCCCGCAGCAGGTGAGTCGCTACCTGATGTGACCGTCCCCGAATGCTCGGCCACGGATGGCCGAGCTGCGCGCGTCAGGGGGATCCGGCCGACCTCGTCGAGTTCAGCCGACCCGCGAGGCTGCTCGAAGAACACCTCGGCCTGCCTGCCGTCGGCTTCCATGGTCGCAATCGTGTTGCCGAACAGCGGACCGCAGACGTTCGACCAGCTCACCGGCAAGGCAGGTAGGTCACGATGGCGGGCCCAGCGCCGGGTCAGCCGAGCCACCGGCTGCGACCACCCGAGACGGAACGCCGGCTTCACCGCGGCGGGCACATAGTTGTGCACCGGCGAGCAGACCAGCTGGTGCACGGTGGCGCCGCGATCCGCCGCCGGTAGGTCGGTCAGATGTGCGCGAGCGGCGTAGCTGTGGTGCACATCGCCGGAGAGCACGCTCACGGTGGCAGGCCCGTCGGGATGGCTTGCGACCCGCCCGATCAGTTCGGTCAGGCGCAGGAAGGACTTCAGGAACGCCGCCCAGTGCTCGAAATCGCCGGCGCGCCGGATCTTCTCGGCGAGGCGGCCGCGCCGGTCGGGACGGTTGGCGGCCTGCTCGTTCATCATCTGCAGATCGCTGATGGCCGGCGGCAGCAGCCACGGCAGCGACGAGGCGAGCATCAGGTGGTCGACGTCTTCGACGCCGTCGGTGGCTTCGCCCTCCAGCCAGGCGAATTCCCGTTCACCGATCATCATCCGGTTGCCCGACTCCAGGATCCGGCCGTTGCGGGAGTCGATCATGATCAGCCGGGTGCGACCGAGATCCCATCGGTAACTGAACCGGATGCCCTTGCTCTCGTCGACCTCCTCGTCGGCACGGTCGGCGAGATCCACCAGGAGCGGCCAGGTGTCACCGTCTGCGGCGAGGAGGCGCTGATAGTCCTCGTTGCCTGCCAGATCCTCGGGGCTGAGATTGCCCAGGTGTTGATAGACCCAGTACGACGCCAAGCCGGCGCGTATCCGGTCGCGCCACCAGGGCTTCGTGTTGATGTCCGCGCGCCATGCTTCCGACGTGTTCCAATCGTCGCGGATGTCGTGATCGTCGAAGATCATCGCCGTGGGAACGGTCGACATCAGCCAACGGATCTCCGGATCACCCCACGAATGACGGTACAGCCGTTCGTATTCGGCGAATGTGACCACTTCGTCCGGGGGGCGGCTGCCGTTCGAACTGCGCCGGGTGCGCTTGCCCGCCAGGTGTTGCCGCGATTCCGGGGTGAGCTCGTCGGCATAGAGCTGATCCCCCAGCAGGATCAGGGCATCGGGCCACGCCTCCATCGCCTGCCCGGCCATGCGGGTCGCATACGAGTCGAGGGCGTCGCGGCCGAGCTTTGAGTCGACCTTGTCGTCCTCGGTCTTCGGATACCGGCACGATCCGAAGATCGCACGCATCCGAGGTGCGGATTCCGGGCCTCGCGTCCGGATGACGCTCGGGGGATAGGGCGAGTCCTCGACCGGCCACACCTGCTGCCCGTCCACTGTCACCTGATATTCGGTGACCGAGTCCGGGGTCAGGCCGGTCACCTCCACGAGGGCGTAGTGGTGACCCTGCACGTCGAACGTCTGGGCCGAGCAGCCGAGGACGCTCACCGTGGCCGCCTGCTCGGTCTGCACCCACACCGACGCGGTCGTCTCGCCGACATGGCGGAGCGCTGGACCGAGCACAAGAGGCACTCCCTCACCCTACGGACCGTCGGACCTCGGTTGCATCGGTCGCGCACATCGGAAGATTTCGGGCGCAGAATTCCTCGAATGTCCGCGCGGGGCGGCCCGTGACGTCTTCGACCGTGCGGGTGACGCGGTCTTCGGCGCCGCCGGCGATGTCGACGTCGAGCGCGGAGAGTATCCGGGCGAACTCCCGTGGTATCCCGTCCGCCGCGATGCGCTCGGCGAGTTCGTCCGCCGGCACCGACCGATGCCGGACCGGGCGGCCGAGGTGTCGGGCGACGATCGCCGCGGCCTCGTCGTAGCCCAGCGCCCGCGGGCCGGTGAGGATGTGGTCGGTGTTGTGCGCCACCGGGTCGGTGAGTGCGTGTGCGGCGACGGCCGCGATGTCGTCCGCGTCGATGAACGCCACCCGGCCGTCGCCCGTGGCGGTGACGATCTCGCCGTCACGCACTCCCTGCGCGACGAGGTGGTCGCCGGTGAAGTTCTGCATGAACCACGAGGGGCGAAGGACGGCCCACTCGGGCATCGCCGTTCGGACGAGCCGGTGCACCACTCCGAGGCCGGGGTCTCCTTCGGAGAGTGCTGACGAACTGAGTTGCACGACGCGGCGCACGCCCCGCCGCAGTGCTTCCTCCAGGAACGGCTCGACCAAGGGGGCCGGATCGGGCTCTCCCGGCGGCGCGACGAGGTACACCGCGGCGATTCCCTCGAGCGCCGGCGCGTGGGTGGCGCGGTCCCCCCAGTCGAATCGGACATGACCCGGCGACGTCGGATTCCGCGTCGCGGACCGGACGGGGACGCCGCGATCGGTCAGGACGGCCGCGACACGGCGCCCGGTCGTCCCGGTCGCCCCGAGCACCAGGACGTCGTTCATCGCGCAACGCCCCCGAAGGACTCCAACTGCTCCGTCCCGCCCATGGCCTCGGCCGCGGCCAGCGGGCTCCAGTAGTCGCGGTAGTTCTGGATCCGGCCGTCACGCACCGTGATCACGGCGATGTACCGCATCCGGTACGGCGCCCCGGAGGCGACGACGGTGCCCGCCGCTTCGAACTCCACGATCACCACCGCCGGATCGACGGTCTGGTGGACGACCTTGTGCGGGAACCCCTCGATCCGGAGCAGCTCGGGGTACCCGCGCATGTACTCCGCGACGGCTTCGCGGCCGACCACGCGTTCGGGATACCCCGGCGCGGCGAAGGGGAATTCGATCGCGCCGTCGTCGGCCCAGAGGTCGGAGAATCCGGCCATGTCCTGCCTCACCAGCAGATCGAGCGCGCGGTCGACGAGTTCGACGGGTTGCATATCCGGCCTCCTCGGTCTGGACGATACGGTACCGTTCCGTCGTAAACGATACGCGGGACGGGGCGGTATCGTCCACTCCATGTCCCGTCGCCCGCCCACCGGTGCCGCGATCCTCCAGCCGGCGGTCACCGCCTCGATCACCGAGGCAGTCCTCGACGAGATGGCCGACCTCGGATACGCGCGGTTGTCGATGGAAGCGGTCGCGAAACGGGCGGGCGTGGGCAAGAGCGCGCTGTACCGGCGCTGGCCGTCCAAACAGCAGATGGCGCTGGCGGTGCTGGCCGAGTTCAGCGTCGATCAGGCTCCGGCGCCCGACACCGGTTCGCTGCGCGGCGACCTCAGGGAGTCGCTCGACGCCGTGGCACGCTGGCTGTCACACCCCCGCTTCTCCCGGATCCTGCCCGACCTCGTCGCGGAGATGGCACGCAATCCGGAACTGAGCGACCTGGTGGAGAACATGATCGGCCGGCCACGCCGGGACCGCGGCACCGTCATCCTGCAGCGAGCGATGCGCCGGGGAGAGTTGGCGCCAGACACCGATCTGGACATCGCCCTGGATCTGATCGGCGCGCCCGTGTACTGGCGGCTGACCGTCCGCGATGCCGACGCCGAGCCGGGCTACCTCGACAAGCTCACCGACATGCTCGTGCGGGCGCTGGGAGCGCAGTCCTAGGCACGGTCTGGCCCAGGGGTCGACTCACAGCCGGTCGACGATGTCCTTGGCGTCCTTGAGTCCCATGCCGGTCTCCTCCACGAGGGCTTTGATCGCTTCGAGCTTCCTGCCGTCGAACGCGAGTTGTCGCACCGCCGGGCTCACCTGCGCCTCCGTCGGCGCGCCCTCATACGCGACGGGGATCGGGATGCCGTAGCCGCGCACCGCCCGCTCGAGCAACGCGACGCGATGCTCCAGTTGCGCGACGCGATCCCGCAGTTCGTCGCCACTGTCAGAGGAATTGAACATGCCCATCGCAACAGTCTGGCCTACCGGTAGCGGCGGGGCACAGTCCACGGGCGGCCGAATTCCAGGTCGAACGATTTCGGATCGAACGGACTGTCACCGCCTGCCGGGAAGCTGGTGAGCTCACCGAAGACGATGCGCCCGTCGACCTCGTACAGATCGACACGGACGAAATCGGTTCCGGCGCCTAGCCTTTCGGACAGTTCGATCATCTGGGCCAGGCAGCCTGGCGCAGCGGGCTCGGGATGTGCCCACGGCGGTCCGCCGCGCAAGGGTAGGTGCTGCCAGTCAGGTCGGAAGAAGTCCATCGTCCGCGAGCCGAACCGTCCGACATCGACCTGAACGAACGCGCAGCGGCCGTGGAAGACGAAGAACTTGTAGTCATCGGGGATCGCACCGTCGGCACCCGCGAGCATCTCCTCGACGATGATCCGCCGCACGATTTGCCCGTACACCCACTCGCGGTTCGGGCCCTGGCCGTAGAGCTGGGACACCCAGCCCTGCGCGATCAGGACGACGTGCTCCCGCGGCGCAACCTCCGGCCGAACGTGGCAGTACACCCAACTCCCCGGTTCGGACGGCAGTCGCGCCTCGGCCGGAGCGCTGCCGGAGACGACGATCGCCGCGCCGCTGCCGTGCGTCGGCTTGACCACGTACGTGTCGGGCAGATCGACGTCCCACAACGCCGTCGGGTCGTCGACGATCGCGTACACCCGCGGGAGGTACCGTTCCCCGACGATCGACGCGACGTGATCGCGTACCGCCGCCTTGTCCGCGAAGGTCACCACGAGTGCGCGGTGGTCGCGGAGCATCTTGTACCGCACCTTCTCCCGAAAGGTCTGCGGGTTCCGGGTGCGCCAAAGACGAACCGCGCGAACAAGTCTGCTGCGCTCGCGCCACCGAACGCCCTGCCGCTCGCTGCGGAACCGCGGCGCCGGAATCACCAGGTCAGGCTACGGCCGCGCGCGCTCCCCGCGCCCGGCGGACCGCCCGGTGAGTCACGAGCGGCGTCGACGAAAGAACATTAGATCGCTTGATCTGATATCAGATCGCCCCTTCTAATACCGGGCCGGCCGATCTACGGTCTGGACATGCGATCCACTTCCGCCCGACCGGAGTCCTTCACCAGGACGGCGCGTAGAGCACAGATCGTCGGCTGCGCGATCGAGGTGATCGCCGAGGTCGGCTATCCGCAGGCGTCGATTCGCAAGATCGCCGATCGAGTGGGGATCGCGATGAGCGCGGTGCTCTACCACTTCGGGAGCAAGGACAATCTCGTCGACGCCATCGTCGAGCACATGTACCGCACGATGCTCGCGCTGGTCGTTCCGGCGGTGGACGCCGAGCCAACGGCTGCGGGCAAGCTCAACGCCTACATCCGGTCCACCATCCGGTATTTCGGGACCCACCGGGTGGCGCTCGTCGCGCTGACCTCCACCGCGACGAGTTTCCAGCCCGGCGACGGGCGGCGCTTCGCGGAGCTGGGGCTCGACGACGAACTCTCCGAGCAGTTGGCTCGGCTGGACCCGCTGGCGATCCTGCAGGCGGGTCAGCGGACCGGCGAGTTCGGCGAATTCCCCGCCGAGTCGTTGGCGATCGCCGTGCGCGGCGCCGTCACCGCCGTCGTCGACCAGATCCTGCGCGATCCCGGATACGACGCGCGTGGGTACGGCGAAGACCTGGTCGAGATCTTCGGTCGCGCCGTCGGTGGCGCGCGGTGAGCACTGTCGCGATCGCCGCCGTCGGCAGCCGGGGAGACGTCGCGCCGCTCACCGGCATCGGGGTGCGCCTGCGCGAAGCCGGTCACCGGGTGGTGATGGCCGCGTACACCCCGTTCGCCGGCTTGGTCACCGGCTGCGGGCTGGAGTTCCGCGAACTGCCCGCCGACTTCACCCCAGGCGCCGACCACGCCGCCGCCACCTCGCGGGAGACCTTCGCCGCCATCTTCGGACCGCGTGGGGTTCGGGACGCGGGCCGGCTCGTCCTTGATGCCCTGGGCGATGTCCCGGCCGACATCCTGCTGCTCGCGCCGCTCGCCGAGCTGGCCGGTCATCCCCTCGCCGAGGCGAAGGGAATCCCGTCACTGGGAGTGCGCCTGCAGCCGCTGTCGGCCACCGCGGCGTACCCGCCCTCCGTGCTCGGCGCCTGGTCGGCCGGCGACAGAGGCAACCGCTTCGCCGCCGACGCAGGCGCATGGCTGGTCGACCGCCTCTACGGCAAAGTCGTCGCCGGATTCCGCCGCGACCTCGGGCTCCGTGAAGTCGGCGCGCGCGCACTTCGGCGCCACCGCACCGACACGCGATGGCCCGTCCTGCACGGCTATTCGCCCACCGTTCTGCCGCGGCCAGCTGACTGGCGGCCTGGCCTGGATGTGGTGGGGTACTGGTGGCCGCCGCCCGATCCGGACTGGCAGCCGCCGCCGGTGCTGACCGACTTCCTGTCCGCCGGCCCGGCCCCGATGTTCGTCGGCCTGGGCAGCACGGTGGTCACCGCATCTCGCGCCGGAGAGCTGGCCGAGATCATCACGCGCGCACTGCGGCAGGCAGGTGTGCGCGGAGTCGTCCAGTCCGGCTGGGCGGGTCTCGCGGTTCACGACGACGACGTCCTGACAATCGGTGAAGCACCCCACGAATGGCTCTTCCCGCAGATGAGTGCCGTCGTCCAGCATTGCGGCGCCGGGACCACCGCAGCGGCACTACGCGCAGGCGTTCCGACGATCGCCGTGCCAGGACCCGTCGGCGATCAGCCGTTCTGGGCGCGACGGCTGGCCGACCTCGGCGCCTGCGCCGCGACCATCCCGCAACGCACGCTCACCGCGGACAACCTCGCCGAGGCGATCCGCGTCGCGGTCGACAGCCGCGAATTGCACCTCTCCACGGCACGACTCGCCGATCGCATCGCCGGCGAGGACGGTGCAGCCCGTGCGGTCGCCGTTGTCGAAACTCTGCTCGACCCGTCCACCCACCAGGAGAACACATGGCCGCAGACCCGGAACTCGTCCGAGCGATCATCACCGCGGGAGCACTCGCCGGAGGCGGGATCATGATGGCCGGCGGCGCCATCGGAGCGGGCATCGGCGACGGCATGGCAGGTGCGCAACTCGTCGCGGGAGTCGCGCGTCAACCCGAAGCGCAGTCACGGATGTTCACGCCGTTTCTGATCACCGTCGGTCTTGTGGAGGCCGCGTTCTTCATCAACGTCGCGTTCATGGCGCTGTTCGTGTTCGCCACTCCGGGACTGTAGGCCGCGCTTCGACCTAGTTGATCGACGGTGGTGGCTGTGGTTCGAATGGTGAGTACCACCACCAGTCCGCCCGTTCGCCGGTGGGCCCGGGACAGGGTGGTACATCGGGTGGCGGTTTCGTCGGTGGGCGGGCCAGTGACGCCGAACTCAGCTGTCGCCCATCGCAATCGGTCACGATAAGGTGCTGCGCGGGTCCGGTGATGGTGATACCGCCGCGATGGTGCATCCGGTGGTGATACGGGCACACCAGCACGAGGTTGTCGAGTTCGGTGGCGCCGCCGTCCTCCCAGTGCCGGATGTGGTGGGCGTGCAGACCCCTAGTGGCGCCGCATCCGGGGACCACGCAGCAGCGGTCCCGGTGCTCGAGCGCCCGGCGTAGTCGGCGGCTGATCTGGCGGGTGTCGCGCCCGGAGCCGATGGGTTGCCCGTGGCGTTCCAACCACACCTCGAACGTGGCGTCGCACAACAGGAAGCGCCGCTCGGCGTCGGTCAACACCGGACCCAGATGCAAAGAAGCCACCTGTTCCTTGACGTCCACGTGGGCGATCACGGTGGTGCGGTGTCCGTGCGGGCGACGCGCCACCTCGGTGTCCCAGCCGGCATCCACGAGACTCAGGAACGCATCGACCGTCGTGGGCATCGGCGGAACCTGCTCCGACGCGCCAGCGGGGTCGCCGTCGCCGTCGGCGTGGTCGCGTTTCCAGTCCGCGACCATCCCGTCGAGATGTGACTGTACGGCGGCGTCGAATTTGGCCGCCTCCAGATGCGGCAGCCAGATCCGGTAGCAGGTGCCCTTGTCGTCGGTGGTCTTGCTGAACGACGGTGCGGGTTCAGGCTTGGGGTCGGGTTTCGGTTGCGGTTGGGGTGGGGGTTCGAGCTTGATCGCGGTGCGCAACTGGTTCACCGTCGCGGCGGTGACCAGCTGGGCGTAGTGCGCATCCGAGCCCGGCCCGGCCTTCTCGGCGATCACCCCGACCTGATCCAGTGACACCCGACCCTCGCGGAGGAGTTGGGTGCAGCGCGGCAATTCCTCCCACCGCTGCGCGACGGCGGTGACGATTTCAGCGTTCCTCGGTGACGACCCGGTCTTCCACGCCACCATCGCCGCCACCGACCGCGCGCCGGTCATGCCCCACAGCCCGTCGCGGTCGATCTCGGCGACGATCTCCACCAACCGCCCGTCGATCGCGTTGCGTTGACCGCACAACTCGGCGATCTCGTCGAACAGCTCCGCCAGCCGGTCCTTCGGCCTCACCGAAGGAGCGAAAGACGTTGCGCTCGAGGACATGACCCCATCATCGCAGAAGGGTCCGACAAGTCGGACCGGCTGGGCGGTCCGCTGCCGCTCAGTCGTCGCCGCGCGTCCCCGGGGGCGGCTCCGCCGCGTTCTCGTGAGACGTCTCGGGTCGCTGTGCCAGCGTGCCCGGCGCGCCGAACTGCCCAGGCCGTCGCGGTGCGGCGTGACCGTGAACGCCTTCGGCATAAGCAGTTTCGGCATGCTGGGACAGGTCGACGCCGGACGTTTCGTCCTCGGCACTGATGCGGAAGCCCATCAGGCGGTCGATCAGCTTGGCCAGCACGTAGGACGCGATGAACGCATACGCCGCGACCACCACGGCGGCCATTGCCTGCTTCCCGAGCTGCGACAGCCCACCCCCGTAGAACAGGCCGCGCGGACCGCCGGTCATCACGTCGGTCGCGAGGAGACCGATCAGCAGCACACCGACCACGCCGCCGACGAAGTGCACGCCCACGACGTCGAGTGAGTCGTCGTAGCCCAGGCGGAATTTGAGGCCGATCGCGAACGAGCACACGATGCCCGCGACCAGTCCGACCACCGCCGCACCGACCGTGTTGACCGTGCCGCACGACGGAGTGATCGCGACCAGACCGGCGACCACGCCGGAGGCTGCTCCGAACGTGGTCGGCCTGCCGTCGCGCACCTGTTCCACCGTCAGCCAGCCCAGCATGCCCAGGCACCCGGCGACCAGGGTGTTCAAGAAGACCGCCGCGGCCGTTCCGTTCGCGGCCAGCGCCGAGCCGGCATTGAATCCGAACCACCCGAACCACAGCAGACCGACGCCGAGCAGCACGAACGGCAGGTTGTGCGGGCGCATCGCGTCCTTTTTGAACCCGATCCGCGGCCCCAGCACCAGTGCCAGCGCGAGCGCGGAAGCTCCCGAGACGATCTCGACGACGAGCCCGCCCGCGTAGTCCAGCACGCCGAGCTCGAACAACCAGCCGTTCGGCGACCACACCCAGTGCGCCACAACGGCATACACCACCACCGCCCAGACCGGCACGAACACCACCCAGGCGGCGAATTTCGCCCGGTCGGCGATCGCGCCGCTGACCAGGGCCGCGGTGATCACCGCGAAGCTCAGTTGGAAGGTGACGAACAACAATTCGGGGACCTGCCCGTGCAGGGTGTCCGGACCGATGCCGCTCAGGCCGATGTGCGACAGACCGCCGATCAGACCGCCGGGGCCGTCACCGGTGAACGCCAGTGTGTAGCCGAACAGCAGCCACGACACCGTGACCAGCGGGATGGCGATGAAGCTCATCATGATCATGTTGAGCACACCGGTGGTGCGAACCATGCCGCCGTAGAAGATCGCCAGCCCCGGCGTCATGAGCAGCACGAGGGCGGTGCTGGCCAACAGCCAGGCGGTTGCGGCGGGGTCGATCTGGTCCACTGTCCGGCTCCTTCGACGGTTCCGGACGAGAATGTCGGCCGCGCGTTTCATTCAAGCGACGGCGATGTTTCCGGCATGTTTCGTCCCGGATCGCGGCGGCGGCGCGGCCGCCGTGCTTCGCGTCAACGGGTGAGACGAACCACCGCGCTCCACGGCCTGTTGCGCGGCGGCCGGTGAGCGTCGGGTTGAGGCAGGCGGGCCGTCAACCTCAGGAACCACGGCAGCCTGCGCAGCCGGTGCGCGACGACGAACACCGACTCGACTTCGCCCACCCGCCAACCACGGGCCTCGAAGTAGCCGACGCCTTCGGGCGGCGCGAACTTGAACGGCGCGTTCCGCAGCAGACCGCCGCTCCTCTCGTTCATCGCCTTCTTCAGCCCCGGGCCTGCCAGATCGAGCATCCACCACGCGACCTCGGGGCGGGTCAAGGCTCGGGACAGGTCGTCGACATCGGCCGGTTCCAGGTACATGAGCAGGCCCTCGGTGAGCACCAGTGCCTTCGTCGCACCCGCCAGCGCCTCGATCAGGAACCGGTCCCGGGCCTCGGGGTCGGAGAGGTCCACCGGATACCTCGTCAGATGGCACCGCGGCGTCTCACCGGCGAGGAGTTGCTCCTTCTCGGCGACCAGACCCGGCAGATCCGCCTCGATCCAGCGGAACTCGGCGGGCAGATCCAACCGGTACGGCCGGGTGTCCAGCCCGGCGGCAAGGTTGAGTACCCGGTCGCAACCCGCCCGGATGGCGTCGAAGACGAGGTCGTCGATCGTCTTCGTGCGCGCGACCATCCACCAGCCCGTACGCATCATCCGCGGTACTGAGGCGACGATCTGGCGTCCCCGCTCACCGGCGAGCCGATCGGCATGGGGGTCGTCGAACACCGCATCCGGGCGCGCCGACTCGACGGCGCGATACACGGCCACCCACCGTGCGGTGTCCGAGACATTCGACACCGGTGTCGCCGCCGACCCGCCATTGCCGTCAGTGCTCACGTCTTCCCCTCCCGGAGGTGTCGCCCTGCTCGTTCAGGAGCGTAATCACGACAGCGCGAAGTCCGGGACGCCGCCTCGCGGCCGTACGATTCGCGCACCGCCGTCGCACCTGTTCGAACCGGACACGAAAGAGGCCACCCCGAACCGTGAACCGATCGTGCTACCCGCTCGTCGCGTCGGGCGCCGCGCTCATCGCGTGCTGCTACGGGCTCGCGCGCTTCGGATACGGCTTGTTCACGCCGGTGCTCACCGAAGAGTTCGGTCTGACGTCGACGGCGGTCGGCGTGATCGCGGCGGGAAGCTACGTCGGCTACTGCGCGGCGATCGCCGCGAGCGCCGCTGTCACCAACCGTGCCGGACCGCGGGTGGTGGCGGTCGGCGCCGGGGTCGTCGCCACGGCGGGGATGTCGTTGGTCGCGCTCGCGCCGTCGGCGTGGGTGTTGGCCGCCGGCGTCCTCATCGCCGGGACCAGCACAGGTATCGCCTCTCCTCCACTGGCCGCCGCGGTGTCACAACGCATCAGCGGCGATGCCGGTGACCGCGCGCAGACCATCGTCAACGCCGGAACCGGTGTCGGCGTCGTTGTCTCCGGGCCCATCGCCTTCGCGCTGTTCGACCACTGGCGGCTCGCGTGGGGCACATACGCCGTCATCGCCGCCGCCGTCACGGTGTGGGTGGCCGTCACCGTCCGCGGCACGGCGGACTCGACCGCCGGACGGACCGGCCCCCGATGGCGCGGCGGGTCCTTCGGCCTTGTCGCGGCGTCGTTGCTCACCGGGCTCGGCAGCATCGCGGTGTGGAGTTTCGGTCGGGACCTGATCAGCACGACCGGATCGGCGAGTGTCGCCGTCGCATCGATCGCGTGGACGGTCCTGGGCGCCGCAGGCATCGTCGGAGCGCTCGGCGGCGAGCTCACTCAGCGCATCGGCCTCCGGCGGGCATGGGTGATCACCACGCTGGCGATGTCGGCGGCGACGGTGGTCCTCGCGCTCGCCCCGTCGAACGTCGTCGCGGTCATGGTCGGGGTCGCGGTCTTCGGGGCGGCCTATATCGGCCTCACCGGACTCGTCCTCGTCTGGAGCACCCGCGTCTATCCCGACTCGACGTCCTTCGGCGTCGGCCTGGCGTTCTTCATGATCGCGTTCGGCCAGGCGCTCGGCGCTCCCGCCGCGGGAGCGCTGATCGAGACCTTCGGAGCCGCGACCACGTTCGTCGTGATGGCCGTGCTGGGTTCCATCGCGGCGCTGTTCGCGCGAAGATCGGAGAACCCGTGAGCGCAAGTACCGAGAGGGCACTCGAGGACCGTGACCGACATCAGCCGCCTGCATCGCGAGCTCATCGCCCGCGTGCTCGGCAGCGACGCGACGACGACGCCCGAACTCCGCCGGGCCGCATTCGACAACACCGGTCTGGACGAACCGATGCGGTCGTTGGTCGACAAGGTGGCTCTCGACGCTCGTTCGGTGACTGATGAGGACGTCTCCGCCGTCCGTGCCGCGGGTCTGAGCGAGGACCAGATCTTCGAGATCGTGGTGTGCGCGGCGATCGGCCAGGCGGACCGCCAGTACACCACTGCTCGTGCCGCGCTCGCCGATGCCACCGGACAAGGGTCGGGCCGGCGATGAGACTCGAGATCCTGGACCGCGGACACCCCTTCGGCACGAGAGCCCTGCTGGCCGTGATCCGGCTGGTGTCGCGTCACCCGGTGGTCGACGCCGTCAAGCTGGCGCTGTACCGAAAGGATTTCTACGGGGCAGGGGATCTGACCCATGAGGCGATGCGTGGGACGTCGTCCTGGTCGGTCGGCGATCGCGAGTTGATGGCCGCGGTCGTCGCACAGGCCGATGAATCGCCGTTCTGCGTCGCCGCACACTCCGCCACGTCGGAAATGTGGTTCGGCGATCCGGCAAAGGTCAGCGCAGCACTCACGGATCTGGACACGGCGCCGATCGAGGAGCCGCTGCGGGCGACGCTGCGGATGCTCCACAAGCTCGCTCGCGAACACACCGTCGACGCCGATGACATTCGAGATGTGTTGGCGGCAGGGGTTTCCGCCGCGCAGATCGAGGATGCGCTGGCCGTGTGTCTGGCGTTCGACATCACCGCCCGGCTGGCCAATGCCTTCGACTTCGCGATCGCACCGCCCGACGCCATGACGGCCGGGGCGCGACACCTGCTCAAACGCGGATACCGCTGAGCGGCGACCGCTAGCCGAGGTGGTTCAACGCCTCGTCGAGTGTCCGGTGGACGGAGACGATGGCGTCCACGGCGGTGAGCGCAAGCGGCCGGCGGGTGGCGGGACCGTCGGCGACCACCGCGAAAGGCACCGACGGTGGCATGTCGCATTGTGTGACCAGGAGCAGATTCATTCCGGCGGCCGCCAGAAAGTGCACTTCCGACAGGTCCACGATCAGGGCCGCGGGCACTTCGCGCAACGCCGCCTCGATCGCCTCGCTCAGCTCGGGCGCGGTGAGCATGTCAAGGTCTCCCGAGACCGAGATCACCACGAGGCTGTCGATCCACTCCCGGGTGATGCCGAATCCGGCGCGTACAGCGTGCTGGCGGTTCATGATTCCCCTTTCGACACGCTGATGGGTGAGATGCGGAGCGGCAGAGGCCGGCCCCGGTCGGACCGGAGCCGGCCTCTTCGCCGGCGGCGTGCCTAGCGGTGGCTGACGGACCTGCGTCCGCCGACGCGGAGCCAGATCACCAGAACGATGACGGCGCCGATGATCGAGCCGATGAGACCGGCCGGCTGCAGGAATCCGTCTGCACCGTCCTTGTGGAAGAGCAGGTATCCGAGGAAGCCTCCGACGAATGACCCGACGACGCCGAGCAGGACGGTCATCGGGATCGACAGGTTCTGCTTGCCCGGCACGAGCAGGCGCGCGAGGGCGCCGGCGATGAGTCCGATCACGAGGACGGTGATGATGAGACCGATCATGGCTGTCAGCCTTTCTGTTTCAGCGCGGTGTGCGCTGGGATCGGGCGGTCGGGCGGCTGCCTGACACTGACATCAGTCGAACACCCCTAAGGGTGATGCAGATACACCCCTAGGTAGGTAATCTGACGTCATGGCATCGCCGCCGAAGGCACCGATCACCGTCGCCCTGGTCGACGACTACGACGTCGTGCTGATGGGCGTGGCCAACATGTTCGATCGCTACCGCGACCGGGTCGTCGTCGCCGAGATCGATGCGAACATGGGCCTGGAGGACGCGGTCGACATCGTGCTCTACGACTCCTTCGCCCAGCCAGAGTCCGACCACGAGGAGATCGGCCACCTGGTGGCGAATCCGCGTGCGCGCCGGGTCGTGGTGTACACCTGGAACTTTCATCCCGATCTCATTGCGAGCGCCCGCGAACACGGTGCTCACGGATATCTCTCGAAGACGCTGCCCGCACGGGAGCTCGTCGCCGCCATCGAGGCGGTGCACGCCGGTGAGACGATCATCAGTGATCCCCCACCGCGGGTCCGAAGTGCTCCCGGGCTCGACTGGCCGGGCCGCGGCGAGGGGCTCAGCGACCGCGAGGCCGAGATCCTCGCGCTCATCACCCAGGGCAAGAGCAACGCCGACGTCGCGGCCCTGACCTACCTCAGCCCGAACACCATCAAGTCCTACATCCGCACGATCTACCGCAAGCTCGGCGTCGCCAGTCGCACCCAGGCCGTGCTGTGGGGCGTCAAACACGGCTTCACGCCCGACCACAACCGCATCGAGCACTGGAAGGGCGGCCCCTGACACCTCCGAGCACAATGCGCACAAGGGGTTATTCGCGGGTTGCGGAGGTAGTGCACACAACCACGACATCGTCGCTCGAGCTTCGTAATTTGAGGTCGACACCATCACCGGTGTGACCGAGAACGGAGCGCCCGATGCCGCAGGTGACAGCCCAGGCCCGGCGGGAGCCGACCGCTTCCGCCGCACGGCGCATCATCGCGGTGCTGCTAATGGTCAGCCCGCTCGAACAGGTCGCCTTCGACATCTACACCCCCGCTCTGCCGAGGATCGCCGAGCACTTCGCGGCGTCGAACACGATGGTGCAGAACACCGTCACCGCCTACGTGCTGGGAATGGCACTGGTGGTGCTTCCCGCGGGACTGCTCGCCGATGCGATCGGCCGTAAGCGCGTGCTGCTGGCCGGGATCGGGCTGATGACGGTGACGAGCATCGGGTGCGCGCTGGCGAACGATCTGCCGGTGATGATCGGACTGCGCCTGCTACAGGGTTTCGGCGGGGGCACCTGCCTGCTGCTGGCCGCCACGGTGGCGGCGGACTGCTTCCGCGGCGCCAAACTGGTGTCGGTTCTCGGCCTGCTCGGCGCGGCGTGGGGTTCGGCTCCCGTGGTGGCGCCGGCCATCGGCGGCTTCATATCGCAGTTCGGGTCGTGGCGGTTGGTCTTCGTGGTGCTGGCCGCGCTGACGGCGGCGGTCGCGCTGCTGGTGACGGTGGTACTGCCGGAAACGCTGCAGCGGGACCGCCGGTCGCCGGTGGACCTGCGCGTCGCGGCAGGTGTGCTGGGCGAGGCACTGCGGCACCGCGGCTTCGTCGCATTCGCCATGATGTTCGGTGTCGTCGCGGCGGCACAGACGGTGTTCGCAGTCGTCGGCCCCTTCCTGTACCAGGACGGTCTCGGATTCTCCTCAGCCGCTTACGGTTTCGTCGCACTCGGCGTCGGCGCCGCCAACTTCACGGGTGCGGCGACCTGCAGCGCGCTGGCCCGGCGGACGACGACGCGACGGCTGACCATCGCCGCGTCGGCGGTGCTCGCGCTGGCCGGGGCGATCATGCTCGCCTCCGCGCAGTGCGTCGGGTTGTCCGCGTTGGCGATCACCGGCGGCGCAGCGGTCGCGCTGCTCAGCATCGGCGTGCTGGACCCGCTGACCAAGGGTCTGGCGATGGGGGTGTTCTCCCGCAACATCGGCCTGATCACCGGATTGATCAGCACGTTCTGCTACGGGTCGATCGCGCTGGCGACGGCGTTGATGGCGTGGCTGCCCGAGCGGTCGCAGGCGCCGCTGGGCTGGTTCTACGTCGCGGCCGCGGCGGGACTGGTGGCGGTGCTGACGATCACCGCGAAGCAGAGGTCCCGGGCGACGGCCGCAGTGTTCGCCTGAGGCTACCGGCCCGCGTTGCCGGCCAGGTCGATCGCGAACTGGTTGACGAAGGTTCCCGCGCTCGGTGCGCCGCGGCACGAGCCGTCGGACTCACCGGGTCGTTTGACCCACAGGAAGGCATCGACCTGCGGGTTGCCGGTGGCGGTGGTGGGCGCGGCGCCCAGCGCGCGTCCGCTCGGGTTGCACCAGTACAGATCGTCGCCCTCCACCGGACCGGCGCCGTTGCGTGAGGTGTCGATGACGAAGGGCTTGCCGCCGGTCATCCCCGAGATCGCCCCGCCGTACCCGAGGTTCTCCTCGGTGGTGAAGAAGTTCGCGGTGTTGAGGCTGAACCCGCGCGCCTTGGCCACCCCGACGTCGTTCAGCCTGCCCGCCATGACGTCGGCCGCCACCCAGCGCGGATGACCCGCGTCGACGTACACCGCCGTGGCGGGATTGCGGGTGAGGGTGTCGACGGCGTAGCGGATCAGGTCGTAGCGCTCCTGCTGCTGGTCGGGCGACAGGCAGTCGGCCATGGCGAGTGCGTCGGGTTCGAGGATCACCGCGGCCGGTCCGGAGCCCACGGCGGCGGCGACGCCGTCGATCCACCCGCGGTACGAATCGGCGGAGCCGAAGCCGCCCGCGGCGAAGCTCCCGCAGTCGCGATTCGGGATGCCGTACAGCGCCAGGATCGGCACGGTGCCCGCCGCCTGGGCGGTCGCGATGTACTTCGCGTCGACCGAAGGGGTCGACAGGTGGTCCATCCAGTACGCCGTCGGGGTGTCGGCGATGGCGTTGAGCTGAGGGTTCGGCGGATCGACGCCGTCGGCGGCGCGCCTCGCCTTCGACGCCGGGTTGACGTAGAAGGCCTTTCCGGCCAGCGGGTTCGCATCACTGACCAGGCGCACGGCCGGGGCGGGTCCCACCGGCGCCGGGTCGGCGACCAGAGCCATCCCGGCGACGGCCGCCACTGCCAGGAAGGGGGTGAACCACCGCGCGACCGCGCCAACAGCTGAGGACATCACCCAAGGGAAATTAGTGGTTCGAAACACTTCGCGCCAATCTCCCTGTGCGCGGTGCGGGCGGATGGCGCGCCTCGCCC
Organism: Mycobacterium sp. NPDC050551; assembly: GCF_040674075.1. Classification (NCBI taxonomy): domain Bacteria; kingdom Bacillati; phylum Actinomycetota; class Actinomycetes; order Mycobacteriales; family Mycobacteriaceae; genus Mycobacterium; species Mycobacterium sp. NPDC050551. The sequence continues at coordinate 785,627 of NZ_JBFARC010000003.1, read as the reverse complement.
GCCGATAATCGTCGGGTGACCGTTGCGCTGCTGATCGTCATCGCGCTCGAGACCGCCGGCCTGATCGCGCTCGGGATCGTGCTGCTGGTGTCGCGGCGGAGCCTGGCGGCGGCCCGCAGGGCCCTCGAACGCCGACCGCGGGGAGACGACACGAACCACGCCGGCGCAAGCCGGTAGGCGTCGCGCCCCTGGCGGTCAGGGCGGTGACGAACACCGTGCAGACCGCCGACGCGATCCTCCGCAAGGGCATCGGCGGGCAGGTGCGCAGCTCGATCGAGGACCTCGCCGGCTGGGCCCGCGTCGAACGTCCCGACCTCGCGAAGATCACCGCCGCGGGGACGGTGGTCCTGGTGTTCTCCGACATCGAGGGGTCCACCCGGCGCAACGAGGCGATGGGCGACCGCGCCTGGGTGCAGCTGCTGGAACGGCACAACAGGCTGATCGCGGGGCTCGTCACCGACCACGGCGGCTATGTGGTGAAGAACCAGGGCGACGGGTTCATGATCGCCTTCCCCGAGCCGGTCGACGCGGTGCGGTGCTGCATCGCCGTCCAGGACGCCCTGATGCGCGGCGGCGGGCGGTGGGACGGCATCCGGGTGCGGATGGGCGCGCACGTCGGCACATCGGTGCGGCGCGGCGACGACCTGTTCGGCCTCGACGTCGCCGTGGCGGCGCGCGTCGCCGACCTCGCCGACGGTGGCCAGATCCTGGTGACCGCCGCGCTTCAGGAGTCGATCGGTGAGGTCGAAGCCTTCGGTTTCGGCGCGCCCCAGGAGGTGGAGTTCAAGGGGGTCCGCGGCACCCAGACGGTGTACGCGGTGCAGCATCCGCGGGTGCTGCAGCGGTGAGTCGAGCTCAGTGGCCGTTCGCCGGACAGGAACTCCTGGCCTCCATAGCGTTGCGGGGACGGAGGAAGGAACCGCCATGGGACGGTCGGCCTATCAGCGCATCCGCGCCGCCCACCTCGACGCCGTGCAGGCGGCGCTCGACGATCACGTGGGCCGTCTCGACTGGCCGGCGGAGCAGATCCGGCAGCACCGCGACCTGAGGCTGCGTTCCCTGCTCGCGTATGCCCGCGAACGCTCCGCGTTCTACTCCGAACGGCTGCGGGGCGTCGATGTCGCGGCGGTGACAGCCGCAGACCTGGTCTCGATCCCGATGCTGACGAAATCCGAGGCGCAGACCCACTGGGATGCGATCGTGACGACGCCGGACCTCGATCGCGCAGCCGCGGAACGCCTTCTGGGCGAGCAGACATGGTTCTCCTACACCGCTGACGATCACCAGGTGTTCAGTAGCGGCGGCTCGAGCGGCGTGCGGGGGGTGTACGTCTGGGACTGGCAGTTCTTCGTCACCACCGCATGCCTTGCATGGCGCATGCAGGCGCGAGCGGAACGTCGACGCGAGCCGATGCCGAGGGCGCTGCTGGCGGTGCTGACCGCCGGGGTGCCACCGCACGCCAGCACGCCGCTGTTCGACGTGCCCACCGTCGCGGGCATGGACACGGTCGTGATCGAGGCCGGAGCGCCGTTCGACGAGGTGCTCGCGGCGGTGCAGGAGCATGACCCCACCCACCTCGTGGGCTATGCCAGCGTCATCGGCCGACTGGCTCGCGCCACGCTCGCCGGCGATCTGCGGGTCCGGCCGTCGCGAGTGAGCACCAACTCCGAGCCGCTGCTGCCGGAGGATCGTGACGCGATCGTCGATGCGTGGCATGCACCGCTGCACAACCTCTGGGGCTCGACCGAAATCGGCGTGCAAGCGGTGGGTTGCGGGCAGGGGCAGGGGCTGCACATCTGCGAGGACGAGGTCATCCTGGAACGCGTCGACGGCGATGGTCTGCCGGTGGCGCCCGACGAGCCCGCGGTGCGCACCCTGGCCACCGGTCTGTCCAACCGCACGTTCCCGTTCATCCGGTACGACCTCGGCGACCAGATCACGATGATGCCCGAGCCGTGTGCCTGTGGCAGCGCGTTCGCCCGGGTCGCCGACATCAGCGGCCGGCGCGACGACGATTTCGTCTACGGCTCACAGTCGGTGCCCGCCAGCGTCTTTCGACATGTGCTCGGCACCGACCCCCGCGTCGCGGAGTACCAGGTGCTACAGACCGAGGGCGGTGCGGACGTGCTGGTGATCGCCGGCGCCGACGTCTCGTCCCTGGCCCCCGCGCTGGTCGCGGCGATGCAGCGGCACGGCGTCGCGGACCCGGCGATCCGGATACGGGCGGTCGACACGCTGGGCCGTCACGCGACCAGCGGCAAGCTCAAGCGCTTCGTCCCGCTGGCGTCACGCTGACCGGGTCAGCGGAACGAACGCCCGCAACGCGTCCGCCATCGCTTCTGGCTGGTCCTCGGGGATCAGCGTCCAGGAGTCGTCGACGATCACCTTCGTCGCGTCGGGGTACAGCTCGACCAGCCGGTCGGCATGCTCGAGCGGCATCATCAGATCCTCCCGCGCCCAGACCACGAGCACCGGCCGGGTGAATGCCCGCATCTGCTCCGACATCTCGAGCAGACGCCGGCGAGACGGCGCTCCGGTCGCGAACTTGACCAGATCGCGCCGGATCGCGGCGTCCTGCACAGCGGGGCGGAACCACTCGTCGTACAGCGCGTCCGGCAGTCCCTTCTTGCTCATGGCGCCGTAGGCACGCCGGCTGTGACGGAAGAAGCGGGTGCCAAACATCCTGCTCAGGAGCCACCCGCCGCCGGGGAACCGGCAGAGCAGAGCGGCCGGGCGCGCCGGCTCGGGCGGGTAGTTGTCGAAGGCTGTGCACGACGCGAGCACCAGCCTGCCCACGCGCTTGTCCCGGCCTTCCGATATCACGAATTGTCCTCCGCCCCAATCGTTGAGCACCAGGGTCACGTCGTCGAGGTCCAGCGCGTCGAGGAAGTCGGCGAGTATGCGGGCCATGCCGTCCTCGGTCAGCACCGCGTCGTCGTTCATCGGCGTCGTATGGGCGCCCATGGGCAGGGTGGGCGTGATGCAGCGGTACCCGGGCAGCAGGGGCAGCACCTTGCGCCACTGCCTGCCGTCCATCAGCAGGCCGTGGCCGAAGACCAGGACGGGCCCCTGCCCACCGGTGTCCTCGTACGCGATGGGGCCGGCCGGCACGTCGACTGTGGGCATCCAGGCCTCCTAGATAGATCGTTCTACTCAGGCCGACGATATGCTGTGCCAGGACCCTTGCGCAAGGAGGAGTTGTGATGGCGGATCTCGGCACCCGCGACCGGATACTGGAGGCGACGGCGGAGCTGTACCGGCGCCAGGGGATGTCCGCGACCGGCCTCAAGCAGATCTCCGGCGCGGCGCGGGCGCCGTTCGGCTCGATCTACCACCACTTCCCCGGCGGCAAGGAATCGATCAGCGCCGAAGTCATTCGCAGCGAAGGAGTCCGGTACGGCGAATTCGTCGGCGCGCAGTTGGCGCAGGCCGACCCGGCGACCGGCATCCCGCAGTTGTTCATGAACGCCGGCGAGCTGTTGCAGACCCAGGACTACAGCGAGGCCTGCTCGATCGAGACCATCGCCCTCGAGGTGGCGAGCACCAACGAGCGGCTACGCCTGGAGGCCGCCGAGGTCTTCGAAAGCTGGTTGGCCGGGCTCGCGGACTGGTTCGGCCGACTCGACATCACCGCCGAACAGAGCCGGCGATTCGCGCTCGTGACGCTGACGGCGCTGGAGGGAGCGTTCGTGCTGTGCCGCACGCTGCGCTCGATCGAGCCGATGATCGCCGCGGGCGACGGCGTGCAGTCCGCCGTGAGTGCTGCACTCGCGGACGTGCGCGCATAGGGATCGAACCGTCAGGTGGGCTTGGCTCCGGAGAGCTGGCGGATCACCTTGATCTCGTCCTCGTCATGGGGCCGTCCGTCGGGATAGAGCAGGTCACTGAACCACCGCTCCGGTGGCTCGGCGTAGGGTTTCTTCCAGGAATCCCACGGCAGGTACGTCTGCGTCCGTCCGGCGATGAACCCCCAGTTGTAGGCGGCGACGTTGCGCCGCTTCGCCACCGGCAGCACGCCTTCCACGGTGCTGCCCAGGCCCCTCGCCAGGTATTCGGTGCACAGGATCGGCCGTCCGAGCGGCGCGAGTTCGTCGATGCGGGCCTCGAACTCGGCAGGATCGCCGTAGCTGTGGAAGCTGATGACGTCGGAGTGCTCGAGCTGGATGCTGCAGATCTTGCTGCGGCTGCCGGGATCCTGCCAGTGCCCCTGCCAGACGCCGCTGGTCAACGGCTGCACCGGATTGACCGCACGTGTCCACTGGAACACGTGCGGGAGGAACGCGGCCACCAGTTCCTGCTTGTCCTCGTGTTCGACCTTGCGGTAGTCGCGGGCCGGGTTGTCCGGCTCGTTCCACACGTCCCAGCCCAGCACGCGAGGGTCGTTGGCGAACATGCCGACCACGCCCGTGACGTAGCTCTGCAGCACGCGGGTGTAGGCGGGGTCCTGGAGGCGGTGCGCCCCCGGACCTTGCACCCAACCGGAGTTGTGCACTCCGACGACCGGCGCCCGCTGCCGCCCCGGTTTGGGCAGCGGGTCCCAGCACGAGTCGAACAGGACGAAGAGCGGCTTGATGCCGTTGCTGGCCGCGATGCCGACGAACTGCGTCAGCCGGCGCTTGAACCCCTCCCGGTCGGTGGCCCACAGCTGGTCGTGCAGGAACACCCGGACGGTGTTGAATCCGAGGCGCTGCGCCAGCCGGAGCTCGGCGTTGATGCGGGTCGGATCGTAGGTGCCGGCCTGGAACATCTCGATCTGGTTCACAGCGGTCGAGGTGACGTAGTTGGCGCCGAGGAGCCAACCCTGGGCTGCGTACCAGGCGTTGGCGCGGTCAGCCGACCATCGGGGCGCCTCAGCAGAAGCGAGAGGCACCCTGGTCAGCGTCGCAGCTGCTGCGAGGTACAGCGGGAGCTTGAGAGCAGTTCGCCGTTGCACGACGTGACTCTAGTGTTCGTCACGGGACCGACGACCGCCAGAATGCGTCCTGCAACACAACGGATTTCGAATCGTTATCGATTCCCGGCCGAGTGCGGTGCGCGCCGTGGGTCGTCCGTATCGTCTTACGGATGACCGCACAGACATCGGGTCCAGGATGACGCCCGTCGCGGTGCTGATCGCCGTCGCCGCCATCGCACTCGCCGCGATCGGCATCGGCGCGCTGGTGCGACGACGCGCGTCCCCCGACGCCGGCGCGGCCAGGCGATCCCACACGTTCAGTGCGGTGGCGATGCTGCTCACCGCCGCCTTCGCCGTCGCCAACGCGGTCATCGACGCCGACTCGCGCGTGTTCCTCCTGGTCCTGGCCGCGATCATGGCGGTCACCGGCCTCGTCGTTCTGCGGCAGGTCGCCAGGGGACGGTTCGGCCGGCACGGCTGACGAGTGCCGACCCTGCCGCTGATTTGCTTCCGCCCGCAACGGGCACAACAGGGGTCCGCTGTTCCCATGGCCCAGCTCCGCCGGCCACGCCCTTCCAGACAGGACGCTGCGCTTCATGGTCTCCCACGCTGTCATCTCGGGCGCCGGCATCGCCGGCCCCGCGCTCGCCCACCAACTGGCCGCCCGCGGCTGGCGGACGACCGTCGTCGAGCGCTTCCCCCGCCGCCGCGAGGAGGGCCAGAACGTCGACATCCGCGGCGCCGCGCGGGAGGTGGCCGCACGGATGGGCATCGAGGACGACATCCGCGCCGCAGGCACCGGTGAAGTCGGCACGCGCTTCGTCAGGGCGGACGGATCGGCGGCGGCGTCGTTTCCGGTGGCATCGCCCGGCGGTCGCGACGGTCCCACCGCCGAACTGGAGATCCTGCGCGGTGAACTGTCGCGCATCCTGATCGAGCACACCGAGGAGACCACCGACTACCTCTTCGACACCCGGATCGACGACGTCAACGATCAGGGCAGCCACGTCACCGCGATGCTCGACGACGGCGCCGCACTCGACGCCGACCTCGTGGTGATCGCCGAAGGCCTGCACTCGCGCTCACGCCGCTTCATCTCGTCCGTCGACGTCAACGAACTCGGGATGTACTTCGCCTACGCCACCATCCCCCGGCACGAGTCCGACGACCTGTGGTGGAACTGGCAGCATGCGACGCAGCATCGCGGAGTGCATCTGCGGCCCGACAATCTCGGGACCACCCGCGCCATCCTCAGCTTCATCAGCGACGTGCGGGGATTCGACGACCTCGACCGGGACGGTCAGATCACCATCTTGCGCAGCACCTTCGCCGATGTCGGCGGCGCCGCGCCGCGTGTGCTCGCCGCACTCGAAGACGGTGCGCCGATGTACTTCTCGGCTGTCGGACAGGTGCGCACCCCGTCGTGGAGCAGGGGCCGCGTCGCGCTGCTGGGCGACGCCGCATTCTGCAATGCCACATTCGGTGGCGCCGGCACCAGCCTCGCGCTGATCGGCGCCTACGTCCTCGCCGGAGAACTGGCCCGCGGCAGCGACATTCGCACCGCGCTGGTCGATTACCAGCGCGCGATGCAGCCGTTCGTCGACACCGCGCCCAACGTACGGGCCGGCGTGCTACGACTCGCCAATCCCCGGACGCGCAACGGTATTCGTATCCTCCACGCTGGCGCCGGCATAGCCGCGGGCCCCGTCGGCCGGGCCGTCGCCGCACTCAGCAGCAGGGGCCTGGGCAACATCGGAGGCGACTCGCAGGCTCTGCCCGACTACCCGGGCGAACCCCGATGACGGCAGTCACCGCCGCTAGCCGGGCCGGTCCATGGTGAAGACGCCGTCGGGTCCGATCTCCGAGTAGTTGGCGGGCCCGCCTGCCCGCAGGATCGGCCGCGGACCGGGTGTGTCGTAGATCCCGTCGACCAACCACTGCCGGTCGATGTGCACGGCGACCACCTGACCGAGCACCAGCCACGTCTCGACCTCCTCGCCGTCGGTGTCCTGCAGCTGGACGAGCTGCGTCAGCCGGCACTCGAAGTTGACCGGACTCTCCAGCACCCGTGGTGCCGCGACCATCGTCGACGCGACGGGCGTCAGCCCGCCGCGGACGAATTCGTCGTCACCCGGCGGCAGTGTGGCCGAGGTCTCGTTCATCGCGCCCGCGAGTTCCCGTGTGGCGAGGTTCCAGACGAACTCGCCGGTGGCGTCGATGTTGGACACGCTGTCCTTCCAGCCGATCGAGGCGAACCCGACGATCGGAGGACGGTAGTTGAAGCCGTTGAAGAAGCTGTACGGGGCGAGGTTGCGCACCCCGTGCGCGTTCTGCGTGGAGATCCAGCCGATCGGGCGAGGTCCGACGATGGCGTTGAACGGATCGTGCGGGAGCCCCGTTCCGTCGGCTGTCCGGTAGTAATGGGCCCCTGTCCCGGCCATGTCACCTCTTCTGATCGCGCGGCAGCCGTCCCAGTCTGTCAGCATCGTGCGGCACGGACAGCGCCTGATGCGCCGTACGGCTTCACCCGTAGCGCGTTGCTTGCGACACTCGGGTACGGCGCGGGTCGTTTCCCGGCCGACATGTGTGACGGAGGCGGGCGTGGCTGACTTCTTGGTGACCGGCGCCGCCGGCGGGGTCGGCGGAGTGAGCCGATCGCTGGTCGAGCTGTTGATCGGCGCAGGCGCATCCGTTCGGGCCATGGTCCGTCGCGAGGACGAACGGGCGGAGGCGTTGCGGACGCTCGGGGCGCAGGTGGTGGTGGGCGACCTGACCGAGCCGCGCGATGTGTACGCCGCTGTTCAGGGCGTGGGCGCGATGTTCTTCAACATGAGTGTGTCCGAGGCCTACCTGCGCGCCACCGCCGTGGTGTGCGCCGCCGCGCAGGAGTCGGGTGGTCCGGGTCTGCTGGTGAACATGTCGCAGATGACGGTCTCGCAGATGACGCTCACCAGCACGACGGAGTCGCAGCAGCATCGGCTGCACTGGCTGGCCGAACGGGTCATCGACTGGTCGGGGCTGCCCGTCACTCACCTGCGACCGACCGTCTTCATCGACAATCCGCTCTTCGTCCATCTCAATGCCGCATCTGTGCGCGACCGCCACGAGTTGGTGTTGCCGTTCGGCGACGGTCGCACCTCACCCATCGCGCCGGTCGACGTCGCAAGGGTGGCCGCCGCGATACTGCTCGATCCCAGCCGAGGGCGTCCCCGCATCTGTGAGTTGACCGGACCGGAGGTCCTCGATCACCAAGGCCTCGCCCGTGCCATGTCTCAGGCACTGGGGCATCCGGTGGCGGCGGTCGACCTGGACTACGACCTCTGGGTCGCCCAGGTACTGCGGCCCGCGGGCCTGCCGTCCCACGTCGAGCAGCACATCGCGACGATGGCACGCCTGCACCGGATGGGGCGTTACGACCGGCTGACCGACGTGGTGGCCGACGTGACCGGCCGGTCGGCGATGACGGTCGAGCAGTACGTCAGCCGGCATCGCGTCCGATTCGGCGGTTGACATCCGGCTCGGAAATCTCGTGCCGACCGGTCGGCGCAGCGCAGCGGCGTGAATGGTGCGGCAGCCCGCGCGTTAGTGTGCATTGGTCGGCCTCAGCGACCAAGCCGATGGAAGAGTTGAGCACATTCATGACCGCAGCAGCAGAACCTTCGCCGCTCGAGGCGCGGGTCGGCCACTACTACCAGATGGACGGCACCTACCTGGTGGGCCGAGAGACGTTACGCGACTACGCCCGCGCGGTGCAGGACTACCACCCTGCGCACTGGGACGTCGCGGCAGCCGAGAAGCTCGGTTATCCGGACCTGGTGGCGCCGCTGACCTTCACCTCGACGCCGGGCATGAAATGCAACCGCCACATGTTCGAGCAGGTGGTCGTCGGCTACGACACCTACATGCAGACCGAAGAGGTCTTCGAGCAGCACCGCCCCATCGTCGCCGGCGACGAGTTGCACATCGACGTGGAACTGACCTCGGTGCGCCGGATCGCCGGTAGAGACCTCATCACCGTGACCAACACGTTCACCGATGCCGCGGGCGAGCGGGTGCACACCCTGCACACCACCGTCGTGGGCGTCACCGCCGAGGATCTCAACCCGGAGATCAAGACCGCGGTGAACAACGCGATGATGCACGACGTCAACATCTTCGGGGTCGGCGAAGAGGAGTACCGCAAGACCGAGCGACCCGACGGCGAGGTCCGGATCTCCACCCGCGACGCCGACCGCACGCCGGGCACGCCCTCCTTCGACGACGTGAAGGTCGGCGACGAGATCCCGGTGCACCACGCCCGGCTGTCCCGGGGCGACCTGGTGAACTACGCGGGCGTGGCCGGGGACGCGAACCCCATCCACTGGGACGAGGACATCGCCAAGCTGGCGGGGCTGCCTGATGTGATCGCCCACGGAATGCTCACCATGGGTCTCGGGGCGGGCTTCGCCTCGGCGTGGTCGGGCGACCCGGGTGCGGTCACCCGCTATGCGATCCGGCTGTCCGCGCCCGCGGTCGTGTCGGCCGCCGAAGGTGCAGACATCGAGTTCAGTGGCCGGATCAAGTCGCTGGACCCGGCGACCCGCAGCGGCACCGTCATCGTCGGTGCGAAGTCGGGCGGCCGGAAGATCTTCGGCCTGGCGACGATGGACGTCCGCTTCCGCTGACCGACTCCGCGCCGGCGCGGGGAATCGGCGGTTCGCTAGCGGCGACCGCTTATCGTTGCCGGATGAGCACCGGCCGATCGCGCAACGCTGCGCAGACGCGCGCCGACATCCTGGCGGCGGCTCGGCTCCGATTCGGATCAGACGGCTACCAGAACACCACGTTGCGTGCCGTCGCCGCGGATGTCGGCATCGATCCGGCGCTCATCATCCGGTACTTCGGAACCAAACAGGAACTGTTCGCCGAGGCGGCCGAGTTCACGATCGACCTGCCCGACCTGAGTGCCGTCGACCACGATGAGATCGCCGACGTCCTGCTGTCCCGCTTCTTCGCGGTGTGGGAACGCGACACCACGTTCGTCGCCCTGCTTCGTGCGGCGATGACGAGCGAGACGGCGGCGGACACCATGCGCAGGGTGTTCGCCACCCAGGTGGCGCCGGCGTTCGCCGCTGTCGCGCCGGATCATCCCGCCCAGCGCGCAGGCCTTGTGGGCGCGCTGGTGATCGGTTTGGCCACTACGCGTTACGTGCTCGCCAATCCGGCTGTCGCCGATCTGAGCCAGCAGGAGCTCATCCGCTGGACCAGGCCGCTGATCCGGCAACTCCTCGTCGGCCCCTACTCCGCCTGAGTCTCAGCGATTTCGGCAGCCGGTCAGGTGTTGAAGTCGGGTGGGGTCGCGACGGGCTGGTCGGTCGGGTCCTGCGTCTGCGTGTCGTCGTCGAGCGCCTGCTGCTGCACTTCCGCGGCGTGACGCAGATTGTCTCCGGTGTTCTCCGCGTGGTCGGGCGTGGTCATAGAGGGGTTCCTTCCCGTCGAACCCATGGCTTACCCGAATGGCGGTCCGCTCTACCACCTCACAGCTGCGTGACCCGGCCGCCGTCCACCCGCCACGATCGGTCCAGCCGGACGTTCTGCAGCATTCGGCGGTCGTGCGTCACGAGCAACAGCGCGCCCTCGAAGGTGTCGAGTGCCTGCTCCAGCTGCTCGATGGCCGCGAGGTCGAGATGGTTGGTCGGCTCGTCGAGCACCAGCACGTTGGTACCGCATGCCTGCAGCAGAGCCAGGCCGGCTCGGGTCCGCTCACCGGGAGAGAGCGCGTCGACCGGGCGTTCCACGTGATCGGCGCGCAGCCCGAACTTCGCGAGCAGCGTCCGCACGTCGGCGGTCGACCATGTCGGCACGCGCTCCTCGAAGCGATCGACGAGCCGCCCGGTACCGGTGAAATCGGCTCGCGCCTGGTCGATCTCGCCGACCGCGACGTTGGCGCCCATGCTCGCACGGCCCTGATCGGGTCGCCGACGGCCGAGCAGCAGTCGCAACAGCGTCGATTTCCCTGCGCCGTTGGGGCCGGTGATACCGATCCGGTCACCGGCGTCGACCTGTAGCGACACCGGCCCGAGCACGAAATCGCCCTGCTGCACCACGGCTTCGTCGAGCGTCGCGACGACCGAACTCGACCGCGGCGCAGCGCCGATGGTGAATTCGAGCGTCCATTCCTTACGAGGCTCGGCGACCTCCTCGAGGCGCGCGATCCGGCTCTCCATCTGGCGGACCTTCTGCGCCTGCTTCTCACTGGACTCGGTGGCGGCGCGGCGCCGGTTCTTGTCGTTGTCGGGAGCCTTGCGCATCGCATTGCGAACACCCTGGCTCGACCACTCCCGCTGGATTCGGGCGCGCGCCACCAGATCGGCCTTCTTGTCCGCGAACTCGTCGTACTGCTCGCGCCGGTGCCTGCGCGCGACCTCCCGCTCCTCCAGGTAGCTCTCGTAGCCACCGCCGAAGACGGTGGTGGTGTTCTGCGCCAGATCCAGCTCCAGGACACGGGTCACTGTGCGGGCCAGGAACTCCCGATCGTGACTCACCAGCACCACACCGCCGCGGAGCTCGCGGACGAACTGTTCGAGACGGGCCAGCCCGTCCAGGTCGAGATCGTTGGTCGGCTCGTCGAGCAGGATGACGTCGAACCGCGACAGCATCAGCGCCGCGAGACCGACCCGCGCCGCCTGCCCACCGGACAGGGCGGTCATCGGCGTCGCCTCGGGCCGCACCGCATCGGAGTCGAGGCCGAGGTCGGCCAGCACGGCAGGCACCCGCTCGTCGAGGTCGGCTGCGCCGGCGGCGAGCCAGTGATCCAGCGCGGAGGAGTAGACAGCGGCCGGATCGGCGTGCGCAGGGTCTGGGTCCGCCAGGGCCGCGGCCGCTTCTTCCATCGCCCGCGTCGCGTCGGTGCAGCCGGTACGGCGCGCGATGTAGCCGGCAACCGTCTCCCCCGGGACCCGCTCGTGCTCCTGCGGCAGCCACCCGACGAACGCGTCGGCCGGGGCGATGCTGACCGTGCCGTCGAGCGGTTCGAGGTCCCCGGCCAGGATCCGCAGCAGCGTGCTCTTCCCGGCGCCGTTGGCGCCGACCACTCCGACGACGTCCCCGGGTGCCACGGTGAGGTCGAGCCCCTCGAAGAGGGTGCGGTGGGCGAACCCGCCGGCCACGTTCTTCGCGACGAGCGTTGCGGTCATGGGTTCATCGTCGCATCATGCGGTGCGGCGGCCGCTGCCGCGACTACACGTCCGACGCGTACGAAGCTCGCGGCACGTCGCCGTGTGGCTCTTCCCCTTCAGGGCCGAACTTCGACCCCGTCTTGCGCAGTCGGCGTTCGAACAGTCGCTGCAGCGGGGTGGACATGAACGTGGTGATGATCGTCATCAGCGCCAGGATGGTGTAGAGCTTCCCCGATATCAGCCCGGCTTCCAGTCCGATGTTGAGCAGGATCAGTTCCATCAGGCCGCGTGCGTTGGCCAGTGCGCCCATCGAACCGGCCTCGTACCAACTCATTCCTTGCGAGCGCGCAGCCAGTCCGATGGCACCGAACTTCGCGGCGAAGGACACCACCAGCACGAGCCCCGCCATCAGCAGCGTCGACGGGTCGAGGATCAGGGTGAGCTGCGTGTTGAGACCCGAGTAGATGAAGAACGCCGGCAGCAGCAGATATCCCACCAGCGGTTCGAAGCGCTCGCGGATCGCGTCGAGCAGTGCACCGCGAGGCATGACGGCGCCCGCCACGAAAGCGCCGAAGACGGAGTAGATCCCGACCACGTCGGTGAACCAGCTCGCCATCAGCACGACGATGAGGATGATGCTCAGGTGCGCGATCGGCAGCCCGCCGGTGCGTTCGACGTCACCGCGGGGCGGTGTCCACGTCTCCAGCTTGGCGAGCAGCGGGCGACCGAGGTAGACCATGAACACCAGATAGGCGAGCCCTCCTCCGATGGCGAGGAACGCGCCGAACAGACTGCCCTTGGCCGTCGCCACGACGGTGGCCAGCAGGACCCAGGCGCACGCGTCGTCGACCGCGGCGCAGGACAGTGCCATCGTCCCCAGCCGGGTGTTGAGCAGACCCGAGTCGTAGATGATCCACGCCAGCATCGGGAACGCGGTGATGGCGACGGCAGCCGCGACGAACAGCCCGCCCTGCCACTGCACCACCTTGTCGGTGAAGTATCCGCCGAGACCGACCATCCACCATCCGACGAGCCCACCGAGCACCAGGGGGACGCCGATGCCCGCCGCTGCGGTGACACCCGCCTGCCGCACGTGTGCGCCGAGGATGTCCAGCTTGAACGACACCCCCACCAGGAACATGTAGAGCACGAGGCCTAATTGGCCGACGACGTAGATCGCGGTGAGGTTCGGGTGGGTGAACGTCTCGGCCCCGATGGTCATCTTGGTGGGGAACAGCCACTGCTGCGCCGCCGGCCACAGCCAGCCCAGCACCGAAGGGCCGAGCACGAATCCGGCCACCATGATCGCCACCACCTGCACCTGGGCCAGCCGGCGGAACAGCGGCCAGAGCAGGCGGTAGGTCAGCAGGATCACCGCGATCTGCAGGAAGAAGTGGGCGGTGATCGAGAGCAATGAGGGCAATGTGACTCCTAACGCCGGTCCGACCAACGGAACACCGACAGGCACGCCAGCAGACCGGTGATGCTCCATGCGGCCAGCACCAGGAAGATCCGGCCGTGCTCCCAGCTGCCCGCCGGTTCGAAGGCGACCATGTCCGGCGGCAGCAGCACCGAGCGAAAGCCCTGAGCCATCCACTTGACGGGGAATATCGATCCGGCGATCAACATCCAGGTCGGCAACACCATGAGCGGTACGTAGGTTCCCGACAGGAACTGCAGGCCGACGGCCGGGCCGTTGGTGATGACAGCAGCCGAAAGTGCGTTGCTGACAAGGTTGCTGACGAAGATCCCCAGCAGTGAGCAGCTGATGATGCCGAGCACGAAGACCCACGCCAGGGTGAACCACCCGGACACGTCGGCGGGCAGGTTCAGCCCGAAGACCAGCACACCCACCGCCAGCAGGATCACGGCCTCGGCGAGACTCACGATCGCGACGAGCATGATCTTGCCGATGAAGTACGACGACGCGGTGGCCGGTGTGCCGCGCAGTCGCCGCAACGCTCCGGTCTCGCGATCGGCGGCGATGCCGACGCCGAGGTTGACGAACGATGTCGAGAGAATGCCGTAGGCCAACATGCTGGCCGCGATGACGGCGCCCGTACTGGTCTGCGTGCCGGGCAGTTTCGCCGTGAAGATCGAACCCAGTAGCAGGCAGATCACCGCAGGCATCGAGAACGTCAGGACCACCTGTTCGGGCCTGCGGTAGAACATCTTCAGTTCCGGGATCACCCGCGAGAAGCCGATACGGACGGCCGAGGGCAGCACCGGCTCCGGGTTCGGGGCGCGGTGCCGCGCGGGCGTGGTTCCAGTCATGGGCTCGAGGGACATCACGCCTGACCGATCAGATGCAGGTAGGCGTCTTCCAGCGTCGGCCGGGTGATCGTCAGCTGAGCCAGCTCGACCCCGTCTGCACTGCGGCGCCGGACCAGCTCGGTCGGGAAATCCGTTGTCAGTTCCCGGACCTCGCCTCCCTCCACCCAGCGGACCGTCGCCGCCGAGCTGACGTGCTCGGTCAGTTTCACCGGTGAGTCGACGGCCGCCACCCTGCCGCCCGCGATCACCGCGACACGGTCTGCGAGCGCCGCGGCCTCCTCGAGATAGTGGGTGGTCAGCAGGACGGTCGTGCCGTCGGCCGCCAAAAGCTTGATCAGTTGCCAGAACTGGCGCCGGGCCTCCGGGTCGAACCCGGTGGTCGGCTCGTCCAGGAACAGCAACTCGGGCCTGCCGATGATGCCGAGCGCGACGTCGAGCCGGCGGCGTTGCCCGCCGGACAGCGCACGCACCCGCGAGTCCGCGACGGCGCCGAGCCCGACGAGGTCCAGCACCTCTGCGGGTTCGCGCGCCGTGCCGTAACAGCTCGTGAACATGCGTACGGTCTCGTGCACGGTCAGCATCCCGGCGTCGCTGACCTCCTGCAGCACGATGCCGATCCTGGCCCGCCAGTTCCGACCCGCCGTCCCCGGGTCAGCTCCGAGCACCCGCACGTCTCCGGAATCGCGGGTGCGATTGCCCTCCAGGATTTCGATGGTCGTGGACTTGCCTGCGCCGTTGGGTCCGAGGATGGCGAAGACCTCGCCGTAGCCGACGTCGAGATCCAGGTCGCGCACCGCCTGGGTGCGTCCGTAGGCCTTGGACAACCCCCGGACGTGTATCGCGGTCGAGTTCGCCACCGTCATGGGGCGGCGCCACCCTCGAGTTCGGCCAGCAGTTCCCGTAGTTCGGCATCCGACAGCTCGTCGATCAGCCGGTCCACGTCCTGGTCCGTCGCCGGCTCCGCGTGGCTCTCGACGTCGGGCGCGTCGGGCGCCGCACCGATGCCGGTGGCGGTGGGCACGTCGCCGTGAATCGAACGGAGCTCGGCGAGCACCCGTTCGGCCAGTGAGTCGACGCTCACGCCCTTGAGGATCTCGAGCACGGGGAGGTCGATCGAGAACGTGGTGTTGATCCTGACCCTGAAATCCATCGCCATCATGGAGTCCAGCCCGATGTCGTCGAGCATGTCGTCGTTCGCGAAGTCGCTGACCGCGCAGTCGAAGACGGCAGCGACGAGGCGCTCGACCCGGCCGACGACCACACCGAGACGCTCCGGCTCCGGTGTGCTCGAGAGCGCGTCGAGTATCGAGCCGTCCGAGCTGGTGTGTGCGGCCGAGGCGATGGCGGCGTCGAGGTCGGCGTACATCTTCGGCAGGTGCCCGCCGAGGAGTTGCCGTGCGCGGCTCCAGTCGGCCGTGATCGCAACGACGTTCGGAGTCGCCTGGCTGATGAGTCGGTCGAGGATCCGGGCGCCCGCCGAGGGGGTGATCAGTTCGATCCCCCGCATGGCGTAGACCTTTTCGAGGTGGAGGTCCTCGACCATGCCCACCGACCACGGTCCCCACCCGATGGTGAGCGCGGGCAGACCCTGCGCCCGGCGCTGGTGCGCGAAGGCGTCGAGGAAGGCGTTGGCCGCGGCATAGTTGCCCTGGCCGGGCGAGGCGATCACCGATCCGGCAGAGCCGAACATGACGAAGAAGTCGAGGTCCTGGCCGGCGAACGCCGAGTGCAGCGCGCGGGTACCGGTGATCTTGGGAGCCAGCACCTTGAGGAAATCGTCCTCGCTCACGTTGACGAGGAGCTGGTCATGAACCGATCCCGCGGCGTGGATGACTCCGCGGACCGGCCGGCCGCTCTCACGGGTGACGCAGGCCAGCCAGGAGTTCAGCCCGTCGGCGTCGGTGATGTCGACACCGGGGGTGTCCACCTGCGCACCGGCACGTTCGATTGCTCCGATGGTCTGCACGGTGGCGAAGTGCGCGTCGCCCTCGGTCATGTCCGGCCAGCGATCCCGGGGAGGCAGTCCGCTGCGGCTCAGCAGCACGATGTGCCGCGCGCCGCGTTCGGCGAGGAAGGTGGCCACGGTGCGGCCGAGCGCTCCGGTGCCACCGGTGACGACGTAGGTCGCTTCGGCGGCCAGCTTGGTCGGGAACGGCTTCGTGAGCGTCGTGCTGAGACGCAGCCGCGGGACCAGCGTGACCTCGCCGCGGATCGCGACCTGGTCCTCGGACTCCGCGTCGAGGATGTGCCTGCAGACGCGGGCGGTGGTGGCGTCGATGTCGTCGGCGATGTCGATGTCGACGAGTCCTCCCCAGCGTTCGACGAACTCCTGGTGCCCGATGACCCTGCCGAGCCCCCAGATCGCGGCCTGGTCGACGGCCAACGGCTCGGTTCCGAGTGCCGGCTGCGCGTTGGCGGTGATCAGGTACAGCCGGGGGGTGACGGTGTCGTGCGCGGCGAGTGCCTTGGTCAGGCGCAGGATCGTCAGGACGCCAAGGTGCTGACCCTTCTCGGAGGTGTCCGCATCGACGTCCAGCGGCCAGCAGTCGACGATGCCTCCGAGGGCGCCCTCCTTGTCGAGGTGCAGATCGAACAGCCGCGCCAGCTGCTCGGGGCTGCGTGGGTCGATCGCGTATCCGCCGTCGGTCTCGGTGACCGCCTCGACGTCTCGGTGCGCGACGGTGCGCACGCCATGGCCGCTCTGCCGTAGCCGGTCGGCGAGGCCTTCGCCGACCCCGGACTCGTCGACGAACACCAGCCAGGATGTCGGCGTCACCGCGGCGGGGTCCGCGTCCCGGACTGCCTCGGGTTTCGGTTCCCAGTGCAGTTCGTAGAGCCCCTTGTCGATGCGCTCGGGCGACATGCGCGACGAGGCGCTCAGCGACGCGACCGTGAAGCCCTCGAAGACGGCGAGCAGTTCGCCACGGCGGTCGAAGATCGCGATGTCGCTCTCGATCTCCTCCGCGGTGGCCGACACCACCCGCAGCCGCACGGTCATGTCTTCCTCGGGCGAGCCGTACACCGCACTGTGCCGGATCCTGCTCGGCAGGTAGGTGCTGTCGTTCCCGTCGCGGTTGAGAAGCGGTGCGCCGAAGAGCGTCTGGAAGGCGGCATCCACCAGCGCCGGATGGAAGCGGTAGTCGTCGAGTTCCCCGCCGAGCGACGCCGGGATGCGGATGCCGGCGACCACCCAGCTGTCGCCGGCGGTGAGCTCCTTGATCGACCGGAACGCGTCACCGTAGTCGAAGCCGATCGCCCGGGTGAGGGCGTAGAAATCGTCGCCGCTCATCTCGGTGACCGGCTGACCGCCGGTCGTGACGTCGCGGGCACGAGCAGATCTCGGGAGCGTGTTGAGCTCCGCGGTCGCCGTGATCGTCCACTTGAGGTCCCCGTCGGCCGACGCCGTGAAGGCCGCGAATTCCAGTGCGCCGGTGTCCTGATTGAGTGTCGTGCGCAGGATGGGGTCGCAGGTGTCGTCCAGGATCAGCGCACGGTGCAGCACGAGGTCGTCGACGCCGAGGTCCGTACCGTAGGTCTCCCGGGCCGCGGCCGCCGCCATCTCGATGTACACCGCTCCGGGTACGACGACGCTGCCCTGTACGCGGTGATCGGCGAGGAACGGGACGAGGCTGGTGCTCAGCTCGACTTCCCAGGCCGGATGCACCGCGTTCACCGGTTGCCCGAGCAACGGGTGTACCGGGTTGTAGTGCAACGACTCCGCCGCTTCCTGGGTCTCGTTCCAGAACCGCCTCGACTGCCACGGATAGGAGGGCAGCTTCAGCAGCTGTGCGCGAGGATGCAGTGCGTCCCAAGCGATGTCGTGACCGTGGTCGTGCAACGCGCCGACGCCGGCCATGAACGTACGCACGTCGTCGTCGTTGCGCCGCTGAGTCGCGAGGACCACGGCCTTCTCGGTTCCGGCGATCTCGTAGATCGACGCCGCGAGCACGGGATGCGGGCCCAGCTCGATGAAGTGGGTGTAGCCGTCTTCCATCATGCGTCGGACCGCAGGTTCGAAAAGGACTGTGGCGCGCGTGTTCTGCCACCAGTAGGCGGCACCGGCGTCGTATTTGTCCAGGAGTTCGCCGGTGACCGTCGAGTACAGCGGCACGGTTGCCGGGTCGGACGACAGCCCCTCGAAGGCGTCGTGCAGATCGTCTCTGATCGCCTCCATGTAGTGGGTGTGGTAGGGCACCTTGCCGGTGAGGAACCGGGTGAAGATCCCGGATTCGTCCAGCCGGCGTGCGATGTCGTCGAGGACGGCGCCGTCACCGGCGATGGTCACGGCGGACGGACTGTTGATCGCGGCCACGGACACTCGTCGGCCGAACTCGTCGCGCGCCTCCTCGTCCAGTGCCGCCATCAGCGATTCGGCGTCGAGACCGACGGCGAGCATGCGGCCGAGGCCGCTGGTGCGCTGTTGAAGCCTGCTGCGGTGATAGATCACCTCTACGGCCTGCTCGAAGCCGAGCAGCCCCGAGAGATGATGTGCGGCAACCTCACCGGCACTGTGGCCGATGATCGCGTCGGCGGTGATCCCGAACTGTTCGAGTTGCGCGGCCAGGGCGACCTGGATGGCGAAGTTGGCCGGCTGGGCGAACTCGGTTTCGCCCATGCGGGATTGGGTTTCGTCGCGGCGCAGTTCTTCGATGAGTGACCAGTCAGCGTGGCGGGCCAGTTCACGATCGGTGCGGGCGATGCTGTCGGTGAAGGCGGGCAGCACGTCGAGCAGGTCCCGGCACATCCGCCACCACTGGGGACCCATCCCGGTGCAGACGAACGCCAGCTTGGGCGTCGTCGACGCCGTGCGGGCCGAGGAGATCTGACCGCCCTCGGCGAGGGCCAGCAGTTGGTCTCGCGCGTCGGCGACGTCGGCCGTGACCAGAGTGTGGCGATGGTTGAGGTGGGCGCGCCGTCGGGACAGCGTGTAGCCGAGGTCCGGCAGGGTGATGTCGCGGTGCGTGCCCAGGTGGTCGGCCAGCTGGCGGGCCGTGGCCACCAGGGCCTCCTCGCTGCGCGCCGAGATCGGCAGCAGGGTGAGCGGCAGGTCGCGAACCGGCTCCGGAACGGGGTCGGCCACCGGCGCGGGCGGCTCGGCGAGCACGGCGTGGGCGTTGGTGCCACCGAATCCGAACGAGTTGACCCCCGCGACGCGTCGGTCGTGGCCGGGAAACCCGCGGCCCGTTCGAGGCACGTCGAGCTTCAGCTCGGCGAGGGAGACCTGGCTGCTGGGGTTGCGGAGATGCAGGTGCGCGGGGATGTAGCCGTGCTTGAGCACCAGGGCCGTCTTGATCAGTCCGGCCACCCCGGCGCCCGCTTCCAGGTGCCCGATGTTGGTCTTCACCGAGCCGATCAGCAGCGGATCGGTGGCGGACCGGTCCGCCGTCAGTGCGGCGGCGAGTGCCCGCATCTCCACCGGGTCGCCGACGGGGGTTCCGGTGCCGTGCGCCTCGACGTACCCGATGTCGCCGGCGTGCACGCCCGCCCGCCGCAGCGCCGATGTGATCGCCGACGCCTGCGCCTCCGCGCGGGGCACGGTGATGCCGTCGGTGCGGCCGTCCTGCGACACCGCGGTTCCGAGGATCTGCGCGTAGATGTCGTCGCCGTCACGAAGCGCCTGATCGAGCGGCTTGATGACGACGACGGCACCGCCCTCTCCGCGCGCGTAGCCGTCGGCGGACTCGTCGAAGGCCTTGCAGCGGCCGTCGGGGCTGAGGAATCCGCTCTTGGACTCCGCGATCGCCGTGTTCGGGCCGATCATGATGTTCACGCCGCCGGCCAGGGCGAGGTCGCTCTCGCCGTTCCAGATGCTCTGCGCCGCCAGGTGCACCGCGACAAGCGAACTCGAGCACGCCGTGTCGATCGTCATGCTCGGCCCGCGGAAGTCGAAGGCGAACGAGATCCGGTTCGCCAGCATCGTCATCATCATCCCGGCGGCGGAATGGGTCTTGAACTGGTAGCGGCTGCCGCGGCCCAGATTCTGCAGCAGTTGGTAGTCGAGGGTGAAGCCGCCGATGAACACCCCGACGTCACGTCCGGCCAGCCGGTCGGCGGGAATTCCGGCGTCCTCCAACGCCTCCCACGTGGTCTGCAGCATCAGCCGCTGCTGCGGGTCGATCGAATGGGCCTCGCGCGGCGAGATCCCGAAGAACTGCGGATCGAACTGGTCGATGTCGGCCAGGAAGCCACCCCGGCGGGTGACCATCTTGCCCACCTTGGCCGGATTCGGGTCGTGGAATCGTGCGGCACTCCACCGCGATTCGGGTACGTCACCGGTGGCATCGGTGCCGCTGGTCAGCAGGCTCCAGTAGCCGTCCGGAGAGTCGGCGCCGCCGGGCAACCGGCATCCGATCCCCACCACCGCCAACGGAGTTGGCGTCCCTCGATCACTGAGCATCTCCATGCGTGCCCCTCACGCCTCCTGGTGAAACACGGTGAATCGCGCCGACGCGGGAGTGTCGCGACTCAACTCGGACGGAGCTCGGCGACGGCGGTGTGGATCCACTCCGCGCTGACCGGGTTGTCCTGCTGCTCGCGGCGGTAGACGGATCGAAGCTCGCGCAGCAGGGAGTCGCGCTGCCACGCCTGCACCTGCGCGACCGCGGCGTCGTCGGTGAACATGCCGGACTTGGCCGCGAGAACGGTCTCGACCAGCTGACCCGCCAGCTGACGCAGCAGGCGGCCGTTGGCGTCGAACTGCTCGGCGAAATTCGGCGCGGTTCCCATCATCGCTGTGTGCAGCGCCACCATGAAGTTCAACGGCGAGTAGAGATCCACGAACTGCACCGGGGAGCCGCCGCCCTCCACCGCGGCCCACTCGCGGAAGAACCGTTGGACCCGGTTGCTGAGCGCGATCAGCCCTTCGAGGTGCGGCACCACCGCGGGATCGTCGGCGACGGAGACGAAGCGGTCGTTCTGGTAGAGCAGTCCGACGAATCCCCAATAGAAGGCGACGTCCCAGATGATCTTCGCCGACATCACCGTCGGCGTGCCCATGAGCGTGTACTGGTCCTGGTACACCGCGAGCCACATGTCGGTCAGTGAACGGAACAGGGAGTCGCTGATCCCAGACCTCGCCACCACGTCCTCACCGTCGAGGTCGCGGATGACCATGTCGGTGATGAGGCCGTTGCCGATCGCGACCAGGTCCAGCCCCGACGAGTACAGCGGGTCGAGGAAGATCGCCGCGTCACCGGTGACGGCCCAGCGCTCCCGGCCGTCGAACACCTTGGTGGCGCCGTGGCTGTAGTGCTTCATCACCCTGAAGTCCTTGATCAGGTCCTCGTGCTTGGCCAGTTCGTCGGCGCACTGCGGCTCGTGTTCCCGGATCCACGCCTTGGCCTTGGCGAGGGTGTTGAAGTCGTCGAACGCATGGAAGCGGGGATCGGCGACGATGCCGACGCTGGTGGCGCCGGAGGCGAGCCGGATGAGCCACACCCAGTAGCCCTCGCCCATCAGGTGGTTCGTGGACATCGCGCGGTCACCCTCGACCAGGCGCGACTGCCAGCTCGGGTCGTCGCTCCACTGGCCGACGTCGAGTTCCACCGCGACCCGGAACCAGGCGGCGTTGCAGTGGTGCTCGGTCGCCCGCCTCAGATCCAGCTGACGCGGCAGTGTCCGGTTGCGTCCCGAGGCGTCGACCACCCAGCGGGCCGTGGTGCGGGAGGCCTGGTCGCCGTCCTGGAAGGTGACCGTGTGCGGAGCGCCGTCGGCACCGAACTCGACGTGGCGGACCCGGCCGCGGGCGATGTCGACACCGGCCGCCAGGCACCGGCGGACGAGTTCGTTTTCCAGCCTGCCGCGGTCGATCTGGTAGGTCACCTGCGGCACGAAGGACGAACTGCCCAGTTCCACCCGCCGGGCGATGTCGGTGTTGCCGTCGTGCGAGAAGAACATCCGCAGCCCCATCTTGCGGATCTGCGCGGTGCTGAGGTGGTCGCCGAGGCCGAGCCGGTCGCGCAGGTAGTGGGCGGAGACCTCGACGGTCGACTCGCCCACGGTGTGGGTGATCTCGGGGACCGGATGTGCGGCCGGCTCGATGATCCGAATGCGTGTCCTGGGCCTCGCCGAGCGGATCTCCAGAGCCAACGTGAGTGCGGCGACCCCGCCTCCGACGATCACGAGGTCATGGTCGGCGGAGGCACCGGCGCCATCGGAGAGCTGGGATCGGATCCTGCGGGCCAGTGCAGCCCGGGTCTCGGAATCCAGCCGCGACACCTGCGCTCGCACCTCCACGCCGACACCTTTCCTTTCTCGACGCCAGGTCGAACAGATTCCCCCTGACGGCGACGTTACACAGCCGATCTCGGATGAAACGCCTGGTGAGCGGGTTTGTCACGAAGACGTCAGTTTCCTGTGCGCCCGGGTCTCGACAGGCCTCACGTCGTCTGCCTCGGGTACTCAGCCCCGAGGCGATGAGACCGGTCATCGCGTCGACCGCTCCTCCGGCCGTCCGCACTGAATTGACGAAAGCGCAACGCTTTTCACAGTTCCCCCATAGCATCCGGCCGGGTCGTATTCGGGTCGGAGGGGATGCATGAGTCAAGTCTCGGCGTGGGTGGGTGCCGGTGTGTTGACCGCCGGCGTGTCGGCGGCGATGTTCGCGGGGGCGGGCGCGGCCAGCGCCGAGGAAGGAAAGTCGGACGCCGGCGGTGCCGCGACATCGTCGACCAGCGACGCCGCATCGAAGCCGACGGCCCCGGCCGAGCAGCGGAAGCGCCCGGCCTTCGGCGAACGGGATTCCGCAACGGCAAGAGAACCCAGGCGCCACGGTCACCTCCGGCGCGGCGAGGCCTCGGTGCGCGAGAGTGTTCGCGACGACGACCACCCGAGTGCCGAGAACGCCGCATCCGCCGGGCAGGAAACCCCTCGAACCGCGCGGACCGACCGGAAGCCTCGCCGCGTCGTCGGGGCCGACGCACAGGCCGGCACCGAACCCGGCACCGAAGCCGCGGCGGCGCCGACCGTCACCGCTGAGAAGCCGGCCACCCGCCCCGGACTGGCCGGCATCCGGCGCGAGATCAGTGCGCGTCTGACACCGCGGGTGCCGGAGCGGGCGCAGGCCGACGCCGCCGAGACCACCCGCAGCGGGTTGGTCACCGACACCGGCCCGGGCACCGGCACCGGCACCGGCACCGAATCCGTGACCACCCTGCAGACGTCCGCCGCCGCTGACACCGCACCCGTGGACGCGTCACGGAAGATCCCGATCATCGGGGACATCCTCGGGCCGGACCAACCGGATTACCCTCCGCTGGTCAGGGCCGTCGGATCGGCGATCTTCAACATCCTCGGCGCCGTGGTGCAGGCCGTCGACGGACCGCCCCAGGTGCCGCAGGAGTTGCGGGACTCGGTCAAGGTCAGCAGCTCCACGTTGGTCGTCTCGCCCGGTAACGAGGTCGCGGCCGACTGGTACTTCCCCGCCGACGCCGATCCGGCGAAGCCTCCGCAGCGGATCATCTACCTGCAGCACGGCATCCTCGCGAGCGGGCCCATGTACAGCCACACCGCGTCCTATCTGGCGCAACGCACCAACAGCGTCGTCGTCGTGACCACGGTGACCTCCAACCCGTTCGCCGACGACGGCATGTGGCTGGGCGGCGACAACATGCACAAGGCGGTCGCGCAGCTGTTCCTCGACGACGACCGTGAAGCGCTGAACGCCAGCCTCACGACGGCCACACTCAAGGCCGACGCACCCGTCATGACCGTGCCCAAGGATTTCGTCCTCGTCGGGCACTCGCTCGGCGGCGGCTTCGTGCCGGGTGTCGCCGGCCACTACGCCGAGGGCCTGGTGGCCCGCCGCGACGACCCCGCGAACGCCGAGGACGAGGCCAATCACCTGGCGGGTGTGGTGATGCTCGACGCGGTGCCGTTCCACCCGATCATGCCGCGGGCGATGGAACGCCTGAAAACCCTCGAGTCCAGCGGTGACCCCGCCGATTACGTGCCGATGTACGAAATCGGCGCGCCGACCAATCTCCTGAACGCGTTCAGTTCGGTCAACGACGAACTCACCGAGGCGCGGCCGGGGAAGTTCAACGGCGTGGTCATCAACGGCGGTGTCCACATGGACGGGATGCTCGGCGGGAACCCGCTGATCCAGGCGGCGGCTTACCTCGTCGCCGGGATCCCGCAACCGCAGAATCCTCCGGCCGTCCAGTGGCTGATGGCCGGGTGGATCAACGACATGTTCGAGGGGACCATCGATCCGACGACCGGCCGCTGCCTGGGCGCCGACTGCCACGGCATCTACGGGGACACGGGCAGCACGATCCACATCCCCGCCGAGAAGGGTGACGCGTCGGCCGTGGTGATCGACTCCGGTGAGCTTCCTGCCGCCGCACGGCCGACCGACCGGTTCGCACCGCGGGATGCGTCGTCTGCCACTGTGCCGCACGGCTGGCAGTACTGGATCCCGCTGCGCATCGCGGCCTGAGCCTCGCTACCGCGGCTTAGGCCTCAGGAACCTCTGACGCGCCAGCCGACATACGTCACGCCGATGCCCGCCGCGGCAATCAGGGGGCCGGCGATCGACCACGTCGTCGTGTTGCTCATCGGACTGCCGCCCACCAACCCGATCCCCTGCAGGGTGAACAGCACACCCGCCAAGGTCACCAGGATCCCGACCGCCACCAGCAAGACGCTTTTCACCGAATCACCGTATCCCGCCGATCCGGCGCACCTAGCCGCCGGGCGTGGCGAAGACGAACAGCGCCATGAAGGCGACGTTGATGAAGAAGGTCGCCTCCACGAGGCTGATGGTGATGAAGAACGGGGTGTAGAGCCGGGTCAGCGCCTCGGGTTGGCGGGCCACACCCGCGATGAGTTGCGCACCGGCCATGCCGTCGCCGACACCGGCGCCGATCGCTCCGCCGGCGAGGACGATCGCCCCGGCCAGGAGTGCGTTGCCCATGAGTTCGTCAGCGGCCATTTCGTGTCTCCTGCGTCGGGTGAGTGTCCAGTCGTGCCGCGATGTGGCCGGCAGCGACGGCGGCGCCGTCCTCGTCGGCGAGCAGGTGCGAAAGTTGTTCCGCCCCTTCGCGGTATGCCGCAGATGTCGTCGCCGCCGTGATGGCTGCGGCGAGATCGTCGGCGGTCAGCGTATGGCGGTGCAGCGGCCGGGTGGCCGCGCAGAGGCGGTGCAGCCGGTCTGACCAGAACGGTTGGTCGACGATCCCGGCCACCGGTACCGACGGCACACCAGCGCGCAGGGCGGCGGCGGCGGTGCCCGCGCCGCCGTGATGGACGATCGCCGCCATTCGCGGGAACAGCCAGGCGTGCGGGACGTCGTCGACGGTGAGGACGTCGTCGCCTGCGCAATGCAGGCGCGCCCATCCCGACTGCACCACGCCCCGCACACCCGCGCCGTGCAGCGCTCGGGCGATGGTCTCGGAGAGTTCCTCGCCGTGTGCGGTCGCAGTGGAGCCGAACCCCACGTACACCGGAGGTGGCCCGGCTTCGAGGAATTCGACCAGCTCGGCCGGCGGCCGCCAACCTCGCGCTTCTACCGGCCACCAGTAGCCGGTGACGTCCAGACCGGGGCGCCAGTCCCGCGGCCGCGGCACCACGTGCGGACTGAATCCGTACAGGATCGGCCATCGGGCTGCACGCTCCGCCTGATACGCGCGGCGGGAGCGGGGCGGTACACCGAGGCTGCGCCGCAAGTCGTCGATCAGCGGCGTGTAGACCTTCTCTCCGATCCCGCCTGCCACGTGCCACGCCATCCGGTTGCCCATCCGGCCGAAGGATCGCGCCGTCAACGGCGGAGGCGCGAACTCTGCTGTGACACTGGCGGGCTGGAGAGCCACACCCATGCTCGGGACATTCAGTGCCTCGGCGACGTGATAGCCGAGCAGGGACCCGACAGGACCCTCGAGGAGCAGCAGGTCGGCGTCGCGGCCGGCGTGCGCCATCGCCTCCCCCACGCCGGCGAGATCGTCGCGCATCGCGGCCAGCACCGCCTTCGACGGGCGCATACGCGCGCCGTCGACGAGCGCCTGCCCGTAATTCGACGTGCGGGTCGCCTCTTCGGTGTCCCTCGGCAACAGCCGGAATTCCAAGGCGGCCGCCGTGATCATCTCCTCATAGGGTCGCTGCGCGGCGATCGCCACGTCGACCCCGAGGTCATCGCGCAACCGGGCGCCGAGCCCGGTGAGCGGCGACACGTCACCACGTGTGCCGAATGCTTCGATCACTATTCGCGTCATGTCTGCGCCCTCGATGCGAGTTGGAACACGGTCACGAGCTCCTCGCCGTAGCCGACGACGTCGTACTCCGCGTCACGGGCGACCTCCCACACCGCGCCGTCCAGTGCTGCGCGCAACGCGTTCTTCATGAATTCCGCTGACAGCGAGCGGAACTCGCCGCTATCCACTCCTTCGATGAAAATCGTCGACGGGTCGAGCAGCGCCAGGTCGCCGGTGGGCGGATCGTCGCCGACCGACTTCGCCGCCGCCTGGTCGAACCGCAGGCCGTCGCTCGACCGGTAACTGGTGACGATGTCGAGCAGCGCGACCGCCGCGATGCGGTTCTCGGCGATGAAGCGGGCGTTGGCCCGGATGTACGCGGTGAGCCTGCCTGCCGCGGTGGTTTCGGCGCGCACAGCGGGGACGATCGCGGAAGCGGCCTGTGACATGACCGCCGCCACCGCCGCCTCGATGATGTCGTACTTCGATGCGAAGTGGTACAGCACAACGCTTTTGGCAATGCCGATGTGATCGGCGATCTTGGCCACGGAAGCCTGCGCGTAGCCGCCGGTTCCGATGATCTCCATGGCCGCCGCCACGATCTGGTCTCGGCGCGCCCGTTCGGTGAACGTCAACTCGCTGTTAGACCGCATGGTCAGAATATAGACCGATCGGTCAGACGAGGGCAACCGCCAAGGGGTCGATGTCGGCGCGGCCGAACCCTGACGTCGTTTCTCTAGAAATATAGAGAAAAGTCTTCCCTGGCGACGGTCGCGTTGTTACCGTCCAGTAATGCACCGGTCCGGGGGGATCCTTTTCATCGTCATGGTCGCCATCTGCGGCCTCATCACTGCGGCGCCGACGGCGGGCGCCGACAACGGCTACGTCGGCGACTTCTACCTGCCGCCCGATCCGCTACCACCGGGCCCGCCGGGAGAGGTGCTACGCACCGAGCCCTCCCGGATCCCTGCCGCCGTCGACTTCCCGGCCGCGCTCCCCGCAACTGCCACCCGAATCATGTACCGCAGCACCAACGCTCGCGGCGGGGCCATACCGGTCACCGGCACCTACATCCGGCCGACGCTGCCATGGACCGGTCCCGGGCCGAGGCCGCTGGTGTCCTTCGCGGTGGGCACCCACGGTCAGGGCGACCAGTGCGCCCCCTCCCGCCTGATCAACGAATACCTGTATCAGAACCGGGTTCTCGACACCTTCCTCGAGTACGAGCTGTTGCTCATCCAACGCATGATCAAACGCGGATGGGCCGTCGTGGTGACCGACTATGAAGGGCTCGGCACCCCCGGCGTGCACACCTATGTCAACCGCCTCGCATCCGGGCACGCCGTCCTCGACGCCGCCCGTGCCGCCCGCGGTCTTCCCGACTCCGGCCTCGACCCGGCGGGACCGATCGCCCTCTACGGATACTCACAGGGCGGTGCGGCCACCGCATCGGCGGCCGAACTCGCCGCCACCTATGCACCCGACCTGCCCATCGTCGGCACCTACGCCGGCGCACCGCCGGCCGACCTGTCGGTGATGCTGCCGTTCCTCGACGGCAGCGCCGTCGCCGGAATCCTGGGCTACGTCATCAATTCGGCGATCGCGTCCTATCCGGATCACGCCGACGCCATCCACCACGCCCTGACTCCCGACGGTGAAGACCTGATCGCCAAGACCCAGAATCAGTGCCTCGGCGAGACGATGGCGAACTTCCTGTTCCGCCACAATCAGCGCTACTTCACCGTGGACACCGCTGTCGCGCCCACCAGGGAACCATTCAAGGGTCTGTTCGAGCAGCAGCGCATCGGCCGCCTCAAACCGGCTGCCCCGGTGCTGATCGTCAGCAACCGCTACGACCCGCTGGTGCCCCACGAACCGGCGGCGCAAATGGGCCGGGACTGGTGCGCGCTGGGCGCCGACGCCGAGTTCTTCACCAACGAACAACCGCCGCTGTTCAACAAGCTCATCGTCAACCACGCGTTTCCCATCGTCGTCGACGCGCACCGCGCGCTCGAATGGGTCGAGGCCCGCCTCATCGGTGGACCACCCACCGCGCCCAACTGCGGCCGCTTCTGAACCGAATGAATCACGTCGACCTGGCGTGGGCGCTCGAGGCATCGATTCGGTCGTCATCCTCGGTGCCGGCTACGACACCCGCGCATATCGGATGCCCGCCCTGTCGCGGATCAGGGTGTGCGAAGTCGCCTGCCCGGCAACATCAGTGCGAAGACCGCCACAGTTCGCCGGTGCACCGGTGGCGTTTGGAATTCAACGCTGGGTTCGATGCGCGATGTCATCCCACCGACCACAGCACCAGGCTGATCGCGAACGCGGTGAGCCCGAGGGTCGTCTCCAGCACCGTCCACGTCTTGAACGTCGTCTTGACGTCCATCTCGAAGAACCGGCTGACCAACCAGAAGCCGGAGTCGTTGACATGCGACAACACCGTGGCGCCCGCGGCGATGGCGAAGACCAGCGCGCTGAGTTGCAGATTGCTGAGGTCGGCCTCGGCGACCGCCGCGGCAAGTAGACCGGCGGTGGTGGTCAACGCCACCGTGGCCGATCCCTGCGCGACGCGTAGCAATGTCGAGATCAGGAACGCCTGCAGGATCAGCGAGATCCCGAGGTTGGACAGCGAGCCGCTCAGCGCATCGCCGATGCCGCTGAGCCGCAGCACGCCGCCGAACATGCCGCCGGCGCCGGTGATCAGGATGATCGCGCAGATGGGTCCGAGGGCCTTGTCGAGGATGGTGGTGACGTCGGCCATCGAGCCCTCGCGCCTACCCAGTACGAAGATGGCGACGATGACGGTGATGAGCAGCGCCACACTCGTGTTGCCGAGCAGCCGCAGGAACTGCGCCCAGGTGGCGTCTTCACTGATCACTCCTGCGGTCATCAGCGTGTTGAGGACGGTGTTGAACGAGATGAGGACGAACGGCAACATCAGCACGCCGAGGACGACACCGAAGGACGGTGCGGTACGGGCTTTCGTCTCGATGACCGAACCGCCATCTCTCCCAACGCCGGTCGCACCGGCGTCACCGACGGCGGTCTCCTCCGTCGTGCGGCCGTTGTTGATCTCACCGAACAGTGCAGTGGGGACGTCGACGTAGAACCGGCGACCGAGGAACTGCGAGATGAGGAACGCCCCGAGGTACCACGCCACAAAGGCAACCGGAACGCCGACGAGCAAGGTGAGCCCGATGCTGGCACCCAGCGCTTCGGCGGCCGCGACGGGGCCGGGATGGGGCGGCACCAGCGCGTGCATCGCCGCGAATGCGCCGGCCGCGGGCAGCGCGTAGAGCAGTACCGATCCGCCGAATCGCCGGGCGACCGTCATGATGATCGGCAGGAACACGACAAGACCGGCGTCGAAGAAGATCGGGAACCCGAAGATCAACGCTGCGATTCCCAGGGCCAGCGGTGCCCGCTTCTCCCCGAAGCGGCCGATGAGCGTGTCGGCGAGCACCTGCGCACCACCGGTCACCTCCAGGAGTCGGCCGATCATCACGCCGAAACCGACGAGCAGGGCCACCGAGCCGAGGGTGTTGGAGAACCCGTAGGACAGCGCGTCGGGGATGTCGCCGATGGGGATGCCTGCGGCCAGCGCCGTCAACGCGCTCACCAGGACCAGGGCGATGAAGGCATGCAACTTGACCTTCATGATCAGGAACAGCAGAACCGCAACGGCCACCGCTGCGATGAGCAGCAGGATGCCGGAGCTGTATACCGGCTCGATTGCTTCCACGATGCCTCCGATTTGTCAGGGCCGGCTCGGGCCGGACTTCTTTCGATCACTAGGGATTCGCGCACGCGTCATACGGACTCACGCCTCATCAGTGCTGCGGCCCGCCGGCGTCCGGATCGGTTGCGGCGATGAAGTCCTCGATGATGGAGTCGATGTCCTGGCCTACGTCGATGGCGATGCCGCGCTCGTCGGGCTCCAGCGGTTCGAGCGTGCTGAACTGAGAGGCCAACAGCGCTGCAGGCATGAAGTGGCCGGGTCGGCTGGCCTGCCGCCTGCCGATGACTTCGAGCGTGCCGGCCAGGTGTAGGAATTCGACGTCGGCGCGGTGCCGGCGCATCTGGTCCCGGTACCTGCGCTTGAGCGCCGAACAACTCATCACTCCACCGGCCTCACGCGCCGCGAGCCACTCCCCGATCGACTCGAGCCAGGGGTAGCGGTCGTCGTCGTCGAGAGGATGCCCGGCGGTCATCTTGGCGATGTTGGCCGGCGGATGGAAATCATCGGCATCTGCGAAGGGGACCCGCAGACGTTGCGCGAGTGCAGCTCCGACCGTCGACTTGCCGGACCCTGACACTCCCATGACGACGATGGGTGCCACCATCTGCTTCACCTACCCGTTGTGTTTGGCATCACAAACACTGCACCAAATAGGCCTATCTTTGCAAGCATTCCATGCGAAAATCTGCTTAAAGCTCTTCAGCAACTGCTGTGTCAGGATGTGTTCATGTCGGATCGACCAAACGTCGGTGCTCTGCACGGCAGTTTGCTCGCCGCACTCGGCACGGCGATCGTCTCTGGCACGCACCGGCCCGGTGACGTGCTGACTCTCGACGCGGTGAGCGCCGAGCACGGCGTGTCCCGCAGCGTCGCTCGCGAGGCGATCCGCGTCCTGGAGTCGATGGGCATGGTGGGTTCCCGGCGCCGGGTGGGCATCACGATCCGACCCGCGGAGGACTGGAACGCGTTCGATCCCCTACTGGTGCGCTGGCGGCTCGACTCCGGGGAGCGTGCCGCTCAACTGGCCTCGCTGTCGGAACTACGCCGGGGAATCGAGCCGGCCGCGGCGGCGCTGGCCGCGCAGCGGGCGGACGCACACCAGTGCCGGATCATGGCGGCCGCCGTATCCGACATGGTGGTACACGGGCGGTCCGGCGACCTCGCCGCATACCTGCAGGCGGACAAGGTCTTTCACCGGACCCTGCTGGAGGCCAGCGGCAACGAGATGTTCCGGGCACTCAATGTCATCGTCGCCGAGGTGCTCACCGGCCGAACGCAACACGGCATGATGCCCGCGACACCGAACCCTGCTGCCATTGCACTGCATGACGACGTCGCGCGCGCCATCAGGACGGGTGACGAAGCGGGCGCCGAGCGAGCGATGCGCGCGATCATCGACGAATCGGCATCGGCAATGAGCGAAGGGCCCGTCCAGCACGGGTCATGACGCTAAGGGGCCGCCTGCAGACACAGGCGGCAGCCTTCTGTGATGGCTCGCAGGCGATCGATCGAGTGAGTTTCGGTGTGTTACGCCGTGATGCGCATCTCGGCGCCCGGGTGCGAACTGAGCGTGACCATCACCGTGCCGCTGCCCGTTCCGAATGTGGTGTTGGCATAGCCGATGAAGCCGTAGTGCCCGTCGATCGTCGACACCGCCGTGATGGGACTGCTTCCGGAAGCTCCGGTGTCCAGATTCTGCCAGGCGGCGGTCACGGTGAGAGCACAGGAACCGTCGTAGATGCCGGCGTCGTAGTGGATCGCGACGCGGACCCCGTTCTCGGCCCGACCGTCGACCTGCACCGGTGTCACCTGGGCCTCGGCACGGACGCTACCTCCACAGGTCGGGGACGCCACCACCGGAACCGGACCGAGTTCGGCGAAGGGCTCGGCCTGCGCGGCGGCGACCCACCACCAGGGCGCGCTCAGCGCAACGGCGAATGCACCGGCAGTTCGGAACGAGGTCATGCTCTCCTATCGGCGGCGACCGCGTTCGCGTTAGCACGCGGCGCCGCGGGCGGGGACGTCGGCCTCGCACCTGTCCACCAAACAGGTCCGCGGCCGCGGCGGATGCACCACAATATGTCTCTCAGCCGGCCGATGAAAGACCTGGCAGGACCCGCGTGGCACATGACGTGATCGCTTTCGACACGACGCTGGGTCATGCATGTCCGGACGTCTGGCGCATCCTGGAGGCGCCCGACTCTTACCCGCGGTTCTTCCATGGAGTCGGATCCTGCGAGCAGGTCACCGGCGCCGCCCGGCAATTCGAGGTCCGGCTGTCCACACCCCGCGGCGCCGTCGTCGTCCTCGAGATGCGCCAGACGGTCCGCCGGTCGGGCCTCGAGGTGCGGCTGGAGTCGATGCAGGCGAGTCGGAGCTTCGTGTCGATCCGGCTCAACCCCGAGGCGGGCGGCACCCGGATCGCGGTGCGGATCTTCGCGGTCGGCCTGCTCCACCCCGACATCGCAAAAGCCAGTGACAGCGCAGTGGCGCGCTGGGTCGGGGAGGGTCTGATGCGCATCTCCGACTACCTCTCCGGCAAGCCGTCGTCGGTGCTGGCCAACATGGGCGACGGACCTTCGCTGCATCTCAGCGTCGCCAAGACCATGCTCGTCAGCGGGGTGGTTCGCGCCTCGCGACCTGATCGTGGTCTTCGACAGCTGAATTCGCTCGCCCGATGGGGGTTCACGCTGGCCGGTGGCCTCGGGGCGGCCGCGGCCCGGTCACCGCAGAACACCGCGTCGATCGACCGGTACGGGATGTCGACCTACGCGGACGTGGCCCGGCGCACCTCGTACCTGGTCTCGGGCCTCGTCGGCGAGGGCTACACCAAGGACAGCACGTTCGCGGTGCTCGCACGCAATCACTCGGCGATGGTCGAGTGCATGGTCGCGTCGAGCAAGTTGGGCGCCGACCTGGTGTTGCTCAACACCGGCCTGGCGGCGCGCACCATCGAAGACATCGTCCGCCACCATGGAGTCGACGCCATGTTCGTCGACGACGAGTTCGAGCCGCAGGTACGCTACCTTCCCCGCGACATGTCGCTATTCGCCACGCACGTCGAATCTGGTGATCCGCAACGGCGTTCGGTCGAGGATCTCATCTCCGCGGGGGCGGGCGCGGGACCGGTGGCGCCTCCGAAAAAACCCGGCAGGCTGATCGTGCTGACCTCCGGCACCACCGGCACGCCCAAGGGCGCGCGTCGGCCCACACCACCCGGCTTCGGCGCCATCGCCGCGATGTTGTCCCGGATGCCGCTGCGTCGTGACGAAGTGATGCTGCTCGCCGCTCCGCTGTTCCACGCCTGGGGGCTCGCCGCACTACAGGTGAGCACTCCGCTGCTCGCCACAGTGGTGCTGATGGAGCGCTTCGACGCCGAGGAATGCCTGAGAACGATTGAGCGGCATCGCTGTACCGTGCTGGTATTGGTGCCGGTGATGTTGCAGCGCATCCTCGAGCTGGCCGCCGCCGTGATCGGCCGATACGACACGTCGTCGCTCAAAGTGGTCGCGAGCAGCGGGTCGCCGATCGCCGGCGCAGCCGCCGTCAAGTTCATGGACACCTTCGGCGATATTCTCTACAACTTCTACGGTTCGACCGAGGTGTCGTGGGCGACGATCGCCGATCCCACCGACCTGCGCCTCGCGCCGACCACCGCGGGTCGGCCGCCTCTGGGTACCCGGATCGCCATCCTCGATCCGAAGGGCGATCCGCTACCGGTCGGCGCCGTCGGCCGGATATTCGTCGGCAACGACATGCTGTTCGACGGCTACACCAATGCCGCCTCCCCCGCCATCGAGGATCAGTTGATGGACACCGGCGACCTCGGGTACCTCGACGCCAGTGGGCGGCTCTTCGTCGCCGGACGCGACGACGACATGATCATCTCCGGCGGTGAGAACGTCTTCCCGCGGCCGGTCGAAGAAGCGCTTGCCGTGCTACCGCAGGTGGCCGACGTCGCCGTGGTCGGGGTGTCCGACCCGGAGTACGGTCAGCGCCTCTCCGCGTTCGTCGTCCGTGCCGAAGGCGCCTCACTGGACGAGGAGATGGTCAAGACCTACGTCCGCAACCGGCTGAGCCGCTTCTCGATTCCGCGCGACGTCACGTTCGTTCAACAACTTCCGCGCACCACGACGGGAAAGGTGCTCAAGCGCCACCTGGTCGACGGACAGTTTCCGCTGGGGAGCGGCTGGCCGGGCGGCTAGTGCCGGCAGACGTGGCCGCCGCTGCCGCTGTGCGAGTGCGCGCCTACCAGGAGCGAGCCAACCCGTCCCGCGTACGGGGACTGCCACCAGCCCTGCACAGCGTTCTCATGGGCATCGACCAGGAGATGGGGAAAGACATGGACGCAAACCAGATCATCCGTGCCGTCATGGACGAGTGGCAGTCCGCCATCGACGCCCACGACCCGTCCCGGGTGGCCGCCGTGTTCACCGAAGACGCCGTCTTCCAGGGTCTGCGGCCCTACGGCGTCGGACCTGACGCCGTCGCCGCGTACTACGACCCCCAGCCCGCCGGTATGGCGGTCACCTACCGCATTCTCGAAAGCCGCAGTCCGGCAGACGGTGTCGCGGTGGGCTACCTGGGCGCGACGTTCACCTACCCCGACCGGACCGCGGCGGAGCTCACGATCGGTGTGGTGCTCACCCGGAGCAGCGGGCGGTGGCAGATCGCGCAGTACCAGGCGTCGCGGCTGTAGACCCCTGCGGCCTCGGGTGGTGGCACGCCGATGAGTTCCGGCAGGGACGTTCGTCTACATCAGTGAACAGCCGAACGCACCCATTGGAGGAGAGCCGTGACCGCCACCTACACCTTCGACGTCTTCTCCAGCCTCGACGGCTTCGGCGGCGTCAGCAGCGGCGACTGGGGAGGTTACTGGGGCAAGCAGGGCCCCGAACTCCTCGATCACCGCCTCGCGCTGTATCAGACCGAGCAACGGATGGTTCTCGGGCGCACCACCTATCAGATGTTCGCGGAGATGCTGTCCTCGGGCACCGAGCAGGCGGTGCTCGACCCATGGGTGACGCGAATGAGGAGCCTGCCGGCGACGGTGGTCTCGACCACCCTGGCCGGACCTCTCGACTGGCCGGACGCGATCGTCGTGAGCGGTGACGCCGTCGACGTGGTCGCCCGCCTGAAGAAGGAGTCCGCGGTGCCGTTGCGCTCGCACGGCAGCCTGTCGATGAACCGGGCGCTGATGGCCGCCGGCCTCGTCGACCGCCTCCAGGTGACGATCTTCCCCGTGATCACCGGTCAGACCGGCGACGATCCGATCTTCGCGGGCGCGCAGGACTTCGACCTGGAACTCATCGACGGCCGGACGCTGGACGGCGGTATCCAGGAGCTGGTCTACCGGCCCACGCTGCACCGCTGACAGGTGAGGCGCGACAACCTTTCTCAGCAGAAAGGGCGCCCACCGGAGCGGGCGCCCTCTCTGCACTGGGACCGATCAGTTGTGCACGGACGTGTCGACGTGCGGCACCCTCACCGTGGGGTACAGCTGATCGAGCCATGGGTAGTAGCGATCGTCACGGTCGTAGCCGTAGTGATAGCCGTGGCCGTGCCCGCTGATGGCCAGATCAGGTACCTGAGCCTGCGCCGGCCCTGCGAAGCCGATCACGGCCGCCGACAATGCGCCGGCGACAATTCCTGCCAGTCCGAATTTCTTCATCGTCCCGCCTCTTCCCTCTGTACAGCTCTGTCGACAGGCCGAACGCCCGGGACCCTCTCTGTAACGGCAGGATCGGACAGTTGATTCCACCGGGCCGCGAGGTCACGTCGAGCTGCTGACCAGGTGGCGCAGAGCGATTGGCGCAAGACCACCCCCCGTGCGCACGGAATACTCAGGCGCATGTCTGACACGCTCGACCCGGGCCGGCGGCGACACCCGGGAGACATCGCCGGCACGTTGGCGCTGCTGCTGCTGCACGTTCTGCTGGCACTGCTGTTCGTCGTGCTCAGCTTCGGCATCGCGATGAGCACCGATTCGTGCGCGTACGTCGAGTGCGGAGACGAGAAGTGGGTCGGCGTCGCGATGTTCCTGGCGTTCTACGGCAACGTGGCGGTTCTGCTCGCCGACATCGTCACGTCGACGGTGCTCCTCGCCAAGGGGCGAAGGACGGCCATCGTTCCGGCGCTGGGCTGCGTCGTCCACGTGGCTCTCATCATCGCGGCCTTCCAGTTCGCCGCCCTGTCAGGACCCGTGAACGGGTCCTGACAGCGCGTGGCGCCTTCGGCCGCGCGGGGAAAGTCAGTCCTTGCCGCGCGGCGGTGGTTCGACCGCGACACCACCGGACTCGTGTTCGGGTCCAGCGTCAGGATGCTCGGCGGGCACCCGCTCGCGGAAGCGACTGGCTTCACTCGGGCCCTGCGGCCCCGCCCGTCGCTCGCCGCTGCGATATGGGCCGGGCTTCGGCCTCGGCTTTCCGCCGGGGAACGCCAGCCGGAAGATGGTGCGGTGCACCGTGAACCACTGCTTGCCGAATCGGCCTGAGTTGTAGGGCAATTCGTAGCGCTCGCAGATGTCTTTGATCTTCGGCGCGATCTCGGAGTACCGGCTGCTCGGCATGTCCGGGTACAGGTGGTGTTCCACCTGGTAGCCGAGGTTGCCGCTGATGACATGGAACAGCGGGCTGCCCTCGATGTTCGCCGCGCCGATCAGCTGGCGGACGTACCACCCGCCGCGGGTCTCGTTCTCGACTTCCTCTTCACTGAAAGTGTAGGTCTGGTCCGGGAAATGGCCGCAGAAGATGATCGCGTGGGCCCATACGTTGCGGATGAGGTTGGCCAGCGCGTCTGCGGCCAGGGTTCGCAGGAAGGTGCTCTCAACGCCGGGCAGCAGCCGGTCGGCCGTCGCCGCGGCGGCGCCCGTCCGGCCCTTGCTCGAGATCTGGCGGAGCCGACGTCCGACACGGGAATGCGTGGGCTGGTCGATCCGGTCACCCAGCGCCAGCTTGGTCAAGGCGAATGCGCCTGCGCTGATCAGAGGCCACCCGATGTAATCCTTGATGATCTGCAGGCGCGCCTTGCCGGCGATTCCCTTGAAGTCTTCCTTGAGGTCCGCCATCGTCTTCTCGCCCCGCCACAACGCCTCCACGTCGGTGTCGTGCATCGCGACGCCCCACTCGAACAGAAGCGTCAGCAGCAGGTTGTAGAAGGGTTGGCCGAGGTTGGCGGGGCGCCACTGCTGGTTGGGGTCGATCCGCATGATCTCGTAGCCGAGATCCTTGTCCTTACCCCGGATGTTGGTATACGTGTGATGGATGTAGTTGTGGGAGTGCTTCCATGCCTGCGCCGAGGAAGCGGTGTCCCAGTCCCAGACCGAGGAGTGGATGTCGGGATCGTTCATCCAATCCCATTGGCCGTGAAGGATGTTGTGGCCGAGCTCCATGTTCTCCAGGATCTTGGCCATGCCGAGGCATGCGGTGCCGAGTACCCACGCCGTTCGTGACCGCGACCCGAGCAGCAGCACCCGTCCCGCGACGACGATCTGGCGCTGTACCGAGACCACCGTCTTGATGTAGTGCCGGTCGCGGTCACCGAGTTCGGCGAAGATCTCGTCGTGTATCGCGTCCAGCTCTTTGGCGAGCTTCTCGAGATCTTGCTCGCTGAGGCGGGTGAGTGGGCTCTCGATGGTTGTCGTCACAGTTGACTCCTTCACGGTCACAGTGCGAACTCCACGTCACCTTCGGCAGCGTGGATGCAGATCCTGACGTCCTGGTCGACGGGCTCGGTGACTTCCCCGGAACGCAGGTCGCGAACTTTCCCCGACTTCAGCGTCCCGACGCAGGTGTGGCAGATGCCGATTCGGCAGCCGAACGCGAGCTCCAGGCCGGCTTGTTCGCCTGCCTCCAGGATGGGAGTGCCCCCGTCGCAATCGGCGGTCGTGTCGCTGTTGAGGAAGGTGATCTGCCCGCCCTCACCTTCGGCGGCGTCGGCGTCGATCTTCGGCTGGAAACGCTCGAAGCGGAGCCGGTCCTTGTCGCCGTGGTGCTCCCAGTGTTCGATCATCGCGTCGAGCAGTTCGCTCGGACCCGAACAGAACGCGTCGCGTTCGCGCCAGTCCGGGCACACGTCGTCCAGATCTTCTGCCGACATACGGCCGCGATCAGCGGTGAGCCGCAAATCCAACCGCACGCCGTCGTGGCGGCGGTCGAGACCTTCCAGATCCTCCAGGAACATCACCTGGTCGCGGGTGCGGGCCGAGTGCAGCACCACCACGTCGCCGATCTCGCCCCGGTGATCGAGGTTGCGCAACATGCTGATGATCGGAGTGATGCCGCTGCCTGCGCTGATGAACAGCATCTTGGCGGGCACCGGTTCGGGCAGCGTGAAGACGCCCTCCACCTCGCCGAGCCGAACCAGTTCACCCGGCTGGATCTTCTCCACCAGATACGGCGACACCACGCCCTCGTCGACCTTCTTGGGCGTGACGCTGATCAAGCCGTCCTCCGGCTGCGGGTCAGACGTGAGCGAATACGCGCGCCAGTGGTAACGACCGTCGATCACCAGTCCCAGCCGCACATACTGGCCGGGCTTGTGCCCTGGCCACTCGTACCCCGGCCGGATCAGCACGCTGACCGCTTCCGATCCCTGTTGCTCGACGCGCTCGACCTTGCCGCGCAGCTCCTTGGTGGTCCAGAGCGGATTCACCATCTCGAGGTAGTCGTCGGGGCGTAACGGGTTGAACAGGTAACGCACCGCGCGGAGGAACAGCCGACGCCCCCGCGGGACGGGAGGCTCGGCACCGCGTTCCGCCATAATTCCCCGCTTCTCGTGTTCAACTCGGCGAGAATCGACCCCAGCGGCCGACTCAGGTCCCTGTGTTACCGCTCCGCTGTGATCTGAAACACAAGTACGTGGAGGTTGAGCATCTGTGTCAGATCGGGGGTCGAGTCGCTCGGGTCCAGTGCCCGCGGACGTCATCCGGGCCACGCTGCGTTCCGCCGAACGCCTCGGCCGCGACGTCGCCGATGTGCCGATCGTCGTGATCGCGCACGCCCTCGGGGTTTCGCGCAGCACACTGCTGCGTCAGCTCGGCGGGTCGCGTCGCCCCCTCGATGACGCGGTGCGGGACATCGGCGTCGACCCCGGCGGGCGCCCGCCGGTCAAGGTGCGCGCAGTCGAATCGGCGGCCGCGCTGATCGGCGCCGGCGGCGTGTCGTCCGCCACGCTCGAGGCGATCGCCGAGGATGCCGGGTGCTCGGTGCACAGCCTGTATGCGACATTCGGCGGACGTGAAGGCCTGTTGCGCGCGGTCTACGACCGGTACATCCCTGCGCTCGACCTGGAAGACGTCATCGGATCGGCGAGCACTGACCTGAGGCAGACGGTCCGCGACATTCATCGCACCCTCGCCGACCTCTACCTGCGAAAGCCGCGGGTGCTGGCCGCCGTGCTCGGTGAGACGCTGGCCCGTCCGGCGGGCACCGGCGCGGGCGCACTGATCGAGCACGGCGCGCTGCGCCTCATCGCGGTTCTCGAGAGCTGGCTGGATCGCGAGGTCGCCGCGGGCCGGGTACGGGATCTACCCCGTTCCCTGCTCATCCAGCAGCTGATCAGCCCCGTCTCCGTGCACGCCATCATGCGGCCCGGACTGGTCAACTTCCCTCAGGTCGCCCTGCCTGACCTGGAGGCGACGTGCGACTTCTTCGCCGACGCCTTCGTGCGCGCGGTCGCCACCGACCCTAGGTGACGTCCTTTTCCGCGTCGGCCAGCGCCGCGAACTCCTCGTCGGGCGAGTTGGCCACCAGATGGTGCCGGCTGTAGAACCCGAAATAGGCCATGAACGCGGCGAAGACGACCAGACACCAGGTGGCCGCCGTGCTGTCCACCACGAAGGTGGCCACCACCGACAGCGCCGCGATCACCAGCGCAAAACCCGTCGTGACGACGCCGCCCGGGGTCCGGTAGGGCCGCGGCATGTCCGGCTCACGCCTTCTGAGCACGATGTGGCTGATCATCATCAGCACGTAGGACAGGGCGGCGCCGAACACCGCCATGTTGAGCAGCATTGCGCCCTGGCCGGTCAGCGACAGGACGAAGCCGATGATGCCGGGGACGATCAGCGCCAGGGTCGGCGCTTTGCGGGAATTGGTCACCGACAGCCGCTTCGGCAGGTAGCCGGCGCGCGACAGGGCGAACAGCTGGCGGGAGTACGCGTAGATGATCGAGAAGAAGCTGGCGATCAGCCCCGCCAGGCCGATGTAGTTGACCACCTTGGCCATCGTGGAGTCACCCAGCGCCTCCACCAGGGGATTGCCGGATGCGCTGATCACCTCGGCACCGCCGGCCCCCGCCGCCAGCACCAGCACGGTGGTTCCGGTGACCACCAGGACGGCCATCGCCGCGATGATCCCGCGGGGCACATTGCGGGCCGGGTCCTTGGCCTCCTCGGCGGCCAACGGCACACCCTCGATGGCGAGGAAGAACCAGATCGCGAACGGGACTGCCGCCCAGATCCCGAGGTAGCCGAACGGCAGGAACGACGACGCGCCCGCCGCATCGGTGGGGGCGATGTCGGTGAGGTTCGCGGTGTCGAATCTGCCGATCGCCGTGATGGCGAACACGATCAGTCCGGCGAGTGCGATGCCCGTGATGACGAACATGACCTTGAGGGCCTCGCCGACACCACTGAGGTGGATGCCGATGAACAACAGGTACACGGCCAGATACACCCACCAGCCGTCGGTGATGCCGAACAGCCCGAGT
Source organism: Mycobacterium sp. NPDC050551 (assembly GCF_040674075.1). NCBI lineage: Bacteria > Bacillati > Actinomycetota > Actinomycetes > Mycobacteriales > Mycobacteriaceae > Mycobacterium > Mycobacterium sp. NPDC050551. Next base: position 744,659 of record NZ_JBFARC010000003.1, on the reverse strand, counting down.
GATTCGACGTAGGCGCCGATGAAGGTGGCGATCGCGGCCGGTGCGATCGCGTACTCGATCAGAATGGCTGTGCCGGTGGCGAATCCACCCCATGGCCCGAGTGCGCGACGGGCGAAGGTGTAGCCGCCGCCTGCGGCCGGCAGCGCCGAGGACATCTCGGCCATCCCCAGCACCATCGCGAGATACATGCCTGCGATCAGGACACCGGCGATCAGCAATCCGCCGAACCCGCCCTCGGCGAGGCCGAAGTTCCATCCCGAGTAGTCGCCCGAGATCACATACCCGACGCCGAGACCGGCGAGGAGCAGCCATCCCGCCGTGCCCTGCTTGAGGGTGCGCTTGGCGAGGTACTCGTTGGATTCAGATGCGGTCTCCACTCGCTGATGCTAGATCGCGATCGCCCTCTGCGTCGGTGAACCCGCGGTCTGCGAGGGCGACGGTGAATTCCGCGATCGATCGCGGATCCTGCAGTCGCTCACCGTAGACGTCGCGAAGCTGGCGAAGCCGGTAGCGGACCGTGGAGGGTGACACATGGAGGTCGGCGGCGATCTCGTCACGGCGGCCGTGATGCAGCAGCCAGGAGCGCAGCGTGTCGGCGAGCCGGGCGCGGGTCGCAGCGGGAAATCCCTCGAGTGGTGTCAGCGTGCGTGCCCGCAGGTCGTTCAACGCCTCGGCATCGGCACTGACCACCAATGCCACGAGGATCTGGTCGGTGTCGAGGAGCGCGGCCGGTTGCGCCGGCTGGATCTCCGCTGCCCGTTTGACGCGACGAATCGACGAGTGCGCCTGCATCCACGGGCGGACCGGCCCCACCACCGCGCCTGTCCCGGCGACCGAGTCGAGAAACGGTGCCCGTGCCGTTCCGCCGACACCGGACACCAGGAACATTCGCATTCCCCGTGGCAGCTCGATCGCGTCGTCGGGCACTTCCAACGTGCGCGGATCCGCTGTGATGAACCCGCCACTCTCGTGGTGCCGGTAGGGAAGTGCCACCGCGGTCAGCGTCTGCGACGGTGTCCAGGCTGCCTCTTCAGCCGCCCGTCGCAGTTCGTCGGCGGACCCCTGGCGGAGTAGGGCACGCACCAGCCGCTCCCGGTGGCGCTCCCGCGCCAACCCAAGCCGGGCGAGTTCGTCGGCGTGCCCCGCGACGCCCGCTGCCGAGATCCGATCGAGGTAGGCGAACGACGTCTCGGCGAAGACGCTCACCTCGTCGCTTCCCACGCCGTGGCGGACGGCCAGCGCCGACCACTCGCGCCAGATCTCCCGGACCCCGATTCGGTAGGCCGCCAGCTGCACCTCGGTTGGCCTGCCCTGGCGGGCTTCCCGACGGCCGAATCCGTATGCGGTGTCCAGCACTTCCTGCATCGGCGTCGCCGAGGCCTCGGGGTCGACCGCACCACGGAGCTGTTCGATCAGCGCGGTCAGTAGCTGATCGGCCGACGCGTAGATCACCGGCCGCCATGACTCCTGTGCGGCGAGTGCGAACGCGGGCACCTCCGCGATCACCGCCTCCACCATCCGGTCGGTGAGCGCAGGCAATCCGGCTCGCATGGCCTCCAGCGTTTGTGGTGGCAGTTGAGGAAGCCTCGCCGCGGCGGGCGGCACATTCGACATATCAGGCGATGGTAGGCCGTGTGCGGGCTCACAACTGTCCGCAGGGGACAGTTTCACGCCGAAGTTTGGCCCGCACGAGGCGAGAAACTGTCCAGAGAAGTCGCCATGATGGTCCTCATCGGGTCGCGCGGCATCCGCGTCGGCCGTGCACCCAGTCGTCGAGAGAGGACCTCATGACTGCATCCGCTTCACCCAGCGCCCCGGGCCGGGACGACTTCGCCCTTCGGCTGCTCAAGGGTTCGGCCAAGAAGTCCTACGAACCGGTCGTCGACATCAACTGGGACGCACCGCTTCCCGAGGACAAGTTCTTCCTGCCACCGCAGATGTTGAGCCTCTGCGGCACACCCCTGTGGGAGCGCATGAGCGACCGGCAGCGCCTCGACCTGTCCCGGCAGGAGTTCGTCAACTACATCTCCATGGGAATCTGGTTCGAGAACATGCTCAACCAATCGCTGTTACGGGCGATGATGCACTCCTCGCCGACGGCGCACAGCACCTTCTACGAGCTCACGGAGCTGGGCGACGAGGCGCGCCACATGTTGATGTTCGGCAAGGCCATCGAACGGGTGGGCGTGGAGCCGTTCTGGCCGAAGAAGCGCGGCGCGCGCAGGGTCAACACCTTGGCGCTGATCTTCCGGGGACCCATGCTGTGGATCGGGGCGCTCGTCGGTGAGGAGCTCTTCGACGCAGTGCAACGCCAGATCCTCGACGACGCCGACGAGATCCAGCCTCTCGTGCAACGCGTGATGCGCATCCACGTCACCGAGGAAGCCCGCCACATCCAGTTCGCCCGCGACGGCATCCGCCGCGACGTCGGCGAGTTGGCCCCACTCACGCGACTGGCCATATCGAATCTGCACGGCCTCGGGGCCTCGCTGTACTTCGGCCACTTCACCCGCCGCGGCCTGTACGACCGGATCGGCCTGGACGGGATCGAAGCGCAGCGCCAGGCCCGCGCCAACCCGCAGTTCCACGCGACACTGCAAGCCGGATTCGCGCCGCTGGCCGCATTCCTCGACGAGGTCGGCCTCATGGGTCCGATCGCCCGCCGGATGTGGGCGAGGTGCAATTTCCTGTGACCATCGGCCCTGACGGCGTGTACGACGGGCCGGCCAGCCTCGTCGTCGGCGACCAGCGCCATCCCGTCCGCATCCGACTGGCCGGGCGTCTCAACCCCTTCGACGGCCACTACCACTGGCAGGGCACCGTGCACGACGCACCGGCTCAGATCACCGCGGGCGGAGCCGTCGTACTGTGCGTCGGCGACCGGGACGCCACCGCACGACTGGTCGAGCACACCGCCGCCGGTGACCTCATGATCAGCGGCACGGGGCGTCCGCCGTTCTGGCCGTGACCGCCGACCATCTCGCCGAGGCGAGCCACTGATCGCCGGTGGGGACGCCGCTCAGTCGAGGTAGGTGCCGTGCCCCTCACGCACGAGGACGCCGTCGAAGATGAGGACTTCGTTGACCAGTCCACCGCGCTGATTGCGGTAGTTGATCACCAACAGCGACTCTCCCCGGTACACGCCGAGGAGCTCGAACCGCAGGTCCGCCATGCCGGCCAAGGCCGTCGTCCAGTATTCGCGCAACGCCTGCTTTCCCCGGACCACTCCCCCGCTGCCCGGCAGCACCTGCGCGGCGACCGGCGAGGTGAACAGCACGTCGTCGTGGAAGTGAGCCAGCACCGCCTCGACATCGTGAGAATTCCAGGCGAGCACCCACTCTCGCGCGAACGATTGCGGATCCGGTGTGGGCATCGGCTCAGCCTTCCAGACAAGGGCGGTGTCGGCCGCGCCTCGGTATTGACTGATTATCAGTCACTGTGCCAGCCTAGGGACACTCGATCACATCCGTCTTTGCGCCGGGATCTGCCGATCGAGACGAAAGGGCCACTGTGTCAACACCTCCACGAAGCATGCGCTCATGAGCGGCGGTAGGGTCCACCTCGAGGGCGCCAGGGTGCTGCTCACCGGCGCATCCAGCGGTATCGGCCGGGCATTGGCGGTGCGCCTGGCTTCCGAGGGAGCCGACCTGATCGTGGCCGCCCGTCGCGTCGACCTGCTCGACGAGCTCTGCGACGAGATCGCCGCGTCCGGTCACCCCAGACCGGTGTCCGCGGCCACTGATCTCGGCGTGCCCGGCGAGGCCGCGGTGCTGGCCGCCTTCGCGCTCGATCACTTCGGCCACGAGCTCGACGTGGTGATCAACAATGCCGGCGCGAGCCTCACTGCACCGCAATCGCGTCTCGGCGACGGCGATGCCGCGCGCATGGTGTACGAGGTGAACCTGTGGTCCCCGTTGGCGCTGACCGCGGCCCTGGCTCCGACCATGCTGGCACGCGGGCGAGGGACGATCGTCAACGTCACCTCGACGGTGCAGTCGGTGCCTCTGCCGCTTCTCGGCTACTACGGCTCGTCCAAATCGGCACTGGCGCAGGCGACCCGGTCTCTGCGGCTGGAACTGGCGGACACCCCGCTGACGGTGGTCGAGGTCGTTCCAGGGTCCACCGACACGGCGTTGCGTGACATCGACGAACTGCCCTGGAAAACGTCGCCTCCCCGAACGCTGCCCCCGGTGTCGCCGCGCTCGAGTGCCGCCGCGATCGTCCGGGGCCTCACACGCGGAGCGACCCGCATCGTCTACCCGAGCTATTCACTGATTCCGCTGGAGCTGCCCGCGATCGGCCGGCTGGTCGCCCGTATCGGTGGGCGGCGGGTCAACACCCGCGACGCGGTCGACCCCGACCACCTTGTCGACGAAGGAGCCCGGTGACGTGGCCGACCGGCGACAGCAGCTGATCGACAGCGCCCGCACCCTGTTCGCACAGCGGCCTTACGACCAGGTCACCACCACCGCGATCGCCAAGAAGGCCGGCGTGGCCTACGGCCTCATCGCGCATCACTTCGAGAACAAGCGCGGCTTGTATTCCGCGGTGATGAACGACATCGCCGCGGAGATCGCCGGGGTGCACCTCACGCCGCCACCCGAGGGCGCCACCCTCGACGATCAGTTACGCCACGCGCTGCGCGCCCACATCTCCTACATCGACGACTACTCGAAAAGCTTCATCGCCCTCGTCCGAGGCCATCTCGGCTCCGACCGAGAACAGCAGGACACCGTCGACGGGCTGCGCTGGCTGGGCGCGCAACGGATCCTGCTCGCCGTCGGCATCGGCGAACCGATCTCACCGATTCTGCGCACCGCGATGCACGGCTGGGTCGGCTTCCTCGACGAGATGATGATCGACCGCATCAACAACGGCGATCCCCACCGCGAAGTACTGGTCGAACTTGCCGCCGCCACATTGGTTTCCACTCTGCAGGCCGCTCGCACACTGGACCCTGCAATCCCCCTCGACCCGAGCGTCGTCAAGGTACTGAACGAGTTCCGTGTGAAGACGTCCGGCCGTGAAGTGATCAATCGAGGTAGGCGTCGAGCGTGACACCACCCGTTCCTGCACCGCTGCACGGACTGCCTTTGACTGCGTTCGGCGCGGCCATGATCCGCGCACAGGAGTCCCGGCGGCCCGACCCCTTGTACGCCGACCCCTGGGCGCAACTCTTCCTCGACGCCGCCGAACCCGCCTATCGCGGGCCAACCGCGCCGGCGGGTGCCGCCGAGACGTGGACACGACTGCAGGCGATGGCCGAGGCGATGTACGAGGGCCGAACCATCGGCGTCCGCCTCGTCGACGACGACCTCACCACCTGGGTGGCCGCGGGGAACCGGCAGATCGTCCTGCTCGGCGCAGGACTCGACAGCCACGCCTTCAGACTCGACTGGCCCGGACCGGCGCGCCTTTTCGAAGTCGACCTCCCACCCATCTTCGGCTTCAAGGAGCCGGTGCTCGCAGCGGCGGGGGCCACACCGGTGTGCGAGCGCCATCTGATCGCCGCAGACCTCACCGCGTCCTGGGCCGAGACCCTGCTCGCCGGCGGATTCCGGTCCGACGAACCCACGTGCTGGATCGACCACGCCATACCGTTCACGCCGCGTGAGGCCGCACGCAGCGCAGCCATAGTGATCACCGAACTCTCGGCGCCGGGCAGCACCTACAGCTACCCCTTCATGGCCGCCAGGGCCGTCTCAGCCAACCTGCAGTCGGTCGCACGTCCGCAGTCCCTCCAACGGGATGACGCCGGCGTGACCGGCCTGGGGACGGGCGGGCGCGACCTGCTCGAAAGCCTCGGCTGGACCACGGATTTCGAACCGTTCCCCGAGACGGCCGCCCGCTACGGCCGTGCCCTCGCAGCAGATGCCGAGTCCGGAACCGTCAGGGCGACCCGGCTGTGATCCGGACCCGCCGGTTGGATCATCGGCGCGTGAGTCCCCCGTCGACGGCGTACTGACTGGCGTTGACGTAACTCGAGTCGTCGGAGAGCAGGAACAACGCGACCGCCGCAGCCTCGTCGGGCGTTCCGATGCGGGCCAGCGGTACGCGGTTGAGAACGCCGGATTCGAAGGCGGCTCGGTCGGTGTCGGCCATGAATCCGCGGAAGTCCGTGTCGATGGCGCCGGGAACCAGGGTATTGACCCGGATTCGACGTTGTGCAAGCTCTGCTGCCCACGTTCGGGCGACGGCGATCAGTGCTGCCTTGGTCGCCGCGTACACACCCGTTGCCGGTGCGCCCTCATATGTCGAGGTCGACGAGGTCACCACCACCGACGCCCCGCTGTTGAGATGTCCGCTCAGCGAGGCCATGTGGAGAAGTGGACCTCGGACGTTGGCGGCCATCATCCTGTCGAACAGGTCCGCTGTGACGTGCGGTATCGCGACCACCTCGGCGTAGCCGGCGTTGAGCCAGAGGCCATCGAGGCCGAGACCGGCCGTCGACTCGGCGAGCGACCTCCCCGCATCCGTATCTGTGGCGTCATTGAAGAGCACTGTCGCGGAGGGGAACTCGCGGGCGAGGGCGGACAGCCGCTCGGAGTTGGTGCCGGTGAGTATGAGTTCGGCGCCCTCGGTGGACAACCGGCGGGCGCCCGCCCGTCCGATCCCACTGGTAGCGCCCGTGATCAGCACACGCTTGCCGACGAATCGATCGTTCACACCCAAGAAGCTACGATCTAGAGCGCACTCTAGGTCAAGGCAGTCGGAGGTTCGCGTGACCGTTCACACCATCGGTGAAGTGGCGGAGGCGGTGGGGCTCAGCGTGCACGCACTACGGTTCTACGAGCGCGAAGGCCTGCTCATCGGACCCGTGGAGCGCACCGCAGGCGGGCGCCGCCGCTACCGTCAGATCGACGTCGACTGGCTTCGAATCTGCACCCGGTTGCGGGAATCGCTGATGCCGTTGTCCGAGCTGAAGCGATTCGCCGACCTCGTCCGCTCCGGACCCGGCAACGAAGCCGACCGCCTGGCGCTACTCGACGCGCACCGCGCCCGTGTCGACGCTCAGATTCGGGCTCTGGAGCAGGCCCGCGACATCATCGCTTGGAAGACCGAGGTTTACGAGGAGAAGCTCCGCGGCGGGCAGACTCGCGGCGTGTGGGATCCGACGGTGAGCGAGACCGCCCCGTGACGCGCCGACCGTCGATCACGTGTTCCGTTTGGCCGTTTTCTTCGCCGCCGCGGTGCCGGCCGCCTTCGACGCCGGTTTCGTTGTCGTTGTCGCCGCCGTCTTCTTCGCCGGCGCCCCCTTCGCCGGCACCGTCTTCTTCGCCGGCACCGTCTTCTTCACCGGCGCCGTCTTCTTCGCCGGCGCCGCCGCCGCGGCTGATGCGGCACCTCGCCCCGGTGTCGTCTTCGCCGGAGTCGCAGCGCGCGACGTGGCTGCCGCCTTCTTCGACGGCGTCGCGGTCTTGGGCACCGCCTTCTTCGCCGGCGCCGCCGAGGCCTTTCCAGGTGGTGACTTCTTGGCCGGCGATGGAGGTGGCTTCTTCGCAGGAGCAACACCGGCTGCCGGGGTCGGGGCAGCTTTCGCCGCTGTGCGCGCGACGGACTTCTTGACGGGTGCGGGTTTCGGCGCCGGCTTGGCCTTCTTGGCAGTGCTCGGCGGCGTCGGCTTCTCGGCGGACGATGCGCTGCCGCGCTTCGGTGTTACGCGACCGGCTCGCTTGGCGGCGGATCCGATGGTGCTGTTGACGACTTCGACAGTCGCTTTGACGGCCTGTTCGGCTCCCTCGCGCAGCCTGCGGCCGAGACCCGAGCTCTCTTTGGTCATATGCACCTCACCCCTGGTTCCTTTGCACTCAGGTACCTATTTTTCTTCGGATGCAAACCGGCGGGCGGGTCATGTTCCCGTGATCGCCTGCGCAAGCCCTTTGGCATTCGCCGCGATGCGTCGCTTGCTCATCTTCACCTCGCGGCGTTGATATGCGTAGAGCTGCGGGTCCACTGATGCCAGCAGCACATCGGCGTGCCAGCCGGCGTTCACTGCATCGAGGTCGGGACGGGACGCGCGCAACAGCGTGACGATGTGCAGCCGCCAACCCTGATAGGCACCCACTTTCAGGCGCCCCGGCGGGATCGTGTCGGTCACCAGGAGCGCGCCGAGGTTGCGCTCGGTCAACGACACCAGCGCGTCGAGGAATGCGGCCATCCGGTCGCCGGCGGGGGCGCCGGGGCCGAGGGGTGGAGGTCCGGAGAGTATCGCTTCCTGCAGGGTCTGCTCGTCGTCGCCGACGACGGCGGCCAGCAGTCCGGCCTTGTCACCGAATCTCCGGTAGAGCGTCCCGACGCCCACGCCTGCGCGTAGGGCGATCACGCGCATGTCGACATCGCCGGCGTCGGGTCCACGAAGCAGTGCGCGTGCGGCGTCGAGCACGCTCGCTTCGTTGCGCGCCGCGAGTTCACGTTGCGGCTGCCACCCCGTCGACCCTGTTCGCGGCATGTCGCCATCCTATTGCGGAATACGGTTCCGCACCTACGCGTTGCAGGCACGGAACACGGTTCCGCAACTTGGAGGTTTGGGATGAAACGAGTGCTGCTGGTCAACGCCTCTCCCCGAGGCGAAGACTCCCATTCATTACGTCTGGCCAATCGGTTCCTCGACGCCTATTGCATGAATCAGGCCGACGTTGCGGTGGACCGTCTGGACACGTTCTCCGACCTCGCCCCGTTCGGCCAGGGGCAGGTCGACGCGAAAATGGCGGTGATCACCCGACGGCCGGTTCCGGAGGAAGCAGCCGGCGACTGGGCGAAGGTGCTCGACGTGGCGGCACGCGTGCAACTCGCCGACACACTGGTCTTCGCGGTGCCGATGTGGAATGGCGGCATCCCGTGGTCACTCAAGCTCTTCATCGATACCGTCACGCAGCCCGGCATCGCCTTCACCTTCGATCCAGCGATCGGTTATCGCGGCCTGCTCGGCGGTCGGCGCGCGGTGACGATCTACACCAGCCGGGTGTACGCGCCCGGTGTGAGCCCGGCCTTCGGCGTGGATCACCAATCGGCGTACCTACGGTGGTGGCTCGAATACTGCGGCATCACCGACATCCACGAACTGCGACTGCAGACGCTGACACCAGACGAGGATTCGGCGGTTGATGCGGTTGTGCGGCTCGCCGAAGCACTCGCACCGCGGGTTATCCGATGACAGCGTGGGCCTGGCTGCTGACCGCGGCACTTGCGGAAGTGGCGTGGTCACAGAGCATCAAGCCGACCGAAGGCTTCACCAGACCATGGCCGACACTGCTCTGTCTCGCACTCGCCGTCGCCGCCGTCTACCCGCTCACCCTCGCCATGCGCGACATTCCGGTCGGCACCGCATACGCCGTGTTCACCGGCCTCGGAGCCACCGGCGCCATCCTCCTCGGGATCCTGATCTACGGCGATCCCGTCACGGCGCTGCGACTCACCGGCATCACACTCGTCATCAGCGGAGTCGTCATACTTCAGGCTTCGGGCCCTTGATCGCGATGAGTTCGGCTCCTTGGGGCAGTCTGACCCGCATGGGCACACTCATCTACGGCTTCAACGTGTCGGTGGACGGATACATCGCCGACGCGCACGGCAACATCGACTGGTCCGATCCGAGCGACGAACTGCACCAGTACTGGAACGACTTCGAGCGGGAGACCGCGCTGGCGTTCTACGGGCGACGGCTCTACGACCTGATGTCCGCGTACTGGCCGACCGCGCACGAGGCCCCGGACGCCACCCCGACCATCGTCAACTACGCGAACATCTGGCGCGCCATGCCCAAGGTCGTGTTCTCGCACACCCTCGAGGCCGTCGACTGGAACTCCCGGCTGGAACGCGGCGACCCGGTCGATGTGGTGACGAAGCTCAAAGCCGAAACGGACGGCCAGCTGGAGGTGGCCGGCGCGACGCTGGCCGCACCGATCGTGCAGGCCGGGCTGGTGGACGAGTATCGGATCGTGATGGCGCCCACCGCCGTGGGAGGCGGCACACCGTTCTTCCCGACGCTGCCCTCGTGGATCTCGCTGCGACTGGTGGAGAACCGCACCTTCCCGTGCGGCACAGTCCTGCTGCGCTACGCGGCGAAACACGACTGATCAGGGCCACGCACCCTTCTGAGCCAGTTCGATTAGCCTGATTAACAGGTGGGCACAGGGGCTACCCCCCTGGTTCAGCATCTGGTCAGAGGAGATTCATGCGTCAGCGACTGCCGGGACGGGCAATGACGGGTATGGCGATCGTCGGCGTGGCCGCGCTGCTCGTCAGCGGCTGCGAGGCCCAGGTCTGGGGCACGCCGCCAGCCGCGGAGAACGGCCCGCAGGCACCAGTGGCCGCCCCGCAGGCCCCTGTTCCGGCGATGCCGGCTGCCCCACCTGCCCAGCCGACGGCCTCATTCGACGGACTCGACGCCCGCGTCCAGCAGGCCACCGCCGACGCGGCGGAGTCCGGGGCCGACATCGAGACCGTCGTCATGGACCGCAACACCGGTCAGATCGTGTCCAACGGAGACAACAGACCTTTCCCCATCGCGTCCGTGGTGAAGCTGTTCATCGCCGACGACCTGCTGCTACAGGAGTCGGAGGGCAAGACGCAGCTCTCCGACGCCGACCGCAAGTCGCTCGACGTCATGCTGCGTTCCTCCGATGACGGCGCCGCGCAGAACTTCTGGGATCGCAGCGGCGGGAACGCCATCATCGCCCGCGTGAAGTCGCGGTACGGACTGGCGGGCACCACCGCGCCGTACAACAGTCACTGGGACGTGACCACCAGCACCGCAAGCGATCTGGTCCGTTACTACGACATGCTGCTGGACGGCACGGGCGGGCTGCCGCCCGAACAGGCCAACGTCATCGTCGACAACCTCGCCAAATCCACGCCGACGGGGAACGACGGCTACCCGCAGCGGTTCGGCATCCCCGAGGGGCTCTACGCCGAGCCTGTTGCGGTGAAACAGGGCTGGTTCTGCTGCTGGAACGGCGCCAACCAGTTGCACGTGTCCACCGGCGCGATCGGACCCGAACGCCGCTACGTGATGGCCATCGGCTCCCTGGACCCCACCAGCGAGGCCGCCGCCCGCCAGAACATCACTGCGGCCGTGAAGACGATGTTCCCGGGCGGCAAGATCTGACCTTCGAGAACGAAAACGGTTGACCCGCAGAGGAACCCGAAGGCATCACCTCGCGGCTGGTCGCCGAAATTTGGTGCGTCACACCGGTGCGGCACCCGGTTAGGCTGAGAATTCCGGGACGCGAGGCGGGACAGGGCAATGCTCAGTGAAGTGTGGAATGACTACTGGTGGGTGCTGCCGACACTGCTGTATTTCGCAGTGCTCATCGTTGTGATTCGCCGCGGTCTGTGGGCGACGGTGGGACAGGTGATCTTGTTGGCGTTCCTCTGCCAGCTGATTCTGTACCTCCCGTTCAGCCACCCGCCGATGAGCTACGTCCTGGCAGTGCTCACCGTGGTCAACCTCTTGTTGTTCGTGCGAGTCAACGTTCAGCTCCCGTGGACGGGCCGCGCACGTCGTGGCACCGAGTCCTGAGGCGTCTCTGACCCGCTGATCATCCCCCGCACTGGAGGGTGGCACTTCGTCCGCGATGTAGTGCCGCAGTCTGCAGTCATGCCGTCGCGGCTGCACGAAGATGTCCGACCCGCCGTTTACGATTCCTGCGGCACTCCCGTGACCGTTGGAAGGATCGAGAAGTGAGTTACACCGCCGCCGACATCACCGAGCTCGACGATGTCCAGCACACGCGCCTGCGGCCCGCGGTGAACCTCGGCCTCGACGTGCTCAACACCGCGCTACGCGAGCTGGTGGACAACGCGATCGAAGAGGTCGCCGATCCCAGCCACGGTGGGTCATCCGTCGCCATCACGCTGCACGCCGACGGTTCCGTCAGCGTCGCCGATGACGGACGTGGTCTGCCCGTCGACTCCGACCCGGTGAACGGGAAGAACGGGATCGTCAAGACACTCGGAACGGCACGGGCGGGGGGCAAGTTCTCCGCTCACACCGACGCGACGAGCACCGGCGCCGGCCTGAACGGAATCGGCGCCGCGGCCGCGGTCTTCATCTCCGCGCGAACCGATGTGACGGTCCGCCGCGCCGGCAAGACCTACCTGCAGAGCTTCGGCGGCGGGTATCCCGGCGTGTTCGAGGGCAAGGAGTTCGATCCGGACGCCCCGTTCACCCGTGCCGATACCCAGAAGCTGCGTGGCTCCGGCAACCGCAAGCCCGACGCGCACGGCACCACGGTGCGCATCCTGTTCGACCCTGCCGTGGTGCCGGACTCGAGCGTCGACATCAACGAGGTGCTGCTGCGGGCGCACGCCGCCGCGCGGATGTCGCCCGGAGTGCACCTGATCGTCACCGACGAAGGCTGGCCCGGCGAGGAGGTGCGGCCCGAGCTGACCGAGCCGTTCACCGGACCGTGGGGCACCGACACCCTCCTCGACCTCATGTGCACCGCGGCCGGCACCCCGGTTCCCGGTGTGCGCGCGGTGGTGGAGGGCCGCGGCGAGTACACCACCGGGCGCGGCCCGACGCCGTTCCGCTGGTCGATGACCGCCGGACCCGCCGAGCCGGCCACCGTCGCCGCGTTCTGCAACACCGTGCGGACCCCCGGCGGCGGCTCCCACCTGAACGCCGCCGTGAAGGGGCTGTCCGAAGCGCTCGCCGACCGCGCGTCGCGCATGCGCGATCTCGGCCTGGCCAAGGGCGAGGACGGCCCGGAAGCCCAGGATTTCGCTGCGGTGACCGCGCTGGCCGTGGACACCCGCGCCCCCGATGTGTCATGGGATTCGCAGGCCAAGACCGCCGTCTCGTCGCGATCACTGAACGTCGCGATGGTTCCTGATGTGGCACGCAGCGTCACCATCTGGGCGGCCAATCCCGGCAACGGCGACGCGGTGTCGCTGTGGACCAAGATGGCGCTGGAGGCGGCCCGCGCCCGGCGCAGCGCCGAAGGCGCCAAGGCCCGGTCACGGGCGGCGTCGAAGGCCAAGGGCCTGGGGACCAACCTGTCGCTGCCGCCCAAGCTCCTGCCCAGCCGGGAGACCGGACGCGGGTCCGGAGCCGAGCTGTTCCTGTGCGAGGGCGACTCGGCGCTGGGCACCATCAAGGCGGCGCGCGACGCCACCTTCCAGGCGGCGTTCCCACTGAAAGGCAAGCCCCCCAACGTCTACGGCTTCACCCTGAGCAAGGCCCGGGTCAAGGACGAGTTCGACTCCATCGAACGGATCCTGGGGTGCGGCGTGCGGGACAACTGCGATCCGGAATCGTGCCGCTACGACCGCATCCTGTTCGCCTCGGACGCCGATCCCGACGGCGGCAACATCAACTCGAGCCTCATCTCGATGTTCCTGGACTTCTACCGGCCGCTCGTCAAGGCCGGGATGGTCTATGTGACGTTGCCGCCGCTGTTCGTCGTCAAGGACGGCCAGCAGCGGATCTACTGCCAGGACGAATCCGAGCGCGACGCCGCCGTCGCACAGATGAAGGCCAATTCCAAACGCAAAGTGGAGGTCCAGCGAAACAAGGGTCTCGGCGAGATGGACGCCGACGACTTCTGGAACACCGTGCTGGATCCACAGCGCCGCACTGTGATTCGAGTGCACCTCGACGACGGCGACCCCAAGCTGCACCACACTCTGTTCGGCGGACCGCCGGAAGGCCGGCGCACGTGGATGGCCGATGTCGCCTCGCGCATCGACACCGCTGCTCTGGATCTCGAATAGGAGTTCGACGTGACCGCCATCATCGAGCAGAATCCCGACCTGGTACTCGACCAGAGTGCCGACGACTACTGGAACCACTACCAGCTGACCTTCGCGCTCTACAGCGTCAGCGACCGTGCCATTCCGTCCGCGTTCGACGGCCTCAAGCCGGGGCAGCGCCGTCTGCTGTACCAGATGTACGACTCCAGGCTGCTGCCCGGAAACAAGCCGCAGAAGTCCTCGAAGGTGTGCTCGGCCGTCACCGGCAATCTGCACCCGCACGGCGGCGCGTCGATGTACGGCGCGGCGGCACTGATGGCCGCCGAGTTCCAGCGCGTGAAGGTCATCGACGGGCAAGGTGCCTTTCCGCGCATCCAGGGCGACATCCCCGCGGCGGACCGCTACACCGAGATGCGGTTGTCGGCGCCCGGCGCGGCACTGACCGCCGAACTCGCAGACCACGCGGTGCCGATGGTCTCCACGTTCGACGGCGAATGGATCGAGCCGACGGTGCTGCCGGCGCAATGGCCCGTGCTGCTGTGCAACGGTGCCGTCGGCATCGCCGAGGGTTGGGCCACCAAGGTGCCCGCACACAACCCGCGGGAGATCATGGCTGCCTGCCGAGCGCTGCTGAAGACCCCCAACATGACCGACGACAGGTTGGTCAAACTCATTCCCGGCCCCGACTGGGGCTGCGGCGCAACGGTGGTCGGCGCCACCGGCCTACGGGAGTACATCACCACCGGCCGGGGAGCGTTCACGGTGCGCGGCACGGTGTCCGTCGACGGCAAGAACGTCGTCATCACCGAGCTGCCACCCGGGGTCGCGAGCGCGACTGTGCAGGAACGGATCCGGGCGCTGGTCGACTCGGGCGAACTGTCCGGGGTGGCCGACATGTCGGACCTGACCGACCGCCGCAACGGGCTGCGCATCGTCGTCACGGCCAAACGCGGCCACAGTGCCGACACGATCCGTGAGCAACTGCTTGCCCTCACACCGCTGGAGTCGACGTTCGCCGCCAGTCTGGTCGCACTCGACGAGAACCGGGTACCGCGCTGGTGGTCGGTACGCGAGCTGATCGCCGCGTTCCTGTCGTTGCGCGATTCGGTGGTGCTGCACCGCAGCCAGTACCGGCTGGAGAAGGTCACCGCGCGCCGTCACCTGGTGGCCGGCCTGATGAAGATCCACCTCGACATCGACGCCGCGGTGGCGGTGATCCGCGGATCCGACACCGTCGACGAGGCCCGGCAGGGACTGCAGCAGCGATTCGCGATCGACACCGAACAAGCCGATTACGTTCTGGCGCTGCAGCTGCGCCGGCTGACAAAGCTCGACGTCATCGAGTTGCAGGCCGAAGCGGAGAAGCTGGACGCCGAGTTCGTCGCGCTCACCGAACTGGTGTCGAACCCCGACGCGCGGCGGGTGGTGATCGACCAGGAGCTGGTGGAGACGGCGAAACTGTTCAAGGGGCCCGAATTCGACCGCCGCACGGTGCTCGACGTCGACGCCACACCGACGGTGCACGGATCCGACGAGGACGGCGCGCGCGAGCGAAAGGTCAACACCGCCTGGCGACTCGATGACCGGGGCGTGTTCTCCGACCGCCACGGAGAGCTCCTCAGCTCGGGTCTCGGCTGGGCGGTGTGGACCGACGGTCGGGTGAAGTTCACCAACGGCAATGGCCTGCCGTTCAAGATCCGCGACATCCCGGTGGCGCCGGACATCACCGGGCTGGTGCAGTCGGGGGTCCTCGCACCCGGATCGCATCTGGCCTTGGTGACACGACGCGGCAAGGTGCTGCGGATCGATCCCGCCGCGGTGAACCCGCAGGGCGCGGCCGGTAACGGCGTGGCCGGGGTGAAGTTGGCCCCCGACGGCGACGAGGTGATCGCCGCGTTGCCGCTCACGTGCGAGAACGGCGAGGCGATCCTGTCGATCTCCGAGAAGGGCTGGAAGGTCACCGAAGTCGCCGACATCCCGGTGAAGGGCCGCGGTGGCGCAGGCGTCGGATTCCATCCGTTCGTCGGCGGCGAGTCCGCGCTGCTGGCGGCTGCGGTCTCGGCGACCGGGTACGTACGCGGCAAGCGGGCGGTGCGAGCCGAGAAGCGCGCCAAGGCGTCCGTCAAGGGTTCCGGCAGCGACGTGACCCCTGCGGGGTAACTCGCCGCCAAGCAATCGCGGTCGATCTCGTGCTGTCGGCACTGCGCCCGGCTACCGTCGACCGGGTGACGGTGTCACGCTCGCGCCTTGCCCGGCTCTTCGCGGTTGGAGCCGTGGTGTGCACTTTCGCTGCGGCCCCGGCATGCGGACATACTGCATCTCCACCGCTCGACACCGGCACACCGAGGACGACCGCTCCGACTACCCCGTCGCCGGCACCCGCCGTCGCTGAAGTGACTCCGACCGGAGACTTCTCCCCCGTCTCCCGGCTCATCGAAGACGCCGTCGCGGCGCGGCAGCTACCCGGCGCCGTCGTCCAGGTCGGGCACGAAGGCAAGATCGTCTTCCGCCAGGCCTTCGGCTCGCGCAAGCTTGCCGGCGAACCGGGGCTGGACGGGTCACCCGCCCCGGCGGAGCCGATGACCGAGGACACCATCTTCGACCTGGCCTCGTTGACGAAGAGCCTCGCGACCTCGACCGCCATCATGCAGCTCCACGAAGAAGGCCGGGTTCGGATCGACGAACCGGTTCAGGCGTACCTTCCCGACTTCAACCCGGCCGACGATCCGCGCCGCGCGCAGGTCACTCTGCGCATGTTGCTCACCCATACCTCGGGCATAGCGGGGGACCTGAGCCTGGACGGTCCGTGGGGTCTGGACAAGGCCGACAAGGCGGGGGGCGTTCGCCGTGCGCTCGCCGCGTGGGTGGTCTTCATTCCCGGAGAACGCTTCCACTACTCCGACATCAACTTCATCATCCTGGGCGCGCTGCTGGAGAAGATCACCGGCGAGCCCGAAGATGTCTACGTTGAGCACAACGTGTTCGGACCACTGGGGATGTCAGACACCCACTACCTCCCGGCCACCAAAGCGTGCGGCCCACACCGGATCCGGGGAACGGCGATCGCCCTGGATCCCCGGGGACCGACGGTGGGGAGTTGCCCGGCGGATGCGTGGAGCACCGACTTGCTGGGGCGCATCGCACCGACAGCTCTCGACGAGGACACTCCGGGCATCAACCCCGACTACGGTCACCCGCTTCGCGGGACCGTGCACGACCCGACGGCACGCCGCATGGGCGGGGTGGCTGGGAGCGCCGGAGTGTTCACGACGGTGCACGACGTGGGCCTCTACGCGCAGGCGCTTCTCGACCGGCTCGCCAACCGCCCGAGCACCTTTCCGCTGAGGCAGGCGAGCGTGCAGATGATGACGACTCCGCAGCAACCCGGGCACCATGCCGGCCAGGTCGAGGCGGCGAACGAGGCGACCGAAACGGTCTTCACCGCAACAGATCAACTGCTGGCTGCGGACTACCCGGCAATACCGGGACTTGATCTGCGCGGCTTCGGCTGGGACATCGACACCGCCCACTCCAGACCACGCGGCGCCGTCTTTCCCATCGGTAGCTTCGGCCACACCGGGTTCACCGGAGTCACGTTGTGGATGGATCCGGGGTCTGACACCTACGTGATCGTCCTCGCGAATGTGATCCATCAGCGCGGCGGTCCACCGATTGCCAGACTGAGCGGTTACGTGGCCACCGAGACCGCACGTGCCCTCCATCTTTACGGCACCTAGGTCGAGATCCTCGTCGTGTGGTCTTCACATGCTGCTGCGGATTGATCCGTCGGCTC
The DNA here is from genome assembly GCF_040674075.1 of Mycobacterium sp. NPDC050551. Taxonomy (NCBI): domain Bacteria; kingdom Bacillati; phylum Actinomycetota; class Actinomycetes; order Mycobacteriales; family Mycobacteriaceae; genus Mycobacterium; species Mycobacterium sp. NPDC050551. Next base: position 727,171 of record NZ_JBFARC010000003.1, on the reverse strand, counting down.
CGCGCGTCCCCTCGGGGCAACGAACTGGCCGCCGCGCCGATGATGAGCTCAAATCACAGCTGTCACATTGGTAACATCCGCCCGTGTCCCTGTCACGGCGTGATGCGCTGCGCTATGCCGCCGCAGCGTCGGCGCTGGCCGGACTGGGTGCGGCAACGGGTGCCCGCGCACCCGAGGCGGCGGCCGCCGCTCCGACGCTGATCGATTACGCGATGCGTCAGATCCCGGCCCGGGACATCCGGGCCGCCGGCCACGCCGGGGTGATCAACTACGTCTCGACCTCGCGGCCTGGCTCGTCGTTCGGCGCCAAGCCGATCACCCTGCCCTATGCACAGTCGCTGAACGCGGCCGGCCTGGTCATCGTCAGCAACTACCAGTACGGCAAGCCCGGCGGGACAGCGCCGTCGGACTTCACCCGCGGGTACGCCGGAGGCGTCGCCGACGCGCGCACCGCGTGGCAGCTCCACACCGCTGCGGGCGGCGGCCGGAGCGCCCCGATCTTCTTCAGCGTCGACGACGACATCGACCGCGAGGCATGGAACAGACTTGCGCTGCCGTGGTTTCGTGGAATCAATTCGGTGATCGGAGAGATGCGTACCGGGATCTACGCCGGCATCAGACCATGCCAGTGGGCGGCGGCCGACGGTGTGATCGGAAGGTCGAAATCACCCGGCAAAGTGTGGGCGTGGCAGACCCGATCCTGGTCCAACGGTCAGATCTACCCCGGCGCGGTGCTCTACCAGCGGATCATCGACACCGCCTCGAATCCGGGACCGGTGGTCGGCGGCATCCGGGTCGACGTCAACGACGTACTGGCGCAGGACTGCGGCCAGTGGAATCTGCACCCGTGATGGCTAGCCGCGTGGCGTCGTGGTGATGTGCACGTGGTCGTAGTGGCCGTAACCCGATGCCTGCGGACCCGCCGGCGTGTAATACGTGCCGCGCCAGATCACGTCTTGTAACCCGAACCGGCCGGCATTGCTCATCGCGAAGGCGAGTATCTGGTCGCCGAGCGCGATGCCCTCGGGGCTCTCGGGGTTGGGGATCATGATGTCGATCGCCAGTCCGCTCGGATGCCACGGCTTCGAGTCCGGCCGAACGCCGTCGATCTCGGCAATCTGCGGGAACTGCCGGCTGACGGCCCTGGCGGCCAGGACGGTGTTGGGCTGCAACCCGGCCTCTGACGCGACGCCGACGGGCAGGGCCTCCGGGATCTCTGGGACGGCGGCGGCAGGGGGTGGAGCCACGTCGCCGGGAGGCACGCCGGGTGGCGCGGCGATCGGCGGAGCCGGCGCGCTCGGCGGCGGAGGCGCGTTGTCGATGATCGCTCGCTGCTGCGGTGTCAGCGCCGCATACTGCGCCTCCGCGGCGGCGATCTGACGCAGCAGCTCACTCAACTTGGCCTGCAGTTCTTTGCGCACCGCGGCGGCCTTCTCCGCCGCGGAAGTGGCGTCGGCAGCCGATCTCTCCGACGCCTGGGCGGCGGTGGCCGCGCGCCCACGGGCTGCCTGGAAGGCCTTCATCTGATCGGCGATGGTCGAGCCGACCGTCCGTTGCAGCGACAGCTGATCGATCAGCTGTTGGGGCGAAGTTGCGGACAGCACCGCCGCCATCTGGCCGTCACGCCCACTCATGTAGTTCATCGCCGCGATCCGGTCGGCGGCGGTTTGAAGGGGCATCAGCTGTGCGTTCGCGACCTCGAGTGCCGCCAGGTCGGCACGGTGGCGGTCGGCGGCCGCGGCCTGCTCGGCCAGTCTGGCGTCGGCATCCTTTTGAGCGGCCGTCACGGCCTTACGGGTCTGCAGCGCCTGCTGAGACAACTCGTTGAGCTCGGCCAACGCGTCGGCCGCCGGATCCGCGTTGACGCCACCCATCGACATGGCCAGCACCAGGACCGCGGTCGCCACACCGCACACCGTTCGCCGAAGGAGGTCACGCACCCCGGTCACGCGGATTGTCACGATCCTTCGGTCGAAGACTGATCTTGGCTTGGCTCTCGCGGGAAAGGCTACGAACTGGTGCCGTCGATGTCCACTCCGGATGGCCCTGGGCCGCGGTGCGCGACGCGCCTGACGTCAGCCGCCCTCGTTGGCGTCGCCGGGATGGGGCGCATTGTCTTCGTCGACGTAGGCCTCGTGATCGGTGTCGACCCCTTCGTGGTCACGCGGACCTTCGTTGGGGCCGACATTCTCCACCGCGTCTGCGGCGTCACTGGGCATCGTCATGTATTACGTCCTCCTTGTAGCGCCGCCGGGCTCGTCCCGTCGGATGCGAGTGCCCCGTCTGCGCTACGCCCAACCGGGAAGCCGACACATTCTGATGCGGTCATCGGCACCGGGCCGCGCTGATCGATCCCGGCGAGGTGGACGAGCCCTGGCCGCCGACGCGGCGCTGCTAAGGTCGCCGCGTGCCACCACATGACCCGATCGCCGACCATGACAGAACGAGGGTCTGACCACGCGTCGGAGTTGGACCGGGCGGGTGAGATACCCCCGCTCGATGTCGTCGGCTCCGAGATTCTTCCGCCTGTCGCCGACGACGTCCGCAGGCGGTTCCGCCTGCTGGAGCGGCTCGCGCCCCGCTTGGGCTCCCGATGGGCGGTGGAGTTGTGGTGCACCCCGCCAGTCATGGAATCGGCTCTGCGGATGCCGCCGGGTGTGCCGCCGGGCAAGCCGCTCGAGGCGTACTGGGATGGGCACCGGGTGGTCGGTGAAGAGTGGGGCGAGGGAGCGCCGATCTACCTGGTGCACGGCTGGGGCGGGCGACGACCGCATCTGGCGATGTTCGTCAAGCCACTGGTGGCGGCCGGCTACCGCGTCATCGCGTTCGACCTGCCCAGCCACAACGAGTCCGACCCGGGCGAGCTGGCGCCGGGGCGGACGACGTCGGTCGAGTGTGCCGAGGCAATCAAGGCCATGATCGAAACCCACGGGCAGGCCCACGCGGTGGTGGCGCATTCGCTCGGCGGGAATGCCACGGTGTGCGCGGCGGCCGAGGGCGCAAACGTCGGGCGATTGGTTCTTCTCTCGCCGATGGGCGATTTTCCCCTGTATCTGGATCTTTTCGCAGCGCGGCACGATTTCGGCCGCCGGATTCGGGCCGGGCTTCAGCGCCGTCTGGAGAAGCGGATCGGTATGCCGCTGCACGAGACGAACATGGACCACGTCGGCCGGCGCGCGGGCTTCCCGCCGCTGCTCGTCATCCATGATCCCGACGACCCCGATGCCCCGTATGCGGCCAGTCAGCGACTCGCGGCGAGGTGGCCGGGCGCGCGCCTGCTGACGACGAAGGGCCTCGGCCGGCTGGCTCACTACCGGATCCTGCGCCACCGGCCCGCCATCACCGCCGGGGTCGAATTCGTCGTTCAGCCGTAGAGTCATCACCACTATGTCGGTGATGCGCAGGGGCGTGCGATTGGCGCTCGTCCTCGCGGTCTTGCTGTCAGGCAGTGCTCTCGGGTCAGCTACTGCCGGGGCCGTCGGACTCGACGACTACCTCTGGGAACGTCGTCCCCTACTCCTGTTCGCGCCCACGGAAGGCGACCCCCGGCTCCTCGAGACTCTGGCCCGTATCGAGGCCAGCCGATGTGAGTTCGCCGACCGCGACATGGTGCTCGGCCTCGTGGTGACCGAGGGCACGAGCACGCTGGACAGTCAGGTCATCACTGCCGAGGAGTCTCGACGGCTGGCAGGCAAGTATGGGGTCGGTGCCAACGCCTTCGCGGGTGTGCTGATCGGCAAGGACGGCGGCGAGAAATTGCGCGTCGACGACGTGCCCGATCTCCGGAGAATCTATGCCGTCATCGACGGCATGCCCATGCGAGGCCGTGAGACGAGGGCCGCGGGTCGGTGTTGATGCCGGGGGCAGTTCGACGGTGCCTGACGGGTCTCGTCCTCGCATCATCGGCCGTGCTCGTGGTGTCGTGCGGCGCCGCGCCATCGTCCGACGCGAACATGACGACGAACAGGTCGGAGACTCCTCTCGTCGACCTCGACGATGCCGACGAGGTGGCCTCTTGGACCACGGTGAACGATCCCGTCATGGGCGGTGAGTCCACCTCGCGCATCACGTTCGGTAACGACGGCGGCCTGGTGTTCTCCGGCGAGATCTCGCTGGCGAACAAGGGCGGGTTCGCCTCGGCCCGCAGTCCGCAGGACACCGAGATCGGACGCCGAGCAACAGGCGCAACGTCGCTCCGCGTACACGCTGTGGGCGACGGCAAGACCTACCTGGTGAAGGTGGGCATTGAAGGGCAACCCTGGTCCTACGCCCAGCGTTTCGCCACGGAAGCGGACGTCCAGCGGACATACGAACTGCCAATCGAGGCCTTCCAGCCAGTGGGCATGCGACTCGACCCTGAGCCCAACGCGCCACAGACGCTGAATCCTTCACGCCTCAGCCAGGTGTCGGTCTACATACTCGACAAACAGCAGGGCCCCTTCGAGCTCACCATCAGCGCGATCCACGCAACTGCCTGAGGGCTCGAGAGATTGCCTTTGGCCCTCGTCCTGGGTGACGGATCAGTTGTCGGTTCGGGTCACCCGCACTCCCGACCCGAGTCGTGACAGGGCCTCGTTGAGCGTGCGGATGTGCTCATCGTCGCTGTCCACCGCGTCGAGCAGATCCAGCAGGGCCAGCGGCCGTTCCTCCGCGGGGATCAGCAGTGCCCCGTGGTGCTGATTTGTATCGAGCGTGTCGCCCACCCACTCCGGCGTGAGCATTCTGCCGTCGAAACTGCGCATGAAGCCGGCGGTTTGCAGGGTGTTCTCGGCCTTACCGCTGGAGATCTGAACCGACTCCGAGGAATAGGCGTCTGGATGGCTGTAGCGTCCCGTCACGATCCCGTTCCTGTCCATGAGATAGCGCAACCGGCCCTCGCGATAATCGATTCGGCGGGCGTGCAGCAGAACGCTCACGGCGAAGGGGCGCACAAGTACGCGTCCCAGCGCTGAGCGATTCGGGATCGCGTCCAAGCGGATCAGGCCGTGAAGACGTGAGCTGTCTCGAACTTTCGATGAGAGTTCTACGACCATCGTCTGCCCAGGTTCGAGCCAAGGGCGAATCTCACCTGTGACCACGTTCCCGCGCCGCCGGTAGTCCGCGGGCCAATTTCCATACGGCCGATAGTCGGCGTTCCACCTGACTCGTTCCCAGACGTAAGCCTTCCGTTCCTTGCCGGTGTGGACCGGCCAGCCATCGACCGGTGCGAAATCAGCGGTAACGGTGTATCCGACGTCCGAATCCGCGATGTTGGTGATCTGCAACTGGTAGCGGGTGTCCCAGCCGTCGCCTGACGGTTCGCTACCGATCTCGAAGTTGGATACCAGCATGACCGTCTCCGCTCTTCGTTGTGGTCACGGCAGGTTCAGGTGTCCCCACACCCACCCGTGCCCGCCCGGCACCGCGTCGCCCGACACCTCGCACCACGACTCCGGTGCACAGTCGCGCACCAACTTCACGGCGCCGCCCTGGCGCAGGATCCCCATTACCTGCCCGACGCCATCCGGCTCGTTCTTAGCGTTGTAGACGTCGACATCGTCGGCGACGGTGGCGGTCGGGGCAGTCGGCACCGGCCCGTTGAAAGCTGGGAGATCGATTTGCTTCTCGAGGTAGGGCGTCGGTGTGCCACCGTCGACCGGCACCTTCGGGAGCGTGCGGCCGCGATCGTCCACCGGCATCGGAACGGTGAACCTCTTCTCGTCCCACTCGGTCCACGTATGCGAGGCGAAGCTGCCTCCAAAGCCGGTGTCGCCCCCTTGCACCTTGAGCACGTAAGTCGCCCCGGGTTTCACGTCGCGGATCTCCCAGTAGGGGGCGAATGACTCGAACTGGTGCTCCACCAGCGCGGGCGGGAGGCCTGTGATGAGTTCCTCTGCCGTTCCGTACCGAACCTGGTAGACGTCCATGTTGATGGCGCTATCAGTCCACGTGAACTCCAGGGTCGTCGGGTCTTTCATGTAAATCTTGTCGATGCACGGCCGTGCCTTCGGGCTGCACGTCGCATAGGCTGGCGCAGCCCATACCCCGCCGGTCACCATGAACCCCGCGGTCAGGGATGCGACGCTGATGAGAGCTCGCCCCTTGCCAGGGCGGCGGTCGTTGTTGGTCATCGCAAGTCCTCCTCATTTCAGGTGTGGTGAGGAGTCTCGGTCGGGTGGGCGGCGGTGGCGACAGTAGTCCGGTACCTCAAATCTGGCGCGCCACTACTTAACTTCCCTATGCGCACTGGCGTCGTGTGTACGTCAGGTCGGGGCAGACATTAGAAGAGTCCGTTCATACAGGGTTCCCGCCGGCGAAGACCTACCGCATCACCCGCGTCAATCACCGAGCATCGCACCGTTGCGGGCACGCTCTGTCCGTGCGCAATCGAAGACAAAGGTGGGGTGTAGCTTCGCAAACTCCATGTCCAATCGCGACGCGATGAACTGGGGCCAACGCGCGGAAGCCTGCACCAGCGAGGCGGTGGGGTACTCGGCGAAAATTGGATGCCGATGTGGTTGGCGCCGGCCGTGAAATGATCGTTGATCTGGGCGTAACCCAGCTCTTCGAGTTGAGGCGCGTATTCGATACGGGGCGCATCACCCAGTGCGGGATTGAGCCATGCTCCGTATGCGCGAACCGCTCGTGTGTGTCGTTCATCGCGGCGCGATGGTGCTGAAGATCGGCCAGCAGATCTCGGTTGCTGTGAACCGGAACGGATCGGTGGCAGTGCCGCCGAGGTAACGCTCGCGGATGGGCCCCTGGCTGCTGATCAGATGTTCGTTGACGTAGATGCCCAGGGCCGCGTAACTGCGATCGATGCCGTCGTGACCGCCCGGGTGGGTGAGCACCGCGAATTCGGTCCTGGGTAAGACCTCGGCACGGATACCCTCGGGGGGATCTGCGGATGGTGATGCTTCGACGAACATGGTTGCGCTGCCGCGCTGTTCGAGAAACAGCGCGCGGTCGTACAGGCCGCCCGGCACCACCGCGGTCGGCGCGCCTGCTGCCACGGCGACGGCCCGGTGCAGTGTCCGCAGTGACGCCGTGAACCAGTCGTCTATCCCGGAGGTGTCGATGGTGGCGCTCACGGACCACACGGCGAGCGCCGGTTCGTGGCGCGATGTGACGTGTGTGGGAGTACGCACGGGGGAGAGCAGTTCGCGCAGCGCACCCACGGTGTCACGGGTCTGCTGCAGCTGAGCCTCCATCTGTTCGAGATGAGTGGTGATGATGTCGGTACGGGCCCCGGCGTCTTCGGTGCTCAATAGCGCCTTGATGTCGGGAATGGACATTCCGAGCGATCGGAACCGGCGGATGATGTGGGCGTGATCGACCTGGCTGGTGTCGTAGAAGCGGTAGCCGGTATGGGGATCGATGTGGGCGGGTTCGAGAATGCCGATGTCGTGGTAGTGGCGTAGCGCCTTCCTACTCAGACTGGTCATCACTGCGAAGTCTCCGATCGAGACCTGTGCGCCCATGGCGTCCTCCTCTGCGTTTGCATCGCCCACGTGATGGGACACGGCCATCCTCAAGCCTCCCCCTAGGGCAAGGTCAACATCACGGCGCGAGTCGAACCGGGGGTTGACCTTCCCCTTAGGGCAAGTTTCATCGTGGGGTCATGACCAACACCCGAGACTGGGATGCACTCCCAAAGACCATAAGAACGTTCATGACTGCGCTCGATGCCCGTGAGGTGGATCAAGCACTGGCCACACTCAGCACCGATGCCGTGGTGACCGACGAAGGCCACGACTTGAAAGGACATGACGAGATCGGGGCCTGGGTGGCCACCGCGGCCGGCGAGTACACATACACCACTGAGTTCACCGGTGCGACGGTGCTCGAACGGCAGACCGGTACGACTGTCGACGTCGCACAGCACCTGGAGGGCGACTTCCCGGGCGGGGTCGCCGACCTGCGCTACCGCTTCACCCTCGACGGCACAGTGATCAGCCGGGTGGTGATCGAGCCATGACGCGGCGTTGGTTCATCACCGGAGGCACCCCCGGCAACTTCGGAATGGCGTTCGCCGAGGCGGCCCTCGAGACCGGCGACCGCGTGGTACTCACCTCCCGGCGTCCGAAGGAGCTGGCGACGTGGGCCGAGCAGTACGGCGAACGCGTTCTCGTCGTGCCACTGGAACTCACCGATGCGGCGCAGGTGCAGCGTGCGGTGCGTGCCGCCGAGGAGCACTTCGGTGGTATCGACGTGCTGGTCAACAGCGCCGGCCGCGGCTGGTACGGATCGATCGAGGGGATGGACGAGTCCGCGTTGCGGGCGATGTTCGAGCTGAACTTCTTCGCAGTGCTGTCGGTGACGCGTGCGGTGCTGCCGGGGATGCGCGCCCGCCGAAACGGGTGGATTGTCAACGTGTCCTCGGTGGCCGGGCTCGTCTCAGCGCCTGGATTCGGCTACTACAGTGCGACGAAGTTCGCCACCGAAGCCATCACCGACGCGCTGCATGACGAGGTCGCTCCACACGGCATCTCCGTGTTGACCGTCGAACCGGGAGCGTTCCGCACGAACGCCTACACCGGATTCGCCGACGAACCCGTCGACGAGCCGATCCCGGACTACCACGCCATGCTCGAAGAGGTCCGTGCCACCTTCGTCGGGATGGACGGTGTGCAGCCCGGCGATCCGCGTCGCGGTGCCCGTGCGGTGATCGCGGCGATGGCTCAGGACCCACCTCCCCGTCGGCTGGTCCTGGGCAACAGCGGATACGACGCCGTGATCGATGAGCTGGAGAAGAATCTGGCCAAATTCCGGGCGAACGAAACACTCTCCCGCAGCGCCGATTTCCCCACTTGAGAGGCCGACCGAGCGAGACAAGCACGACCCGGGTGTGGCCCCACCAAGTAGGTCTCGATCGGCCGTCCATCTGACCTTGGGGTGACGTCGATGCCGCAGCATCCGATAGGTCGGCAACCGCGGGTGCGGCAGAAGCTACACATGTAGCGGCGGCGGCGGCGACGGCGGCGACGGCGGCGGCGAACTTGAGTCCCACTCAGGTCCTGTGTCCGCGTCGGCCACGCAGTCGGCGGCTTCGGCATTCTGCAAGGTCTAGCGTGGGCGCAATGGGTTTGTTCAGCCATGAGGATTTCCGCGACCCGGACGAGGGCGTTGCTGGCGGCGCTAGTGGTGGGGCCGTCGAGAGGGCTCGCGGTGCTGATGTTGACGAATTCGGGTCAGATCATCCGGTGGTCATTGGTCCGGGGTTACCGCCCGAGGATGGTTCTTGCGGTCAATTCGCCGTGCAGTTTCACGTGTCGACGTCAATGCTGGTCGGGTTGAAACGTATTGCTGATATGCGCGGGGTCAGCGTGCCGGAGGTGTGCCGGCAGGTTATCGGTGTGTTTGTCGCCCAGCAGGAGGGCGAATTGGGTGCGTTGCTCGCTGCTGAGGCCGAAGTGGCGGACTACCGGCCGAGTTTGGGTGACGCATAGGCGCACCCTGCTGGGGTGGATCACTCGGACAGTGTCGTCGGCCGGCGCCGTTCAGACGGACCGGTGTACTCACCGGGGTGTGACAGCCAGCTTTCCTGAACGGTACCTGTCGAGCGCCGTAGTCCGGCGGGTGAGTTCGACGAACATCGGCTCGTGGCCGGGCTCCGCCTCGACCGCCGCCCACAGGCGGTCCCGGCCAGCGGCCGAAATCGGCAGCAGCGCGGAATCATCAACCACCGATAACAGGGCATCGAAGTCCTGCGCGGAGGCGCGCAACGGCCGTGGGTTCGATTCGTCCAGTGCGCGTTTCACGACTGCGGCCATCGGCCCCACGCCGAACAGGCGCAGCGCAGTCTCGTAGTCACCGCCCAGGATGTCGGTCAGGTCGAGCGCCTCGCGCAGACCGACTTCGGCGGCCATGACGAAGGTGTTGGTGATCAGCTTGTACTTCACGCCCGCACCGGCCGGACCCACCCGCTCCACGTTGCCCAGGGAGACGAGCACCCGCTCTGCCCGCGCTACCGCCGCCGGCTCGCCCCCGACGAGAAACGTCACCGACCTCTCCCTGGCGTATTTCACGCCGCCGACGATCGGCGCGTCAACCACGTGTCTGTCCGCGCCAGCCCCATTTCGGACCTCGTCCAGCAGGGTCGGGGTCGTCGTCGAACACAGGACGAGAACCGCGTCAGGGCGCAGACCCGCCAAGATGCCGTCCGCGCCGAAGTGGGCGGCGGGAATGTCCTCGGACATGACCAAGCTCAACGTCACCTCCGAACGCCGGGCCGCATCAGCCGGCGACACGGCGGCCATCGCTCCGTCCCCCACGGCGGCCTTCAACCGTTCGGGGTCGGGGTCGAATGCCCACACCTGATGTCCTTCGGCCACCAGATGGGGAACCATCTCCGAGCCCATGTCTCCTACACCGACCATGCCAATCAAGGTCATCAGCGATCTCCTCAGCTGCGAAAGTTATTCCACGAGAGACGAAATCCCTGATCGGATGGCTCTGTTCCCTCGTCGTCAGAGCTTATTCGCGGACGAGGTCGGTGACATTGCAGCCAGCAGGAGGACCGACCAACTGCTAACCCCCGCGCCAATCGATCACGCCGAAGGCGCGCCGGTCCCGCATGAGTCGCATCGACGTAGGGATACCGCGTGCCGACAGTGCCCGGGAATCCCAGGCAGAGAGGCCAGATCGATCCCTACTTCGCCATGTTGGCGAAACGCGACAGGTGCAGTTGGTGCGCCACGGTGATCGTCTTCGTCGGGCCGTTGCGGTGCTTGCCAAGAATCAGGTCCGCCTCGCCGGCGCGCGGGTCGTCGCGCTCGAACGCGTCCGGCCGGTGCAAGAGAAGCACCATGTCGGCATCCTGCTCGAGGCTGCCTGACTCACGAAGGTCCGACACCATCGGCTTCTTGTCCGTGCGCTGCTCCGGCCCGCGGTTCAGCTGGCTGATCGCGATCACCGGCACGTGGAGTTCCTTGGCCATCAGCTTCAGGCTCCGAGAGAAGTCCGAGACTTCTTGCTGGCGCGACTCATACTTCTTGCCCGACGACATCAGCTGCATGTAGTCGACCACGATCATCCGCAGCCCGACCTTCTGGCTCAGCCGCCGCGCCTTGGCCCGGATCTCCATCATCGTCAGGTTCGGCGAGTCGTCGATGTAGAGCGGCGCCTCGCTGATCTCACTCATCCGCCGGGCGAGGCGCGTCCAGTCGTCGTCACTCATCCGGCCCGACCGCATGTCGGCCAGTTTGATCTTCGCCTCCGCCGACAGCAGCCGCATCACGATCTCGGACTTGCTCATCTCCAGCGAGAAGATGACGCTCGGCAGCTGGTGCTTGATCGAGCACGACCGCATGAAATCCAGTCCAAGCGTCGATTTACCCACGCCTGGACGCGCGGCGATGATGATCATCTGCCCGGAGTGCAGGCCGTTGGTCACCTCGTCGAGTTCGGTGAAGCCCGTCGGCACACCGCGCGCGATACCGCCCTGCGAGGCGATCGCATCGATCTCGTCCATGGTGGGCTGCAGCAGCTCCTCGAGGACGACGAAGTCCTCGGAGGCGCGCCGCTCGGTGACGTCATAGATCTCGGCCTGTGCGCGGTCCACCACGTCGCTCACGTCGGCGCCGTCCGCGCCGGCGTAGCCGTACTGCACCACCCGGGTGCCCGCCTCCACGAGGCGGCGCAGCAACGCCTTCTCCGCCACGATGCCGGCGTAGTACCCGGCGTTCGCGGCCGTCGGCACCGTGGAGATCAGCGTGTGCAGGTACGGCGCACCACCGATGCGGCGCAGCAGGCTCCGGCGGTCCAGTTCGGCGGCGACGGTGACCGCGTCGGCGGGCTCACCGCGGCCGTAGAGGTCGAGGATCGCGTCGTAGACGTTCTGATGCGCCGGCCGGTAGAAGTCGCCGGGCCGCAGCTTCTCGAGCACGTCCGCGATCGCGTCTTTGCTCAGCAGCATGCCGCCCAGTACTGCCTGTTCAGCGGCGGCGTCCTGTGGTGGCTGGCGGCCGAAGTCCTCGCTGGGCGGGGCGTCATCCATACCCGAATGCCCGAGGTCGTCGACCACAGCCACGGCGCCACCCTCCCCAGATCGGCTCGAACGCAGGTTCGATCGTTGTCTATCGCGACTGTAAGGCCGCTCACCGACATCCCACGTCGGCGAACCCCCGAACCGCTCCGCGCACGATCACGTTAGGCGTTGCTGGGGGCACCCGATACCGGCCCTGTGCATAGACCTGTGGATGGTGTGTGGATATCGCTGGACGGCCATGTTGAGTCGCTGGGGACAACCTGTGGAATCTCGTTCGTTATCCGGATAAATCCGCAGATAAGCGCATCACAGGGGACGTGCAGTGTTGTGGATGGAAAGTTCTTCGGCGTGTCGTGCCGGGTTGCCGACTCGGGCGTGTTGTGTTTCGCCTCGGCACCACCGAGGTTAACGGCCGGTTATCTTCGCTGCGGTCGCGCGATAGCACAATGTTCGCCAGCGCGCACAGCAACGCCCGGGTCGAGACCCCGAAGGGTCCCAACCCGGGCGTATTGTCGCGTGCGTTATTACTGGGCGACGACGTTGAGCGTCACCGTGGCCTGAACGTCGGGATGCAGACGCACGGTCACCGGGTGCTCGCCGAGCGCCTTGATGTGTGACTTGGGCAGCGACACGGTCCGCTTGTCGAGGTTCGGTCCGCCGGCCTTCTTGATCGCCGCCACGACGGACGTCGCGGTGACCGAACCGAACAGCTTGCCGGTGTCGGCGGAGGCGTTCACGGGCAGATCCACCGAATCCAGGCCCTCGAGCGCGATCTTGAGCTCGTTGGCATGCTCCAGTCCGCGAACCGTCTTCAGCTCGCGGGCCCGACGGATCTCGTCGGCCTGTCGTTCGGCGCCACGCGACGCGGTGATCGCCATGCCGCGGGGCAGCAGGAAGTTGCGGCCGTAGCCGTCCTTGACCTCGACGGTGTCCCCGGGCACGCCCAGGTTGTCGACGTCGGCAGTGAGGATGAGCTTCATCTCTTCAGTCTTTCGTTCTATCGGGCCGGGACTACCGCGTCGACGCGCTGAACGGCAGCAGCGCGACCTCGCGGGCGTTCTTGACCGCGATGGCGATGTCGCGCTGGTGCTGGACGCAGTTGCCGGTCACGCGGCGGGCACGGATCTTGCCGCGCTCACTGATGTAGGTACGCAGCAGCTGCGTGTCCTTGTAGTCGATGATCTGCCCTTTGCCCTTCTTGGAGCAGAAGACGCACTTGCGGGTCTTGACCGGCTTCTCGGGTGCCGGCCGCCGCTTGGTGGAGGACTTGGCCATGTGTCTTTCTCTTTCTCAAAGTTCGCGGATCGCAGTCCGCTGATATGTGTTGTCTAAAAGGGCGGTTCGTCGTCGGCGCCGGAGAAGGACCCCGACGCAGGCGCGCTGCCCCACGGATCGTCTTTGGGCTGCTCGGCCGGGCGTGAGCCACCGCCGCCGCCACTGCCGCCGCTGGCACCGAAGCCACCGCCGCCGCCGCCACTGCGGCTGGCCTTGTTGACCTTGGCGGTCGCGTAGCGCAGCGACGGGCCGATCTCGTCGACCTCGAGCTCCACCACGGTGCGCTTCTCACCCTCGCGCGTCTCGAACGAGCGCTGCTTGAGCCGGCCCTGCACGATCACCCGCGAACCGCGGGTCAGGCTCTCGGCCACGTTCTCCGCGGCCTCGCGCCAGATGTTGCAGCGCAGGAACAGCGCCTCGCCGTCTTTCCATTCGTTGGTCTGACGATCGAACATGCGCGGGGTCGACGCGACCGTGAAGTTCGCGACGGCCGCGCCCGACGGTGTGAACCGCAGTTCGGGGTCGGCGGTCAGGTTTCCGATGACCGTGATGACGGTGTCACCAGCCACGAAGTCCTCCTGTTGGTTGTCAGCTCTTCGCGCAAGCGCTCATCGCTGGCGGTGTACGCGTTGGACGGCAGTCGCAGGTGAGCCTACGGAACAGCCCCGACGTGCACAGGCCGTCAAGCGACTTAGTGCTTGTCGGTCCGCATGACCTTGGTCCGCAGCACGGACTCGTTCAGGTTGAGCTGGCGATCCAGCTCGGACACCGTGGCCGGTTCGGCCTTCACGTCGACAATGGCGTAGATGCCCTCGGCGTGCTTGGCGATCTCGTAAGCCAGGCGGCGCCGGCCCCAGATGTCGACCTTTTCGACCGTGCCGCCGTCCTTGCGGATGACGTTCAGGAACGTCTCCAGCGAGGGGGACACCGTCCGCTCATCGAGCGTGGGGTCGAGGATGACCATGATTTCGTATGGACGCATAAGGAACCCATCACCTCCTATGGTCGTGTGCGGCCACGGACTGTCCGTGGCAGGAGGGTCGCCTGCGTCGGCAACCGGCCCAGGTTACAGGACAGCGGCCTGAGCTGCGAAATCCGCGCTCTGCGTCCCGGTCATCGGCCGATAGGCTGGGTTCTTCGAGTCCTCGAGGGGGTTGAGTGAGCCATCCGTACGGGCCCTACGGTCAGGGCTATCCGCAGCAGGGCTATCCGCAGCAACCCGGCTACCCGCAGCAGGGCTATCCGCAGCACAACGGCTACTCCGGCGGTTATCAGTACCCGCCGGTGCGGCCCGCCGGTCCGAGTGGCGGCACGGCGAACGCCGCGGCTGTGCTCGCAGGACTCGGCGCGCTCGCCATGCTCGGCTTCGGCCTGCTGCTACTCGCGGCGGTCGGCTCGCCCGATTCTGACCCTGCCTGGGGTACCACACCGTCACGCTCCTCCAACGCGGGCGACGTGATCTTCATCCTCGTCGGCGTGGCCGTCATCGTCGCCGGGATCATGCTGGCGATCGGAGCCCTGACGCTGTTTCAGCGCAAGATGGTGGGCCGATGGCTCGTGGTCGCCGGCTGCGCCATCGCCATCCTGACGAGCGTGCTGTTCATGATCCTGTTCATGGCACTTCTGAGCAAGGCCGACGGCGAAGCCGCCGCAGCCGGAGCCATTTTCGCCATCTACGGCGGCCCCATCTTCCTCGGAGTCGCGTTTCCGATCCTGACGCTCGTGCTCGCACTGCGGCCTTCGACCGCCGCGTGGATCCGTGCGCGACCGAATGTGCCTGCGCCGTACCGGGGTTGACTGAGCATCGCGCCGAGTGTGAATCGTTGGCGGAAAAAGAGCCCGAAAGTCGCCGACGGTTCACACTCGCGACGAGGAGGCCGTCAGGCGTCGACCGTCGCCCGGTCCTGCGCCGGTGGACCCGATGTCCGTATCCGCGGATGCGGCCGCAGCCAGTCGGGCAACCAGCGTGGCGGCGCGTCCGGTGCCCCGTCGAACACCCCGCCCGCCGGATCGTCGACCCGTCCGCCGTGTCGTACCAGGTCGAGCTGCGGCCGGTAAATCTGCCGGATCACCAACGCGCACAACGCGATCACCGCGACGTCACGCAGCAGCACCGTTACGGTGAACCACTGCTCGGGCAGACCGCGGTTCTGCTCGCCGTAGAGGTACAGCATCCGCGGCACCCACACCAGCGCATCGATCGTCATCCACGCCAACAGGATTCGCCGATGCGGCAACGCCAGCACCGCGAGCGGCACCAGCCACAGTGAGAACTGCGGACTCCACACCTTGTTCGTCAACAGGAACGCCGCGACCACCAGGAACGCCAGCTGCGCCACCCGCGGACGCTGCCGCGCCGTCAGCGCGACATACCCGATCGCCACGCAGCACGACGCGAACAGCGCGAACGTGACGGTGTTGAGCACGGTCGGCGCTTCCCAGAACCCCAGCCCATGGTCGAAGCCACGCCAGCCGGTGAAGGACTTCACCACGTTGTACAGCGAATCCATGTCGTCGCCGCGACGGGTGTTGAGCCGGAAGAACTCCGACCAGCCCCGCGGGAACAGCACCATGATCGGCAGGTTCACCAGCAGCCAGGTCAGTGCCGCCGTGCCCGCGGTCTTGGCCACCTCCCGCATCCGCCCCGTGCGCAGCGCGAGCAGCACCAGCGGCACGAGCAGCAGCAACGGATAGAGCTTGGCCGCGACGCCGAGCCCGATCAACACTCCCGCGAGCACCGGTCTTCGGCGCGCCCACGCCAGCATCGCCCCCACCGCGAACGCCGTCGCCAGCGCGTCGAAGTTCGTGAAGATCTGGAAGATCAGTAGCGGTGAACCCGCCACCAGCGCGGCGTCCCACACCCGGCGGCCCGCCAGCCGCGACGTCGCCCACACTGTCGCCATCCACGCCAGCGCCAGCCCGAAGGCGGCGATGTTGAAGAACATCACCACCTCGGCGATCAACGGCAACGACACCGTCGCCGACGCCGCCGTGTAGGTCTTGGCCAGCGCCATCGACAGGTACTGGTAGATGCCGGTGAGCACCGGATACTCCATGTAGCGCACCGCGATGTCGCCGTTGTACTGGATACGCGGTTTGTCCGACGCGTCGGTCTCGATCCAGCTCGACTTGTACGGGAACTTGCCCTGGTTCAGCAGCTCGGCCGTGTAGAGCGGCACCGTGTCCGAATAGCAGAGCTCGTAGTAGGCGCGGTTGTTCTGCCAGTTGGCCACCCGCTGGTCGGCGGGTCCGTCGCCGACGGTCTGCAGGCACGCCGCCTTGGTGGTGTAGCCCAACGCCATGAACACCACGGCGATCGCGAGCATCACCCGAAGCGGCGTGAAGAACCGCTGCCGTCCGATCAGCGCATGCCGCCCGACCGGCCCGCCCGCGACACCGGACAGCGCGGCGCCGAGCGTGTCGTTGCGGCTGGGCAGGTCGCGGTCGTCGGCGCTACGCCGGTCATCGGCCAGCGGCGCCGGGGACTCGGCCGCACACGCCGTGTCGTCGGCGTCCGTCACGGAGGCGGCGGCTGGCCGGGGAATCCTGGAGCGCCGGGCGGCGGCGGAACGGCCGCGCCCGGATCGGGAACCGGCGTCGGCGCACCTGGCACAGGCGGCACGGGCGGACCGATGGGGACGGTGCTGGGCGGCCCGATCGGGATGGTGATACCCGGCGCCACCTCGAGGGTCGGCTGGATCACCGTCATCGACGGCGTCGGTGGCGCGGTGGACGACGGCGGCGGCGGCGGCGCCTGCGGCACACCGGCGTATCCGCCGATCTCCTCCGGCTTGGGGAACGTCTCGTTGTCGGTGTCCTCCAGCGCGCCGTCCATCGTCTCTTTCCAGATGTCCGACGGCAGGCCCGAACCGTAGATCGCCGACCCGCCCGAGGTCTGCAACGGCTTGGTGCCCTCGGTGGTGCCGACCCACACCGCCGTCGACAACGACGGCGTGAAGCCCACCATCCAGGCGTCCCGGTTGTCGCCGGTGTCACCGAGCTGCACGGTGCCCGTCTTCGCTCCGGACGGCCGCCCGCCCGCGAGGTTGTGGCCGTTGGAGTAGCCGGCGATCGGCTGCATCGCCGAGATCGCGTTGTCGGCGACGTTCTTGTCGATGCGCTGCTCGCCGTCGTTGCTCTCCTGCGAGGCGTCGAAGAGCACCTCGCCCTGGGAGTTGACCACCTTCTGCACGAAATGCGGCTTGCGGTAGACGCCCGACGCGGCGATCGTCGCGTACGCCGACGCCATGTCGAGCACCCGCGTCTGGTACTGCCCGAGCACGATGCCGTTGTTCGGCGGGCCACCCTGGCCGTCCTCGCTCAGGGTGTTCTCGACGCCCGGGAAACTCTCCGCGACGCCGGCCTGGTGTGCGGCGTCGGCGACGTCCTGCGGACCGTTCTTCAGCTTCAGCATCAGCCGGTAGTAGCTGGTGTTCAGCGACCGCTTGAGCGCCTCGGCGATGTTGCAGGTGCCGCAGCTGTTGCCCTCGACATTGCTGATCTCGATGCCGTTGACGCTGACAGGCGAGCTGTCGACCTGGTAGCCCAGGCCGATTCCCTGCTGCAGCGCGGCGATCAGCGCGAACACCTTGAACGACGAACCGGTCTGCAGACCCGCCTGCGCGAAGTCGAAGCCGTTGGCGTCCGAACCGCCGTAGTAGGCCCTGACCCCGCCGGTCTTCGGGTCGATCGACACCACCGCCGAGCGCATGTCCGGATCCTGGCCGTCCAGGTTCTCGGTGACCGCCTCCTCGGCGGCCTTCTGCGCCTTCGGGTCGATGGTCGTGGTGATCTGCAGGCCCTCGGTGTTGAGCGTCTGCTCGTTGATGTCGAACAGTTCCAGCAGTTCCTTGGTGACCTGGCGTTCGATCAGACCGTTGGGCCCGGTGGTCTGATTCTGCGCGCGCGCCTGCTCAGGCGGCACCGTCGGCGGGAACACCTGGGCAGCCCGGTCGGTGGCCGACAGCGCGCCGATCTCGACCATGCCGTCGAGCACCCAGTTCCACCGCTCGGCCGCGCCCTCGGCATCGACCGCGGGATCCAGCGTCGACGGCCGCTGGATGAGCGCGGCCAGCAGTGCGCTCTCGGCCACCGTCAGTTGCTCGACGGGCTTGCCGAAGTAGGCGGTGGACGCGGCCGCCACCCCGTAGGCGCCGCGGCCGAAGTAGATGATGTTCAGGTAGGACTGCAGCACCTGGTCCTTGGACCACTCACTCGACATCTTCGTCGAGATGACCAGTTCCTTGGCCTTGCGCGTGACACCACCCAGCCCGGAGCGCTCCGAGCCGACGAGCGCGTTCTTCACGTACTGCTGGGTGATCGTCGAGCCACCCTGCACGTCGCCGCCGAAGATGTTGTTCTTGAAGGCCCGCAGGAAGCCGGTGAAGGAGAAGCCGGGATTGGAGTAGAAGTCGCGGTCCTCGGCGGCCATCACCGCGTCGCGCATCGACACCGGGATCTGCTCGATGGTGACGTCGACCCGGTTGCCCTCCGGCGGCACGATCTTGGCGAGTTCGCTGCCGTCACTGGCGAGGATCGTCGACACCTGATTGGTCCGGATGTCGCCGGGCTTGGGCACGTCGACGATCAGGTAGGCCATGCCGAAGGTGATCAGCGGCAGCAGGATCAGTACCGCGGCGGCCACGATCAGCCCGCGCCGCACCCACTTCCAGTTGATCTGCTGACGCCAGTTTGGCGTCCCGCCCGGAGGCGGGTCCGAGGGCCCGTCGCCACTGCCGCGACCCCGGCGGCGCGGCGGCGGCGGTGGCGGCGTTCCGTCGAGGGCGGCCTTCACCGCGTCGATGGGGTCGCGCGTGGGCGGCGCACCGGCGCGGACGACCGGCAGCACCGCCGTCATCCCGTCGTCGGAGGGCGCCCCTGAGCGCGGACGGCGGCGGGGACCGTCGGGCGGGCCGGGCCTGCGGGCCGAACCCTGGCCGGGCCGGGGGGAACGATCCCACGGCGGCGGACCGCTGGGCGAGCCTGGTGTGGGCGCACCGCCGCGCTCAGCCGCCTGCCCCTTGCGGGCATCGCTGGCTGACCGGTCGTGACGCCCTTCGCTATTCACTGGCCGTGCGCGCACGACTGCGCGCCGTTCGGGTGCCGCGCGACTTCTTCGGAGGTGGAACCGCGCCGAGCACATATGACTTCACCAGGTGATTCCACTCGCAGGTCCGGCATACCTCCACCACGTGTACAGAGAATTCGTCGAATTTGGTCGCCAGCAGCACGAGCTCCTCGGCGGTACGCGCCGAGCCCGACACCGCGCCGAGGTGATCGCCGAACACCCACGACACCAGGGTCAGCTGCTCCTTGCGGCAGATCGGGCACATCACCGAACTCTGCTTGCCGTGGAACTTCGCGGCGCGCAGCAGATACGGATTGGCGTCACAGACCTCCGAGACACCGGTGCGTCCCGAGTAGACCTCGGCCAGCAGGGACCGCCGCCGAAGGGCGTAGTCCACCACCTGTCGCTGCAGTCGCACGGGGACCAGAGTACGTCGGGGCCCCGACCACCGAGGGTCGACCGCATCGGCACGTCCGGGTTCACCCATCTGGACTGCGCCGATGGCCCTACGATCATCGTCGTGGCGACAGCGGGATCGGGGCGGCGGACGTCTGGCACCCGAGCGAGGGACACCGACCGGAACGACACGTGCAAGGTGCTCGACACCGCGCTGGCCGAAGGTCAGCTGTCGATGACCGAGCACGGTGAACGCGTCAAGGCCGCCACCAACGCCGCCACCCTCGGCGATCTGCAGGCGTTGATGAGCGATCTGCAGACCGCCGCACCGGTGCAGCTGCGCGAGCTCAAGGAACCCCGCAAGCTGCCGCTGCCCGGCAAGGGCTCCGGCCCCGGCTGGGGCCTGCGCCTGGCCACCGCCGCGGTGCTGGTGCTCTTCGGCATCGCCGTCGGCTGGGGGCTGTACGGCAACACCAGTTCGCCGCTGAGCTTCGAGACCGATCCGGGCGCGAAGGCCGACGGCATCCCGGCGCGTGTGCTCACCCCGCCGCGGCAACTGCTGTCACTCGGCGGCATCAACGGCCTCTTCGAGCAGATGCGCAAGAAGTTCGGCAGCACCGAGGGCTTCGACCTCGACATCCGGCCCGACCAGGCCTATCTGCGGATCCCCGACCCGCGCGACGCCCGCCGCACATTGATGTACACCTACGCCGGCGGCTGGAGTGACGATCCGTCGGAGTCCAACACCGATTCCGACGCCCGCCCG
The DNA here is from genome assembly GCF_040674075.1 of Mycobacterium sp. NPDC050551. Lineage (NCBI taxonomy): Bacteria > Bacillati > Actinomycetota > Actinomycetes > Mycobacteriales > Mycobacteriaceae > Mycobacterium > Mycobacterium sp. NPDC050551. The sequence goes on along the minus strand of NZ_JBFARC010000003.1, from coordinate 706,699 downwards.
ATCGACCTGGCGAGGTTCAACGTCGAGGCGGTGCTCGGGGCGATGCGCGGCGGTCCGCAGACGGTCGGCCTCCCGGCGAACGATCCGGCCGAACTGCGGCTGGACATCAGTGCGTCCGAGGATCCGCTGACACCCGGCGACGTGAAGCTCATGGTCTATGTGGACGGCGAGTTCAAGGACGGGCACTTCACCCTGACCCCGGACGGCGAGCTCAAGGACGTCTACCGGGCTTCCTGAGCGCCCCGGCGGGTGAACCGCGGGTGAACGAATGTGCGTGCTGATGTAGCGCCATATATATCGGCGCGATACAGTTGGCCGAGGTGTTGAAGCGTCGTAACGACGCGAGCAAATTTCTGCCGAAGGGGGTGAATCGATGCTGGAGCTCGCCATTCTGGGTCTTCTGCTCGAGTCGCCCATGCACGGCTACGAGTTGCGCAAACGCCTGACCGGTTTACTCGGCGCTTTCCGGGCGTTCTCCTACGGTTCGCTCTACCCGGCCCTGCGGCGCATGCAGGCCGACGGCCTCATCGCCGAGGACGCCGCGCCCGAGGGCACGCTCACGCGCCGCCGCGCGCGGCGGGTCTACCGGCTCACCGATACCGGTAAGGCGCGGTTCACCGAACTCGTCGCCGACACCGGTCCCCAGAACTACTCCGACGACGGATTCGGAGTGCACCTCGCCTTCTTCAACCGCACCCCGGCCGAGGCCCGGATGCGAATCCTCGAGGGGCGCCGTCGTCAGGTGGAGGAACGCCGGGAAGGCCTGCGTGAAGCAGTCGCACGGGCCAGCAGCTCATTCGATCGCTATACCCGCCAGCTGCATCAGCTCGGGCTGGAGTCCAGCGAACGAGAAGTGAAGTGGCTCAACGAGCTGATCGCGGCAGAACGTCAGGGCCAGGGGCGCGCTGACAACGCGTGAGAAACCAGAACAGCTGAGCAGTACCGAATTCAGTATCGAGAGGGAGAACGTCGTCATGACTGAGAACACCGAAGTCAGGGTCGCCATCGTCGGTGTGGGCAATTGCGCGTCCTCATTGGTGCAGGGCGTGCAGTACTACCACGATGCCGACGAGACGGCGACCGTGCCCGGTCTGATGCACGTCAAACTCGGCCAGTACCACGTGCGCGACGTGAAGTTCGTCGCCGCGTTCGACGTCGACGCCAAGAAGGTCGGGTTCGACCTGTCCGAGGCGATCTTCGCGTCGGAGAACAACACGATCAAGATCGCCGACGTGCCGCCGACCAACGTGACGGTGCAGCGCGGCCCGACGCTCGACGGGATCGGCAAGTACTACGCCGAGACCATCGAGGTGTCCGATTCCGATCCGGTCGACGTCGTCAAGGCGCTCAAAGACGCCCGCGTCGACGTGCTGGTGTCCTACCTGCCGGTGGGCTCCGAAGAGGCCGACAAGTTCTACGCCCAGTGCGCGATCGACGCCGGCGTGGCCTTCGTCAACGCGCTGCCGGTGTTCATCGCCAGCGATCCGGTGTGGGCGAAGAAGTTCACCGACGCCGGTGTGCCGATCGTGGGCGACGACATCAAGAGCCAGGTCGGCGCCACCATCACCCACCGCGTGATGGCCAAGCTCTTCGAGGACCGCGGCGTGCAGCTCGACCGCACGATGCAGCTCAACGTCGGCGGCAACATGGACTTCCTCAACATGCTCGAGCGTTCGCGGCTGGAGTCCAAGAAGATCTCCAAGACCCAGGCCGTGACCTCGAACCTGCAGCGTGAGTTCAACACCAAGGACGTCCACATCGGACCGTCCGACCACGTCGGTTGGCTCGACGACCGCAAGTGGGCCTACGTGCGCCTCGAGGGCCGCGCCTTCGGTGACGTGCCGCTGAACCTGGAGTACAAGCTCGAGGTGTGGGACTCGCCGAACTCCGCCGGCGTCATCATCGACGCGGTGCGCGCGGCCAAGATCGCCAAGGACCGCGGCATCGGCGGCCCCGTCGTCGCCGCCTCGGCCTACCTGATGAAGAGCCCGCCGCAGCAGCTGCCGGACGACATCGCCCGCACGCAGCTCGAGAGCTTCATCGAGGGCTAGTTTCTCAGCGCGACTTGTGGAGTCCCGCCCGCGCTCAGCGCGGCTGGGGCTCCACATTTCGCGTTATAGGGTCGTAGCGTGATCACCGATGATCAACTGCCGACGGTCGACGAATTCGCGCTGCTGCCCGAGAACGCCGAACAGGCAGGCGTGTCCGACATTCCGCCGGCGCAGCGCCTCGACCGCGGCGCCATCAGCGCGCTGAAGTTCGGCGACGAACCGCCGCGCGTGGTGTTCCTGCACGGCGGCGGGCAGAACGCGCACACCTGGGACACCGTGATCCTCGGGCTCGGCGAACCCGCCCTGGCAATCGATCTGCCCGGCCACGGCAGGTCCGCGTGGCGCGAGGACGGCGACTACGGCCCGCGCGGGAACGCCGTCGCGATCGCCCCGGTGCTGCGCGAGCTCGCGCCGGCGGCCGACCTGATCGTCGGCATGTCGCTGGGTGGACTCACCGCGATCCGGCTGGCCGCCGCCGAACCCGCCCTGGTGCCTCGGCTGGTGCTGGTCGACGTCACGCCGTCGGCGCCCGAGCGGCACACGGAGATGACCGATGCGCAGAAGGGCACCGTCGCGCTCGTCCAGGGTGACCGGACCTTCCCCAGCTTCCAGGCGATGCTCGACGTCACCATCGCCGCCGCCCCACACCGCGACCCGAAATCATTGCGGCGCGGCGTCTTTCACAACACCAAGCAGCTCGACGACGGCACCTGGACGTGGCGGTACGACTCGTTCCGCACCGGCGACGGATTCGAGGGTCTGTGGAACGACGTGCCCGCCCTCACCATGCCCACCACGCTGGTGCGCGGCGCGAACTCCCACTTCGTCAACGACGAGGACGCCGAGGCATTCAGCCGGAACGCGCCCGGCTTCCGGCGCACCGTCGTCGTCGCCGATTCCGGGCACTCGGTGCAGGGCGACCAACCGCTGCGACTGATCGAGATCCTGCGCGACGAGCTCGCGTAGTCCACTACTCACGCCGTCCGGGCGCCGCCGTGTGATCGTCGGGAGACGACCGACGGGAGCAAACATGACCGCCAGTGGAAACACACCGTGACCACACTGGAGGGCCGCTGGCGCCACTCCTTCGAAGAGGACCATGAAGGCATCCGGGTATACCGCCCGGACGACTACGACTTCCCGCCGTCACGCAGGCGCGGCGGCGTCGAGTTCGGCGCCGACGGCACCTTCCTCGACTGGGGTCCGGCGGCGCCCAAGGCGAACGGCCGGCCCGGCTCGTGGACCGTCGACGAGGCCATGCGGCAGCTCGAGCTGACCATCGGCGACTGGCACCGCGTCATCGAGGTCGTCTGCGCACGGGCCGACCGGCTCGAGCTCCGCATCCGCACCCAGTGAGCGCTACGTCGCCTGCTGTTCACCCAATGCTTCCCGGGCGGCGACCAACCTGCCGTAGGTTTCGGCGGGTCACGACCGCCCAGCCCGCGGCCGGTGAGTGGAAGGAATCTGCCCCCATGGCGCTTGTGCCGCTGAACCTGTTCGTCTCCCACGACGGCCGGTCCTCACGTCAACACATCACCTGCCGCTACAAGTGCGGTGACGCCTGCTCCAAGCCCGCGCCGAACACCAGCCCCAACGAATACTTCGGCGACATCGTCAAGGCGGTGTCGCGTCGCTCGATGATCCAGGCCGCCGGCGTGACCGTGCTGGCCGTCGGTGCGGGTTCAGTGCTCGCCGCCTGCGGCTCCGAGGACGCCCCACAGGGATCGCCCACCACGTCTGCGCCGCCCGAGACGCCGCCGGGGATGAAGTTCAGCGCTGTGGCACCCAACAGCGAGGACGCCGTCGTCGTGCCCGAGGGCTACCAGCAGGGCGTCGTGATCAGCTGGGGCGATCCCGTGCTGCCCGGCGCACCGAAGTTCGACGTCGCCAAGCAGACCGCCGCCGCGCAGCGCGGTCAGTTCGGCTTCAACAACGACTTCGCCGCGCTGTTGCCGGTGGACGGCACACCTGGGCACTTCCTGCTGGTGACCAACTTCGAGTACGTCACACCGCAGTTCATGTTCCCCGGCTATAAGGCCGACGCCCCGACGCGGGAGCAGTTCGACATCGAGATCGCCGCGATCGGCATGGGCGTCGTCGAGGTCGAGCGAGCGCCGGGCGGCGGCCTGCGCCCGGTGATGGGCCGCTACAACCGCCGCATCACCGCCGACACACCGTTCACGCTGACCGGCCCCGCCGCGGGCACCGATTTCGTCAAGACGGCCGCGGACCCGACCGGGCGCACCGTCCTCGGCACCTTCGCCAACTGTGCCGGCGGCGTCACCCCGTGGGGCACCGTGCTGTCCGGCGAAGAGAACTTCCACTCCTACTTCGGATCGCCGGAAGGCGCGCCGAAGCCCAGCCCGGTCGACGCCGACCGGCAGGACCGGTACGGCGTCGCGCTCGAACCGTCCGAACTGCTCTGGGAGACCTTCGAGCCCCGCTTCGACGTGGCCACGACGCCGAACGAGGTGAACCGCTTCGGCTACGTCATCGAAGTCAACCCGTGGGACCCGGCGTCCACGCCCGTGAAGCACTCCGCCATGGGCCGGTTCAAGCACGAGGGCGCCAACATCCACGTCACAGGTGACGGCACCGTCGTCGCCTATACCGGCGACGACGAACGCTTCGACTACCTGTACAAGTTCGTCTCGAGCCGGAAGATGCAGCCGGGGAAGGACCCCGCGGCCATGGCCAACAACATGGCGATCCTCGACGAGGGCACGCTCTACGTCGCCAAGCTCAGCAGCGACATCCCGGCCGACGAGATCGACGGGTCGGGCACGCTGCCGGCGAAGGGCTCCTTCAGCGGCACCGGCACCTGGCTGCCACTGCTGCGCTCCGGACCAAACGGGCAGGCCGAGTCGCTGGTGCCCGGGATCACCGCCCAGGAGGCGGCGGTGTTCACCCGGATGGCCGCCGACAAGGCCGGCGCCACCAAGATGGACCGCCCGGAGGACGTCGAAGCCGACCCGAAGACCGGCAAGGTCTACGTCGCGCTGACCAACAACAACGAGCGCGGCGCGCCGGGAGAGGCGCCCGTCGACGCGGCGAACCCGCGTAACGACAACAAGAGCGGACAGGTCCTCGAGATCACCGACAATCACACCGGCACCGACTTCACCTGGGACCTGCTGCTGGTGTGCGGTGACCCCGCCGCGGCCGACACCTACTTCGCCGGGTTCGACAAGACGAAGGTCAGCCCCATCTCCTGCCCGGACAACCTGGCGTTCGACAGCCACGGGAACCTGTGGATCTCCACCGACGGCAACGCTTTGGACTCCAACGACGGCTTGTTCGCCGTCGCGCTGAACGGGCCGAACCGCGGGGAGACCAAGCAGTTCCTGACGGTGCCGCTGGGCGCGGAGACGTGCGGTCCGGTGGTCACCGACGACCTGGTCACCGTCAGCGTGCAGCATCCCGGCGAGTACGACGACAACAGCATCGACAACCCGAAGTCCCGCTGGCCGGAGGGCGGCAACGGCACGGCGCGACCGTCGGTGGTGGCGGTGTGGAAGGCCGACGGCCAGATCGGCATGTGAGCGACGAGCCGCTAGCATCGGCGGATGTCGTCGGGCGAGCTGGTCACCCTGGACCTCGCTCACGAGGGCAACGAGGCGTCGGATCTGGTGCACGTCGACAACGACGCGCTGCTGGACGCGCACGGCTGGGACCTCGGCTTCTGGACCGTACTCGACGAAGGCGCGGCCGAGGACTGCATCGCCGTGCTCGGCCATGCTCGCGGGGCTGCGCCGGACAGCGGCTGGGACATCCACCCGCTACCTGCCGTCGCCGGCCGTGAGAAGGGGCGCACCGAGGACGCCGAAGCGGTCGCGCGGCATGCCGGCTGGGTCTACGTGGTGGGGTCGCATTACGGATCCAAGGGCGGACCACTACAGGCCAAGCGCGCCTTCATCGCCCGATTCGACGAACAGTCGATCGACCGCACGGTGCCCGAAATCGAACTGCCGCTTGACATCCGGCGCAACAAGTTCGGCCTGCACCGGCTGATCAACGACGCGTTGGACGCCTCGCACGTCGTCGCTATCACCCCGGGCGACACCGTGCGCACCCGTTTCATCGCGAACACCATCGAACGCGGCACCCAGCGCAACAAGACCTGGGTGGACCGGCTGACCGAGCGCGACGTGCCGATCAACATCGAGGGCGCCGCCTTCCGCCCCAACGGCAATCTCCTGCTGGCGCTGCGCTTTCCCTCAACAGCGGCGGGAGAGCCCATCCTCGTCGAATTGTCCGGTGTGCCGGCCATGTTCGACGGTGAGGCTGAGGCGCCGACCGTCGAACAGGTGTGGGAGCTGGCCGGGGTGTCCCCGCCGGGCGCTCTTGTCGGCTTCCGCGCCCTGTCCCGGTCGGGCGACGACGTCTACGACGCGATCATCGGCTCCATCGACGCGACCGGCAAGGGCTCGGTGCTGCTCGACGACCACCCCGAGGGCGCCGACGCGCACTGCTCACACTGGCGCTTCACCCTGCCCGGCGACGGCAGGCACGCAGGCACCGTCCGCGCCGAGCTGGTGCGCGACTTCCCCGACCTCCGCAACGTCGAGGGCATCGCCGTCGAGGGCGGACGGACCTACTACGTCACCGACGAAGACCACCGCATCCAGCTGCGATTCGGCTGAACGTTCCGGCGCCCGCTGTCCGGCAGCGGTTACCGTGGCGGGGTGACCTCAGCCTCAACCCGCCCGGTGCGCATCGGCGTGCAGCTCCAGCCCCAGCACTCCCCCGAATACCGCCACATCCGCGACGCCGTGCGGCGTTGCGAGGACATCGGCGTCGACGTGGCCTTCAACTGGGACCACTTCTTCCCCCTCTACGGCGACCCCGAGGGCGCGCACTACGAATGCTGGACGATGCTCGCGGCGTGGGCCGAGCAGACCTCGCGCCTCGAGATCGGCGCGCTGGTGAGCTGCAACTCCTACCGCAACCCGGAACTGCTGGCGGACATGGCGCGCACCGTCGACCACATCTCCGACGGCCGGCTGATCCTCGGCATCGGATCGGGCTGGAAGCAGAAGGACTACGACGAGTACGGCTACGAGTTCGGCACCGCGGGCAGCCGGCTGAACGACCTCGCAGCCGCGCTGCCGCGCATCAAATCCCGGCTCGCCAAGCTGAACCCGACGCCCACCCGGGACATCCCGATCCTGATCGGCGGGCAGGGCGAGAAGAAGACGCTGCGCATGGTCGCCGAGTACGCCGACATCTGGCACGGCTTCACCGACCGCGGCACCTACCCCGGCAAGGCCGAGGTGCTCGACCGGCACTGCGCCGACGTGGGCCGCGAACCCTCGGCCGTCGAACGCTCATCCGGTGTGCCCGAACGCGGACCCGACGCGATGCTCGCCGAGGCCGACGCGCTGGTCGGGCTGGGCGTCACCCTGCTGACCATCGGCGTCAACGGACCCGACTACGACCTGTCGGCCGCTGAGGCGCTGTGCCGGTGGCGCGACGAGCGGGCGGGCTGAGCCCGGCCGGCCCCGTGAGACACTGAGCGCCAGCGGACTGGGGGGTCAGCGCGATGCCGAAGAAGTACGGGGTCAAAGAGAAAGACCTGGTCGTCGCGCACGTCATCAACCTGGTCATGACGGGCAAGCTGCGCGGCGGTGACCGCATCGACCGCAACGAGATCGCCAAGGACCTCGGCCTGAGCCGGGTGCCGATCCAAGAGGCGATGGTGCAACTCGAGCACGACGGCATCGTGTCGACGCGGTACCACCGCGGCGCGTTCGTCGAGCAGTTCGACGAGGCCGCGCTGCGCGAACACCATGAGCTGTACGGGATCCTCAACGGCCTCGCCTGCGCGCGTGCCGCGATGAACCCGACGCCGCGACTGCTCGAAAGGCTCGACAGCGCGCTGCACACGCTGCGTGCGGCGAAGGACCCGAGAACATTCCAGGAAGCCTGCTGGCACTACCGCGACACGGTCAATGACGAGTACGCCGGCCCCCGGCTGCAGGCGGCGATCCGCGCCGCACAGAGCTTCGCGCCGTCGGAGTTCTGGACCACTTACCCCAAGAGCAAGCAGGAGTTCCTGCCCGGCTACGAGGACGAGACCCGAGCAATCCGCGACGGCGACCCCGACGCGGCCCGGGCGGTGTGGGCGCACCGGGCGGAGCTGATGGCCACGATCATGATCGCCGAGCTGACCCGCCGCGGAGTGCTGGGCGACTTGCGATCGCATTGAGGCCTACCGGCGCACGCTGACAGGGGCGGCCGATAGGTTGCATTCATGAGCGCCCGACGACTTTCCGCGTTGGCGGCGACCGTCCTGATGGTCTGGGTGATGGTCGCCGGCCTGGGGTTCGCCGCACCGGCCGCCGCGCAGACCGACCAGTGCGCGCCGCCGGGCGTGCAGAGTGCCAGCGCGCTGCCCACCAACCTGGCCGCGGCGGATCAGGGTCCCGGCGCCGACCGGTACACCACGCCGAACGTGGTGCCCCTCGACCGCGTCGACACCGGTGCGCTGAACCTGAGCCGCCCCGGCGTGCTGACCGTCGGCACCCTGTCCGACGCGCCCCCGAGCATCTGCATCGACTCCGCCGGGCAGTTCACCGGATTCGACAACGAACTGCTGCGCGCGATCGCCGACGAGTTGGGGCTGCAGGTCGAGTTCGTCGGCACCGAGTTCTCCGGGCTGCTGGCCCAGACCGCGGCCCGACGCTTCGACGTCGGCTCCTCGTCGATCACCACCACCGACGCGCGGCGGCGCACCGTCGGATTCACCAACGGCTACGACTTCGGCTACTTCTCGCTGGTGGTGCCGGGCGGCTCGCCGATCACCGGCTTCGGGTCGCTCGAGCCCGGCCAACGCATCGGCGTCGTCCAGGGCACCGTCCAGGAGGCCTACGTCGTCGACACCTTGAAGCTGCAGCCGGTGATCTTCCCCGACTACAACACCGTCTACGCCAGCCTCAAGACCCGCCAGATCGACGCGTGGGTGGCGCCGTCGGCCCAGGCCGAGGGCACCGTGCAGGCCGGCGATCCGGCGCAGATCATCGAGAACACCTTCAGCCTCGACAACTTCATCGCCTACGCGGTGGCCAAGGAGAACCAGCCGCTGATCGACGCGCTGAACTCCGGGCTGGACGCGGTGATCGCCGACGGCACCTGGGCCCGGCTGTACGCCGACTGGGCGCCGCGGGCACTCCCGCCCGGCTGGAAGCCCGGTTCGAAGGCCGCGCCTGCGCCGCAGTTGCCCGATCTCGCGGCGATCGCCGCCCAGCAGGAGCGGCCCGCTGCGACGCCGTCCGCGCCGAAATCGACTCTGGCGCAACTCAAGGACTCGTTCCTCGACTGGGACCTCTACAAGCAGGCGTTCCCCGACCTGCTCAAGACCGGGCTGCCCAACACGCTCATCCTGACGGTGAGTGCAGCCGTCATCGGCCTGGTGCTCGGCATGGCGCTGGCCATCGCGGGCATCTCGCGGTCACGCCTGCTGCGGTGGCCCGCGCGGGTGTACACCGACATCTTCCGCGGGCTGCCCGAAGTGGTGATCATCCTGCTGATCGGTCTCGGCCTCGGACCGGTAGTGGGCGGACTGACCGGCAACAACCCGTTCCCGCTCGGCATCGCGGCGCTGGGTCTGATGGCCGCGGCGTACACCGGCGAGATCTTCCGCTCGGGCATCCAGAGCGTCGAGACCGGGCAACTCGAGGCGTCGAGGGCGCTGGGATTCAGCTACTCGACGTCGATGCAGCTCGTGGTGATCCCGCAGGGAGTGCGGCGGGTGCTGCCCGCGCTGATGAACCAGTTCATCTCGCTGCTCAAGGCGTCGTCACTGGTGTACTTCCTGGGCCTGATCGCCAACCAGCGCGAGCTGTTCCAGGTCGGGCGCGACCTCAACGCGCAGACCGGCAACCTGTCGCCGCTGGTGGCGGCGGGGCTGCTGTATCTGGCGCTGACCATTCCACTGACCCACCTGGTCAACTACGTCGACAACCGGCTGCGCCGCGGCAGACAGGCCCGTGCCGAAGACCCCGAGCTGTCGCCGGCGGCGAACCAGGAGATGATCTGATGGCCGACTTCGAACCGGTCTCGTTGGCCTGCAATGACGTTCACCTGTCCTTCGGACCGAACGCGGTACTGCGCGGGGTGGACCTCGACGTGCCCGCGGGCAGCACCGCCACGGTGATCGGGCCGTCGGGATCGGGCAAGTCGACGCTGCTGCGGGTGATGAACCGGCTCTACGAACCCGACAGCGGTGACATCCTGCTGGACGGCCGCTCGGTGCTCGCCGACAACCCCGACCAACTCCGGCAGCGCATCGGCATGGTGTTCCAGCAGTTCAACCTGTTCCCGCACCGCAGTGTGCTGGACAACGTCACGATGGCGCCGCGCCGATTGAAGAAGCTGCCTGCCGACGCCGCCCGCGAACTGGGCCTCGCCCAGCTGGACCGGGTGGGCCTGCGGCACAAGGCCGACGTGCGGCCGGGCACGCTGTCCGGCGGTCAGCAGCAGCGGGTGGCGATCGCGCGGGCGCTGGCGATGGCGCCGCAGGTGATGTTCTTCGACGAGGCCACCTCGGCGCTCGACCCCGAACTCGTCAAGGGCATCCTGGCGCTGATCGCCGACCTCGGCGCCGACGGCATGACGATGGTGGTGGTCACCCACGAGATGGGTTTCGCCAGGTCGACGGCGGATTCGGTGGTGTTCATGGACCACGGGCAGGTGGTCGAGTCGGGGCCGCCCGAGAGGATCTTCGACGCGGCGGAGACCGACCGGCTGCGCCGGTTCCTCTCCCAAATTCTCTGACGCGAAAATTTACGTTCCGGCCCATATTGGCAGGGACCGACACGTTAGACTGTCGAACTATGGTCGAGACCGATCCGCAGGTCACCGAACTCGCGGGCGAGCTGCAGCGCGTGCTGTCCAGGGTGTTCTCGATCCTGCGCCGTGGAGACGCGAACCGCGGCACCGCAGGCGACCTCACACTGGCGCAGCTGTCGATCCTGCTGACGCTGCTCGATCAGGGCCCCATCCGGATGACCGAGCTGGCCGCGCTCGAGCGGGTCCGCACGCCGACGACCACCGTCGCGATCCGCCGGCTGGAGAAGCTCGGCCTGGTCAAGCGCTCACGCGACCCCTCCGACCTGCGCGCGGTGCTCGTCGACATCACCCCCGACGGCCTGGCCCAGCACCGCGAGGCGCTCGCCGCCCGCCGGGCCGCGCTGGCCGAGCGGCTGTCGAAGCTCAGCGCCGACGAACTCGAGACACTCACCAAGGCGCTGCGTCCGCTCGAGCACCTCGCCGACCCGGAGGACCGAACCGACCGGACCTGACCGGTTCGGTCAGCCCAGCCAGTCCAGCACTGCCGCCGCCGTCCACGACTGCTGCATGCTGCCCAGCGGCTCACCGGTGAACGGTTCGTAGTACTCGGCGAACGTGCCGTCGCTGGCCTGGCGCAACCCCTCGTGCCGCAGCACCCGCGCCCGCTCTGACCAGCCGCGCCGGGCGAAGCACCACGAGAACAGCCACGTCATCACCGGCCACACCGGGCCACGCCAGTACTCGCGCGGCCGGAAGTCCCGCGACACCGGGGACGTCGACGGGATGCACGCGTACTTCAGGTCGGGGTGACCGCAGAACCGCGGTCCCTCCAGCAGGCGCAGCAGCGCGCGCTCCTTATCGTGCGGTAGCCCGCCGCACAGCAGCGGCGCGAACTGTACGACGGTCTCGGTGGCGAGCAGCCGCTCCGCGCGGACATCGTAATCCCTTGCCGCACCCGTTCTCTCGTCGGTGGTCTCGACCACTCCGGCGCGGAACCGCTCCGCCCAGCCGTACAGTTCGCGGACGTCGGCATGCGGGCGCTTGTAGTCCTCGCCGATCTCGGCGAGCACCTGGCAGGCGACCGAGAAGATGGCCGAGACGAACACGTCCTCGACGGCGAAGCTCATCACCTTGGGCAGCAGGCCGTCGTCGTAGCGGACGGACTTCATCTCCTCGAGCAGCCACAGGTAGCGGTCGTACTCGTGGTCGGACGGCCGCTGGCTGGCGTCGGTGACGATGGTGTTGTCGGCGCGCTGGTACTCGGGCACCGCACCCGGAAACACGTTGGCGTAGGCGCTGTCCCAGCGCGGCGAGTTGTCCATGCCGGACTCCCACCCGTGGTAGAGCGTGATCCGGCCGTGCTCGTTCTGATCGCGGGACTCGGCCAGCCAGCGGTGCCACCGCACCAGGTCCGGCCACCGGCGGTCGAGGAACGCCTCGGCGACCGCGCGCGTCGAACGGCCCCTGGTGCGCGCGTGATCGAGGATGCGCTGCACCGCGATCGCGTGCACGGGCGGCTGGGTGATACCCGAGGTGTGCCGGTTGCGCGGCGCGTCGGGGGCCAGCGCCGAACACGCCCACCGGGCCGGGCCCGGGAAGTACCCGTCGACGCCGTTGGCGAACACGATGTGCGGGATCATGCCGTTGCGCCACTGCGCCGACAGCAGCGTGTCGAGCTCCACCACCGCCCGTTCCACGCTCAGCGGCGCAAGGCCGATCGCCACGAACGCCGCGTCCCAGCTCCACATGTGCGGGTACAGCAGCGGCGCGGCGGTGGTCATCGAGCCCAGGTCGTTACCGCGCAGCAGATAGGCGGCGCGGGCCGCGAGCTGGGTGGGCGCGAAGCTGGGATCGTGGGGCATCGGTTCAATGATGCGTCTCCGTGGGCGGATCCGCAGGTCGGTAGGGTCGCACCTGTGCCGACCGCAATGATCACCGGCGCAGGCGGCGGGCTGGGCTCGGCCATCGCCGCCGCGCTGGCGCCGACCCACACGCTGTTCCTCGCCGGCAGGCCGTCGGACCGGCTCGACGAGGTGGCCGACCGCCTCGGCGCCACCACGTGGCCGCTTGACCTGCGCGATCTCGACGGACTCGAGGCGCTCACCGAGCCGATCGTCGAGCTGGACGTGCTGATCCACAATGCCGGGGTGGCCTACCCGGGACGGGTCGCCGAGTCGAGCGTCGACGAGTGGCGCGACACCATGGAGGTCAACGTCGTCGGCGCGGTCGCCCTGACCCTGGCGCTGCTGCCCGCGTTGCGGACCGCGGGCGGTCAGGTGGTGTTCATCAACTCCGGGTCGGGGATCAACGCCTCACCCGGGCTGGCGTCATACTCCGCGAGCAAGTTCGCGTTGCGGGGGTTCGCCGACTCGCTACGCGCCGACGAACCCTCGCTTCGCGTCACGTCCGTGCATCCCGGCCGGATCGCCACCGTCATGCAGGAGGACCTCGTCGCCTACGAGGGCCGCGAGTACCGGCCGGAGGATTTCCTGCAGGCCGAAACCGTCGCCAAGGTGGTGGCCGACGCGGTGTCGGCGCCGCCGGACGCCCACGTACACGAGGTGATCGTCCGCCCCCGCCCCCGCAAGTAGTGATTTCGGCGCGCTCACGTTCGGTGAGCGAACGTTTCCGCGCCGAAATCGCAGAGGGCTAGACGACGAGGTTGACCAGGCGGCCCGGGACGACGATCACCTTCTTCGGCGTCGCGCCGTTCAGGAACGCCTGCACCTTCTCGTCGGCCAGCGCCGCCGTCTCCAGCGCGTCCTTCGCGGCATCGGCCGCGACGGTGATGCGGCTGCGCACCTTGCCGTTCACCTGCACCGGGTACTCGACGGTGTCGGTCACCAGGTACTGCGGGTCGGCCACCGGGAACGGCCCGTGCGCCAGCGGCGTGTCGTGACCGAGCCTGCGCCACAGCTCCTCGGCCATGTGCGGCGCCAGCGGGGCGGCCATCAGCACCAGCGGCTCGATCGCCGCGCGGGCGGTGACGCCCTCCTTGGTGAGGTGGTTGGTGTACTCGATCAGTTTGGCCGCCGCGGTGTTGTTTCGCAGCGCCGCATAGTCTTCCGAGACGCCTGCGATGGTGCGGTGCAGCAGCCGCAGCGTGTCGGTGTCGAGTGCCTCGTGCCCGGCGACCCGCTCGCGGCCGGTCTGCTCGTCGATCACCAGGCGCCACACCCGCTGCAGGAAGCGGTGCGCGCCGACGACGTCCTTGGTGGCCCACGGCCGCGACGCCTCCAGCGGACCCATCGACATCTCGTAGACCCGCAACGTGTCGGCGCCGTAGTTGTCGCAGATCTCGTCCGGCGACACCGAGTTCTTCAGGCTCTTACCGATCTTGCCGAACTCCTGGAAGACCTCGATCTCACCGTCGGGGCCCGGGTACCAGAACTTCCCGTCCCGTTCGACGACGTCGGCGGCGGGCACATACGACCCGCGGGCGTCGGTGTAGGCGAACGCCTGGATGTAGCCCTGGTTGATCAGCCGGCGGTACGGCTCCCGAGAACTGACGTGGCCGAGGTCGTGGAGCACCTTGTGCCAGAACCGGGCGTACAGCAGGTGCAGCACCGCATGCTCGACGCCGCCGACGTAGAGGTCGACGCCACCGGGGTCGTCCGGGCCGTGCTCGGCCGGCCGCGGTCCCATCCAGTAGGCCTCGTTCTCCTTGTCCGCCAACGCTTCCTTGTTGTACGGGTCGGTGTAGCGCAGTTCGTACCACGAGCTGCCCGCCCACTGCGGCATCACGTTGGTGTCGCGGGTGTAGGGCTTGATGCCGTCACCCAGATCGAGTTCCACGTGCACCCATTCGGCGGCCTTGTTCAACGGCGGATTCGGCTCGCTGTCGGCGTCGTCCTGGTCGAACTGCACCGGCGCATAGTCGGGGATGTCCGGAAGTTCGACGGGCAGCGCCGATTCCGGCAGCGGGTGGGCCCGCCCGTCGGCGTCGTAGACGATCGGGAACGGCTCACCCCAGTAACGCTGCCGGGCGAACAGCCAGTCGCGCAGCTTGTACTCCACCCGGGCCCGGCCGCGGCCGTCGGCCTCCAGGCGCTGCGTGATCGCGTGCTTGGCCTCCGAGACGCCGAGGCCGTCCAGATAGTCGGAGTTCACCAGGATGCCGTCGCCGCTGTACGCCCCTTCCGAGATGTCGCCGCCTGCAACCACTTCCACGATCGGCAGGCCGAACTCCTTGGCGAAGTCCCAGTCCCGCTGATCGCCGCCGGGAACGGCCATGATGGCCCCGGTGCCGTAGCCGATCAGCACGTAGTCCGCGATGAACACCGGAACAGGTTGTCCATTGGCGGGATTGACGGCGTGGCTGCCGAGGAACACCCCCGTCTTGGTCTTGTTCTCCTGGCGCTCGAGGTCGGACTTCGCCGCGATGCTCGCGCGGTATGCCGCCACCGCGTCGGCCGGTGTGGCCGCGTCATAGGTCCAGCGCGGATCGACGCCGTCGGGCCATTCGGCGGCGGTCAACTGCTCGACCAGTGGGTGCTCGGGTGCGAGCACCAAGTACGTCGCGCCGAACAGCGTGTCGGGGCGGGTGGTGAACACCTCGACATCGCCCGCGTCGGTGGAGAACTGCACCTCCGCGCCCGTCGAGCGCCCGATCCAGTTGCGCTGCATCGCCTTGACCTTGTCCGGCCAGTCGAGCACGTCCAGGTCGTCGAGCAGCCGATCGGAATAGGCGGTGATCCGCATCATCCACTGCCGCAGCCGCTTCCGGAACACCGGGAAGTTGCCGCGATCGCTGCGGCCGTCGGCGGTGACCTCCTCGTTGGCCAGCACCGTGCCCAGACCCGGACACCAGTTGACCATCGAGTCGGCGCGGTACACCAGCCGGTGGGAGTCGATGACATCGGCACGTTCGGCCGCGTCGAGATCCGCCCAGTCCCGGCCGTCGTCGAGCCGGCGTGTGCCCGATTCGAACTCGGCCACCAGTTCGCCGATCGGCCTGGCCTTGGCGACGGCCGGGTCGAACCAGGCGTTGTAGATCTGCAGGAAGATCCACTGCGTCCACCGGTAGAAGTCGACGTCGGTGGTGGAGAAGCTGCGTCGCGAGTCGTGACCGAGGCCCAACCTGCCGAGCTGGCGGCGGAAGTTGACGATGTTGGCCTCGGTGCGGGTGCGCGGGTGCGTTCCGGTCTGCACGGCGTACTGCTCGGCGGGCAGACCGAACGCATCGAAGCCCAACGCGTGCAACACGTTCCGGCCGGTCATCCGGTAGTACCTGGCGTAGACGTCGGTGGCGATGTAGCCCAGCGGATGCCCGACGTGCAGGCCCTCACCCGACGGGTAGGGGAACATGTCCTGCACGAACATCTTGTCGGCGGGTACGGGTGTGCCGTCGGCGGGCGCCAGCTCACCGACGGGGTTGGCCACGTTGAAGGTGCCGAGCTCCGCCCAGGTCTGCTGCCACGTGCGCTCGATGTCCCCCGCGAGCTCCGCGGTGTAGCGGTGCTGCGGGGTGTCGGCGGTGTCAGGGGAGTCGGTCACCTCACCAGGGTATAAAAGCCCCGATCGCGCACCTCAGCGGCTATGTCGCAGGTGATCTGCGCCACCCGCCGGGCACAGGTTGATATCGGTTGCGTTGCGGAGTTGTCCGCGTTTGATCCCGGGTTGGTTCCAGGCCTACCGGCTGCGTCGGCGCCGTGGATACAGTCGGCGCCTGACCGAGGCACGACGTGCCCGACTGCTCTCGAAAGGTAGGCGTCGATGATCGGAAACGCCCGCCGCTGGCGGGTTCTGGCAGGAGGCATCGCGGCCGGTGTGGCCGGCGTCGTGGGCATCGCGGGCGCGACCGCGTCGGCGCAGCCCACTTACCCGCAACCGTCGGTGCCGATCCCCCCGACGGTCACCCAGACGGTCACCGTCGCGCCGGCCGCCGCCCCCGCGGCGGTCGCCCCCGCCGTCGGACAGGCGGGGCTGCTGCCCGGCTCGGCCGCCGTGCCCGGAACGGTGGCCCTGCCCGGCACCGCGGCGCTGCCCGGCGCCACGCCGGTGGCGCCGATCGCCCAGGCCGCCGCCGTCCCGGCGGTGCCCGCCATCGCGCCCGCCACGTCCGGCACCCTGCGCGAATTCTTCACCGCCAAGAACGTCACGCTCGAGCCGCAGGTCGCGAACGGGTTCACCGCGCTGAACATCGTGCTGCCGATGCCCGCCGGCTGGTCCCAGGTGCCCGACCCCAACGTGCCGGACGCCTTCGCCGTGATCGCCGACCGCAACAGCGGCGATCTCTACACACCGAACGCGCAGGTCGTCGTCTACAAGCTCATCGGAGACTTCGACCCCAAGGAGGCCATCGGCCACGGCCTCATCGACAGCCAGCAGCTGCCGGGCTGGCGGTCCATCGATGCGTCGCTGGCCGAGTTCAACGGCTTCCCGTCGGCGTTCATCGAGGGCAGCTACCGCTCGACCGAACAGATGCTGAACACCTCGCGGCGGCACGTGCTCGCCGCGTCCGGGCAGGACCACTACCT
Organism: Mycobacterium sp. NPDC050551; assembly: GCF_040674075.1. NCBI lineage: Bacteria > Bacillati > Actinomycetota > Actinomycetes > Mycobacteriales > Mycobacteriaceae > Mycobacterium > Mycobacterium sp. NPDC050551. The sequence continues at coordinate 689,379 of NZ_JBFARC010000003.1, read as the reverse complement.
GGTGTCGCTGACGGTGACCGCAGGCGCGGGCAACCAGGGCGCGCCGACGGCGGCCGAAGCGACCGACGCCATCGTGAACGGGTTCAAGGTCGCCGCGCCGGGCACCGCCGCGTCGCCGGCCGCCGCAGCCGCCGCGTCACCCGCCGCCCCGGTGGCCCCACCGAGCCCCGCAGTGCCCGCAGCGCCCCGGGCTCCGGCGGCGCCCGCGCTGGCGGGCTAGAAGACGACGTCCCCCGGGCGAAGCCTGGCGCCCGGGGGGCGCCCCTTCTGAGCGCGCGGCACCGGCGTTTCGTATTGTGAGGCCCATGTTGATCACCGCGGTGCTGTGTCTGTGCGCCGCCGTCGCGATCGCGGGCGTCGGGCTCTGGCTGCTCACCCATCCCCGGCCCGCCGACCCTGTCCGGCAGGTGCTGCGGACCGTCGCACCCACCCAACTCGCCGCCGCGGTCATGCTCGCCGCGGGCGGGATGGTCGCTCTGTCCGCCCAGCCGCACACCGCGGTGCTGGTGGTGATCGTCTGCGTCGTCGGCGCCATCGGCACCGTCGCGGCGGGCTGCTGGCAGAGCGCCAAGCTCGCGGCCGCACACAACGCCGCGGCAGCGCGGACGGGTGCGGGATGCGCCGGCTCCTGCGCGGCGTGCACGCTGTCCTGCCAGTGAGAAGTCGCGGCCGCGCGTAGGGCTCGCGCCCGCTGGGTACGCCTCGTGCTGTGAGCGAACGCACAAAAGTACTCGTCATCGGTGGTGGTTTCGGCGGGTTGTTCTGCGCGCGCCGGCTCGGCCGCCTGGACGTCGACGTCACCCTGCTCGACCGTGCGGCCTGCCACGTCTTCCAGCCCCTGCTCTACCAGTGCGCGACCGGCACGCTGAGCATCGGGCAGATCAGTCGCTCATTGCGGGAGGAACTGGAGCAGTACCGCAACGTGCGGGCGCTGCTCGGCGAGGCGGTTGACCTCGACCCGGATGCGCGACGGGTGACGGCCCGGCGCCCCGACGAGACGACGTTCACCGTCGACTACGACGTGCTGATCCTCGCCGCCGGAATGCAGCAGTCCTATTTCGGGAAGCCGGAGTTCGCTCAATTCGCGCCCGGGATGAAGACCCTTGACGACGCCCTGAGCATCCGCAGGCGACTGTTCTGCGCCTTCGAGATCGCCGAGACGCTGCCGCCGGGGGCCGAGCGGGACAGCTGGCTCACCTTCGTGGTGGCCGGAGGCGGCCCCACCGGCGTCGAGCTGGCTGGTCAGATCCGCGAGATCACCACCCGGGCCCTGGCCAACCAGTTCCACAGCATCGAACCGACCGAGGCGCGCGTGCTGCTCTTCGACGGCGGTGAGCGCGTGCTCGCGGGCTTCAAGCCCCGACTGGCCGTCAAGGCCACCAGGACGCTCGAGGAGCTCGGCGTCGAACTGCGCATGGGTGTCCACGTCACCGATGTGCTCAGCGACAAGGTCACCGTCTCTCCGAAGGACGGCGGCCCCGACGAGCACTACGCCGCGCGCACTGTGCTGTGGACGGCGGGCGTCGAGGCGGTGCCGTTCGCCAGGCGCTTCGCCGACGTGCTGGGCGTCGAGTCCGACCGTGCCGGTCGGATGGCCGTGGAGCCCGACCTGTCCGTGCCCGGCCATCCCGAGATCTTCGTGATCGGTGACCTCGTCGGCCGCGACCGCCTACCGGGTGTCGCCGAGAACGCCATGCAGGGCGGAATGCACGCCGCGGCCTGTGTGCGGCGCGACCTGCAGGGCAAGAAGCGCAAGCCCTACCGCTACCGCGACCTGGGTTCGGCCGCCTACATCAGCCGCGGGCACGCGCTGCTGGAGGCGGGGCCCGTCCAGCTGGCCGGGTTCATGGGCTGGGTGGGCTGGGGCGTCATCCACATCGCATTCCTCACCGGTGTGCAGAACCGCTTCAGCACGGTGGCGACGTGGCTGATGACAATCGCCAGGGCCAGCCGCACGGACCGCACGTTCCTGCTGGGCAGCCCGATACCGCCGGAAGATCCCTACACCTGGCCGACGGAGGCGAACGCGCCCAGACACGCCGTGCCCAAGGCCGACGGCGTCGCCTCGTGACGGCGTCAGTTGCGGCTGATGTCGATCGGATGGGTGGCCAGCAGCGACAACGGCAGCGGTTGACGCCGCAGCACCCTCGACCACAGGTCCACCCGCGGCTCGACCAGCACGTCGGTCGGCAATGCCGACAACACGATCCAGTCGTCGCGCTCGATCTCGCCCTCGAGCTGGCCGATGGTCCAGCCGGAGTACCCGGCGAAGATCCGCACACCCTCGATCAACGGCGCGACCGTGTCCGGATCCGCGTCGAGGTCGACCATCACCATCCGGCCCTGCACGTGCCGCAGCCCTGGCGTGCCGTCGACCTCCACCCCGACCCGCAGGGTCGCCAGACACAGTGCGGCGTCCCGCTTGACCGGACCGCCGATGAACATCGTCTTCGGCTTCGTCGCGAGCTTCGCCCACTGCGGCAGGATGTTGTAGACGGCGGTCTCACTGGGCCGGTTCAGCACGACGCCGAGGGTGCCGCCGTCGTTGTGCTCGACGACATAGATGACGCTGCGGCGGAACGTCGGCTCGAGCAGATCGGTGTTCGCCAGCAGCAGCGTTCCCGCGCGCACCCGGTGGGCAGCGGGGGCGATGAAATCCTCCGGATCCTCTGACTGCGCCACCCCTCCATCATGGCATCAGCCGCTGGCCGACGTGGCCAACAACCGCGCCCCGGGCGATATTTGTACGCTGGACCGGGTTGCCGCTCCCCCGCTGTCTGTAGAGGACGTGATCTCGTCGTGGTCGACTCGCGTCCGCCCCGGATGGCCTGGCGGTCGGTGCGGGCACTGCCGGAGTTCCGGCGGTTGCTGGAGCTTCGCGCGGTCAGTCAGTTCGGTGACGGTCTGTTCGCCGCCGGGCTCGCCGGCGCGCTGTTGTTCAATCCCGAACGCGCCGCCACACCGTGGGCGATCGCCGGTTCGTTCGCGGTGCTGTACCTGCCCTACTCGCTGCTCGGACCGTTCGCCGGTGCGCTGCTGGACCGCTGGGACCGGCGCAGCGTCCTGATCGGCGCCAACGTCGGCCGGCTGCTTCTCGTCCTCGGCGTCGGGGCACTGCTCGCCATGGGAGTCGGCGACCTGCCGATCCTGTTCGGCGCGCTGATCGTCAACGGGTTCACCCGATTCGTCTCGTCGGGATTGTCCGCGGCGCTGCCCGACGTGGTGCCGCGCGACCGGGTGGTCGCGATGAACTCCGTGGCGACGGCCGTCTCAGTGGTCGCGGCCTCCGTGGGTGCCTCCTCGATGCTGGCGTTGCGGTGGGGCTTCGGCTCCGACGACACCGGCGCAGCCGTGGTGATCCTGGTCGTGGCAGCGCCGGTTGCGGTGGCGCTCCTGCTCTCGGTGCGCTTCCCGCCGCGCGTGCTGGGCCCTCACGAAAGCACCCGCTCGATTCACGGCTCGGCCGTCTATGCGGTCGCGACGGGGTGGGTGCACGGCGCCCGCGCGGTCCTCGGCGTCCGGACGGTGGCCGCCACACTGGCCGGCCTGGCCGCCCACCGGATGGTGTTCGGCGTCAACACCCTGCTGGTGCTGGTGATCGTGCGGCACAGCGACACCCAGGCCGTTGCCGGGCTCGGTACCGCGGCGCTGTTCGCCACAGCCGCCGGAGCCGGCCTGTTCCTGGCCATCCTGCTGACGCCCTTCGCGATCGGCCGATGGGGCCGCTATGCCACCGCCAACGGTGCGCTCGCCTTCGCAGCGGTGGTCCAGCTCGCCGGATTCGGCTTGCAGGTGCCGGTGATGGTGGCGTGTGGATTCCTGCTCGGGGCCGCCGGGCAGGTGGTCAAGCTGTGCGCCGACAGTGCCATGCAGATCGACGTCGACGACGCGCTGCGCGGCCACGTGTTCACCGTGCAGGACTCGCTGTTCTGGATGGCGTTCATCGGGGCGATCGCGGTGGCGGCGTTCTTCGTCCCGCCCGACGGCCATGTCCCCGGGCTGGCGATCGCCGGGTCGGTGGTGTATCTGCTCGGGCTGGCCGTGCACGCCGCCGTCGGCCGCCGCGCACCGGCTGGTTAACCTGACCGGCATGGCGGCAGCAGCGGCGGTGGTGGCCGATCTCCGCGCGGAGAGCGACGACCTCGACGCGCTGATCGCCGACCTGCCCGCCGAGCAGTGGGCCCGGATGACGCCTGCGCCGGGCTGGACCATCGCCCATCAGATCGCCCACCTGCTGTGGACCGATCGTGTCGCGCTGCTGTCGGTCACCGACGAGGCCGCGTTCACCGAGGTGCTGGGCGCGGCCGCGACCAACCCGACCGGCTTCGTCGACGAGGGCGCCGCGGAGGTCGCTGCGACCCCGCCCGCCGAGCTGCTCGCCGACTGGCGGCGCACCCGGGCCCGGCTGCACGACGAACTGCTCGGCGTCGCCGACGGCCGCAAGCTGCCGTGGTTCGGCCCGCCGATGAGCGCCGCGTCGATGGCGACCGCGCGGCTGATGGAGACCTGGGCGCACGGCCTCGACGTCGCCGACGCGCTCGGTGTGACGCGGCCTGCGACGGCGCGGCTGCGGTCCATCGCCCACATCGGCGTGCGGACCCGCGACTTCGCGTTCGCCGTGCACGGGCTGCCCGTTCCCGCGGCACCGTTTCACGTGGAACTACGCGCACCCGACGGGTCGTCCTGGACCTGGGGTCCGCCCGACGCCGAACAGCGTGTCACCGGCTCGGCCGAGGACTTCTGCCATCTGGTGACCCAGCGCCGCCCGCGCGCCGAGCTCGACGTGCGGGCCGACGGCGCCGACGCCGAGACGTGGTTGGGCATCGCGCAGGCGTTCGCCGGCCCGCCGGGCGCGGGTCGCGACTAGCCCGTCGCCGTCCGCCCGCCCAGGTGCCGGGCCAGGAAGCGTTCGACCGCGTGATGCAGGTCGATCTGGTTCTCCGGGTTCAGGAAGCCGTGACCTTCGTCGTCCTTGACCATGTACTCCACCTCGACGCCGCGCGCCCGCAGCGCCGCCACGATGTTGTCGGACTCGGCCTTCACCACCCGGACGTCGTTGGCCCCCTGCACCACCAGCAGCGGGGTGCGGATGCGGTCCACCCGGCTGATCGGCGAGCGGGCCAGCATGTCGGCCTCCTGCCCGGGATCGTCGGGATCGCCGACATACCGGTGCCAGTTCGCGGCCAGGTGCGGCCGCGCCCCGGCGGGCAGGGTCCGCATGAAGTTGGCCAGGTTGGAGATCCCGACGTAGTCGATCGCGGCGGCGAACACGTCGGGGGTGAACGTGACGCCGACCAGCGCGGCGTACCCGCCGTAGGAGCCGCCGAAGATCGCCACCCGGTCCGGGTCGGCGTAGCCCTCCTTGACGGCCCACTCGACGGCGTCGACGAGGTCGTCGTGCATGCTGCCTGCGAACTCGCCGACCGCGGCCTGCATGTGGGCCTTGCCGAAGCCCGTCGAGCCGCGGAAGTTGACCTGCAGCACCGCATATCCGCGGTTGGCCAGCAGCTGCACCGTCTGGTCGAAGCCCCAGCTGTCCCTGGCCCACGGACCACCGTGCACGACCAGCACCATCGGCAGGCCGACCGGTTCGATCCCGACCGGCAGGGTCAGATACGACGGCAGCGCCAGCCCGTCCCGCGCCGTGACTGTCACCGGTGTCATCGGCGCCAGCGTGGCCGGGTCGAGGTGGGGCAACGGCCGGAACAGCAGCCGGCTCTCGCCGGTCCCGTGGTCGTAGTAGTAGGTGACGCCGGGGTCGCGGTCGTGGAAGTAGGTGACGACCCAGTGCTGCCCGCTGTCGTCCGACGACGTCAGGGCCAGATCGCCGTCCGAGAGCTTCGTCAGGTTCTCCAGCACTGCGGCGAAGCGGGCGTCCAGCGCCCGGGTCACCCGCCGCTCACCCTGATAGCGAACGCCGATCAACTCGCCGGTCCGGCGATCCTGGATCAGCGGTGACGGCAACAAGGGGACGACGAGGCCGGTGGTGTCGAGGTCGAGTGCCGGATCACTGTCGATCTCGGTCTCCTCGCCGGTGGCGAGGTCGAGACGGGCCAGCCGGGTGTGGTCGGTGCCGCGGTTGGACCCGAACCAGACCCCGGTCCCGTCCGGGGTGATGTCGAACGGGAAGAGCCCGAGCGGGTGGTCGGCCCCGTCGAACACCGCGACGCGCCGCAATCCCACTGCCGCGCCCTCCCACTGCTGGATCTCGATGTCACCGCCTGCCAGCGTCGCCATGGCCAGCACGGTGCCCGCACCGCCGACCACCCACGCCGCGACGTTCCCCGGATTCTCGGCGAGCACCGTCAACTCGCCGGTGGCGATGTCGAGTTCGTAGACGTCGATCAATTCGACTGCGCGCCTGTTCATCTGGACGATTGCGGTGCCGGGCCGCCCGGGGAGCAGCTGATAGAACGCCCGCGCTCCCGGGAAGGGGGTGAGATCGACTGCGGGGGTGTCGGTTTCGTTCGGGTCGGCCCGGAAGACGTGCCAGTTCTCGTCGCCCTTGGTGTCCTGGAGGTAGAGCAGCCAACGAGAATCGCCGGTCCAGTCGGAGCCCATGACGCTGCGGTCCGCGTCCGCGGTCACACAGCGCCCGTCGTCGGTGGCGTCGATGCGCTGCACCCACACGTTGAGCCGGTTCCGCCAGGGTGCGAGGTAGGCGATCCTGGTGCCGTCCGGCGAGATCGTCGCGCGGGCGCGCACCGGCGGGCTGAAGAGCTCCTCGACGGTGATCGGTGGTGGCAGTGGCATGTCGGTCCTTTCTCCAGACGGCGGCGCGCGCCATCGACCGGCCCGGCAGTGTGACCGGACAGGGTGCTGAATTCGGTTGTATTGGTTGGTTTCTCAGGTCGTCACGGGGCCACCGAGCCGGCCGTTGGTGGCCTCGTTGATGGCCCGGTCCATCAGTGCCAGGGCCTCGGTCTGGGTGATCTTGCGGTTGTCCAGGATGACCGCCCTGCTGACGTCCTCGTCGATGACGCGGAACGCCCCGGTGACGGCGGCGGCGCAGAGCCGCACCGTCAGATCGTCCTGCGGGAGGCGCAGTCGCTCGGCGGCCACCGGGATCAGGCCGTGTTCGAGGTGGTCGTGGACCATCAGGTAGGCCGTGCGCAGCGCCGGTTCGTCGTGGGTCATGGTGCTGATGCGCATACCGCTCCACTCGTCCTCGACACCCAGTTCGTCGAGTGGATGACGGGCGATGTCCTCGGCCAGGTGCTCGCCGAGGGACAGTTCGAGCGGCCAGCGGTGCAAGATCTCGAGGAACCGGTCGGCCGAGCGGGCCAGCAGCGGCTCCACGCAGCTCTCCTTCGTGCGGAAGTAGCGCCAGATCGTGCGGGTGGACAGCCCGGCGGCCGCGGCGATGTCGTCGCCGCTGGTGCCCGACACTCCCTTCTCCCAGAACAACGCCGCCGCGTGCCGCGAGACGGTCAGCCGCTTGGCGTCGGTGTCCACGCAGTTACCTCCCGTCTCGGTGTCACTTAGTGACAACCTCGACTGTGTCACTAAGTGACAGCCTCGTCAAGGCGGCGGCTCAGAGCTGCGTGGCGGCGTCGGCCTTCCCGTCTCCGTCGGTGTCGGCGAGCCTCAGGTCCCAGCGGCCGTCGCCGTCGCTGTCCACCAGGGCGACGCCGTCGGAGAACACCCGGTCGGCCAGGCCGTCTCCATCGGTGTCCGCAAGCTGGTCATCGGCCTGACCGTCGGCGTCGACGTCGACCAGCGGACCGCCGACCTGCTCGGCGCCGTCCAGCCCGAACCAGCGCACCTGGCCCGCCCGGTCGACGCTGAGCAGCCAGGTGCCCGAGCCGTCGTCGGTGAAGTGGGCTTCCGCGCGGTCGTCGTCGTCGAGGTCGAGGGCGGCCTGATCGGCGAGGCCGTCACCGTCGAGGTCGGCCAACGCGTCGTCGAGGCGGCCGTCGCCGTCGAAGTCCAGGCCGACCGCGTCCAGCCGGCCGTCACCGTCGAGGTCGACGTCGGGCTCCGCGGTCCAGATGGTCGCCGACCCGTCACCCTCGCCCAGGCAGTACTCCATGTGGGTCAGACGTCGCGCCGTGGCGGGCGGTTCCCCTACGTGTTCTGGCGGGTCTTCCACCAGGCGAGCAGTTCGTCGACGGCCTCGTCGTGGTCGAGCGGCCCGCGGTCCAGCCGCAGTTCCTTGAGATACCGCCACGCCTCGCCGACCTCGGGGCCCGCCGGGATGTCCAGCAGCCGCATGATCTCGTTGCCGTCCAAGTCCGGGCGGACCCGCTGCAGGTCCTCCTTTGCCGCCAGCTCGGCGATCCGTCGCTCCAGGTCGTCGTAGTTCGCCTGCAGCCGCGCCGCCCGCCGCTTGTTGCGGGTGGTGCAGTCGGCCCGCACGAGCTTGTGCAACTGGGACAGCAGCGGTCCGGCATCGGCCACGTAGCGGCGGACCGCCGAGTCGGTCCAGCGGCCGGTCCCGGTCCCGTCGGCGTAACCGTGGAACCGCAGGTGCAGATACACCAGCTGCGAGACGTCGTCGACCATCTGCTTGGAGTACTTCAGCGCGCGCATCCGCTTGCGGCTCATCTTCGCGCCGACCACCTCGTGGTGGTGGAAACTCACGCCGCCGTCGGGTTCGTGGCGACGGGTGGACGGCTTGCCGATGTCGTGCAGCAGCGCCGCCCAGCGCAACACCAGATCCGGCGACTCCTCCAGGTCGATCGCCTGCTTGAGGACCGTCAGCGAATGCCAGTACACGTCCTTGTGCTGGTGGTGCTCGTCGATCGCCATCCGCATCGCACCCACCTCGGGCAGCACCACGTCACCGAGCCCCGTCCGCACCATCAGGTCGATGCCCGCCACCGGGTCGGCGCCCAACAACAGCTTGTCCAGCTCGGCGGCCACCCGCTCGGCGGTGATCCGCCCCAGCTGCGGGGCCATCTCGGTGAGCGCGGTGAGCACCCGCGGCGCGACGTCGAACCCCAGCTGCGACACGAAGCGGGCGGCGCGCAGCATCCGCAGCGGGTCGTCACCGAAGGACACCTCCGGCGACGACGGCGTGTCCAGCACCCGTGACCGCAGGGCGGCCAGCCCGTTCAGCGGGTCGTGCAGCTCGCCGATACCGTCGGCCGTGATGCGCACCGCCATCGCGTTGGCCGTGAAGTCCCGGCGCACCAGGTCGCCCTCGAGGGTGTCGCCGAACCGCACCTCGGGATTGCGTGACACCTGGTCGTAGCTGTCGGCCCGGTAGGTGGTGATCTCCAGCCGGTGACCGTCCTTGCCGACACCGAGGGTGCCGAACTCGATGCCGGTGTCCCACAGCGCGTCCGCCCACCCCCGCAGCAGCTTCTGCATCTGCGCCGGGCGCGCATCGGTGGTGAAGTCGAGGTCGGTACCCAGCCGGCCGAGGAGCGCGTCGCGCACACTGCCGCCGACCAGATACAGGTCGTGACCGGCGCCGGCGAACACCGCGCCGAGCTCACGCAACAGCGAATCGTGCAGGCGCAGCGCGGCGACCGCACCGGCCAGCAGTTCGAGGTCAGCAGCGGAGTCGGACACGTTCGATGAGCCTAGACGGTAACGGTCCTGCACCGACCGGTGAGTGCGGCCGGGACGTATACCAGGTGGCAGCTACTATCGCTTGGGTGTCGGAAGGCGAACAGGCCAAACCACGACGGCGCCGCGGGCGTCGCCGCGGCCGACGCGCGGCAGGCCCGCCCGAGGCCGGCCAGCAGGCTCAGCCCGTCGCCCCGCAGAACCACTCCGCGGCACCCACCCCGCCGCGCACCCCCGCCGAACACGCCAAGCAGCAGAAGAACCGGCCGCGCCGCCCTCCGGAGCGGTTGCGCACTGTGCACGAGACCTCCGCGGGCGGCCTCGTCATCGACGGTCTCGACGGCCCCAAGGACGGTCAGGTCGCCGCGCTGATCGGGCGCATCGACCGCCGCGGCCGGATGCTGTGGTCACTGCCGAAGGGCCACATCGAACTCGGCGAGACCGCCGAGCAGACCGCGATCCGCGAGGTCGCCGAGGAGACCGGCATCCAGGGCAGCGTGCTCGCCGCGCTCGGCAGCATCGACTACTGGTTCGTCACCGAGGGTCGCCGCGTCCACAAGACCGTGCACCACTACCTCATGCGGTTCCTCGGCGGTGAGCTGTCCGACGAGGACGTCGAGGTGACCGAGGTGGCGTGGGTGCCGCTGAAGGAACTTCCGTCGCGGCTCGCCTACGCCGACGAGCGACGCCTCGCCGAGGTGGCCGGTGAGCTGATCGACAAGCTGCACACCGACGGGCCGAGCTCGCTGCCGCCGCTGCCGCACAGTTCACCGCGGCGGCGCCCCCAGACCCACTCCCACACCCGCAACCGTCGTCGCGACGAGTCGAGCCCACCCACATCAGGCCGGCGGACGAACGGATGCGGACAGGGGCCGTGACCGCCAGGCGCTGCCCGGCCGTGCTGCCGCGGCTCTTCGCCGCCGTGGCGCTGCTCGTACTCTTCGCCGTCCCGGCCGCGCTGCCCAAGGCCGCCGCGGGCGAACCGGGTGCCACGCCGTTCCTGCAGCTGCGCATCGACCGGGTCACCCCCGACGTCGTGACCACCACCAGCGACCCCGTCGTCACCGTCTCCGGTGTGGTGCTCAACGTCGGTGATCGCCCGGTGCGCGATGTGATGGTGCGCCTCGAGCACGCCGCGGCGGTGGACTCGTCGGCGGGCCTGCGCACCAACCTGACCGGCAACCTCGACCAATTCGCCCCCGTCGCCGAGTTCGTGACGCTGGCCCCGGAACTGCAGCGCGGCAGGCAGGTGCCGTTCACCCTGAGCTACCCGCTGCGCTCCCCCGACCAGCCGTCGCTGGCCATCGGCGCCCCCGGGGTGTTCCCGGTGCTGGTCAACGTCAACGGCACCCCCGACTACGGCGCGCCCGCCCGGCTCGACGACGCCCGGTTCCTGCTGCCGGTGCTCGGCGTGCCGCCCGACGGCGCCGCCGCGTCGGTCGCCGAGACCCTGACCTCCGTGGTGCCGCCCGACACCTCCCGGCCGGTGAGGCTGACCATGTTCTGGCCGCTGGCCGACCGGCCGCGGCTGGCTCCGGGTGTCCCCGGCGGCGCGGCGCCGGTCCGGTTGGTCGACGACGAGCTGGCCACGTCGCTGGCGCCGGGCGGCCGGCTGGACACCCTGCTCTCGGCGGTGGACTTCGCCGTCGGCCCGACCGTCGACGCCGGCGGGCAGCTCAGCGGCGCCCTGTGTCTGGCCGTCGACCCCGACCTGCTCGTCACGGTCAACGCGATGACCACCGGCTACGTCGTCAACGACGGCGTCGACGCGGGACCGGGCACGCCGACCCGGCCGGGCACCGGCAAGGACGCCGCGATCAGCTGGCTCAACCGCCTCAAGGCACTGGCGCAGCGGATGTGCGTCGCGCCGACCACCTACGCCCAGGCCGATCTCGACGCCGTGCAGCGGGTCGGCGACCCGGCGCTGCGCGCAATCGCCACCAATGGCGCCGCCGACATCGTCGACCAGCTGCTGGGGGTCCCGTCGATGCGCGGCGTGACGATCGTCGGCGACGGCCCGCTGACCGGTCCTGCCGCACAGCTGCTGTCCGCGCAGGGCCGCCGGGTCGCCATCGCCGCCGCCGACCTGACCGCGCAGGACTCCGCGACCGGCGTGCTGAGCACCGCCGACCTGGCCCCGATGCGGTTGGCGCCCGACCTGGTCGCGGTGCCGTTCGACCCGACCGTCGGGGCGGCGCTGGCGGGTGTCGGCACCGAGCCGGTCGCACCCAGCTACCTGGATCCGTCGCTCGAGGTCCCGGTTCAGCACGACTCGGAGGTGGCCCGCCGCCAGGATGCGCTCGGCTCCCTGCTGTGGCGCGGTCTGCGCCCGGACGCCGCGCCGCGCACCCAGCTGCTGATGCCCCCGCTGACGTGGAACGTGCGGGCCGACGACGCACAGGCGATCCTGACCGCCGCCGCCACCGCGATCCGCGCCGGACTGGCGGTGCCGCGACCGCTGGCCGAGGTGATCGCCGACGGGGACGCCCTGCCGCCGCAGCCGCTGGCACCCGCCCCGCCGTCGGAACTCGGCAACCCGCAGGGCCGCATCGACCAGGCGGTCACGTCCGGCATCGCCGCGGCTGTCGGCAGGCTCAACGGACTCTCGACGGCGCTGACCACCGACGTGCGCACCGGCCTGACGGGCACCCAGTACATCGCGCCGCTGCGCGAGGACATGCTGCGCGCGCTCAGCCTGGCCGTACCGCCCGGTGCCCGCAACGGGCTTGCCCAGCAACGTCTTTCGCGGATTGCGAACACGGTCGACGACCTGTTCGGCGCGGTCACCGTGGTCAACCCGGGCGGCGCCTACACGCTGGCGACCGAGCGCAGCCCGCTCCCGCTCGCCCTGCGCAACGACCTCCCCGTGCCGGTGCGGGTGCGCCTGCAGGTCGACGCCCCGCCGGGCATGTCGGTGACCGACATGGGGGTGATCGAACTGCCCCCGGGCTACCTGCCGCTTCGGGTGCCGATCGAGGTGCACTTCACCCAGCGGGTCGCGGTCGACGTCGCACTGCGCACCGCCGACGGTCTGTCGCTCGGCGAACCGGTGCGGCTGTCGGTGCACTCCAACGCCTACGGCAAGGTGCTGTTCTTCATCACGCTGACCGGCGGGGCGGTGCTGGCGCTGCTGGTCGGCCGGCGGCTGTGGCACCGGTTCCGCGGCCAGCCCGACCGCGCCGACCTCGACGTCGACCCCGACGAGCGGTCCGACCCGCTGGACACCGCCATCCGGCACGCGCCCGGCGCGGAAGCCGACCCGACCCGGGTGGGCCGCGCGTCACCGGGCGACCGGGCATGAGCACCACCGGGCGGTGGGGGCCAGACCCGACGACGCCGCCGCCGGTCCAGCGGTTCGAGCGCACGCCGACCGCGCCCCCGCCGCGCCGCCACGCACCGCCGGGACCCCCTCCCCCGCCACGGCGGCGGCCGCCTCCGCCGCCACGGCAGCGCATCCCCCGCGGACCCGCGCCGCGCCGGAAGGCGGGCCGGCCGGAACTCTCCGACGCGGCCGTGGTGTCACGGTCCTGGGGCATGGCGCTGGCCACCCTGGTCAGCCGCATCACCGGCTTCCTGCGCATGGCGCTGCTGGCCTACCTGCTCGGCGACGCGCTGCTGAGCTCCTTCTCGGTGGCCAACCAGCTGCCGAACCTGATCGCGGCGCTGGTGCTGGAGGCCACGTTCACCGCGATCTTCATCCCGGTGCTGGCCCGGGCCGAGCGCGACGACGCCGACGGCGGCACCGCTTTCGTGCGCCGGCTGTTCACCCTGGCCACCGCGCTGCTGGTGGTCACGACCGTGCTGTCGGTCGCCACCGCCCCGCTGCTGGTGCGCCTGATGCTGGGCGACGATCCGCAGGTCAACAGCCCGCTGACGGTCGCCTTCGCCTTCCTGCTGCTGCCCCAGGTGCTGTTCTACGGGCTGTCGTCGGTGTTCACCGCGATCCTCAACACCCGCAACGTGTTCGGCCCGCCGGCCTGGGCGCCGGTGATCAACAACGTCATCGCGATCCTCACGCTCGGTGTCTACATGCTGGTGCCCGGCGAGCTGTCGCTCGACCCGGTGGAGATGGGCAACGCCAAGCTGTTGGTGCTCGGCATCGGCACCACACTCGGTGTGGTCGCCCAGACCGTGGTGCTGCTGGTCGCGATCCGCAAGGAGCGCATCAGCCTTCGACCGCTGTGGGGCCTGGACGACCGGCTGAAGAGATTCGGCGCGATGGCCGCCGCGATGGTCTGCTACGTGCTGATCAGCCAGCTCGGCCTGATCGTGGGCAACCAGATCGCCAGCACCGCCGCGGCGTCGGGCCCGGCGATCTACAACTACACCTGGATCGTCCTGATGCTGCCGTTCGGCGTGATCGGCGTGACGGTGCTGACCGTGGTGATGCCGCGGCTGAGCCGCAACGCCGCCGCCGACAACCTGTCCGCCGTGCGGGCCGACCTGTCGCTGGCCACCCGGCTGACCATGGTCACCCTGATCCCGATCGTGGCGGTGATGACCGTCGGCGGTCCGGCGATCGGCAGCGCGCTGTTCGCGTACGGCAACTTCACCCCCGAGGCCGCCGGCTACCTCGGGATGGCGATCACGCTGTCGGCGTTCACGCTGATCCCGTACGCGCTGGTGCTGCTCCAGCTGCGGGTGTTCTACGCCCGCGAACGCCCGTGGACGCCGATCGCCGTCATCGTGGTCATCACGACGGTCAAGATCGCCGGGTCGCTGGCCGCGCCGCACCTGACCGACGACCCCCAACTGGTGGCCGGTTACCTGGGTCTGGCCAACGGGCTGGGCTTCCTCGCCGGCGCGACGGTCGGCTACTTCCTGCTGCGCTCGCACCTGCGTCCGCCCGGCGGACGGCTCTTCGACACCCAGGTGCTGCGCACGATCCTGGTGACCGTCGCCGCGTCGCTGCTCGCCGGGCTGCTCGCCCACGTCGCCGACCAGCTGCTCGGGCTCGAGTCGCTGACCGAACGTTTCGGCGCCGGTGGCTCGCTGGTGCGGCTGGCGGTCATCGGACTGCTGATGGGGCCGATCATCGCCGGGGTGCTGCTGGCCGCGCGGGTGCCCGAGGCGGCCGCCGCGCTGGGGGCGGTGCGGCGGCGGTTCGGGCGCCGGTCCGAGGTGGCCGCGGCTCCCGCCGAGCGGGCCGTCTCGCCACGCCCGGGGAGCCGGTTCCCGTACCCTGAGCAGAGGAATCTCCACCCGGAACGACGACTGCCAGGACCGGTCGCCGGCCGGCCGAGACCCCCGGCGGGGGCAGGGATGCGGAAAGGACCAGCGGTGACCGACGAACCCGCGGGTGACGCCGTACCTGCGCCGGACCGCACGGCCACCACCAAGCTGCCCCGCGCCACCGCCGACGACTTCCAGCCCGACGTGGGCTCCTCCGACGATGCTTCCGCCGACAGGGACGTCACGGCGGAGGTGCCCAACGGCACCACGCCGATGCCCGCCTCGGGCCGCCCGCCCGCCGACTACGGCGGCGATCCGACGCGCGAGTCGCTGCCTTTCGACGCGCCCCGCGAACCCGCCATCGAGGCCGCCACCTCCGACGAGGACGTGCACCTCATCCCCGGCGCCACCATCGCCAACGGTCGGTACCGCCTGCTCGTCTTCCACGGCGGCCCGCCGAACCTGCAGTTCTGGCAGGCCGTGGACACCGCCCTGGACCGCCAGGTGGCGCTGACGTTCGTCGACCCCGAGGCCACGCTGCCCGACGACCAGCTGCAGGAGATCCTCGGCCGCACCCTCAAGCTCAGTCGTATCGACATGCCGGGAGTGGCGCGCGTGCTGGACGTCGCGAACACCGGCTCGGGCGGGCTGATCGTGTCGGAGTGGATTCGCGGCGGCTCGCTGGCCGAGGTCGCCGACACGTCGCCATCACCGATCGGCGGCGCCCGCGCCATGCAGAGCCTGGCCGCCGCGGCCGAGGCCGCGCACCGATCCGGGGTGTCGCTGTCGATCGACCATCCCAGCCGCGTCCGGGTCAGCATCGAGGGCGACGTGGCGCTGGCGTTCCCGGCGACCCTGCCCGACGCGACGCCGGAGGACGACATCCGCGGGATCGGCGCCTCCCTGTACGCGCTGCTGGTCAACCGCTGGCCGCTCGACGAGTCGGGGGTGCCGAGCGGCCTTCGGCCGGCCGACCTGGACACGGCCGGCAATCCGGTGGAACCCCGGTCGGTGGATCGCGACATCCCGTTCCAGATCTCGGCCGCGGCCGCCCACGCGGTACAGCCCGACGGCGGTATCCGCAGCGCGCCGACGCTGCTGAACCTGCTGCAGCAGGCGACCGCGATCGCCGACCGCACCGAGCAGATCAACCCCGTCGACCAGCCGAACGGGCCGGAGCGGGCACGCCCGGCGCCGGACGACGACCCCGAGTTCGTCGCCCGTCGGCGCAAGGGCCTGATGGTGGGACTGGCGATCGGCGGCGCGATCCTGGTCGTCGCGCTGATCGTGCTCGCCACGGTGCTCAGCCGCATCTTCGGTGACGTCGGCGGCGGCCTCGACGGCGACGAGCTCGGGCTCAACGCGCCGTCGTCTACCGAGGCCGGAGAGTCCGGCGGCAGCACCGGCACAGCCGTCAAACCCGTTCGGGTGACGGTGTTCTCACCCGAAGGCGAAGCCGACGCGCCCAGTGAGGCCGGCCTGGCGATCGACGGCAACGCCTCGACCGTGTGGCCGATCGACACCTACTCCGACCCCGAGCCCTTCCCGAACTTCAAGAACGGCGTCGGGTTGATGCTCGAGCTGCCCCAGCCCACCACGCTGGCCGCGGTGAAGATCGACCTGAACAGCACCGGCACCGAGGTGGAGATCCGGTCCGCATCGTCGCCCACCCCGTCGTCGCTGGACGACACCACCGAACTCACGCCGGCGACCCCGGTGCGCCCCGGCTCGAACACCATCGAGATCAGCGACGCCGCACCGACGTCGAACGTGCTGGTGTGGGTGTCGAAGCTGGGCAAGGTGGACGGCGAGAGCCGCAGCGACATCGCCGAGGTCACCATCGAGGCCGCCTCCTAGGCGCTGTCCCCAGCTCCCGCGCCGCCGAACACGCGGTGGGAGCCACCGGCGCAAACTGGTGTCACGACCGTCCTCCTGCGCCGTTTAGTGTTCGGCTGTGGAGAGTTTCGGGGGAATCTCTGAACCACCGGCGGTCACGGACTGCCAGTCGGACGCGGAGCTGCTCGCCGCGCACGTCGCGGGTGACCGGTACGCGTTCGAGGTGTTGTTCCTGCGCCACGAGCGGCAGCTCTACCGGCTGGCGCTGGTCACCAGCCGCAACCCCGAGGACGCCGCGGACGCGCTGCAGGACGCCATGCTCAAGGCGCACCGCAGTGCCAACGCCTTCCGGTACGA
This sequence comes from Mycobacterium sp. NPDC050551, assembly GCF_040674075.1. NCBI lineage: Bacteria > Bacillati > Actinomycetota > Actinomycetes > Mycobacteriales > Mycobacteriaceae > Mycobacterium > Mycobacterium sp. NPDC050551. The sequence goes on along the minus strand of NZ_JBFARC010000003.1, from coordinate 672,498 downwards.
CTCCGCGGTGAGCAGCTGGCTCTACCGCATCGTCGTCAACGCGTGCCTGGACCGGTTGCGGCGCAACAAGAATCACCCCACCACCGCCCTGCTCGACGACGCCGTACCCGCGAGTGACTCCACCGCGCGCGTCGACACGGCGATCGTGGTGGAACGGGCGTTGCTGACGCTGCCGGTGGAGCAGCGGGCTGCGATCGTCGCCGTCGACATGCAGGGCTACTCGGTGGCCGAGACGGCGCGGATGCTGGGCGTGCCCGAGGGCACGGTGAAGAGCCGGTGCAGCCGGGCCCGCGCCAAGCTCGCCGAAGCGCTGCACTACTTCGACGCGGCCGCCGAATCGCGCCGCGAACCGCGGGCGGGTCGCCGCATCGCCGGCACCCATGATGGAGACTGGGTGGCGGACAGGCCAGTGGTGCGGCGACGGAACGACAGGGGCGGCGATGCCGGACGAGGGGCGCACGGACGACGCGCCGGCCGACGTCCCGATCACGCCTGAACTCCTGGCCGATCTGCAGGCCGGTGCCCTCGACGACGAGACGGCCGCGCGGCTGTGGCGTCGGCTGCGCACCGACCCGGCGGCGGCCGCGACACTGGCCGGCCTGGACCGGGTCCGGCGGGACCTCGCGCATCTCGGCGGTGACGACGCATCGGCGTCCGGGGTGCCCGCCGCGGTGACGGCGGGGGTCACCGCAGCACTGCGGGCGGCGGCGACCCGCCCCCGCCCCGGGTGTTGACCGCCCCACACTTGCGCCGGCCGTAGTCTGACCCACAGCCGATCGGGGAACACCCGGACCTAGGCTGGTGTTTGTACCCGTGCCGGCGCGATACGGCAGAAAGGCGCACATGACCACCTCATCGAAGGTCCACGACCTGATCATCATCGGTTCTGGCCCGGCGGGTTACACCGCGGCGGTCTACGCCGCCCGCGCCCAGCTCGAACCCCTGGTCTTCGAGGGCACCCAGTTCGGCGGCGCGCTGATGACCACCACCGAGGTGGAGAACTTCCCCGGCTTCCGCAACGGCATCACCGGACCGGAGCTGATGGACGAGATGCGCGAGCAGGCCCTGCGCTTCGGCGCCGACCTGCGGATGGAAGACGTCGACGCGGTGTCGCTGGAGGGTCCGGTCAAGACGGTGACCGTCGGCGACGAGACCCACCGGGCGCGCGCGGTGATCCTGGCGATGGGCGCCGCGGCTCGCCACCTCGGCGTGCCCGGCGAGGACACGCTGCTCGGCATGGGTGTCAGCACCTGCGCGACCTGTGACGGGTTCTTCTTCCGCGACCAGGACATCGCGGTGATCGGCGGCGGCGACTCCGCGATGGAGGAGGCCACCTTCCTCACCCGATTCGCGCGCAGCGTCACCGTGATCCACCGGCGCGAGGAGTTCCGCTCCTCGCGCATCATGCTCGACCGGGCCCGCGCCAACGAGAAGATCACGTTCCTCACCAACACCCAGGTGACCCAGATCGAGGGCGACCCGAAGGTGACCGGTATCCGGCTGCGCGACGCCATCACCGGCGAGGAGTCCAAGCTCGCCGTCACCGGCGTGTTCGTCGCCATCGGGCACACCCCGCGCTCGGACCTCGTGCGCGGTCAGGTGGAACTCGACTCCGACGGCTACGTGCAGGTCGAAGGCCGCACCACCAGCACGTCGATCGAAGGCGTGTTCGCCGCGGGCGACCTGGTCGACCGGGTCTACCGGCAGGCGATCACCGCGGCGGGCAGCGGCTGCGCCGCGTCCATCGACGCGGAACGCTGGCTGGCAGAGATCGGCGTCGCCCCGGTCGATCAAGAGATCTCCGCGCCGATCTGACGCCTCGACCAACAGCCTGAACTCTGAAGAAGGAGAAATACGATGCCCGAGACCTCCGCGACGGTCGCCGTCACCGACGACTCGTTCGCTGACGACGTATTGTCCAGCAGCACACCGGTACTGGTGGACTTCTGGGCCACCTGGTGCGGCCCCTGCAAGATGGTCGCCCCGGTGCTCGAGGAGATCGCCGGCGAGAAGGCCGGTGCACTGACCGTGGCCAAGCTCGACGTCGACGCCAACCCGAACACCGCCCGCGACTTCCAGGTGGTGTCGATCCCGACCATGATCCTGTTCAAGGACGGGGAAGCGGTGAAGCGGATCGTCGGGGCGAAAGGCAAGGCCGCGCTGCTGCGCGAACTGGCCGACCTGGTCTGACATCCGCCACGCGGCAACCGCGACCCGCCTGCAGTTTTCCGTATTCCGGCGAAGGTCTGCGACAATGCTGACTAGCGGTTTCTGAAATAGTCGGCGCTGTCATTTTTCTGTCAGCCGGATCGAAAGGCCAGCCTGGAGGGCCATATGTCGATTCTTCGTCGCGGTGACCGCGGGGGTGCGGTCACCGAGGTCCGCGCGGCACTGTCCGCTCTGGGCCTGATCGACAGCCCGGATGACGACTTGAGCACCGGAAAGCACGTCGCTCTCGACGTGTTCGACGGCGAGCTCGACCATGCCGTTCGGGCCTTCCAGCAGCACCGCGGGCTGCTCGTCGACGGCATCGTCGGCGAGGCCACCTACCGGGCGCTCAAAGAGGCCTCCTACCGACTGGGCGCGCGCACGCTGGCCCACCAGTTCGGCGCCCCGATGTACGGCGACGACGTCGCCACGCTGCAGGCCCGGCTGCAGGACCTCGGTTTCTACACCGGCCTGGTCGACGGGCACTTCGGCCTGCAGACCCACAACGGGTTGATGTCCTACCAGCGGGAGTACGGCCTGTACCCGGACGGCATCTGCGGCCCGGAGACGTTGCGGTCGTTGTACTTCCTCGGCTCTCGGGTCACCGGCGGGTCGCCGCACGCGATCCGCGAGGAGGAGCTGGTGCGGCGCTCGGGCCCCCGCCTGTCGGGCAAGCGGGTGATCATCGATCCGGGCCGCGGCGGCTCCGATCACGGGCTGATCATGAACGGTCCCGAAGGCCCGATCAGCGAGGCCGACATCCTGTGGGACCTGGCGAGCCGGCTCGAGGGCCGGATGACCGCGATCGGGATGGAGACGTTCCTGTCGCGGGCCAACAACCGCTCGCCGTCCGACGCCGAGCGGGCCGAGACCGCCAACACCGTTGGCGCCGACCTGATGATCAGCCTGCGGTGCGCCACCCAGTCGAGTCCCTCGGCCAACGGCGTCGCGTCGTTCCACTTCGGCAACTCACACGGGTCGGTGTCCACGATCGGGCGCAACCTCGCCGACTTCATCCAGCGGGAAGTGGTGGCCCGCGCCGGGTTACGCGACTGCCGCACCCATGGCCGGACGTGGGATCTGCTGCGCCTCACCCGGATGCCCACGGTGCAGGTCGACGTCGGGTACATCACCAACCCGCGGGACCGCTCGCTGCTGGTGTCGACGCAGACCCGCGACTCGGTCGCCGAGGGCATCCTCGCGGCGGTGAAGCGGCTCTACCTGCTGGGCAAGAACGACCGTCCCACAGGGACTTTCACGTTCGCCGAGCTGCTGGCGCACGAACTGTCGGTGGAGCAGGCGGGCCGGCTGCCGTCCTGACGGGGCGGTGCCGGGCCGAGACATGCTGGGGCACATCGGGATCAACGTCCCCGATCTCGTCGCCGCCAAGAAGTACTACGACGCGTTGATGCCGCTGGTCGGCTTCGAGCCGTTCCTGGCCGCCGACGACCAGTTCGCCTTCCGGCCGGCGAGCGGCAAGCCCGGTACCTACCTGTTCTTCTATCCTGCCGCCGAGGCAGGCCCCTACTCCCGCCACCGCGCCGGCCTGCAGCATCTCGCGTTCATGGTGAAGACGCGCTCGGCCGTGCATGCCGTCCATCGGCTCGTCCAGCGCATCGGTGCCGACGTGGTGCACGAGCCCCAGTCGTTCCCGCAGTACCAGCCGCCGTACTTCGCGACCTTCTGGCTCGACCCGTTCGGGGTGATGCTGGAAGCGGTGTGCCACTACGACCGGGATTGATCCCCAACCGATTCGGCCGATGTCGTCAACCCGACCCGGCCCGCGCCTGCGCCAACGGGTTGCTGCAGCTGCGCGTGCTCCAGTAGCCGCTCCAGCGCCGCCTCGACGCCGGCCTTCCAGCCCAGTCCCTGCTCCAGCTCGAGACGCAGCCGGGGGAAGTAGCGGTGCGGGGAGACGACGGTGAACCCGACGTCTTCGAGGAAGTCGGCGGCGACGATGCACTGGTCGACCGTGCAGTCGCCGAGTGTCTCGACGACCGGAACCAGATCTCCTGGCACCAGCCGCGGGTCGATGAGTTCGGCGGCCTCGGCGGTTCTGCCGAATGCTTCGAGCGCGCGGACACCGCGTCGGACCAGATCGCTGACCACCGATGTCAGCAGGCTGCGCGACAATCCGTCGCAGCCGTCGCCGGCCTCGACGCCGACCGTCGTCAGCAGGATCGCGTCGGCGCTGACCGGCCCGGTCGGGAAGAGCCCGGCCCGCGGCACGGCGCGGGGCGGGGCATAGAACGCGTACCCGAGGCAGGATCCGGTGTCCTCGGTGGGAGCCGCATCCTCGAACCCGGGCGGCGCGTGGACCGCGACCTGGCCGCACGATCCCCACTCCAGCATGACCATCGACAGCCAGGCTTCCTTCTCGAACTCGGGATCACTGAGGTGGTCGTCGGTGCCGAGGGTGGAGGGATCCACCTCCCAGAACACGCAGCGGCGCGCATGCTTCGGCAGCTGTTCGAAGGCCTCGAGCCGAAGAGGCGTGATTCGGGCCGGCACTAGATTCCCCGGATTCGTCGGTGGGCTGGCATTCGCGTGTGCGCCTCCAGGATAGGAGAGCCCGCCGAGCCGGGCCCGGTTTCTGCCGCTTCCCACGACGAAATCGCGTCCGCTGACGAAACAGGTTGTTGCGCAATGAGATTGCGCGACCCATGAGTACGGCGTGGCATCAGTGTCACAGTGACGTAATTACCGTGTGTGGACGGTCATCGTTGCGACGAGTTCATCAAGTCCACAATTCGCTGCAGGTCCTCGACCGACCCGAACTCGACCACGATCTTGCCCTTGCGTTTGCCGAGGCTCACGGTGACGCGGGTGTCGAAGGCCGACGACAGCTTCTCAGCAACGTCCTGCAGGCCGGGCATCTGAATCGGCTTGCGCCGCGGGGCCGACGGCGCTGAGCCGTCCCCCCGGTTGGCCAGCGTGACCGCTTCCTCGGTGGCGCGCACCGACAGGCCCTCGGCCACGATGCGTGCGGCCAGCTCCTCCTGCCGATCCGGGCCACCCTCGAGCGAGAGCAGGGCGCGGGCATGGCCGGCGGACAGCACTCCGGCGGCGACGCGGCGCTGGACGGCGATCGGCAGGCGCAGCAGCCGGATCATGTTGGTGATCAGTGGGCGGGAGCGACCGATCCGCGTCGCGAGTTCATCGTGGGTGACGTCGAACTCTTCGAGCAACTGCTGATAGGCGGCCGCCTCTTCCAGCGGGTTCAACTGCGCTCGATGAATGTTCTCCAGCAGCGCATCGCGCAGCATGCTGTCGTCGGCGGTCTCGCGGACGATCGCCGGGATGGCGGCCAGTCCGGCCTGCTGGGCAGCGCGCCACCGCCGCTCCCCCATCACCAACTGGTAGCGCGGTGTCTCCGTACCGGCGCTGACGGCGCGCACGACGATCGGCTGCATCAGACCGAACTCACGGATCGAGTGCACGAGCTCGGCGAGCGCCTCCTCGTCGAACACCTGCCGCGGCTGGCGCGGATTGGGCTCGATGGCCGCCGGATCGATCTCCCGGTACGTCGCACCGACCTCGTTGTGCTCGGCCACGGACGGTCCGCCGATCACGACGTCGGCGGCGGCGTCGCCCATCCGTGGACCCATGGCGCCGGGGCCGCCCTCATCGGCGGGACCGGTCGGGATGAGGGATGCCAGACCACGTCCGAGGCCGCTGCGCTTACGGGTGGGTTGAGTCATCGTCGTCCTCTCGTCACGGATGTCATGCGGCGTGCGTGCTCATCGCGGCGGTGCCTCGCCTGGCGCACCCCGTTCGGCGAGTTCACGGCTCGCGTCGAGATAGCTCAGGGCACCACGTGAGCCCGGGTCGTAATCGAGGATCGTCATCCCGTAACCGGGCGCCTCGGACACCTTGACGCTGCGCGGGATCACCGTCCGCAACACCTTGCCGCCGAAGTGCGCGCGGACGTCCGCGGCGACCTGATCGGCCAGCTTGGTGCGGCCGTCGTACATCGTGAGGATCACGGTGGTCACATCGAGTTCGGGATTGAGGTGCGACTTGACCATCTCGATGTTGCGGAGCAGCTGGCCCACACCCTCCAGCGCGTAGTACTCGCACTGGATCGGGATCAGCACCTCCGGCGCCGCCACGAGCGCGTTGATGGTGAGGAGTCCCAGAGAGGGCGGGCAGTCGATGAACACGTAGTCGAAGTCGAACTGCTTGAGCTCGGCGAGCGCCGTGCGCAGCCTGCCTTCGCGGGCGACCATGCTGACGAGTTCGATCTCGGCGCCCGCAAGGTCGATGGTGGCGGGGATGCAGAAGAGCCGTTCGTTGTGCGGGCTGCGCTGCAGCGCCTCCGCGACCGGGATCTCCCCGATGAGCACCTCGTACGACGACGGCGTGCCGGGGCGGTGTTCGATGCCGAGTGCGGTGCTGGCGTTGCCCTGCGGATCGAGATCGATCACCAGCGTCTTGAGGCCCTGCAGCGAGAGCGCCGCCGCGACGTTCACCGCTGTGGTGGTCTTGCCGACGCCGCCCTTCTGGTTGGCGATGGTGAACACCCGCTGACGGGCCGGCCGCCGCAGCTGACCCTTCGCTGTGTGCAGCAGGCGCACCGCGCGCTCTGCCTCGGCCCCGATCGGGGTGTCGATGCCGGCGTCGTCGGTCCAGGCGCCGCCGCTCCCGCCGCGTTGCCATGTTTCACGTGAAACATCCCGCGGCGGCTGCGCTGGGCCGCCTGCCCGCGGCCCGGCAGGTCCGGTCGGTGGTAGCGGAGCGCTCGCACCGGGTGGCGCGGTCCGTTCGCTGTCTGGCCCCGGCCTCATCGAGTTCTCCTGCTCGTTCGTTCCGACCGACCCGATCTCGGCTTCTTCATCTCGCGCCGCGCCACGACCACGGTCGCGGGTGGATCTAGATAGTCCGCGCCACATTTCAACACCCTCACATCGACGGCGCCAACCGACGCCAGCACACGCCGGTGTTCTTCGATCTCGGTCTCGGCGCGCTCGCCCTTCAGAGCGATCATCCGGCCGCCGTCCCGAAGCAGCGGAACGCTCCACCGGGCGAGCTTGTCCAGGGAGGCGACCGCGCGCGACGTGACGACGTCCATCTCCCCCACCTGTTCGCGCACTCCCTTGTCCTCGGCTCGTCCCCGCACGACGTCCACTGCGAGCCCCAACTCGGCGACCACCTCGGTGAGGAATTCACTGCGCCGAAGCAGCGGCTCGACGAGGGTCACCTCGAGATCCGGACGCGCCAGTGCCAACGGTATCCCCGGCAGGCCGGCGCCGCTGCCGATATCTGCCAGCCGCTCCTGGGGTGCGAACAATTCGGCGATGGCCGCGCTGTTGAGCACGTGCCGGTCCCACAACCGCTCGATCTCGCGCGGGCCGATGAGGCCACGCTCGACACCGGCTCCGGCGAGGATCTCGGTGTAGCGCTGGGCGATGGACAGCCGGTCGCCGAACAACGCTGCGGCCGCCTCCGGTGGGCGCCCGGCATCGGCATGTTTCACGTGAAACATCCCTCCGCCGAGTCGCTCGCGGGAACTACACCGGTGTAACTCGAATGATCAGTCAGCGAGGACGACAACACGGCGGGACGGCTCCACGCCCTCGCTCTCGCTGTGCACACCCTGAACCGCGGCCACCGCGTCGTGCACGATCTTGCGCTCGAACGGGGTCATCGGCGCCAGCTCCTCACGCTCCCCGGTCTCGAGCACCCGGCGGGCCACCTTGTCGCCCAGGGCCGCCAGCTCGTCGCGGCGATTGCGGCGCCATCCGGCGATGTCGAGCATCAGCCGGCTCCGCTCGCCCGTCTTCTGGTGCACGGCCAGCCGGGTGAGTTCCTGTAGCGCGTCGAGCGCCTCGCCCTTGCGGCCCACGAGCTTGTTCAGGTCGGTGCCGCCGTCGATGCTCACCACCGCACGGTCACCCTCGACGTCCAGGTCGATGTCGCCGTCGAAGTCCAGCAGGTCCAGCAGCTCCTCGAGGTAGTCGCCCGCGATCTCGCCCTCGGCGACCAGTCGCTCCTCGAGGTCCTCCCCGGCCGGGCGGCCGGCGCTGTCCTCGGCCTCACCCTGCTCGAGTCCGTTGTCGACTTCTTCGGTGCGCTCGGTCGTATCAGCGTCCGTCATCTGTGTCTCTCCCTCTCCCCCAGCCCGCGGACTGGTCAACGCTTTCGCTTCTTCGGACGGGCGCCCGGCCGCGGCGTGCGGTTGGCGACCTGTTCTCCGCCGGCCGCCTTGGTGGGGCTGCCGTTGTTCTCACCGTCGATCGACGCGGTGCTCGTCGGCTCGCTGCCTGACGCCTCGGGTTCGCCGGCGACGTCCTTACCCGCGGCAGCCGCCGCCGCCTTGCGCGCGCGATTCGGCTTAGCGCCCGGCGCCGGCGCGTTGGCCGCGCGGCGCTCCAGCGCCTCGGTCTTCTTGGCTTCTTCTTCCTTCTCGATCTTGCCGAAGACGTAGTGCTGCTGGCCGTAGGTCCAGATGTTGTTCGCGAGCCAGTACATGATCACCGCGAGCGGCAGGAACGGTCCACCGACCACCACGCCGAGCGGGAAGACATAGAGGGCGAGCTTGTTCATCATCGCCGTCTGCGGGTTGGCCGCCGCCTCGATGCTCTGCCGCGCCACCGACGCCCGGCTGTTGAAGTGCGTTGCGACGCCGGCCAGGATCATCACCGGCACGCCCACGAGGATCACCGACACGCGGTTGAATTCGGTGAACGCCAGCAGGCCGTGCTGCTGGATCATCGTCGCGCCGAGCGGAGCGCCGAACAGGTTCGCGTCCAGGAAGTGCCCGACGTCGGTCGCGCTGAACACGTAGTTCCCGAGGCTGCGGTTCTCCTCCACCGACAGCCCGAGCCGGCCGATGCCGGTCTGCGTCCGGTTGAAGGACATCAACACGTGGTAGAGGCCGAGGAACACCGGCACCTGCGCGAGCATCGGCAGGCAGCCCAGGATCGGGTTGAAGCCGTGCTCGCGCTGTAGCTTCTGCATCTCGAGCGCCATGCGCTGGCGGTCCTTGCCGTACTTCTTCTGCAGCGCCTTGATCTGTGGCTGTAGTTCCTGCATCTGCCGGGTGGTGCGGATCTGGCGCACGAACGGCTTGTAGAGGATCGCGCGCAGGGTGAACACCAGGAACATCACCGTGAGCGTCCACGTGAAGAAGTTGTCCGGACCCAGGAACGGGATGGCGGAGAAGGCCTTGTACCAGACCCACATGATCGCCGACACCGGGTAGTAGATGATGTCGAGGCTGAACCAGTTAAACACGCGCCTTGCTCCAGACTTGGTCGTCGGCGGCCGCTTCGGTACCGCTCGCATCCGCGGAGTGCGCGCAGGCGCCGCCCGCGCGCTCCGGTATCGGATCCCATCCTCCCCTATGCCAGGGGCCACACTTGGCGAGCCGCACGACGGCCAGCCATCCGCCGCGCACCAGGCCGTACTCGGTCAGCGCGTCGACGGCGTACTGGCTGCAGGTCGGCATGAACCGGCAGGTCGGCAACCGCAGCGGTGAGACCGTGTGCCGGTAGAGCTGAATGGCGCCGATGACCGCACGCGCCGCCAGCGCACCCGCGCCCCGCAGGCCACTCATCGGGCCGTCCCCCGGCGGCGCCGCACGCGAGCCAGGCCGTCCCGCAGTTGGCGTTCCAGATCGGGCGAGACCGCACGGCCGGCGTTCGGCAGCGCCCGGATCACCAACCGCTCGCGGCTGTCGAGATCATCGAGAAGGGTTCGGGACGCGTGCCGCAACCGCCGGGACACCCGGTGGCGCGTCACGGCATTGCCGACGGACTTGGAGACGACCAGGCCGATCCGCGGGCCGGTGTCGTCGGCAGCGTCGAGGGCGGCATGCAACACCAGATCGGGGTGCGCCGAGCGCACCCCTTTACTGACCGTGGTACTGAACTCCGTCGACCGCGTCATCCGGTACCGGGCCGGAAGCACCGCGCTAGACCCTGCGTCGGATCACGCAGTGAGCGAACGACGGCCCTTGTGACGACGACCCGAGACGATCGCACGGCCCGCACGGGTGCGCATCCGCAACCGGAAGCCGTGGACGCGCGCGCGCCGGCGGTTGTTGGGCTGAAAGGTCCGCTTGCCCTTGGCCACGGCAGTATCTCCTCGTTACGAGTGGCGGCCACGCGCCACGCACAGCGGACTGTGTCGGTGGACGCGGTCGCCGTTGGTAAGCTCATGCGTCTTGCTAACCGGCGCGGTCTCCGAAACCCCGGGTCGCAGCCGTGTCGCCACGTGCGGGCGACTGTTCGAGGGTACTGACGAGATTTCGCTGGGTCAAACCTGCTCGGGCGACCCCGGGCCGGCGGTGAAATGTTCACAACAGTCACAACCTTCACCGTCTTCAACCAGCTGTCCAGCGACGTCCAAACAATGTTGCAGAACGGTTGGCACGTCGAGAGAAAACTGTTAGCTTCTGGCAATGCCGTTCCCAGACCGGGGCGGCGGCGACAACGAAGCGAGGACGCCCACCGCACCGAGAGCCCACAGCATGCACCACCACTGTGACGAGCCCCGGCCAGCGGCGTTCCCGCCGGTAGGCAACAGAGAGCGACGACGTACTGTCTCTATCCACAGACTGTGGATAACCATGTGGACAGACGGTCTTCGTTCCTTTGGTCGTCCCTGGACCGACCACGAGGGGGTAGGCGTCAATTGACTGCTGACCCCGACCCGCCCTTCGTCGCCGTGTGGAACAACGTGCTGGCCGATCTGAACGGCGACGGCGACACCCGTGAACACAACGGCTCCGGGCCGGTGCCCGTCCTGACCCCGCAGCAAAGGGCATGGCTGAAACTGGTCAAACCGCTGGTGATCACCGAGGGCTTTGCCCTGCTGTCGGTTCCCACGCCGTTCGTGCAGAACGAGATCGAACGCCACCTCCGCGAGCCGATCATCTCCGCGCTCAGCCGGCACCTCGGTCAGCGGGTGGAACTGGGGGTCCGCATCGCGACCCCGTCGACCGACGACACCGACGACCCCCCGCCACCACCACCTCCGGCTGCGATCTCCGAGCCCGACGAGGTCGACGACGACCGCGAGGCGCTCGCCAGTGCCGAAGAGAACTGGCCGACGTACTTCCGCGCTCCATCGACCGACTCCTCGGCCGCCGACGCCAATGCCGTCAGCCTCAACCGTCGCTACACCTTCGACACCTTCGTGATAGGTGCGTCCAACCGGTTCGCCCACGCCGCGTCCCTGGCGATCGCCGAAGCGCCGGCCCGGGCCTACAACCCGTTGTTCATCTGGGGCGAGTCCGGCCTCGGCAAGACACACCTGCTGCACGCCGCCGGCAACTACGCCCAGCGGCTGTTCCCCGGCATGCGCGTGAAGTACGTGTCGACCGAGGAGTTCACCAACGACTTCATCAACTCGCTGCGCGACGACCGCAAGGCGTCGTTCAAGCGCAGTTACCGCGACATCGACGTGCTGCTGGTCGACGACATCCAGTTCATCGAGGGCAAGGAAGGCATCCAGGAGGAGTTCTTCCACACCTTCAACACGCTGCACAACGCGAACAAGCAGATCGTCATCTCCTCCGACCGGCCGCCCAAGCAGCTGGCCACACTGGAGGACCGGTTGCGGACCCGCTTCGAGTGGGGACTCATCACCGACGTCCAGCCACCCGAACTGGAGACCCGCATCGCGATCCTGCGCAAGAAGGCGCAGATGGACCGCCTCGACGTGCCTGACGACGTGCTGGAACTGATCGCCGCCGGCGTCGAGCGCAACATCCGCGAACTCGAGGGCGCGCTGATCCGCGTCACGGCATTCGCCTCGCTGAACAAGACCCAGATCGACAAGTCGCTCGCCGAGATCGTGTTGCGCGATCTCATCTCCGACGCCAGCACGATGCAGATCAGCACCGCGGCGATCATGGCCGCCACCGCCGAGTACTTCGAGACGACGATCGAGGAACTGCGCGGGCCGGGCAAGACCAGGGCACTCGCCCAGTCGCGGCAGATCGCCATGTATCTGTGCCGCGAGCTCACCGAGCTCTCCCTGCCCAAGATCGGTCAGGCCTTCGGCCGCGACCACACCACGGTCATGTACGCCGAGAAGAAGATCCGCGGCGAGATGGCCGAGCGCCGTGAGGTGTTCGACCACGTCAAGGAACTCACCACCAGGATCCGTCAGCGCTCCAAGCGCTGAGTTCCGGTCTCTCCGCTCTCCCCGCCTCTTCTGGCGTGACTTCTTCGTGTCGTCGGCATGCTCCGGTGGCGATCCGCATGCGTTCATGGGCCGCCGGGGCGCCCGAATTGCACCGCCGCACGCGAAAAACTTCCGTCACATCGGCATCACTCGTCACCGGCACGGCCTGTGCACAACGGTGTGAACAACATGGTGGCCGACCGGCCGAACCGGCGATGTTGTCACACACCGACCGGGTGCTCCACAGTTGCCGACCGCCCGCAGCCGGCCCGTCCACAGCCGACTCACAATTCGACACGCATGACTGCCAGCGGCGACACTGCTTCATCCCCAGCGTCCACAGCCCCTATTACTGTTACTCATTTCTCTCCATAGGTTTCTTCTCTGAACACAGCGCCTGGGGAAACTCCGTCACCACCCCGGCCGGACCGCCGCACACGCTCGGTTGTCACCCCGATCGATTAGCTTTCAAGTTGGCGCGGAAAGCTCTACGGTGGTTCATCGACAGCCGTTACGGTCATCGCATCGCATGCAGGTCACGCGGGTTGAGACACCGAGAAACCGCTGGTTATCGCTGATTGTGTGGTTCATCGAAGGGACGTTTTGGACGTGACGACATCGACGGCTGGTCTCACGGATCTGAAATTCCGCCTGGTTCGTGAGGACTTCGCCGACGCGGTGGCCTGGGTGGCCCGCAATCTGCCGACCCGCCCGACCGTTCCGGTGCTCGCCGGCGTGCTGCTCACCGGCAGCGACGACGGGCTGACGATCTCCGGATTCGACTACGAGGTCTCCGCCGAGGTCCGCGTCGCGGCCGAGATCGCTTCTCCGGGAAGCGTTCTGGTGTCCGGCAGGCTGCTGTCCGACATCACCCGGGCGCTGCCGGCCAAGCCGGTGGACGTCAGCGTCGAGGGCACCCGCGTCTCGCTGACCTGCGGCAGCTCCCGATTCTCGCTTCCGACGATGGCCGTCGAGGACTACCCGACGCTGCCCACCCTGCCCGAGGAGACCGGTGTGGTTCCCGCCGATCTCTTCGCCGAGGCGATCGGTCAGGTCGCGGTGGCGGCCGGCCGGGACGACACCCTGCCGATGCTGACCGGAATCCGCGTCGAAATCTCCGGCGATTCGGTGGTTTTGGCAGCGACCGACCGGTTCCGGCTCGCGGTCCGCGAGTTGACGTGGTCCACCGGAACCGCAGGCATCGAGGCCGCGGTGCTGGTGCCCGCCAAGACGCTCGCCGAAGCGGCGAAGGCCGGTACCGACGGCTCCGACGTGCACCTGTCGCTGGGCGCAGGCGCGTCGGTCGGCAAGGAGGGCCTGCTCGGCATCCGCAGCGAGGGCAAGCGCAGCACCACCCGCCTGCTCGACGCGGAGTTCCCGAAGTTCCGCCAGCTGCTGCCCAGCGAGCACACCGCCGTGGCCACCATCGGCGTCGCCGAACTGACTGAGGCGATCAAGCGTGTCGCCCTGGTCGCCGACCGCGGCGCGCAGATCCGGATGGAGTTCTCCGAGGACGGTCTGCGGCTGTCCGCCGGTGCCGACGACGTCGGCCGCGCCGAGGAAGACCTCCCGGTGTCGTTCGCCGGCGATCCGTTGACCATCGCGTTCAACCCGACCTACCTGACCGACGGTCTGGGCTCGCTGCACTCCGAGCGGGTGGCATTCGGCTTCACGACACCCAGCCGTCCCGCTGTGTTGCGGCCCGCGGGCGAGGATGATGGAACAGTCGGCGCAAGTGGTCCCTACCCGGCCGCCCAGACCGATTACGTGTATCTGTTGATGCCGGTACGGCTTCCCGGCTGACCGGCCCTTAACGCCGGAGAAGAGGGCACACATGCAGCTGGGTCTGATCGGGCTGGGCAAGATGGGCTTCAACATGCGGGAGCGCCTGCGTGAAGGTGGCCACGAGGTCGTCGGATTCGACCCGCGCCCGGAGGTGACCGACGTGCCGACCATCGGCGCGCTGGCCGAGGCCCTCGCGGCACCCCGGGTGGTGTGGGTGATGGTGCCGTCGGGACCCATCACCCACGACACGATCGCGACCCTGGCGAACGAGCTCAGCGAGGGCGACCTGGTGATCGACGGCGGCAACTCCCGCTACACCGAAGACGGCCTGCACGCGAAGTTGCTGCACGAGAAGGGAATCGCGTTCATCGACGCGGGTGTCTCGGGTGGTGTCTGGGGCCTGAAGGAGGGCTACGGCCTGATGGTCGGCGGCAGTGACGCCGACGTCGAGCGGGCCATGCCGATCTTTGACACGCTGCGGCCGCCGGGTGAGCGGGCGGACGGATTCGTGCACGCCGGGCCGGTGGGCGCGGGTCACTTCGCCAAGATGGTGCACAACGGCGTGGAGTACGCCCTGATGACCGCCTACGGCGAGGGCTACGAGATGCTCGCCGCCCAGGAGCTGATCAAGGATCCGCAGGCGGTGTACCAGGCGTGGACCAACGGCACCGTGGTGCGCTCATGGTTGCAGCAGCTGCTCGCCAAGGCGCTCTCCGAGGATCCGCAGCTGGCCGAGATCTCGGGCTACACAGAGGATTCCGGTGAGGGCCGGTGGACGGTCGAGGAGGCGATCCGGTTGCGGGTGCCGGTGCCGAGCATCGCCGCGTCCCTGTTCGCGAGATTCTCCTCGCGTCAGGAGGATTCGCCGACGATGAAGGCCGTCGCGGCGCTTCGCAACCAGTTCGGGGGTCACGCCGTCAAGAGGATCAGCGAGTCCGGTTAGCCCGTGTACGTCCGTCACGTGACACTCACCGACTTCCGGTCCTGGGCACACATCGACATCGAGTTGACGCCCGGCCGGACGGTGTTCGTCGGTCCGAACGGCTTCGGCAAGACGAATCTCGTTGAGGCACTCTGGTACTCGGCGACGCTCGGGTCGCATCGTGTTGGTGCGGACGCCCCGCTGATCAGGACGGGCGCCGAACGGGCGGTGGTGTCCTCGATCGTCGTCAACGACGGCCGCGAGCTCGCCGTCGACCTCGAGATCACCAGCGGCCGTGCGAACAAGGCGCGGCTGAACCGCTCCCCCGTGCGCAGTGCGCGCGAGATCCTCGGGGTGCTGCGCGCCGTGCTGTTCGCGCCGGAGGACCTGGCGCTGGTGCGCGGCGACCCGAGCGATCGGCGCCGCTACCTCGACGAGCTGGCCACCACCCGGCGACCGTCGATCGCCGGGGTGCGAGCGGATTACGAGAAGGTGGTGCGCCAGCGGACCGCGCTGCTCAAGACCGCCGCGGGTGGCAGGCACCGCGGCGACCGCAGTGTGCTCGACACCCTCGACGTGTGGGACGGCCACCTGGCCGCGCACGGCGCCCGGTTGATGGCGGCGCGCGCCGTGCTGATCTCCGAACTCGCCCCCGAGGTGGAGAAGGCCTACCAACTGCTGGCCCCCGCGTCGAGGCCGGCCGCCATCCGGTACCGCCCCAGCATCGAACTCGACGACGAGGTGCCCGCGGCCGACAGCGTCGAGTACTACGAGGCGGCGCTGCTGGCGGCGATGAGCAGCCGGCGCGACAGCGAGCTGGAACGCGGGCTCTGCCTGGTCGGTCCGCACCGCGACGACCTCGAGCTGCGGCTCGGCGACCAGCCCGCCAAAGGCTTTGCCAGCCATGGGGAATCGTGGTCGATGGCGCTGTCGCTGCGGTTGGCGGCCTACGAATTGTTACGTGCCGACGGCGGCGACCCGGTACTGCTGCTCGACGACGTGTTCGCCGAACTCGACACCGCCCGGCGGCGGGCGCTGGCCACCGTCGCCGAATCGGCGGAGCAGGTCCTGGTCACCGCGGCCGTCGGCGAGGACATTCCCGAGGGCTGGGACGTCCGGCGGATCGAGATCCGCATGGAGGACGGCGACGACGGGCGGATCTCGACGGTGCAGACATGACAAACGACGGCAGCCAGGAAAAGAACGACGACGACGACACCCCGCCGGGGCCGCCGGCTCATCTGGCCGGCCTGTCCGGGATGGACCTGGTGCGGCGCACCCTCGAGGAGGCCCGCGGCGCTGCGCGCAGCCAGGGTAAGGACGTCGGCCGCGGTCGCACGTCCCCGACCCGCCGCTCCCCCGTCGCAGGACGGCGCCGCAGCTGGTCGGGGCCCGGCCCGGACTCCCGGGATCCACAGACGCTCGGCGCCGCGACCAACGACCTGGCGCGCAACCGCGGCTGGTCGGGCCGGGTGGCGGAGGGTTCTGTGCTCGGCCGGTGGACCACGGTGGTCGGTGAGCAGATCGCCGAACACGCCGTGCCCACCGGCCTGCGCGACGGGGTGCTGACGGTGTCGGCGGAATCGACCGCCTGGGCGACCCAGCTTCGGATGGTGCAGTCCCAACTGCTGGCCAAGATCGCGGCGGCGGTCGGCGACGGCGTGGTGACGTCGTTGAAGATCGTCGGCCCGGTGGCGCCGTCCTGGCGCAAGGGCCGCTACCACATCTCCGGCCGCGGGCCCCGCGACACGTACGGGTGAGCGGCGACCGATCCGCTGTGCGCCGTCTGGCGCACAGATCGACGGTCCTCAAGCGTCCTCACGCACCGAACTTCGAGAAATTCCGCGCACGGCCCAGTCAGATAGGTCAAAACGCCGCCACAGTGTCAGTCCAGTCGGCATGTTTCGGTAGACTGGTGGCCGATCACGAGGGGCAGTCGACCCCTCATGCGAACCCCGAGGAGACGCGTCCGACGTGCCTGCCCAAAAGAAGAGTGCTCCGACCGAGTACGGCGCCGAGTCGATCAAGGTCCTCGAAGGGCTGGAGGCGGTCCGTAAACGCCCGGGCATGTACATCGGTTCCACGGGCGAGCGCGGTCTGCACCACCTGGTCTGGGAGGTGGTGGACAACGCCGTCGACGAGGCGATGGCCGGCTACGCCACCAAGGTCGACGTCAGGATCCTCGAGGACGGCGGCGTCCAGGTCACCGACGACGGCCGCGGCATCCCCGTCGCCATGCACTCCACCGGCATCCCCACCATCGACGTCGTGATGACCGTGTTGCACGCCGGCGGCAAGTTCGAGGAGGGCGCCTACCAGGTGTCCGGCGGTCTGCACGGCGTCGGCGTCTCGGTGGTCAACGCATTGTCGTCGCGGCTGGAGGCCGACGTCCGCACCGACGGCTACGAGTGGTTCCAGACCTACGAGCGGTCGGTCCCGGGAACCCTGAAGCAGGGTGAGAAGACGAAGGAGACCGGGTCGACCATCCGGTTCTGGGCGGATCCCGACATCTTCGAGACCACCGACTACGACTTCGAGACGATCGCGCGGCGGCTGCAGGAGATGGCCTTCCTCAACAAGGGGCTGACCATCGACCTCGTCGACGAGCGGGTGAAGGCCGACGAGGTGGTCGACGAGGTGGTCAGCGACACCGCGGAAGCCCCCAAGACCGCGGAGGAGAAGGCCGTCGAGAAAGCGGCGCCGCACAAGGTCAAGCACCGCACCTTCCACTACCCGAACGGTCTCGTCGACTACATCAAGCACATCAACCGCACGAAGACGGCGATCCACCAGAGCATCGTCGATTTCGGCGGCAAGGGCACCGGCCACGAGGTCGAGATCGCGATGCAGTGGAACGCCGGCTACTCCGAATCGGTGCACACCTTCGCCAACACCATCAACACCCATGAGGGCGGCACCCACGAGGAGGGTTTCCGCGCCGCGCTGACCTCGGTGGTGAACAAGTACGCCAAGGACAAGAAGCTGCTCAAGGAGAAGGACCCCAACCTCACCGGTGACGACATCCGTGAGGGCCTGGCCGCGGTCATCTCCGTGAAGGTGGGCCAGCCGCAGTTCGAGGGGCAGACCAAGACGAAGCTCGGCAACACCGAGGTCAAGTCTTTCGTGCAGCGGATCTGCAACGAACAGCTCACCCATTGGTTCGAGGCCAACCCGGCCGAGGCGAAAACCATTCTGAACAAGGCGGTCTCGTCGGCGCAGGCCCGGATGGCCGCGCGCAAGGCCCGGGAGCTGGTGCGGCGCAAGAGCGCGACCGACATCGGTGGTCTGCCGGGCAAGCTCGCCGACTGCCGGTCCACCGACCCAAGCCGCTCGGAACTGTATGTGGTGGAGGGTGACTCGGCCGGCGGCTCGGCCAAGAGCGGCCGCGACTCGATGTTCCAGGCGATCCTGCCGCTGCGCGGCAAGATCATCAACGTCGAGAAGGCGCGCATCGACCGGGTGCTGAAGAACACCGAAGTCCAGGCGATCATCACCGCGCTGGGCACCGGCATCCACGACGAGTTCGACCTGTCCAAGCTGCGGTACCACAAGATCGTGCTGATGGCCGACGCCGACGTCGACGGCCAGCACATCTCGACGCTGCTGCTGACCCTGCTGTTCCGATTCATGAAGCCGCTCATCGAGAACGGCCACGTCTTCCTGGCCCAGCCGCCGCTGTACAAGCTGAAGTGGCAGCGCACGGAACCGGAGTTCGCCTACTCCGACCGCGAACGCGACGGCCTGCTCGAGGCGGGTCGCGCGGCGGGTAAGCGGATCAACACCGAAGACGGCATCCAGCGGTACAAGGGCCTCGGTGAGATGGACGCCAAGGAGCTGTGGGAGACCACCATGGACCCGTCGGTGCGGGTGCTGCGGCAGATCACGCTGGACGACGCCGCGGCCGCCGACGAGCTGTTCTCCATCCTGATGGGCGAGGACGTCGAGGCCCGTCGCAGTTTCATCACCCGTAACGCCAGAGACGTTCGCTTCCTTGACGTTTAACCGCCTCGCGACCACGACCAGCGACCAGAGGATCTGATGACTGACACCACGTTGCCCCCGGGCGACGAAGCCGGCGACCGCATCGAACCGGTCGACATCCAGCAGGAGATGCAGCGCAGCTACATCGACTACGCCATGAGCGTGATCGTCGGCCGCGCGCTGCCGGAGGTGCGCGACGGCCTCAAGCCTGTGCACCGCCGCGTCCTCTACGCGATGTTCGACTCCGGCTTCCGTCCCGACCGGGGACACGCGAAATCCGCACGGTCGGTTGCCGAGACGATGGGCAACTATCACCCGCACGGCGACTCGTCGATCTACGACACCCTGGTCCGGATGGCGCAGCCGTGGTCGCTGCGCTACCCGCTGGTCGACGGGCAGGGCAACTTCGGCTCGCCGGGCAACGACCCGCCGGCCGCCATGCGTTACACCGAGGCGCGGCTCACTCCGCTGGCGATGGAGATGCTGCGTGAGATCGACGAGGAGACAGTCGATTTCGTTCCGAACTACGACGGGCGCGTGCAGGAGCCGACGGTCCTGCCCAGCCGGTTCCCGAACCTGCTGGCCAACGGCTCCGGCGGGATCGCCGTCGGCATGGCCACCAACATGCCGCCGCACAATCTGCGCGAGCTCGCCGAGGCCGTGTACTGGTGCCTGGAGAACTTCGAGGCCGACGAGGAAGCCACCCTGGCCGCCGTCTGCGAGCGGGTGAAGGGCCCCGACTTCCCGACCCACGGCCTGATCGTCGGGTCACAGGGCATCGAGGACACCTACAAGACCGGCCGCGGGTCGGTCCGGATGCGCGGCGTGGTCGAGATCGAGGAGGACAGCCGCGGGCGCACCGGCATCGTCATCACCGAGCTGCCCTACCAGGTCAACCACGACAACTTCATCACCTCGATCGCCGAGCAGGTGCGCGACGGCAAGCTCGCCGGCATCTCCAACATCGAGGACCAGTCCAGTGACCGGGTGGGCCTGCGGATCGTCGTCGAGGTCAAGCGCGACGCCGTGGCCAAGGTGGTGCTCAACAACCTCTACAAGCACACCCAGCTGCAGACCAGCTTCGGCGCCAACATGCTGTCCATCGTCGACGGCGTCCCGCGCACGCTGCGGCTCGACCAGCTGATCCGTCACTACGTCGACCATCAGCTCGAGGTCATCATCCGGCGCACCACCTACCGGTTGCGCAAGGCCAACGAGCGGGCCCACATCCTGCGCGGCCTGGTCAAGGCGCTCGACGCGCTCGACGAGGTCATCGCGCTGATCCGGGCGTCGGCGAACGTCGACGTCGCGCGGCAGGGCCTGATCGAGCTGCTCGAGGTCGACGAGATCCAGGCCCAGGCCATCCTGGACATGCAGCTGCGGCGCCTGGCCGCCCTGGAACGCCAGCGCATCGTCGACGACCTCGCCAAGATCGAGGCCGAGATCGCCGACCTCGAGGACATTCTCGCCAAGCCCGAGCGCCAGCGCGCCATCGTGCGCGACGAGCTCAAGGAACTCGCCGACAAGTACGGCGACGACCGGCGCACACGCATCGTGCCTGCCGACGGCGAGGTCAGCGACGAGGACCTGATCGCCCGCGAGGACGTCGTCGTCACCATCACCGAGACCGGCTACGCCAAGCGCACCAAGACCGACCTGTACCGCAGCCAGAAGCGCGGCGGCAAGGGTGTCCAGGGCGCGGGGCTGAAGACCGACGACATCGTCAACCACTTCTTCGTCTGCTCCACCCACGACTGGATCCTGTTCTTCACCACCCAGGGCCGGGTCTACCGGGCGAAGGCCTACGAACTGCCGGAGGCCTCGCGCACCGCGCGCGGCCAGCACGTGGCCAACCTGCTGGCGTTCCAGCCCAACGAGCGCATCGCCCAGGTCATCCAGATCAAGGGCTACGAGGACGCGCCGTACCTGGTGCTGGCCACCCGCAACGGCCTGGTGAAGAAGTCCAGGCTGACCGACTTCGACTCCAACCGCTCCGGCGGCATCGTGGCGGTGAACCTGCGCGACGGCGACGAACTGGTCGGCGCGGTGCTGTGCTCGGCGCAGGAGGATCTGCTCCTGGTGTCGGCCAAGGGCCAGTCGATCCGGTTCTCGGCAACCGACGAGGCGCTGCGGCCGATGGGCCGCGCCACCTCGGGTGTGCAGGGCATGCGGTTCAACGAAGAGGACAAGCTGCTCTCGCTCAACGTCGTCCGGCCGGACACATATCTGCTGGTCGCGACCGCGGGCGGGTACGCCAAGCGGACCGCGATCGACGAGTACACCGCGCAGGGCCGCGGCGGCAAGGGCATCCTGACCATCCAGTACGACCGCAGGCGTGGCAACCTGGTGGGTGCGTTGATCGTCGATGACGACACCGAGTTGTATGCCATCACCTCCGGCGGCGGCGTCATCCGGACCGCGGCCCGTCAGGTCCGCAAGGCCGGACGGCAGACCAAGGGCGTTCGCTTGATGAACCTGGGTGATGGCGACACACTGATTGCCATCGCGCGCAACGCCGAAGAGGGCGACGGCACCGACGAGGTCAACACCGACCTCGGCGAGTAGTCGGCGCCGGACCACTGAAGGAGCCGTAGGTGAGTTCACCGAACGAGCCGGGATACCCGCGCGCGGGCGATGGTCCGAGTGTTGCCAACGGTTCCGCGGCCGGCCGAGACGGCGGTGCGCTGGGCGGTGCGGCCGGGCGCAGCGGGCCGTCGACCGGGCACGCCGCCGAGCACGGCGAGATTCCGCCGTGGCAGCGCAGCCGGGCCCGGCCACCGCGTCCGCAGGGTGATGCGCCGGTCCGCACCGACGGGCCGCGCGGCCCGGAGGCGCCGTCGCGCACCGACGGGCCACGCGTCGCCGAGGGACCGCGCGTCGCCGAGGGACCGCGTGGGACCGATGGGCCGACCCGCACCGAACCGGTGGCGCCGCCGGCTGTGCGGGCGCCCGAGCGCCCCGACGGCGGGCGCCCCGAGACCCGTTCGGAGGCCTACGCCAGCGAGCTTCCGGACCTGTCGGGACCGGTGCCGCGGCCTCCGCAACGGCGCACCGGAACCGACCGGCCCGC
The DNA here is from genome assembly GCF_040674075.1 of Mycobacterium sp. NPDC050551. Taxonomy (NCBI): domain Bacteria; kingdom Bacillati; phylum Actinomycetota; class Actinomycetes; order Mycobacteriales; family Mycobacteriaceae; genus Mycobacterium; species Mycobacterium sp. NPDC050551. The sequence continues at coordinate 650,398 of NZ_JBFARC010000003.1, read as the reverse complement.
CGAACCTGCGCCGCGGACGTCTTCGCCGACGAGCCGTGTCCACGTCGGCGGCAGCAAGGCGAAGGGCCCGGTGCGGGCCAGCATGCAGATCCGGCGCGTCGATCCGTGGAGCGCGCTGAAGGTGTCGCTGGTGCTGTCGGTGGCGCTGTTCTTCGTCTGGATGATCGCCGTCGCGTTCCTCTACCTGGTGCTGGGCGGCATGGGCGTGTGGAGCAAGCTCAACAGCAACGTCGGCGACCTGCTGACCAGCGCGAGCGGCAGCACCGGCGGCGAGTTGGTGTCCAGCAGCACCATCTTCGGCGGCGCGGCGCTGATCGGCCTGGTGAACATCGTGATCCTGTCGGCCATGGCGACGGCGGGGGCGTTCATCTACAACCTGACCACCGACCTCGTCGGTGGGGTCGAGGTCACGCTCGCCGACCGGGACTGAATTTGGGGCCGACGGCGGAATTACGGTAATCTTCCCGCTCGGCCGTATGCGATTACGGGCCTATAGCTCAGGTGGTTAGAGCGCTTCGCTGATAACGAAGAGGTCGGAGGTTCGAGTCCTCCTAGGCCCACGGGCCGGCACAGCCGGCGGGCGCCCACGGAAGGGGCACCAATGAAGCTGGTGGTGGTGATCGCCATGGCGACAGCCGCAACCGTCGCCACGGTGGTGTGGCGTTCGCGTCACGGCGCCGAGGTGTGGCACTCGGTCGATCACCCGGCCTGAACCCGCGAGGGGCCTTAGCTCAGTTGGTAGAGCGCTGCCTTTGCAAGGCAGATGTCAGGAGTTCGAATCTCCTAGGCTCCACTCCCCTGGTGTGACCGTTATCAAGAAGAGGTGCGGCGCATGGTTGTCTCGGCGCTGTCCGACACCGCGTTGATCGAGAAGGCCGACGGCATCGCCGAACGCGCGCACCGCGGGCAGGTCGACAAGATCGGCCGGCCCTACATCGCCCACCCCCGTCGCGTCGCCGGACGTGTCGACACGGCGCAGGCCAAGGCGGCGGCACTGCTGCACGACGTCATCGAGGACTCCCCCGTCACCGCGGCCGACCTCGTCGCCGAGGGAATCCCCCGCGCTGTCGTCGACTGCGTGATTCTGCTGACCCGCCGCGACGACGTGCCCGACGCCGACTACTACCGGGCGATCAACGCCCATCCGCTGGCGCGTGTCGTGAAGATGGCCGACCTGGCTGACAACTCCGATGCCGCGCGGTTGGCCCAGATCCCGGAGCCCAAGCAGAGCGAGCTGCGGGCCAAGTACCGCCGCGCCTACACCGCGCTGGGCGAGCCGGAGCGGGCCGCCGCGCTGTGTCCGAAGCCGTCGGCTTGAGCGGACCGAGCCCGCAACCGCCCGAGGGATGGGTCGGCACGACGGGCGGTGTCCGGGAACGCCTCGCCATCGGCGGCACACTCGCGATCGCGGCGGTGTCGTTTCTGACGGGAATCGTGGCCGCGCGCGGCGGGAACGCAACGGCGACCAAGTACTGTCTGCTGTTCGCGCTCGCGATGGCCCTGGTGGCCGCGCTGGGGGCGGCGATCGGCTTTCGGCGGGTCGGCCTCTCGGCCGCGGTGCGGACGGTGCGCGAGCCGGGTGGCGTTCCGGCGACCGAGATCCGCTACTCCGCACTCCAGTTCACCCTCCTGGTCTCGTTGACGGTGTGCTGCGCGGTCTTCTTTCTCGTCGCCGCAGTCGAGGTCTTCGTCCGTCGACAGGGCGGCGTTGCGGCCGCACTGTTGGGGGCGGGTGCGCTCTTCTTCGGGTCATTCGTAGCCATGGCAGCATCGGGCCGGATCCGGCGTGGCGGGGTGACGCTGTCCCGTCGAGGCATCACCCATCGAGGATGGAGCTTCGAGTCACGATTGGAGTGGCCGGCCATCGCCGGCGTCAAGCCCGCATTCAACGGCTACCCGGTGATCCTCCTCATCGGGTACACCAACGCCGACTGGGACCGCCGGTACACGACACGGCTCTGGCGAATCGACCGCCTCCCGCCGGTGCCGATGATCGAAGCCGACTGTCGCAGAATGGACGTCGACCCCGGGGTGCTCTACCGATACCTGCAGGCGTACGTCGATTCCCCGGACGCGCGCAGCGAACTCGGAAGCGAGGCCTCGCTCATCAGGGCGCGGAAATCGCTCTGAGCCGTCACGGCCTGGGCGTCACCTCGACGCTCGGCGGAAGTGGGGACGGCTGCGGCTTGTTGTTGCGGCGCACGACCGAGAACGCCACTGCCCCACCGGCCAGCACCACGGCGCCGACGGCGGCGTACACGAGCGGGCGGCGGCGCCGGCGCGGCGGTGTGCGCACATCCTGCAGCGCCTGCGGGAGATTCGCGACCACTTCCTGGGCGGCGGCGAGCTCGCCGGCGATCGCGCTCTGCGCCGCGGCGATCTCCCTGCGCAGGCGGCTCTTGCGGTACTGACGGCGCAGGCTCGCGGTGGTCGACTGGGCCGAGTCGACGCCGAGGCCGAGCACGCCGCGGGTGACGTCGACGGGTCCCACCGCGGAGTACTTCAGGCCCCGGGCCAGTCGCTCACGCGGGGCCAGTCGCGCATCGGTCTTCGAACTCATCTCTGCCCTCTCTGCGGCCGTGCAACGGTGCGCTCCACCCTGCCATCATCGTCGGCGCCGCGGCGGGCATTGCCGTGACAGTGGGTGGCGTGCGGGTGCCCGATCGACGGGTGGCACACTGACTTCCCGTGACGAGCCCCATTCAGACAGCGACCGCGACCCTGCACACCAACCGCGGCGACATCAAGATCGCACTGTTCGGTAACCACGCGCCCAAGACCGTCGCCAACTTCGTCGGGCTGGCTCAGGGCACCAAGGACTACAGCGGCGAGAACGCGTCCGGCAGCACGTCGGGACCCTTCTACGACGGCGTCATCTTCCACCGCGTCATCGACGGCTTCATGATCCAGGGCGGTGACCCCACCGGCACCGGCCGCGGCGGGCCCGGCTACCAGTTCGCCGACGAGTTCCACCCCGAGCTGCAGTTCGACAAGCCCTACCTGCTGGCGATGGCGAACGCCGGGCCGGGCACCAACGGCTCGCAGTTCTTCATCACCGTCGGCAAGACCCCGCACCTGAACCGCAGGCACACCATCTTCGGTGAGGTCGTCGACCCGGAGTCGCAGAAGGTCGTCGACGCGATCGCCACCACGGCGGTCGATCGCAGTGACCGGCCCACCGAGCCGGTCGTGATCGAGTCGGTCACCGTCTCCTAGCTTCCGCACGCGATTTGTGGAGTCTCGCCCGCGCTCACCGCGGCTGAGACTCCACAAGTCGCGTTTCTATCTTCCGGCGTAACCCGCGTCGGTGAGGGCGTCGAGCACGCTCAACGGGTTCGTCCCGAGGTCCCACCGGGTGAACACCTGCAGCCGGTCATCGGTGGTCTCGATCTCCAGCAGTCGCACGGTGCGCCCGATGCGGCGGAACTCGGTGATCCGGATGAGCTTGATGTCGGCACGCTGCAGATTCTGCGTCCGCAGCCACCCGCGAATGGCCAGTCCGTCGCCGGTGATTGCCAGTTTCGGGCGCGCCCGCCACGACATGCTTGCAAACGTGAGCAATCCCACTGCGGCAATGCCGGTGAGGACACGTCCCGGGGCGTCTGTGACAAGGGTCACAGCGGCCGCAGCCATCATGAGCCCGAATATGCCGCACGCGACGATCCCCATGGTGGAGGGGCTCCACTCAGTTTGCTGCATGGCTCCCTTAGGGGCTCTTACCGTTGCGAATGGAATTATCCACAGGTGCTATCCCCAATGGGGATGAATCACACGGATGTGATTGGCCACCCTCGTCGTTGCTGGAACGGTAACGCGCTGAACATCATTTGAATTCAAAGCGCGGCATGGAACGGTCAGCGCCAGCGCATCGTGAGCAACAGGCCGGTGATCATGAAAGCAAACGCGACGGCGTAGTTCCACGGACCGAGGTCGGCCATCCACTGCAGCATGCCCGGCGTGTCGATCGGATTGGTCGCGGCGAGCTGGAACACGAGCAGCCAGATCAGGCCGATCAGCATCAGGCTGATGAAGAGCACCACGAACCACACGCTGGACGGCCCGGCCTTGACCTTCACCGGTGTCCGGCTGACCGGGCTGATGGTGAAGTCGTTCTTCTTGCGGACCTTGGACTTGGGCATGGGTACCTTCGCGGACGATACGGGCGCCGCACTCGTCGTCATCGGTGCGGATACCGACCACGCAGTGCGACGATGGAGTTGCACCAGAGAGCCTAACGTAGCCAGCGACCAGAGAGGCCAGCCGATGGACCAGCCACAGCGTCGTTCGGCCTGGCGCTTCGGCGTCCCGGTCGTGTGCCTGCTGGCCGGTGTGCTCCTGGCGGCGACGCACAGCGTGGCCGGCGGTGACGAGATCCGGCGCAGCGACGCCCCGCGCCTGGTGGACCTGGTGCGTGAATCGCAGCAGTCGGTGGATCGGCTGACAGCCGAGCGGGACGCCCTGTCGACCCGGGTGGATGACCACCACGGTGGCTCGCCGGGCGCGGACGCCGCACTGGCGGCCATCACGGCGCGCTCGAGCACCCTGGCAGAACAGGCTGGACTCGACCCGGTGCACGGCCCGGGACTGGTCGTCACACTCAACGACGCCCAGCGCGACGCCGAGGGCCGATTCCCGCGCGATGCGGCGCCCGACGACCTGGTGGTGCATCAGCAGGACATCCAGGCCGTGCTCAACGCGTTGTGGAGTGCCGGCGCCGAGGGCATCCAGATGCAGGACCAGCGCATCATCGCCACCTCGGCGCCGCGGTGCGTGGGCAACACCCTGCTGCTCAACGGCCGCACGTACAGCCCGCCCTACGTCGTCACCGCGGTCGGTGACCCCGCCGCGATGCAGGCCGCCCTGTCCGCCGCGCCCCTGGTGACGCTGTACAAGCAGTACGTCGTCCGGTTCGGCCTCGGCTACACCGAAGAGACGCGCAGCGACGTCGAACTCACCGGCCACACCGAGCCCGTCCGGATGCGCTACGCGAAGCCGGCAGGCCCGATCGGCTACTGATGGCCGATGACAGCCGCTGGCTGGCCTACCTCTACGAGACCCACCCGCCCGAGCAGTTGCGGCGATGGGCGCCCAGCCTGCGGTACTTCCGTTTCTGCCGCGCATTCGGCGGCCACGCCGGTGACGGCGACTCACTGCGGGCCGCGGTACGCGCCTCGACCGAAGACGAGGTGGCGACCGCCCTCACGGGCCTGAGCCTCGGCGTGACGCCGGTTCCTGCCGGTGCGCCGGACCCGGTGCCCGGTGTCGCGTACCGCGGAGATGCGTACGCCAGACTCCCCCGGCGAATCGACCACCTGCCTCACCTCGCGCAGCCCGGACACGTCCACATCCATGGCGAACGCGCGTTCGTGTGGGTGCGGGCCGATCGCGTCGAGATCTCCCTCCACGACCGCGGCGAGGTGACGCGACAGGTGGTCGACTCGGCGCTGCGCATCGAGCCGCACCTGACGCCGTTCGGGGACGACGTCATCGACCCGCCGCTCGACGACCCGCACTGCGTCTGCCCGAAGTACCACCCGCACCTGTGGCGCTGAGCCCGCGAAATCACCCGGGTAACCTGGCCTGGTGCAGATCCTGGTCGTCGACAACTACGACAGCTTCGTGTTCAACCTCGTCCAGTACCTGGGCCAGCTCGGGGTGAGCGCGCAGGTGTGGCGCAACGACGACCAGCGGCTGAATTCAGACGCCGGAATCGCCGGGGTGGCCGACGAGTTCGACGGCGTCCTGCTCAGCCCGGGGCCCGGCACCCCGGAACGGGCCGGGGCGTCCATCCCGCTGGTCAAGGCCTGCGCCGCGGCCGCCACCCCGCTGCTCGGGGTGTGCCTCGGGCACCAGGCCATCGGGGTCGCCTTCGGCGCGACCGTCGACCGCGCCCCCGAACTGCTGCACGGCAAGACGAGTGTCGTCCATCACGCCGATACCGGTGTGCTGCAAGGGCTTCCGGACCCGTTCACGGCGACGCGATACCACTCGCTGACCATCCTGCCCGAGACGGTGCCCGCCGAGCTCGAGGTCACCGCGCGCACCCCCGGCGGCGTGATCATGGGTGTGCGTCACGCCGAACTGCCCATCCACGGCGTCCAGTTCCACCCGGAGTCGATCCTCACCGAGGGCGGGCACCGGATGCTGGCCAACTGGCTCGGCTACTGCGGCAGCGCGCCGGACGAGACGCTGGTGCACCGACTGGAGGACGAGGTCGCCCACGCGGTGGCCGCTGCTACGCAGCGAACGCCAGCGTGATCGATCCGTCGTAGTTCACACCGGTGCCCGGCGCCGGGCTCTGCGTCACCACCGCATTGAGCCGCTGACCGCTGTCGCGCACATCGGCGGCCCGGTCCAGCGGCCCCGTCCAGCCCAGCGCCTGCAGGCGGGGGAACGCGTCCGACCAGAACTGCCCGACCAGGTTCGGCATGATGAACTGGTTGCCCTTCGACACCCGCAGCGTGATCGGCGTGTTCTTCGGCACCGACGTGCCAGGCCCCGGATCGCACGCGATGATCTCGCCGGACGGCCGCGGGCTGTCCACCGGCGCCGTGAGCACCGTGGCGAATCCGATGGTGTTCAGGTTGCGGGTGGCGACGTCGACCGTCTGACCCTCGCACTCCGGCACCGGCAGTGACCCCGGGCCGGAACCGACCACGATGGTGATGACGTTCGTGATCGCCGACGTCGAGTTCGCCGGCGGCAACGTCGCCATCACCTTGCCGCTCTGCTCCGGCGTGGACTCCGAAGGCTGCTGCTGCACCTCGTCGAACCCGGCGTCGGCGAGCTTGCGGACCGCCTCGGAGTAGGTCCCGCCGCGGACGTCGGGGACCTCGCGCTGCTCGGGTCCGGTGGACACGTTGAGCGTGACCTCGTCGCCGGCGCTGACCTCCGAGCTGGCCTGCGGCGAGGTGCTGATGACGTGGTCGGGCGGCACCTCGGAGTTCGGCTGCTGTTGGGTGCGCACCCGGAAGCCGGCGTTCTGCAGCTCCGCGATCGCCTCGGCCGACACCTGGCCTTGCACGTCAGGCACCGCAACGTCGCGTGTTTCGCCGCCGAACATGTTGATCGCCACAGTGACGACCACCGTCAGCACGGCCAGGATCGCCACCGCGATGAGCCAGCGCCCGATCGATCCGCCGCGGTCACCGCCGGCGGCGCGGGGCTCCGGACGCGGCATGTAGTTGATCTGCTCGGTGCGGTCATGGGCGGGCGGCCCGGACATGAAGGACGTCCGATCCGCGTCGGTGAGCACCTTCGGCGCGTCGGGCTGCTCGCCGCTGTGCACCCGGACCAGGTCGGTGCGCAGGTCGGCCGCCGTCTGGTAACGGTTGTCCGGATTCTTGGTCAGCGCCTTGAGCACCACGGCGTCGAGCTCCGGGCTGATGCCCTCGTGCCGGCGCGACGGCGGAATCGGATCCTCGCGGACGTGCTGGTAGGCCACTGCGACGGGGGAGTCACCGACGAACGGCGGTTCACCGGTGAGCATCTCGTAGAGGACGCAGCCCAGCGAATACACGTCCGAGCGGGCGTCGACGGTGTTGCCGCTGGCCTGCTCGGGCGACAGGTACTGCGCGGTGCCGATCACGGCCGCGGTCTGGGTGACGCTGTTGCCGCTGTCGGCGATGGCGCGCGCGATGCCGAAGTCCATCACCTTCACCGCGCCGGCCTTGCTGATCATGATGTTGGCCGGCTTGACGTCGCGGTGGATGATGCCGTGCTGGTGGCTGAAGTTCAGCGCCTGGCAGGCATCGGCGATGACCTCCAGCGCCCGCTTGGGCGGCATCGGGCCGTCGTTGTGCACGATGTCGCGCAGGGTGACGCCTTCGACGTACTCCATCACGATGTAGGGCAGCGGCCCGGTCGGCGTCTCGGCCTCGCCGGTGTCGTACACCGCGACGATGGCCGGATGGTTCAACGCGGCGGCGTTCTGCGCCTCGCGGCGGAACCGGAGGTAGAAACTCGGGTCGCGGGCGAGGTCGGCGCGCAACACCTTGATGGCGACGTCTCGGTGCAGACGGTTGTCGCGCGCGAGGTGGACCTCGGACATGCCGCCGAAGCCGAGGATCTCGCCCAGCTCGTAACGGTCGGACAGATGCTGTGGGGTTGTCATGTCTGTTCTGGAAGCCATATGTGTTCGGAGACGCGTGTCTGGTGTACCGCAGGATTCACCGGCGGCCGTTCGGTCGCGCCGAGTAGGGATACCCCGAATCCCGCATCGACAAGACTTTCCTGCTCGAAACCGCCCTGACCAGGCGCGGGCATCGCCGTCGGCGACGCGGGAGGCGTGGTCTCGGTGATCGTGTTGGTGATGGTCGGCGCAGGCGACTGCTGATCACGCCGATCCTGCGCGTTGAGCACGATGAGCACTGCGATCACGATGGCCAGCGCGCCGAGCACGCCCGCCGCCCACAGCAGCGCCCGCTGCCCCGACGAGAACGTCCGGCGCGGCGGGGGCGGCCGGTGACCCGTCGTCACCGGACGCGAACGGGCCGCCGTCACCGGGGACCCGCCGGTCATCGCCGCTCGGTTCTGCGCCGCGGACGGCACCGCGGCAGGCGCTGCCCGCCCGATCGTCGGCGCCTGATTGGGGCGCGGAGGCCGCCGGCCCGAGCGCACCGCGGCCACGGCGTCGGCGAACGGTCCACCCGAGCGGTAGCGCATGCCCGGGTTCTTCACCAGCGTGATCTCGATCAGCTCGCGCACGTTCGGCGGCAGGTCGGCCGGCAGCGGCGGCGGCGTCTCCTTGATGTGCTTCATCGCGACCGTGAGGGCGCCGTCACCGGTGAAGGGGCGCTTGCCCGACACCGACTCGTAGCCGACGACTCCCAGGGCGTAGACGTCGCTGGCCGCGGTCGCGTCGTGGCCGAGGGCCTGCTCCGGGGCGATGTACTGCGCGGTGCCCATCACCATGCCGGTCTGGGTGACCGGGGCGGCGTCGACGGCCTTGGCGATGCCGAAGTCGGTGAGCTTCACCTGTCCGGTCGGCGTGATCAGGATGTTGCCGGGCTTGACGTCGCGGTGCACCAGGCCGGCGGTGTGCGCGACCTGCAGCGCGCGCCCGGTCTGCTCCAGCATGTCCAGCGCGTGCCGTAGCGAAAGCCTGCCGGTGCGCTTGAGGACGGAATTCAGCGGCTCGCCGTTGACGAGCTCCATCACCAGGTAGGCGGTGCGGCCCTCGCCGTCCATGTCGGTCTCGCCGTAGTCGTAGACGCTGGCGATGCCCGGATGGTTGAGCATCGCGACCGTGCGCGCCTCCGCGCGGAACCGCTCGACGAATTCAGGATCCGAGGAGAACTCCGCCTTGAGCACCTTGACGGCGACACGGCGGCCCAGGCGCGAGTCCACCGACTCCCACACCTGACCCATACCGCCGGTGGCGATGAGCCGCTGCAGCCGGTAGCGACCGGACAGCGTCACACCTACGCGGGGGCTCATTGCTCGCCTCGCTTCGCTCGGCTTCGGTGGCTCACGAGCCCTCCCTCAGCGCTGCGGCGATCGTCGCCCTGCCGATCGGCGCGGCCAGCGCGCCGCCGGTGGCCGACAGCCGGTCACCGCCGTTCTCCACCAGGACGGCGATGGCCACCTTGGGAGCCTGAGCGGGAGCGAAGGCGATGTACCAGGCGTGCGGCGGAGTGTTTCGCGGGTCGGACCCGTGCTCCGCCGTGCCGGTTTTCGAAGCGATCTGCACGCCGGCGATGGCTCCCTTCTGCTGCGTCACCTGCTCGGCGCCGACCATCAAATCCGTAAGTGTACTTGCGACCTGTGGCGTGACCGCCCGTCGCTCTTCGACCGGACTGGTGGTGCTGATGTTGGCCAGGTCGGGTCCCTTGAGGCTGTCGACCAGGTAGGGCCGCATGGTTACCCCTTCGTTCGCGATGGTGGCGGCCACCATCGCGTTCTGCAGCGGTGTGAGTGCCACGTCCTTCTGGCCGATGCTCGAGATGCCCAGCGCGGCGCCGTCGGCGATCGGGCCGACGGTCGACTCGGCGACCTGCAGAGGAATCGGCGCGGGTGCGTCGTCCAGGCCGAAGGACTGCGCGGTGTCGCGCAGGGCATCGGCACCGGTGTCGATGCCGAGTTCGACGAAGGCGGTGTTGCAGGAGCGCGCGAACGCCTCCCGCAGGGTCGCCGTCGGCCCGCCGCCACACGACGAGCCGCCGAAGTTCTCCAGCGTTGCGGTGCTGTCCGGCAGGGTGATTCGCGGCGCGGCGGTCACCGTGGTGTTCGGGGTCGCGCCTGCCTGCAAGGCGGCCGCGGTGGTGATCACCTTGAATGTCGACCCCGGCGGGTAGGTCTCGGATATCGCCCGGTTCACCAACGGATTGTCGGGGTTGTCCCGCAGCTGACCCCACGCGGTGGCCTGCTCGTCCAGGTTGTGGGAGGCCAGCAGATTCGGGTCGTACGACGGCGCCGACACCATCGCCAGGATCTTGCCGGTGGTCGGTTCGAGCGCCACCACCGCGCCCTTGCACGCCCGCCCGTTGCAGCCCTCGGACATCGCGTCCCACGCGGCCTGCTGCACCTGCGGGTTGATCGTGGTGGCGACGTTGCCGCCGCGCGGATCGCGGCCGGTGAAGAAGTCGGCCAGCCGCCGAGCGAACAGCCGCTCGTCGGAGCCGTTGAGGATGGTGTCCTCGGCGCGCTCCAGGCCGCTGCTCGAATAACTCAGCGAGTAGAAGCCGGTGACCGGGGCGTAGGCCTGCGGTTCGGGGTAGACCCGCAGGAAGCGGAACCGGCCGTTGGTCGAAACCGAGTACGCCAGCAGCTCGCCGCCCGCGGAGATCTGGCCGCGTTGACGGGAGTACTCGTCGAGCAGCACCCGCTGGTTGCGCGGGTCCGAACGCAGCCCGTCGGCCCTGAACACCTGGGTCATGGTGGCGTTGGCCAGCAGCAGCACGATCAGCGCCATGATCGTGACGGCGATGCGGCGAAGTGAGGTGTTCATACCTTCTCGATCACCTCGGTGCTGGCCGCCGCGATCGGCGTCTGCTGCGCCGGCTTGGTGTCGATGGGCCGGCGCGCGGCGTGCGAGATGCGCACCAGGATCGCCAGGAGCAGGTAGTTGGCGAGCAATGACGACCCGCCGTAGGACAGCCACGGCGTGGTCAGGCCGGTCAGCGGGATCAGCCTGGTGACGCCGCCGACGACGATGAACAGCTGGATGCCCAGTGTGGAGGCCAGCCCGGCGGCCAGCAGCTTGCCGAAGCTGTCCCGCACCGCGATGGCGGTGCGCAGGCCGCGGATGATCAGGATGGCGTAAAGCATCAACACCGCGGCGAGCCCGACGAGCCCGAGTTCCTCGCCCACCGCCGCGATGATGAAGTCGGTCGAGGCGGCGGGCACCGTGCCGGGCTGGCCGTTGCCGAGCCCGGTGCCGAAGATGCCGCCGGTGGCGAAGCTGAACAGCGACTGCACCATCTGGTAGCCGGCGCCGTCCGGATCGGCGAACGGGTCCAGCCAGGTCTGCACGCGCACCCGGACGTGGCCGAACATGTGGTATGCCGCAACGCTTCCCACGGCGAACAGGGTCAGCCCGATGACGACCCAGCTGAATCTCTCGGTGGCCACGTAGACCAGCACCAGGAACGACGCGTACAGCAGCAGCGAGGTGCCGAGGTCTTTCTCGAAGATCATCACGCCGATCGACGCGATCCAGGCGGCCAGCAGCGGCGCCAGGTCGCGGGGGCGGGGGAGTGTCATGCCCAGGAAGTGCTTACCGGCGCTGGTGAACACGTCGCGCTTGGCCACCAGCACGGCGGCGAAGAAGATCAGCAGCAGGATCTTGGAGAACTCGGCGGGCTGAATCGAGAAGCCGGGCAACTGGATCCAGATCTTCGCGCCGCCCTGTTCGGAGTAGCGCGCCGGCAGCAGGGCGGGGATCACCAGCAGCACCAGTCCGGTCAGTCCGCAGACGTAGCCGTACCGCGCGAGTAGACGATGGTCGTGCAGGAAGACGACCACCAGGGTGAATCCCGCGACACCGACGAGCGCCCACAGCATCTGCTGATTCGCGGTGCCGCCCAAGCCTTCTGACGTCAGCTCGCCCGCGGCGAGGTCCAGGCGGTGGATCATCACCAGGCCGAGCCCGTTGAGCAGTGCGACCACCGGGAGCAGCAGGGGATCGGCGTAGGGCGCGAAGCGGCGGACCGCGACGTGCGCGGCGGCGAACAGGGCGAGGTACCCCAGTGTGTACTGGGCGAGATCCCAACTCAGACCCTGTTCTTGATTCACCTCGACGATCAGCAGCGCCACGGTCGTGATGAGTGCCGCGAAGCCGAGCAGGAAGAGCTCGGCGTTGCGCCGATTCGGCAGCGGCGGCATCACCGTGACCGGTGACTGGGGCTGCGTCGTCACGCCGCCTCCCGGCAGTTGGTGCCAGGTTCCGGGGGCGGGGGCGGCAGCGCCGTCACGGTGGGGGAGGGGGACGGGGTGGGCGGCGCCGGGGGAGGTGCCTGCGGGCCGCCCGCAGCGGGGCCGGGCGAGGGGGCGACGGTCCGCGGTGTCTCGGGGGCCGGCGCGGCGCCACCGGACGTCGCCGGGGCGTTCGGCACGCCGGGCGACTGCGGCGAGCCGGGCAGGTGCGGTTGTGCCTTCGGGGTGGGCGTCGGCTTGGGCGCCTGGCAGATCGGCAGCAGCGAATCGCGTGCCAGCTGGTTGATCTGGCCGATCGCCTCGTCCTCGGAGCCGGTCGGCAGGCCCGCGATCACCTGGCGCTGTTCGGACTGCTTGAGATCGGCGACGCGGAACAGCTCACAGTCGCGCGGCGCCTGGCCGGGGTTGATCAGCGTGAGGCCGTCGCGGGCGGTGAGGCAGCCCTGCCGGTAGGGCTCCTGGAGGTGATAGCCCAGGAAAGATCCGGGCACGCCGCGCATGATCGACACGGTGCCGTCGTCGTCGCTGACGTAGTAGTTGTTGCGGACGATCTCGCGGCCGATGGCCAGCCCGGCGAGGGCCACCAGGATGAGCAACACCGCGGCGATGATCATCCGGCGTTTCGAGCGCGGCTTGCGGGGGTCCTCCGCGGGTTGCGGCACAACGCGTTTCGGTTCGTTGCGCTTCGGGTTGAACGCCGACGCGCGGCCCGCCGCGGTGTTGGGCGGGGGTTGGTCGTCGTCGCCGGAGACGGCGCCGGCCAGGATCGGCTGGGTCTGTCCGTAGTCGTAGTCGACCACGTCGGCGACCACCACGGTGACGTTGTCCGGGCCGCCGCCGCGCAGCGCGAGCTCGATGAGCCGGTCGGCGCTCTCGGCGACGTCCGGGATCTGCATCGCCTCCTGGATGGTCTCGTGGCTGACGGGGTCGGACAGCCCGTCCGAGCACAGCAGGTAGCGGTCGCCGACCCGGGCCTCACGGACGATCAGTGTGGGCTCGACCTCGTGGCCGGTGAGTGCCCGCATGATCAGTGACCGCTGCGGGTGGCTGTGCGCCTCCTCGGCGGTGATGCGGCCCTCGTCGACCAGCGTCTGGACGAAGGTGTCGTCCTTGGTGATCTGGGTGAGCTCACCGTCGCGCATCAGGTAGCCGCGCGAGTCGCCGATGTGCACCAGGCCGAGGCGGTTGCCCGCGAACAGGATCGCCGTGAGCGTCGTGCCCATGCCCTCGAGTTCGGGATCGGCCTCCACGTGCGCCGCGATCGCCGAGTTGCCTTCGGCGACGGCAGAATCGAGTTTGCCGAGCAGATCGCCGCCGGGCTCGTCGTCGTCGAGATGGGCCAGCGCGGCGATCACCAGCTGCGAGGCCACCTCGCCCGCGGCGTGACCGCCCATACCGTCGGCGAGGGCGAGCAGGCGCGCACCCGCGTAGACCGAGTCTTCGTTGTTGGCACGGACCAGACCGCGGTCGCTGCGCGCGGCGTACCGGAGAACCAGCGTCACGGGCGCAGCTCGATCACCGTCTTGCCGATCCGAACCGGCGTGCCAATCGGAACCTTTACCGCCGTCGTCACCTTCGCCCTGTCGAGGTATGTGCCGTTGGTCGATCCTAGGTCCTCCACGTACCACTCCGAACCTCGTGGGGAGAGCCGGGCGTGGCGGGTGGAGGCGTAGTCGTCGGTGAGCACCAGCGTGGAGTCATCGGCGCGGCCGATCAGCACCGGCTGGCTGCCCAGGGTGATCCGGGTGCCGGCGAGCGCGCCCTCGGTGACCACCAGCTGCCGGATCACGTTGCGCTGCCGGTTGGGCAGCAGCGAGCCGCGCAGCGCCAGACCGCGGCGCACCATCACCGCGCCGGTGGGGGCGTAGATGTCGGTACGCAGGATCCGCAGCACCGACCAGATGAACAGCCACAGCAGCAACAGGAATCCGACGCGCGTCAGCTGCAGCACCAACCCCTGCATCTGACGTTCCTCTCGTTCCCCGATCCGTACTCCTGCCCGCATCAACACGGATCCCCGGGTCGCTGCGCCCCTGCCCGCCGGTGCGGCCGGCCGACGTCGGCAACGTCACGATACTTGGACGTTGTTCGACGTGGTGGTGAAGCCTTCAGCTTCGCCCGTGGCTGTGCCCAGGTCGTGACCCAGCCGCGATCACTCAGTGAACGCGGACGATGATCTCGGAGTGGCCGAGCCGGATGACGTCGCCGTCAGCCAACTGCCACTCCTGGACCGGTGCGTTGTTCACGGTGGTGCCGTTGGTCGAGTTCAGGTCCGACAGCAGCGCGACCTGTCCGTCCCAGCGGATCTCCAGGTGCCGGCGCGAGACGCCGGTGTCGGGCAGCCGGAACTGGGCGTCCTGGCCGCGGCCGATCACGTTTGCACCTTCGCGCAGCTGGTAGGTGCGGCCGCTGCCGTCGTCGAGCTGCAGGGTGACGGTCGCGCCACCGGCCGGGTAGTCGCCCTGCCCGTACGCGCCGCCGTAGCCGCCACCGGCCTGCTGGCCGTACTCGTAGTCGCGGCCCGCGGGCTCGGCGTAACCGGCCTCGCCGTAACCGGCCGGCTCGGCGTAACCGCGTCCGCCGCCGTACTCCTGCTGCCCGTAGTCCTGGCGGCCGTACTGGCCGCCGCCGTAACCACCCTGATCCGGGTAGCCACCCTGATCCGGGTAGCCGCCCTGGTCGGGGTAACCGGGCCGGCCGGCGGGCGGTGCGCCGTAGCCACCGTCCTCGTGCCTGCCGGGCGCCGGGGGACGGCCGTAGTCGTAGTCGGCGCCGGGCTGCCCGTATCCGGGCTGGCCACCGCCGTAGCCACCGGGACCGCCGGGGCCGGCGGGACCCGGCCGGTAACCCTGGTCGTAGCCGCCACCGGGCGGCGGGCCGGGCGGCGGGCCGTAGCCGCCGGGACCTGCGGGGCCGCGCTGCTCATAGGACGGCGGCGGGTAGCCACCCTGGTCCGGGTAGCCGCCACCGCCCTCGGGGTAGCCGCCGCCGTCGGGGTAGCCACCCTGCTCGGGGTAGCCGCCGCGGGGCGGGTAGTTCGGCTCGCCACCCTGCTGCGCCGGGTAACCGCCCTGCTCGGGCGGGTAGGCCGCGCGTGGATCGTCGCCCTGGCGTCCGTACCGCTCGTCGTAGTACTCGTCGCCGGGCCGCCCCTGTCCCTGGCCGCCGCCGCGGTACGTCGGATTGTCGGTCATCGGTGGTACTCCTGATCCTGCGTCGAACGCATGCTCTCGGTGTGCTGGGGCGGGTTCGCCGGTGGTCGAGTCTGGGTTGACCGCGCACCGCGCGCGGAATTGGCCGGTGTGCAGATTCGGGGACTGCTCGAATCTGACGACCACATCACCATACGTTTGCCACCCCTGATCATGGATGTATCCCTCCAGATGTCTGGCGAATGTGGTCGAGGTCAGGTCCGGGTCGGCGCTCACCTTCTGGTAATCGGAAACACCGAGGGTAATTACGTACTCGTTCGGTGCCAAAATGCGGTCGCGGCCGACCTCGCGGGTGCCGGCCTCGGCTTCGCGGCGCAGAAGCGTCTCGACCTCCTGCGGGACGATCGATCCGCCGAAGACGCGGGCGAAGGCGTCCCCGACGGTGGACTCGAGTTTGCGTTCGATGCGGTCGAGAGGACCCATGTCACCGCCCGCCTCACTCGTGTCGTCGCTCGGCCCCGCTCACCTCGGCCTCCCACCGCGTGTCGCTCGGGCACTTTCCTGCAGTGCATGGTATCGGCCCAGCACTGAACTGCGGGACCAACAGAACTCTGAGAATCCTGTCGTCGCAGGTCAGGGACGCGATCTTGGGCGCCGCGGGGGTTGCTGGAGGCTCTGGTCGGCCCGATCCTCGCGGTTTGGGAGCCGAGGCGCTCGGGTGATAGGCTCCCTCGGTCTTCAGGGCGAGTGGCGGAATGGCAGACGCGCTGGCTTCAGGTGCCAGTGTCCTTCGGGACGTGGGGGTTCAAGTCCCCCTTCGCCCACACTCGACAAGGGTCACGAATCTCCGGGTTCGTGACCTTTGTCATGTGGTGGGCCGCCATGCGCCGTCGCGAGGATCCCGCACCTCTTCCCGGTCTGCACTGGGGTAGCCGGCTACCCGGTACCCGCCCGCCGAGTCCTGAGAGCATCGCCCTGTAGAGCCTGGGGAGGTGTGATGCGCGATCCAGCAGAGCGGCTCGGGCCGTGCGAGTTCGGACATCGGACATGGTGACCGAACCGGACACGCATGCACGGCCGACGCCCCACGAAAGCTCCCGGCCACGCGCGGGTTCCAAGGCCACCGGCAGTGATGTTCGGACCGTCTCCCGGACGCTTTCCGTCTTGCTTGCCGCCACCGTGTTGGTCGACGGCGTCTTCGCCTTCGTGCTGGCGATGCGCGATTTCGAATTGACCCGCACGGCGTCGTCGACACTCGGTGCGGGCTTGTTACTCGCCATCGCGGTCGTGTGCATGTGGGCGTTCGTGGCAATACTGCGCAAGTCGGCGAGCTGGCTCACGGCCGTCCTCCTGAGCCAGATCTCCATCGCGTTCTTCGCCGGCTATGTCTGGTTGATCGACCTGCGGAGTCCCGTCTCACAGCTCACCGGTTGGACCGGATTCGTCCTGACGCTCGGCGCAACCGCCGTGGTGTGGATCGTCTACCTCGGGCCGCATGCCAGAGCGACGTTCACCAGAGGCGTCGCCGTTCTCGCGGCGGTGGTCCCGCTGCTCGGCCTCTTCCAGTACTGGTTGGACACGGACTACCTGCCCCGCACCTCCAGGCCGCTGATCGACGTTCAGGCCGACCTGACGCCCATCGGCAACACCGGCCACATCGTGCATCTCCTGGCGAAGGTGACGCTGCACAACCGCGGGACCGTGCAGGCCGACATCGGCGGAACGCTGATGCGCGTGACGGCGTATCCGCGAGGGGGGGAGCCCCAGGCCGCGGGGCCCGTCTATGTCGCGGCGGGAATCGATCTGAGCGGTACCACCGCCGGAAAGGACTTCCGAGCCGACCCGACTCCGGCGGCCGCCGCCCAACTGGTGTACGCCGACGACTTCGACACCGCAGGCGCCTTCCTGCTGCCGGGTATGCAGATCGACTACAAGAAGGTGGTCGACATAGACATTCGTCAGGTGGGTCTGGCTCGCCTTTCCGTGAGCGCCGCCTTCATCACCCAGCGGCGGGTGACCGACACCCGCAGCTGCCTTCCCCCACGGGTATCGCAGCGTGAGGAGCCTGACGAATTCTCCAAGGAGGTGGCCAAGCTCGTGGTCACCACGACCGGGGCCGGCTTCCTGTGCGTCGAGAATGAAATCGCACCGCGCAACGTCGTGCACGACCTGGTGTCCGACCACCCGCTGCTCCGGGTGTATCTCGTCATCAACGACCCGATCCGGAAGGGAGTCGAGTATCCCCAACTTCTCGCCGCCTATGGCACCCGCAGCTCGATTGACGACGGGTACGCCGATCCCGAGCAGGCGGCCAAGATCGACGACGCCAATCCCACCGTCGTCTTCCGGGATGTGGTCGCCGAATACGCCCCGAAGGACGCCGACGTTACGACTGCCGGCGCATTTCCGCCGAGTTGATCGGCGACCCCGTCGATCACGCTCCTAGACCACGTCGGTGATGGTGCCCGAGACGTCGGCGCGCACCTGCTTGCTGCTGCGTTCGCCCTCGACGTTGATGAACATGGTCACGCTCTCGTCGAACGGGATGTTCCGCTTGACGATCACGCTCTGCACCTCGCCGCCGGGGATCGCGGCCATCGTCACCGCGCCGGCGACGGCCGCCTCGATGGCGCCGGTGTCGACCTCGTTGACGGAGAACAGGTTCTCGCCGAGAGCCTCGACATCGTCGCCGTAGTCGACCGGACGCGACGGCCCGACCACGCCTGCGGTGTAGCTCCACTGGTTGAGTTCGGTCGGGGCGTTCGGATCGACGGCCTGGACGGTGAGAGTGCCGGCGATGATCGTCACTTCGACCACCTGCATCGGATCGGCGCCGACCTTCTCTTCGACCGCCGTGTAGGCGGCGTCGATGCCCTCAGCGGTGAACAGGTCGCCGCCCGCCGCGGCCTGGGTGATCCTTTCGGTTCCCGACGTGACGACCTGCTCGGCCGCCTGGGCTGCCACGTCCCTGATCTCCGTGGCTTTCGAGCAGCCGCTCAACGCGGTGATCGCGAGGACTCCGGTGGTGAGTGCGATTCCGATGCGGGTGGCGTTCATGTCTTCCTCTCACGGTTTCCCGTCCCGGCGGGTCCGGCCGCGACGCAGGACAGAGCGTCTCGGCATGAGCCCACTACCGATCACGACTTCGGGACCGCTCAGCGGACGACGCGGTACCGCAGGTGAGCGACGCCGGGAGCCTCCATGACTCGGACCAGTTCGAGTTGCGGGTGGCCTGCCGCGAACCCGTCGAGCAGTCGCTCGCCCGACCCGAGGATGACCGGGTTCACCTGGAGGTCCAGTTCGTCGACGAGTCCGGCGTGCAGTGCCTGCCTGGCGCAGGACGCGCCGCCCGCGATGGAGATCGGGCGGTCGCCCGCTGCCTCCGCCGCGAGCGCGTACGCGGCTTCGACGCCATCGGTGACGAAGTGGAATGTCGTCCCGCCGGACAACTCGATGGGGTCGTGCGGGTGGTGGGTGAGAACGAACACGGGGCAGTGGTAGGGCGGCTCGTCGCCCCACCAGCCCCGCCACGGTGAATCACCCCACTCGCCGCGGATCGGCCCGAACATGTTGCGGCCCATGATCGTCGCGCCCATGTCGTCGAGCATATCCGCAACCACCTGGCGGTTGGCTGGGTGGTCCCGGGCAGGTCCGAGATGCCAACCGTGCAGTTGCTCTCCGCCGACTCCGAGTGGGTGGTCGACGCTCTGGTGCGGCCCGGCGACGTAGCCATCGGCGGATATCGACATCGACAGGTTCGTTCGAGGCACTGCAGTCTCCGTTCGTTCGGGTGCTGGTGAAGACCGCGGTAGGGCCACGAACTCATCGCCGACGCGCGGCCGGCGTTACCGTTGCACCACGACGCACCAACGATGTCACGTGGGGGACTGCACCATGTCGCGGAGTTCGGCAGGCCAGGCACCCGAAATACCCGACGCGCGAATCCGCTACGCCACGGCCGCCTTCCTCGGCTACACCGCGCTGATGATGGTTCTCGAGCGGCGGCTGCGCCGGACCGGCGGCCCAGGCATCATCCCGTTCGAGCTGGCCCGCACTCCTGCCCGCGCCGACAGCATCATGACCCGGTGGGGTCCCCGAGGCCGGCGCACGGCGCGGACGTCCCTGTGGCTGGACTTCGGCTACATGGCCACCTACGGCGTCCTCGCCGGCCTGCTTGTCGACCGTGCGCGGCGGGTTCTCGGCCACCCGCCCACGCCGGTGCTGCTCGTGGTCGGCGCCGTCGCCGGCGACGCGATCGAGGGTGTATCGCTGCTGAACGTGTTGAGCGGCAATCAAATTGCCGTACACACGCGACGCGCGCACCTGGCGGCGTCGATCAAGTTCGCCCTGCTGGCCGCCGCGGGCGGATATGTCGCAACGGCGTGGCTCAGCGACTCTCGAACAATGCCTGTCCGAGGTATCCGCCTTCCTCGACCCCCGGCAGCACCGCGAACGTCGCCGACCCGACGGTGGTGGTCCACTCGTTGAGTGCGTCCGCCTCGGCGAGGCGCTGTTGCACCGGCGCGAACTGGACAGCCGGATCCCGCTGATACGCGGCGAAGATCAGTCCGCTGTCGGTGGTGCGGTCGCCCGCGGGCGGGTCGTCGTAGTTGTAGGGCCTGCGCAGGAACCGTTCACCGTCGTTGCGGTGGCGGGCCAGCGCGACGTGGCTATTGGGCGGGATCACCGGGATGCCGCCGGCCGTCGCAGTCAGGTCGGGCTCGTCGGTCTCGTGCCTGCCCGTCAGCGGGGCGCCGGTGTCGAGCCGCCTGCCCACCGCCAGTTCCTTGCTGGTGCGGTCCAATTCGTCCCAGGTGTCCATCTCGGCGCGCACCCGGCGCAGCACCAGCACCGTGCCACCGGCGAACCAGCGCTGCGCCTCGCCGCCGTCCCACACCAGCCGGTCGAAGGCCGCGTCGCCGTGCAGATTCGCGGTGCCGTCGAGCTGGCCCATCAGGTTGCGCATCGTCCCGCCCGACGGGTCGGCGCCGTGGGCGTTGCGGAACCCGCGCTGCCGCCACCGCTGGATCGTCATGGCCCGTACGTTCTTCAGCAGCACCCGGCTGGCGTGCGAGACGGCGATCGGGTCGTCGGCGCAGATCTGCAGCAGCAGGTCGCCGCCGCAGAACCGGGCGTCCAGCCGGTCGGTGCGGAAGGCAGGCGGATCGGCGGCCGTCGGTGGCCGCAGGCGCGCCAGGCCGGTGCGGTCGAACGCGGCGGGCCCCAGACCCACGGTGACGGTGAGGCGGGCAGGCCGCTGCGCCAGCTCCGGCTCGGTGTCGGCCAGCGCAGGTCGGCCCTGGGTGAGCCGGGCGGCGTCGGTGGTCCACAGCCGCAACACGGCGGCCAGGGTGTCGCGGGCGCTGCGGGACCCGTCGGCGCGCAGGTCGAGTGCCAGGAAGAGCGCGTGCGCCTGCGGCGCGGTGACGACACCGGCCTGGTGGGGGCCGAAGAACGGTTCGACCGAGCTCCCGAATCCCGTTGCCGGGGTGGCGGACTGCGCGGCGCTGCACTGGGTGAGCGCGGCACCGGCGGCCAGTGCGGCGGCACCTCCGGTGAGGAGGTGCCGCCGGTTGACCGCGAACCGCTCAGCCACGGTGGTGTGGCGACGCGGCGGGGTGGTACTCCTCGTCGGCGCCGGGGAAGTCGCGCACCTGCGCGGTGACCGGCAGCGCGGAGCCGTCCTCGAAGAGCACGGTCAGCGCCACGTCGGCGCCTGGCTGCATCGGCTCCCTGAGGTCCATCAGCATCAGATGGTCACCGCCCGGGGCCAGTTGGTGGCTGCCGCCCGCGGGCACCGCGATGCCACCGGCCTTGGGCCGCATCGACTTTCCGTCGCCGTCGGCCACCACCTCATGCACCTCCACCCGGCCGGCGGCCGGCGACTCGCCGCCGACGATGCGGGCGTCGTGATGGCCGGTGTTGGTGAGGTTGCCGAACACCCCGACCATCCCGGTGTCCGACGCGCTCACCCACTGCTCGGAGAACGTGACCGCGTCCGCCATCGACTCGTCGTGGTGGTCGTCCTGCGACGTGCAGCCGCTCAGCAGCAGGCCCGCCGCGACGACGGCACATGACAGTGCCCTACGCATCGGCGGCCGCGCTGCGTCGCTTGACCGCACCGACCACGAGGTCGGCCACGAGGAACGCCGCGAGGCTGAGCCCGAACAGCGGCAGGAACCAGCCCACCGCCACCGCGGCGACGACGAGCGCGGTGGTCGCGGCGGGCGGCAGATTGCGCAGCGTCCCGCGCAGCGGCGGCCGGCCCGCGGCCCACGCCGATCCTCGGGTTGGCCTGCGCTGCCACCACATCCGATAACCGCGAACGACGACGGTGATCAGCCCGACGGCCACCAGGGCGAGCACGATCTGGTTGGCCACGCCGAACAGCACGCCCATGTGCGCGTCGATCGCCCAGTCCTTGAGCTTGGCCAGGAACGGCCAGTCCGCCTGGTTCACCCGGTCGAGGACGGCGCCGCTGTCCGGGTCGACCGCGATCGCGTCGGCCCGGGTCGGCCAGTCCCGCTTGTTCTCGGCGGCCTGCCACGCCTCACCGGCCTCGGCGGGCGGCGAGAGCCACATCGGGCCCTGCAGCCCGGCCCGCTCGGCGGAGCGCAGCACCACGTCGGCGCCGCTGCTGTCGGTGGCGGCCGCCCCACCGTGGCCGCCGTGATGGTGATCGCCCGCGGTGGTGTCCGGTCCCGGCGCGGCGATCAATGCGGTGTCGACAACGGGCGCCGAGGAGTTCAGCCGGGCCTGGATGAGGTCGACCGATTCGCCGCCGTAGCGCGACCAGGTGATGCCGGTGACCGACAGGCCGAGCAGCGCGACCACCACCCACACCCCGACGGCGCCGTGCCAGGACATGGTCCGCCGCCGGTCCTTCCTGTCGCGGTCCGGTGCGGCCAGCCGCCGCAGCTTGCGGGTGTCGCGCCGGTGCAGGACCCACAGCGCCAGCCCGGCCAGCGATATCACCCACAGCCAGCTCGCCGCGAGCTCGCTGTAGTTGCGCCCGACGGCGTCGAGGTGCAGGTTGCGGTGCAGTTGGTCAAACCATGCGCGCGTCGGCAGCCACTGCCCGTAGGTGGTCAGCGCGCCGCGCACCTCCCCGGAGTAGGGATCGACGAACACGGTGCGGGCGTAGTCGGGCGGTACGTCGTCGACCGCGAGGCGCACCCACGTGGTCTCGTCCGGCGCGGCCGGCGGCCGGATGCTCGCGACGGTGCCCTCCGGATGAGCGGCGCGTGCGGCGGCGAGCTGGTCGGACAGCGGCAGGCGTTGCTCGCCGACCTGCGCGACGGTCAGCTCGTGGCGGTGCACCAAGGTGTCGATCTGGGGGATGAGCGCGTAGAGCAGTCCGGTGACGGCGGCGATCAAGATGAACGGGCCGACGAAGACGCCGGCGTAGAAGTGCAGGCGCATCAGCAGCGGACGCAGGCCGCGCAACCGCTGCCGGGCGGGCGGCGCGCCGGACGGGTCGAGTGGAGTGTGGACGTCATCGTCCGGGGTGGTGGTCATGACAGGTGTGAGCCCTTCGGGCCGGGGCGGCGCGGCACGCGATGCGGCGCCGCCGACGTGATGCCGCGCGTGCGGCGGTCAGCGGGTATGGGAAGACGCCGCGTCGGTGTGACGGCGGCGACGAAGGCGAAGGGTGGCCGTCAGGCGGCCGGAAGCAGACCCGCGGGCGGCGCGCGCATCCCGAGGCCGGAATGCGGCAGAACCGGAAGAACCACAGCGACATTCGTCGTCCAGCGGCGTACTGCCGGGACGGGGCCTGCGGTGGCCGTGGCGAACAGGCGCAACCAGCGCAGCACCGAAGCGGCCACCACGTAGGCGTATTCGACCGCGGAGATCGCGACGCCGAGCACCACGGCGGCCGCGAGGTGGGCCGCGATCATGCCCCGGCTGAGCCCGGCGCCGCCGGCGTGGTGGTGTCCGCCTGCCATCACGAGGTGGCCGAGCAGTTGGGCGACGGCCAGCGCGGCGGTGAGCACCACGGGGCGGGTGCGGCGCCCGGTGAGCTGCAGGCCGCCGACCGCGCCGCCGACGGTGAGGCAGACCAGCGCGGCGACGACGAGCGCGGAGCCCTTGGGCAGGCCGCCGCCGGCGGCGGCGTGTGCACCCGTGGTGAAGACGGTCGAGCAGACACCGACCAGCCCGCCACGCATCCAGCGTGCGCGGGAGACCGGTGTGCTCACCCGCCGCACGTTACCGGCACCGCTACTACGACACCTAGTAGTGGTGTGCGGTGAGGACCGTCTCGCCGAACTCGCGGACGGTGTCCGGCGCGGCGAAGTCGGCGAACCACACGTAGAAGCGCTGTGCGCCCTGCTCGGCGAGCGTGCCGAAGTGGTCGGTGAGTTCGGCGGCGTCGCCGCAGACCAGCCCGGAACCCAGATGGCCCCAGCGCCGCCGGCTCTTCTCGATGACGGCGTCGCGGTCGGCGTCGCGGCCGACGAAGCCGACCATCTGCTGCACCGACGCCCGCGCCGTGCCGATCTGCGGGAGCAGTTCCGGCAGCCGGTGCACGTAGCCGGCGGGCAGGTTCCACCAGTCCGCGTGCTCTCGCACCAGGCCGAGCATCCGCGGCCCCACCCCGCCGAGCAGCAGCGGGATCGGTGCGCTCGGAACGGGCTGCTGCGCCCCGGCCCAGTACCGCTTCAGGTCGGTCAGCGTCTGCGCGAGCGCCGCGACCCGCTCGCGTCCGCTGGCGGTGCCGAACCCGAACCGCGCCAGCTCGTCGGGCATCGATCCGGAACCCAGGCCGAGCTCGAACCGGCCGCCGGAGGCCTCGGCGAGGGTGACCGCCTCCTTGGCCAGCGTCGCCGCGTGCCGGAACGGGTCGCACAGCACCAGATGCCCCACCCGCAGCCGCTCGGTCCGGGCCGCCACCCAGGTCGCGGTGATCATCGCCTCCCAGATCGGGCTGTCGGGGGCCATCGGGGTCTCGAGGTGGTCGAGCATCGCGATGCCGGTGAATCCGCTCGCCTCGGCGACTCGGGCCCGCATGACGATGTCGTCGATGCCCTGCCTGCTCTGCGGTAGGTACAGCCACCATTCCGGCATGTTCACTCCTTCTCGACCGCCCCGAGGGTAACGTCATTCTCGTAAATGGATAAGGCGTTCTCAGATCGGGAGGTGGGCGCGGTGGTGGGACGTTGTGCCGGCATGGTCGCGTTGGTGACCGGCAGCAGCAGGGGCCTCGGCAGCGCGATCGCCCAGCGGCTGGCCGCCGAGGGCGCCGTGGTGGCGCTCACCGCCCGCACCGCCGAACCGGACCCCAAGTACTCCGGCTCATTGGTCGAGACGCTCGAGAAGATCACCGCCGCAGGCGGATCGGGGATCGCGGTCGCCGCCGACCTCTCGGACCCCGGCGACCGCGAGCGGATGTTCGCCGAGGTCGTCGAGCGCATCGGCGCGCCGGACATCCTGGTCAACAACGCAGCGGTGACGTTCCTCCGCCCACTCGACACGTTCCCCGAGCGGCGGGTCCGGCTGATGATGGAGATGCACGTGCTCGCCCCGCTGCACCTGACCCAGCTGGCCATCCCGGCCATGCGTGAGCGCGGCCGGGGCTGGGTGCTCAACCTGACATCGGTCGGGGGCGATCTGCCCGAGGGGCCGCCGTTCTCGGAGTTCGACCGCAGTGCGGGTTTCGGGATCTACGGCACCGCGAAGGCGGCCCTGAACCGGCTGACCATGAGCCTGGCCGCCGAGCTGCACGCCGACGGCATCGCCGTCAACGCCGCCGCCCCGACCAACCCCGTCGCCACCGAGGGCGCCGGGGCGCTCGACCTCGCCAAGGTGGACACCGAGGACATCTCGCTGATCACCGAGACCGCACTGGCGCTGTGCACCGGTGACCCCGCCACGCTGACCGGCCGGATCGCCCGCACCCAGTCGTTCCTGCGGGAGATCGGGGCACTGTCCTGACCCTGCCCGACGGACTCGCCGACCGGCTGGCCCCGCGCGGCGTCTCCGGTCTGCGGCCGCTGACGGGCGGTGCGTCCAGCCTCACCTTCGCCGGTGACCTCGACGGGCGTCCGGTGGTGGTCAAGGTGGCGCCTGCGGGTGCGCCGCCCACCGCCCACCGCGACGTGCTCCGGCAGGCCCGCATCATCTCCGCGCTCGGTCCGACCGCGGTTCCGGTGCCCGAGGTGCTGCTGCAGGACGCGGGCGACCCACCGGCGGTGCCGCCGCTGTTCGTGATGACCCGCGTGGCCGGTGACAGCTTCGAACCGCTCTTCGACCCACCCGGCGAGGCGACGGATCCTGTTGTCGCTCAACGTTTCCGGCATGCCACCGATGTCCTGGCGACGCTGCACCGTCTGACGCCCGCGGACCTCGGGGTGACCGGCGAACCGGTGGTCGGCGCCGCGGCGGAGATCGACCGCTGGTGTGCGACGCTGCAGACGGTGGACCGGTCACTGGCCCCGGACTGGCCGGACACGGCCGACGCACTGCGCGCCCGGTTGCCCGCACCGATGGGGCCGAGCATCGTGCACGGCGACTTCCGGTTGGGCAATCTGCTCGCCGTCGACGGCTCGGTGACCGGGGTGATCGACTGGGAGATCTGGTCGGTCGGCGATCCGCGCATCGACCTGGGCTGGTTCCTGGTCAACGCCGATCCGGCGACCTACTCCCGGCGGTCACCCCACGCCGGAGCGGTGCCGCCGCGTGACGAGCTGCTCGAGCGGTACGGCGCCGTATCCGACGCCGCATGGTTCATGGCGCTCGCATGCTTCAAGTCGGCGGCCACCTGGGGCCTGATCGTCAAGCACAATCGCAGGCGCACGTCGCCACGACCGGAACTCGAGGCGATGGCACCGGTGCTTCCGGGATTGCTGGCGCGCGCGCGGGCGCTGCTGGCCTGACGGTCAGCCCCTGGCGACGCCGGAGAGCCGGTCGGCGAACTTGGCCTCCGCGGCGTCGCGGCGCCGGAGCAGGTGTTCGGACGGGAAGGCGTCGGGCGACGGTTCGACGTCCTTGAGCAGCTGACGCGCCAGCGTCACCTTGTGCACCTCGGTCGGCCCGTCGGCCAGTCCGAGCACGAACGACTCGGTCATGTACTGCACGAACGGCATTTCGTGCGAGGTGCCCAGCGACCCGTGGATCTGCAGGGCCCGCGCCGACACGTCGTGCAGCACCTTCTGCATCATCGCCTTGACCGCCGAGATGTCGGCCCGCACCGCCTTGTAGTCGTTGTACTTGTCGATCTTCCACGCGGTCTGCAGCGTCAGCAGCCGGTAGGCCTCGATCTCCATCCACGAGTCGGCGATCATCTCCTGCACCATCTGCTTGTTCGCCAGCACCTCGCCCTGGGTGTGCCGCGACACCGCGCGTTCGGTGATCATGTCGAAGATGCGCCGCACCAGCCCCACGGTGCGCATCGCGTGATGGATGCGGCCGCCGCCGAGCCGGGTCTGGGCGACCACGAACGCCCCGCCCCGTGGGCCCAGCATGTGATCGGCGGGCACCCGCACGTTCTCGTACCGCACGTAGCCCTCCCGGCCGCCGCCCCCGAGCGGCTGGTACCCGAGGCCGACGTCGCGCAGCACGTTGATGCCCGGCGTGTCACCCGGCACCACGAACATCGAATAGCGTTGATAGGGCGGGGCATCCGGGTCGGTCATCGCCATGACGATGATGAACGACGCCATCGACGCGAACGACGAGTACCACTTCTCGCCGTTGATCACCCAGTGGTCACCGTCCTCGGTCGCGGTGGTGGTGAACACCTTCGGGTCGGCGCCGCCCTGCGGCTCGGTCATCGAGAAGCAGGAGATGATGCGGTTGTCGAGCAGCGGTTCGAGGTAGCGCGCCTTCAGCTCCGGCGTCCCGTAGTGCGCGAGGATCTCACTGTTGCCGGAATCGGGGGCCTGCGAACCGAACACGATAGGCGCGCACTCCGACCGGCCGAGGATCTCGTTGAGCAGCGCGAGCTTGACCTGGCCGTGGCCCGGCCCGCCGAGATGCGGTCCGAGGTGGGTGGCCCACAGCCCGCGGTCCTTGACGATCTGCTGCAGCGGCGGGATCAGGGCCTGGCGCACCGGGTCGTTGAGGTCGTGCGACTCCTTGACGACGTAATCGATCGGTTCGCACTCGGAGCGCACGAAGTCCTCGACCCATTCGAGCTCAGCAGCCCACTCCGGGTCGGTACAGAAATCCCAGGCCACGCGATGTCCTTCCGTCGAACTGTGGTTACGACCACTTCTGCCTGCGTGCCGCCGCGTCGTCGGTGGCATGGGTGAGCACCTGGTTGCGGTTCTCCAGTTCGAGCGCCGCGTGCAGATCACCGGCATCGGTGTTGACGTGCAGTGCGCGTTTGGTCAGCTGCACGCCCAGCGGGGACAGGCCGGCGACGGCCGCGCCGAGGTCGAGCGCACGGTCGAGCAGTGCGTCGGGTTCGACGAGCTGGCTGACCAGTCCGCGGCGGTCGGCTTCCTCGGCAGTGACGGTGCGGCCGGTCAGCATCCAGTCGGCGGCGACGCTGGTGCCGACGATCCGCGGCAGGTGGTAGCTCATGCCCATCTCGGCGCCGGACAGCCCGAGCAGGATCGCCGCGTTGCCGAATGTCGCTGTGGTGGAACAGATCCGGATATCAGAAGCCAGACACAGCGCCAGGCCCGCGCCGACGCACGGCCCGTTCACCGCGGCGATCACCGGCTGAGGGAGGTCGCGCACGGCGGTCGGCAGCGCCGCCATCGACTCCTGGAACCGCAGCCGGTCGATGGCCGGGGCGTCGGCGGCGACGGTGCCGGGGCCGAAGTCGCGGACGTCGATGCCGGAGCAGAAGCCGCGACCGCTGCCCGTCAGCACGACGGCGTGCACGGTGGTGTCGGCGGCCAGCGCGGCGAGCGTCTGCATCAGTTCGTCGCGCATCTCGCCGTTGACGGCGTTCAGGCGCGCGGGCCGGTTCAGCCGGAGCAACGCGACACCCGGGCGGGGCACGTCGAGGGCGAGCGTTGTGGTGATGAGCACTCCGAGGGAAGACGGATTCGCGGTCAGGGAGAATCGTATTCTCTGCCCGGCGCGGGGTGCAACGGCGGTTACACCGAGGGCGGCCGGGTACGCCGGGAATCATGACCTCATCAGCGAACAAGCCACTGCGTGCCCTCGGTCTGGTCTGCACGCTCAAGTCGAGCCCTGAAGAGTCGAGCAGCTCGGTGATCACCGAGCAGGTGTTCAAGCACCTGCGTGACGGAGGCGCCGAGTGCGAGAGCCTGCGGGTGGTCGACTACGCGGTGGCGCCCGGTACCGAGGCCGATATGGGCGACGGCGACCAGTGGCCGACCATCCTGGAGAAGATCGTCGCCGCCGACATCCTGGTGGTCTCGACGCCCACCTGGGTCGGCCACATGTCCAGCGTCGCCCAGCGGGTGCTCGAGCGGTTGGACGCCGAGCTGTCGGAGACCGACGACGCGGGCCGGCCGCGCCAGGTGGGCAAGGTGGCGCTGGCGACGGTGGTCGGCAACGAGGACGGCGCGCACAAGATCGTCGCCGACCTGTTCCAGGCGCTCAACGACATCGGCTACACGATCCCCGCGCAGGGCTGCACCTACTGGAACGACCAGGCGATGGGCGGCACCGACTACAAGGATCTCGACGAGACGCCGGAGGCCGTGGAGAGCACCACCGCGTCGGCGGCCCGCAACGCCCTGTATCTGGCGAAGATGTTGCGCGACAACCCTTATCCGCCCTACAGCTGATCAGGCGGTGGTGTCGCGCGCGCCGAGCCGGAGGTGCTCGATGTGGTAGACCGCCTCGTCGAGCAGCTGCGCGACGTGGTTGTCGTAGAGCCGGTAGACGATGTTGCGGCCGTTGCGGTCGCCGGCCACCAGCGCCAGTGCCCGCAGCAGCCGCAACTGATGTGACACGGCCGGCTGCTCCATGTCCACGGCCGTGGACAGCTCGGTCACCGTGCAGGGTGACTGGCGCAGCCGGGTGAGGATGCGCAGCCGGTTGGGGGAGGCCAGCGCCTGCAGCGTCTCGGCGATCATGGCGGCCGACGACGCGTCGAGTGCGGCCGGTGGTGTCGACCGGCCCTGCACGCCATGACCCATGCGTTCATTGAAACACGGGTCCACCCGGACAGATGACACATGTAGACCTGTACATGTATACATCTAGGCGTGATGACGACTGCCGAAGCCGCCGCACCCACCCGTCGTGAGACGCCGTCCGGCTGGCGCGCCGCCTGCTGGTCGGTCGCATCGGTGCGATGGGCGACGGTCGCGCTCGGGCTGTTCGGCGCCGGCGCGGTCGCCCAGCTCGCGGGCCTGCCCGACGCGGTGTGGTGGACGCTCTACCTCGCCTGCTACGTCACCGGCGGCTGGGCCCCGGCGCTCGAGGGACTGCAGGCGCTGCGCGAGCGGCGCATCGACGTCGACCTGCTGATGATCGTCGCGGCGATCGGCGCGGCCGCCATCGGCCAGATCTTCGACGGCGCCCTGCTGATCGTCATCTTCGCCACGTCCGGGGCGCTGGAGGACGTCGCGACCGGGCGTACCAGGGACTCGGTGCGCAGCCTGCTGAACCTGGCGCCCGAACGCGCGGTCCGTATCGGCGCCGGCGGCGAGGAGACGACGGTGGCGGCGGCCGACCTCGTCGTCGGTGACGAGGTGATGGTCCGGCCGGGGGAGCGGATCTCGGCCGACGGCACGGTGATCGAGGGCGCGTCCGACGTCGACCAGGCGTCGATCACCGGTGAGCCGATGCCGGTCACCAAGGCGCCGGGCGACGACGTCTACGCGGGCACGCTCAACGGGCCGGGCGCACTGCGGATCTCGGTCAACCGGGAGCCGTCGCAGACCGTGGTGGCCCGCATCGTCGCGATGGTCGCCGAGGCCTCGGCCACCAAGGCGCACACCCAGCTGTTCATCGAGAAGGTGGAACAGCGCTACTCGGTGGCGGTGGTGGTCGCGACCACCGCGTTGTTCGTCGTGCCGCTGCTCGCCGGTGCCGATCTGCAGTCCACCCTGCTGCGCGCGATGACGTTCATGATCGTCGCGTCGCCGTGCGCGATCGTGCTGGCCACCATGCCGCCACTGCTGTCGGCGATCGCCAACGCAGGCAGGCACGGCGTGCTGGTCAAGTCGGCGGTCGCCATGGAACGGCTCGCCGACACCACCGTGGTGGCGTTCGACAAGACCGGGACGCTCACGCACGGCACCCCGGTGCTCACCGAGGTGACGGCGCTGGACGGTGGCGGCGCCGACGACCTGCTGCGCACCGCCGCGGCCGCGGAACAGTACAGCGAGCATCCGATCGGCCGGGCAATCCTCGCCGAGGCCCGTCGCCGCGGTTTCAAGGTGCCCCGGGCGCACGACTTCCTGGCGCTGCCGGGCCGCGGGGTGAGCGCCGAGGTCGACGGCCACCGGGTCGCCG
The DNA here is from genome assembly GCF_040674075.1 of Mycobacterium sp. NPDC050551. Taxonomy (NCBI): domain Bacteria; kingdom Bacillati; phylum Actinomycetota; class Actinomycetes; order Mycobacteriales; family Mycobacteriaceae; genus Mycobacterium; species Mycobacterium sp. NPDC050551. Next base: position 619,484 of record NZ_JBFARC010000003.1, on the reverse strand, counting down.
TGCTGGCGGGCGCGGACTTCGGCGGGATCGCGGCCGTGACCGCGCTCGAACAGACCGGCGCGACCGTCGTGGTGCTCACCGTCGACGACCGGGCGGTCGGCGTGCTCGGCCTGACGGACCGCCTGCGCCGGGACGCCGCGCATGCGGTCGCGTCGATCGGCGAGCTGACCGCCGGCGACCCCGTCGTGCTGACCGGTGACCACCGCCTCGCCGCCGTTCACCTCGGCGACGCAGCAGGCATCGCCGATGTCCGCGCCGGGCTGATGCCCGCCGACAAGGTCGAGGCCGTGCGCGCCCTGCAGGCCGACGGCCGACGGGTGCTGCTGGTCGGCGACGGGATCAACGACGCGCCTGCGATGGCCGCCGCGCACACCTCGATCGCCATGGGCCGCAGCGGCGCCGACCTGAGCATCGAGACCGCCGACGCCGTCACCGTCCGCGACGACCTCAGCGCCATTCCCGCCGTCGTCGCGCTGGCCCGGCGGGCCCGGCGGGTGGTGGTGGCGAACCTGGTCATCGCGGCCACGGTCATCGTCGCGCTGGTCACCTGGGACCTCGTCGGCCACCTCCCGCTGCCGCTCGGCGTCGCGGGTCACGAGGGATCGACGATCCTGGTCGCCCTCAACGGGCTGCGGCTGCTGTCGAACCGGGCGTGGGTGAAATAGGCGCAGCTGGGCTGCAGCACACTCGGATACACTGCTGTGATGCAGCCCGGGGGCACTCTGCTCGAGCCACCCGTTGCCCGTACATCCCCCCTCGCTCCGAGCATCGCGCTGGTGTGCCGCCGATGACCGATCCGCACCCCGTCGACGACGATCCGCGGCTGCAGTCGCTGCTCGAATGGCGCCAGCAACTCATCGATTCCGGTGCGGTGTCCGCCCGCAGCTTCAAGGAAGCCCACCTGCGCCTGGTGTTGCGCTCTGGCCGCACGGAGGTCGACCAGGTCCGCGCGATGCTCCCCGGCTCGGCCGCCGAGCACGCCGAGGACATGGCCAGGGTGCTGCGCGAACTCGAGGCCGATCCCGGTAGCACCACCCCGGTGAGCACCGGCAACACCGGCAGGCACCACACCACAGAAGCTGGTACCGGCACCGACACCGGCGGCTTCGCCGCCACCGACCCGGTGCCGTTCGACGAGCCGCCACCCGCCGCCGCCAACTTCGCGCCCTTCGACGGCAGCGCCCCCGGGGGCGAGGTGCACCCGATCGCGCTGTTCCGCCGCCGTGACGTCAGCGGTGGCCGCGGTGCACTCGAACTGCGTTGGCCCGCATACGAAACCACAGCGGCCGCCGTCGTCCTCTACCGCCTGGTGAGCGGCGACGACGGCCCGCCCCACTCACCGGACCGCGCCGAACTGGTGGCCGTCACCGCCGAGCTGTCGGCCACCGACGAACGCACGGCATCCTCGGCGGTGCGCAGCTTCCAGGTGTGGGCCAACGCCGGCGCCACCCACGCTGAGGCGCTGGCCGCCCAGCCGGTGCTGCACGCCTCGGGCATGTTGATCAGCCCGCTGGCCGAATTCGTGGTGCGGGAGGACGCAGGCCGGGTGATCGGGCAGTGGTCGGTGCCCGCCGGTGTGAGCGCGGTCTATCTCTACCGGGTGCCCGCCGAGGACGCCGATCAGGATGGGCCGCAATACCGCATCCTGCCTGACGGCGACAATCTCAACGGCTTCGTCGACACCGGAGTCGACCGCGGCAGGCGCTACCTCTACCGGGCGCGGTGCGCGGCGCCCGTCGAGGGCGTGCTGCGGCTCTCGGAGGCCACCGCATTCGAGGTCGAGGTCTCCGCGGTGCTGCTGCCGGTGACCGACCTGGGCGTCTCGGGCGGCAGCGAAGACGGCACCATGCTCGAGCTGACCTGGACGAATCCGCCTGCGGGCAAGGTGGTGATCTACCGGACCGAGGACGGCCCCAGCGCAGGCGCCGACGCCACTGAACTGCCCAGCGGCGCACTGGAACAGGTCGGGCTGGCCGACGAGATGCGGCTGACGCAGCCGGTGGCCGAGCAGCGCGACGCCGACGGCAATGTGCGGACGACGATGGTCGGCGTCTCCTGGCCGAACGAGTGGAGCCGCGCCTACTTCACCCCCGTGACGCTGATCGGCGACCGGGCCCGACTGGGCGCCACGTTCTCCACAGTGCGCACCGGCCTCATCCGCGACATCGACCTCGCCGAGTACTGCAACAAGCAGGTCCTCACCTTCGACTGGCCCGACGGCGCCGCCGCGGTGGTGGTGTACGTCGCGCCCAAGGGTTACGACGCCCGGGCCGCGATGGCGGGCACCTCGTTCGAGATCACGCTCGAGGAGTACGAGCGGTACGGCGGGATGCAGTTCGCCGGCCAGCTCCCGCTGGGCGGCTGCTCGCTGCACCTGGCCCCGGTGGCGTTCTCCGGCGGCCGTCGCATCATGGGCGCCACCGCGAGCATCGACTACCACGGCCTGCTGCGGCTGCAGTACGGCGTGCGAATCGGCCGCGGCCCCGACGGTCAACCGACCACCGCGACCATCGCGATGCGCTCGGAGTACGACCTGCCCGGCTCGCCGGTCTTCGTGCTGGTCAACAATCCCCAACGGATCCCGCTGTCCATCTACGACGGGCAACCCGTCGACGTCGCGCCGCTCGACGAGCACGGTCAGCTGGCCGCGCAGCCCTCGAAGGAGCTGAGATGGTCACAGCTGAGCACCAGCGGCGGCACCGAACTGTGGGCGGCGAATCTGCGCGGCAGGCAGGGCTGGATCCGGCTGTTCGTCAACACCCCGGCACCGTTGCGGCTGCGGGTGATCGCACTGCTGGATCCGCCGGTCGAGACCCTGCGACTCACCCCGGCGGCCCCGTGACCACACGGTACGGCCAGCTCAGCTACACGTCCTTCGACGCCGCGGGCACCGTCGGCGGCTGGCAGGTCAAACAGACCGCGGGCGCGCTGACCACCGAGGAGATCCAGACCCTCGTCTCGGGTGTGCGCACCGTCTTCAACCCGGTGCGGCCGCTGCCCGCCTATCCGACCACCCAGCAGCTCGCCGAGGGTCCCCGCCGGCTGGCCTTCCGGCGCGTCGGCCGCGACGCCGCCGGCTACTGGCACACCGTGCCCGCCGGTCCCGACAGCACCGGCAGACCCGGCAACGTATTCGCCCACGCGGTGCTCGACCGCACACCCGAGCGGACTCCCCGGCGGCCCATCGAATGGTGGCGCTCGCCGCGGTGGCTCTGCCCGTACGGACCGCCGGCGGTGGCCGGCGCGGCGCTGCCCGACGACGCTCCCGAGCCGGGCGGCGTGGTCACCAGGGAGAGCGTGGTGGCGTTCGCGCTCGACCCGTCGACCTGGCGGCTGGCCACACTGCTCGGCCTGCTCGACGCCGTCGCCGCGGCGCTGGCCGGCGGCAGGCCGGTAGTGCTCGGCGTCGAGTCGACGGAGTCCGCCGCCCAGTGGATCGGGCTGGTCAGCTTCCTGATGTCGGCGGGAACCGCAGGCACACTGAACTTCTCGACGTTCGACCGAGCCGAACAGCTCGGCCTCGCGGTGCAGGGCCGGCAGCACCTGACCGCCGTGCCGCTGGCCGACGTCGACCGGTTGCCCCCCGACGCGCTGGTGATCAGCGAGACCGACACGCTGTGGCTCGGCGAACTGGACGGCCAGCCGCACCGCACCGCGGGCGGACAGACCATCGCCGTGACGGCGTGGTCGGCGATGGCGCAGGTGGTGCTGCTGGACGCCGAGTCGGCACGGCTGGTGCTCGACGAGATCGACCACTTCGCCGCGCAGGCCGGCGACGTCGGACTGCATCCGGCGTGGCCGATGGCGATGGCGGTGGCCAAGTACGACGAGTTCTCCGACGCGGAGGCCGAGGCCCGCGCCGTCATCGCCGCGCACTCGCCGCCCGGCGCGGCCCGCGACCCCGCGGTGGCGAGCACCATCTCCGGGGTCATGCACTGGGTGCTGGGCAACAGCACCCGCGACGCGTGGCAGGCCGTCGAACGCGCATCGGCCGGACCCGCGGGCGAGCTCGCCGATGTCACCTACCTGCGCCGCGCCGTGACGGACGACGCGTGGCTGGCGCAGCCGGGCCCGATTCCGGTGAGCGAGCGCGGTTTTCGCGGGTCGCCGGTGCCGGGGGAGCTCGACACCGCGATCGGACCCGCCGTGGCGTCGGCCCGCGCCGCGGGACCGCACCGGGTGCTGCGGCTGGCCGACCTGCTGATCCGGTCCGGGGTCGACGACACCCGGGTGCGGACCGCCGTCGACGCCGACGTGGTGCCGCGGCTGCGGGACGCGCAGCAGGGTCCGTCGCTGGTGGGCGGACTCGACGGACAGGTCGGCGCCCCGACCAGACTCGCGCTCGCCGCGGCGCTGCTGGCCGACGCCGACTGCACCGACGGTGCGGTGCCGTTGCCCGACGACGTGCTGGACTGGCTGGCCGACGGGGTCACCGCACCTTCGGCCGAGGAGCTCACCCAGGTGCGACCCCACGACGAGACCTGGACCAGGGCCGCGGTCCGCGGCACTTATGCACTACGGCACGGCGCCAGCGACACCGCCGACCGCACTGCGGCGCTGTGGTGGCTACGGTCATGCGGCTCAACCAGATTCGACCAGATGGCCGCCGAGACCGGGTGGCCGCCCGGCGACCTGCTCGCCGCGGCGGGAGACGCGGTGCCGGGCGCGGCCGCCATCCGCACGCTGATGGGCGCGGCCGACTCACCGGAACTGGCGCGGCTCGCGAGCGTGGTGCTCGCCGCCAACGACGACCACGTCGCGGTCGCCTGCGCCGGCGCCAGACTCATCGAGCCCCAGGTCTGGGTGCAGCAGGGCTACGCGACGACCCATCAGGCGGCCTACACACCGCTGTGGGACATCGCGGCGGAGTCGGTGGGCCCCGAGGGCATCCACCCCGACTGCGCCCAGCGGCTGGTGACGTTCGCACTCATCGCCGCGGCGTCCGGACAGCCGTATCCCTCGGCGTGCGTCGCGCTGGCGGGTGATCCCGCGGTGGCGGGCACGGCGTTCACCCACGCCACGGCGCTGCTGGACGCGCGCCTGCTCAACCCGGCCGTGGTGCTGGCCGTCGCGGCCCTGCGCTGGAACCCCGACGAGGAGATCGCCCCCACCGGCGACCCGCTCGTGGACATGTCCTGGCAGCTCGCCAACCGGGTGCTGATGACGAGGGCGGGCGCCGACGGCGTCGACGCCGGATCGGTGGCGATGGCGATGGCGCAGTTGTCCGGTGACAGGTCCGACGGCGCACTGCGGCGCGCCCGCAAAGTCGCCGGGCGACTGCTCGCGCGTGGCGCCGAGGCGCAGTCGTCGCCGGCCATCCGGACACGGTGGGGCCGCTGATGTCCAAGTGCCCCCGCTGTTTCAGCGCGCTCAGTCCGGCGGAACACCTGTGGACGCTGTCCCCGCAGGCCGGCGGAACCCGTTACCGCGACGAGGTCGCCACCGCGTACCTCGGCGCCCCCGCCGAGTGCGGTCCGCTGTACACGTGGGCGCGGCCGGTCGGTTACGACGGCCCGCCGCCGCCGATCGAGGAGGCCAGCAGGGCACTGCAGGGGCAGGCGATAGAGATCTGCCCGGTCTGCCACTTCACGCTGCCCGACGGCTGGCGCAACGGGCACGCGATCTGCATCGCGATGGCGGGCGCCCGCGCCACCGGGAAGAGCCTCTACATCGCGGTGCTGGTCAAGCAGCTCGAGTTGTTGTGCGAGCGGCTCGGGGTGTCGATGGAACCGGTCACCCGCGCCACCGCCGCGGCGTACTCGCTGAACTACGAGACACCGCTGTACGTCCAGCGCGGCCTCGTGCCGCCGACGCCGACCGTGGACACCCAGGCGTCACATCAACGGGAGCCGTTGATGTTCAGCATCGGCGTGTGGCACGGTGTTCGGCGATTCCTGGTGTTGCGCGACGTCGCGGGCGAGGACATGGAATCCGGCGACCTGCATGCGCCGCCGTTCCGGTTCTTCGCCAATGCCGACGCGGTGTTCTTCATGTTCGACCCGTTGCGGGTCAAGGCCATTCGCGACCAGCTGCAGGACCTGCTGCCGGTGCAGATGTTCAGCGGCGGCGATCCGCGCGGCGTGCTCTACAACATGCTGCAGGCCGTCGGGTCGTCGCAGCCCAAGCTGGCGGTGATCCTGTCGAAGTTCGACGCGCTGCGGGTGCTGCGCGACGTCGAGGGCTCCGAGTGGAACCTGATCATGTCGAACGCCGGTGCGGCGTACCTGCGTGACACCTCCGACGGCCAGTACTACGACGAGACGGACGGCCAACTGCTGCATCAGGAGGTGCGCAGCCTGCTGACCCGGCTGCACGGCGGCGGCATGGTGGCCGCGGTGGAGAACCCGTCGAACGGAATGATGTTGGCGCACCGGTACTTCGTGGTGTCGGCGCTCGGCCAGCCGCCGAGCGGCAACCGGCTGCACTCCCGCGGCATCGCGCCGTTCCGCTGCGCGGACCCGATCCGATGGGTGACGTCGAGCTTCGGCGTGCTGTGATCCCGGGGCCGGGCTAGCGGGTGCCTGCCGGCGGCCGGAGGCTCGGCCCGTACATCCTGCGCCGCATGACGATCGCGACGGCGAGGACCGCGAGTGTGGGCACCGCGAAGGCGAAGCCGATGACGAGCAGAGGCCCGACTGACGGGGCCTCACCCACGTAGAGCCTGTCCGACGAGACTCCGCTGCACGTCACGGTGAGCGAGCCTCCGCCGCCGGGAAGCGTCGCCACGGCGCGATAGCCGCGGCCCCGTCCGCCGCCGACGGTATTCGGCCATCCGCTGAAGTGCGGCAGCGTGATCCGCTGGCCGCCGGTACGCACGGCTGTGCAACGGACGCCGTCCGGTTTCTGGCCACGGACGAAGACGGCTTCGGTGTCTGCGGTGATGTCGATCCGGCCGCCGTTGGCGAACGAGCGCGGCGCCGTGTTGTTCGCCATGAAGAACGCCAGGGCACCGGCGATCGACAGCGCGACCACGGCGGCCAGCAGCCCGAAGAGCAGCGTCCGCGGACGCGCCGGCGGCGGCGCACCGTGACCCGGCGGAAAGGGCGGATGGCCGTAACCCGGTGGCGCCGGCGGATAGCCGTGGCCCGGCTGCTGCGGATACAGCGGGGGCCGGTACGGCGGACGGTTTCCGTGGTACACGTGATCCCTTCGGAGTCGGAGCAACCGGCCCGCCGCTGCGCGGTGCGCGGATCAGCGGGCCGGTCGGCCGTCGCGTCAGCTGCCCTTGTTGCAGGCCCAGGCGTCGATGTAGCCCGGGCCGCTGCTGGAGCGCAGGCTGGCCAGCGCCTTGCGCTGCGCGGCGGCCAGCGTCGGGCCGGACCCGCCGTAGGCCTGTGTCGAATTGCGCGCCACCGCACCGCAACCGGTGAAGCTGGTCAGGGTGTCGCAGTCGGTGTAGCCGCAGACCAGTTCGGCCAGCGTCTCGGCTTCACTGCGGCTCGAGTAGTTGTACGCGGTGCCCGAGGCCCCGTTGCCGGAGTAGGCGATCGCGCCGTAGTACAGCGCGGCGTTGGCCGGCGCCGAGGTGACGGTGCTGAACGAGGCCGCAGCCACGGCGGCGACGAGCAGGGTCGTGGTCTTCTTCATGGTCTGGTGTTCCTTTCCGAGAATGGTTGCGGCCGCTAGACGGCGGGCTTGGTGGCGGTGACCTGCTTGCCGAACTCCGAGAACGTCATCGTGAGCTTGGCGTCGTCGGTCGGCGCGATCTGCGCGCGGACCACGTAGTGCGGGTCCCCGTCGGCGATCCACACGGTGATCGGCAGCGTCTTCTCCTTCTCCGGTGCGCGGCGCAGCCCGACCAGTGCGGAGACGTCGTTGGTGGACACGGTGCCGCTGACCTTCGTGGTCTTCGTGCCGTCGATGTCCTCGCTACCGTCGGACTTCGGGTCCTTGATCTTGGTCAGTGCGTTGGCGAGGCCGTTGTTGGCGTCCAGCAGCACCGAGATGTTGTAGATCGAGTTGCCGTCGCCGTAATCGACGAACGTGCCGGGCTCGGCGATGTCGGAGTAGAGGTGACCGTCGACATAGATGATCTTCGCGGTGCCGGGGGCGTCGCCCATGTCGAGGGTGACGGTGCCGGTCCCCACCGGTGCAGGCTTGTTGGAGATGTCGGCCTCCAGCGTGGTCACCTTGACGTTGGGCACCTGTCCCTCGGCGGTGAGCACGACGTGCGCGCCGGTCAGACCGCGCATCGCCTCGGCGGACTGCTGCAGCAGGGCGGCGGCGTCCTGGCCGCTCCCGCCGTCACCGCTGCCGGAATCGGAGCCGGACTGGCAACCCGCGAGCGCGAGGATCGCAGCGATCGCCGCGGCGATCACGATGGCGAACCTGAATTTCATGGAACTTCTCCTTCTGGTCTCCGCACCCGGGGTGCGGTGGTCGATCGGTTGTCCTGCGGTATGCGGCCCACGGATCTCTGGGCAGCGCCTGGTCGGCGTGGTCAGCCCTCCTTCCGGGACTCGGATGAGCCGGTCATGAGATCTTGTCGGCGATCTGGGCGGCGATGTCGCCGGCCTGCTGGTCCACGTCCGGACCGCACGCCCGGACGTCGATCACCACGTTCGAATCGGTGAGCAGCGCACGCTGGCAACGGTTTCCGTCCTCAGTGAGACTGACCGTGAGCCGGCCGTCATCGCTGTTCGACGGGCCGACGATGAACTGCCGGACGGCGGCTGGCGGGGTGCCGACGCCGACCGTGGTGTCGGTGCAGGCCTGCCAGGCGTTGATCTGCTCGTCCTGGTAGATCGCCGCCGCGTCCGCGTCGGGGTAGCTCGACACGTACTGGTCGACGGCGACGCGGGGCTCGCCCGGGTCGGTGAGACGCCGGCCGGCGACACCGGTGAACCCGGATGTGGCGTAGCTGGCGGTGTTCCCGGCGTCGGCGGCGCCGGCGCATTCGGGCGGCGTCACCGTGGCGGTGCCGAACTGGGAGAGCGGTTGGGCGGTGGCGCCGGCCAACGCCGCCATCACCGAGCCGACGGCGTCCGGGTCGAGGAGCAGACCCTGCAGTTGCGCCGGAGCGATGGCCTCCTGGGTGGGTGCGGGGCCCTGCTCGGGAATGTCGGGGGCTGCCTGGGGATCTCGGGTGCCGCCGCCGCGGGTCACCACCGACAGCGCCGCGACCAGCGCGGCGGCGGCCAGCAGCGCGAAGACCGCGACCAGCCAGCCGGGCACGCCCTTGCGGGAGTCGGTATCCGCCGCGGACGCGCCGAGACTCGGCAGCCGCAGCCGCCAGCGCACCGCGAGGGTGAATGCGATCCCCAGCAAGATCAGCATTCCGATGTCGAACAGCCACCACGTCGGCTCGTGGCGCCACAGCGGGTCGTCGACGGTGACCAGCGGGGCGATCTTCAGCAGGTCCACCGTCGCCGCCGAGGCGGCGAATCCCCAGCGGGCGGGCAGAAACCACGACACCTGGTCGAGGCCGACCCGCGCGGTCACCGGTATCAGCCCGCCGGAGAAGACGATGGACAGCATGATCGCGGCGACGAGCATCGGCAGGATCTGCTCGCTGGACTTGGCGATCGACGACAGCAACAATCCCAGCAGCGCCGAGACGATGGCCGTGATCGCCAGCGCGACATACAGTTCCGCGGTGGCATCGCCCAGCGCCAGCGCGCCCTGGGTGGGTCCGCCCTTGCCCGCGACCACGATGGCGGTCAGGATCGCGACCTGCGCGGCCGCCGCGATGCTGTAGACGACGACCTTGGCCACCAGGTAGGCCCCGGCGGACAGCCCGACGGCCTGTTCGCGGCGGAAGATGGGGCGCTCACCGACGAGGTCGCGCAGTGTCAGTGCGGTTCCCATGAACACCGCCGAGATGTTCAGCAGGATCAGCACCTGCGTCGGCTCGTTGGGCGACGAGCCGCGCGGGTCCGCCTCGCCGAGCCCGACGTCGCCGGGCACCACCAGCGACAGCGCCCCGAGGATGAACGGCAGCACCGCCAGGAAGAGGAAGTAGCCGCGGTCGGCGACCAGCAGCCGGCCCTGCCTGCGCAGGACCGTCAGCATCTGTTTGACCGAGCTGGTCCGCGCCGGTTGCCCCAGTGGCCCGGCGGCCGGGGAGGGCTTCGGCGGTTTCGCCGCGGACGGGTTGCGGCCGAGGTAGGCCTGGTGGGCGGCATCGGGATTGGTCGACACCCAGGCGAAGATGTCGGCCCAGTCGTTGGTGCCCATGGCGGCGGCGATCTGCGCCGGCGGGCCCGCGAACGCGGTCTTGCCGCCGGGTGCCAGCAGCAGCACCTGGTCGCACATGCTCAGGTAGGTCAGTGAGTGGGTGACGACGACCACGACGCGGCCGGCGTCGGCCAGCCGGCGCAGCATCGACATCACCTGGCGGTCGAGCGCCGGGTCGAGCCCGGAGGTCGGCTCGTCGAGGATGAGCAGCGACGGGCCGGTGAGGAGTTCCATCGCGACGGAGACGCGTTTGCGCTGCCCGCCGGACAGCTTGTCGACCCGCTTGTCGGCGTGTTCGGTGAGTTCGAGTTCGGCGAGCACGCGCGCGACGACGGCCTTGCGGTCGGCGCTGCTGGTGTCCGGCGGAAGACGCAGTTGCGCAGCGTAGTTGAGCGCTTTGGTGACGGTGAGCTGGCGGTGCACCACGTCGTCCTGAGGCACCATCCCGATCCGGGACCGCAGCGAGGCGTACTCGGCCTGCACGTTGTGTCCGTCGAAGGACACCACACCCGTGGTGGGCTGGGTGGCGCCGCCGAGCAGCTTGATCAGGGTCGACTTCCCCGCGCCGGAGGGTCCGATGACCGCGGTCAGGGTGCCGGGCCCGGCAGTGAAGCTGACGTTGGACAACAGCGACTTGTCGTCGTCGACCACCAGGCCCAGCTGGTAGGCCTGCAGACCGCCGGCCTGCGGGGTGGCCGCCTTAGGCGTCAGCGTCGTGCCGGTGAAGGTGAGGTCGGTGTTGCCGATCGCGACGGTGTCGCCGGGTCGCAAGACGATGCTGGTGACGCGTTCGCCGTTGACGAAAGTGCCGTTGCTGGACCGGTTGTCGCGCAGTTCCATGCCGCTGGGCACGGCGACGAGGTAGGCGTGCACGCGGGAAGCGAGGGCGTCGTCGACCACGATCGTGTTGCTCGCCGACCGGCCGACGGACAGGGCGCCCGCCGGTGCGGGGGTGGCCGTCGGCCGCACCACACGTTTGACCGCACCGGTCACCTTGCCGAGAAGATCCTCGTCCGGTGCGGGTTGCGGCACCACGGGCGGCGCAGACCTCGGGCCGGTCACCGGCGCTGCGCCGCGGTGCGGCGGAGGCGGCGGAGGTGTGGCGGGCCGCGGCGGGCCGGGTTGCGGCGTCTGCCGCGGTACGGGACGTGGCTGGGGCGGCGGCCGGTGTGCGGGTGGTGCGGGGATGGCACCGGTCGACGGCCGCGACGGCGGCGGGTTCGACGGCCAGGGGCCCGGCGCGACGGGACTGCTGATCACGTTGAGCTGCTGGCTGCCGGTGCGGAAGGTCAGCCGGGGGCCGTCGGGGGCGCCGAGCGTCACGTCGACGTCGTCGTCGATGAACACCCTCGCTTGGCGTGCGCCGCCGCTGTAGATGCCGTTGCGGCTCTTGTTGTCGACGGCCACCCACTGCTGACCGTCGTGGCGCAGCACCGCGTGCACCCGTGAGATCGCCTGCCGCTCGGGCACGTCGACACGGATGTCGCACTGGTCACCGCGGCCGACGGTGACCTCGCGACCGGCCGGGAACGTGTACATCGCCGATCCCAGCCACACCGTCAGCGGTGGAGCTGCCAAGGCTCTGTCGGTCACGCGTACCTCCGGAGATCGGGCGTCACTGGCGGCGTCATCGGTTACTCGTCCGCGAACTGGTCGAAGCAGCGGTCGGCGTTCGTCTGCAGGCCGGCGCGGTAGGCCAGGATGCGGGTGAAGCCGGCGGGCACCGCGTAGCCGTTGACGTCGCTGGCGCCGATGCCGTTGGTGAGCAGTCCCGACACGCTTTCGTCGACGTCGCCCGCGGTCAGCTGGAAGTTGCCACCGGACGGCAGCGTGATCGGCTCGACCAGCTCGCGGTCGGCGGCGCCGGTGAGGCATGCGGTGCGCATCGCTGCGGTCGCGGTGTCGAGGGCCAGGCCGCGTTGATGCTGCAGGGCCACCATGTAGCGCGACGTCACGGCCGACAGTGCGGTGTTGTCGCCCTGCAGCAGCACGCCGTCGTCGTCCTCGTTGGCGGCCTTGCCCATCTCTTCGAGCATCGGCAGGTCTGCGGTGATGGTGTTGGTCCCCGGGCAGTACGTCACCGGTGCGGCGGCCTTGGCGTCGGGGCACACGGCCGAGGTGTCGAACGACAGGGCCGGCTGCTGCTCGGGCTTGTAGACGACATTGAGGACTTCCACCAGGGAGGAGATGGACTCCTGGCCGATGGGCAGCTGACCGCTGTCCACCGAACCGGTCTCCTCGTCGGCCTGCAGCACCATCGGGATGTCGCCGCGGCGCTGGTAGATCTCGTCCAGATCGATGGCGGCGCAGGCGGAGACGCCGGAGACGAAGCCGATCTGCGCGGCGGTGACCCGATCCAGGGCGGTGCCGTGACCCTCCTCGATCATCTCGGCGTCGGCGGGGGTGAGCACGGGGTCCCGGCTGGCGATGACGGCGGCGAGGATCTTGTTCAGGCCGTCGCCGGTGCTCAGGGTGAACCGCGGGGATTCCTCCTCGGCGACCCACCGCATGTAGGCCCCGGCGAAGCAGTCGGCCTGCTGCTCGAAGACGATGGTCGGGGTGCGCGGGTTGACCAGCCCGGCCATCCGCTGGACGGCGTGCCCGTACTCGTGGGCCATCAGCCCGGCCGCGGACGTCTTGCCGAAGTACTCGACCCCGAGAGGGACGAGAAGGCCGCGGTCCCAGGCGATCAGGCGCTCGCGGTGACAGTAGAACGCGTTGGGACGCTTGTACGTGCGGGCCCCGCATACCTCCGGCGACTGCGGGTCCTGGGAGTCGTAGGACAGGAAGTTCTGGACAGGGCGGAAGGCGCCCGGCAGTGTCCCGTAGTTCTGCTGCCAGAAGTTCGCGACGTCGTTGGTGGTCAGCAACATCAACTGGTCGATCTGGCCGCCGTCGGTGTTGCGCACCTCGCCGACCGGCGGCGGGGCGTCGTCGCGGACGTCGCTGGGGCCGTCGGTCACCGGCAGGCCGCCGACGGAAAAGGGGTCGAAGAGACCCGACACCGGCGTGCCCTTGACGGTGGTGTCGTTGCCGCAGCCGGTGAGCAGCGCCGCGGTGCAGAGAGCGAGGACGCCCAGGGCGGCGGCGGACCTCTTGCGGTGAGAAGTCATGTCAGGCGCTCCAGTGCCGGGTGAGGGTGGCGATCACCGATTCCAGTGCCTCAGCGGACGCGGCGTCGACGGCCTGATCGGCTTCGGCGGCGGTGACGACGCGCGCGTCGACGCCTGCGGCAGAGGCTATTTCGTCGACGCGCAATTCGCTGCGGTGGCGCGCGGTGTAGAGGCGCGGCCCGAGCGCCGCGCCGGGCGCCTTGGCGGCGCGGCCCATCAGATCGCTGTAGGCGCGCCGGACTTCGCTCAGCAGCACCGCCAGGTCGGCGCCCGCGTTGGCCGCCAGGGTGGCCCGGCTGATCATCGACTCCAGCCTGCGCAGTTCCTTCAGCAGATCGCCCACCTGATCGACATACCCGGGGTCGTCGAGGCCGGGAAGAGTGAGGATGCGCGCGTTGATCCCGTGCAGCCCGATCTCCGCGGCGTCGACCACCAGCTGCATCTCGACGGTGTTCGACAGCACCTCGGTGTTGTCGTCGGCGGGTTCAGTGCCGGGCGCCGGGGGCCCGGACTCGCCCGCCACGATCGCGGCGATGGTGCCGGGCGGCCACTTCAGCACCTCTTCGAGGCGGGCGCGGCTGCTCCTGCGCGGCCACGTGCGGCCGTTCTCGAAGTTGACCAGCGTCCCCTGGCTCTTCGCCACCCCGAGGGCGAGCAGGTCCCGTTGGGACAGCCCGAGTTCGCGGCGCCGCTCGGCGACGGCCTGACCGGCACGCAGGAGACGCTCGTCGACCGCGTCCACCGGGTCGTCCTCCGAATCGTCGCCTGGATCGGCGTCGTCGGCCTCCGGCTCGGCGATCGAGGTGAAGGACACCGGGATGCCGTCGGCGTTGCCCAGGTGCACGGTCATGCCGTCGGTGATGGCGGTGATGCCGATGCGGTGCCCGTCGACATACGTGCCGTTGGTGCTGCCGAGGTCGGTCAGCACCCAGTGGCCTGAGAGGGCGTCGATGCGGGCGTGCCTGCTGGAGATGCGCGGGTCGTTGACCAGGATGCGGGCCGGCGGGATCCGGCCGATGGTCACGGGGCCGTCATCGGGGCGCACCGTGCAGGTGCCTGCGTCGAGGCCGCAGTGGATCCGCAGGGCGGGAACGCCGGGTGCACCAGGACCGTCGGTCATCGCTCTGCCACCCCCTTCGTCAGCGTGTTCCGCAATCTTCTCGGCGCCTCGTCCGGCGCCGTCGTAACTGTAGCACCGGTATCGCGAATATGAAGCACCTGCTCCGGTTTCGGCCTACGGCGGTGCAAATCCGTCCGCGCGGAGAGTCGCTGACAATGAGCCCTTCAGGACGGATAGCAGCAGTTCAAGCCGGTTTCCTGGAATGGCTGAGCGAGGCCCGCTCCGTTTGCGGAGCGGCGCGGTGATCCGCGGATGCTACAGTTCCGTCAATAATCCGATCGAGAAACCGAAGCGCTAACCGATGCGGTCTGGCATACTCGGGGCCACGTTCACGGGCAGCAGCAAAGAGATGGGCGGCTGGTCCGAAACCACCGGAAGGGTGAGCTGATGAACACGCACGATCCGCGCCGAGCGGGCGGCCACGAGGGTGAGGACTACACCGCCGACTGGCCCGCCCGTCAGCGGCCTCCCGGCACGCCGCCGCCGGCGCCGTACGGCGCCGCCCAGGGTCACCAGCCGTTTCCGCCCGCGCCGCAGCCACAGTTCCAGCAGCCGCCCGGGTGGTACCCGCCGGGGTCGTCGCCGCAGTCCATCACCGTCGCGCCGAAGCCCGAGAAGAAGGGCCGGCGGCGCGGACTGGCGATCGGCGCGGCATTCCTGGCAGGCATCCTCGTCGCGGGCGGTGCGTTCGCGGCGTACGAGTTCACCGTCGGGCGGGGTGACGACACCGCGTCGGGTCCGCCCCGCACCAACACCTGGCCGCCACCGCCGAAATCGAGCACCCCGCCGAGTGGCACGCCGAAACCCTCGTCGACGAGTCCGGCGCCCGCGGGCAACGTCGACCCGGCGGCGCTTCGCACGTACCTGATGTCGGCGGCCGACCTCGACACCCTCCTGCAGACGTCCGGGCTGGTGCCCACCGGGGTGACAGCGGTGCTGGCGTCCGGCGGCACGGTGGATCCGCCGACGCCACCGAACTGCCTCAGCGCCTGGGCCACCCTGAACAAGGCGACGTACATCGCGTTCCCGACCACCGGTGTGGCGGGCCAGGTGGTCAGCGAGGAACCCAAGGCCTTCCACCAGGTGATCCAGGGGCTGGCGGCATTCCCCGACGAGGGGAGCGCCAAGGCCTTCTTCAAGCGACAGGCCGACCAGTGGGCCGAATGCCAGTCGAAGCCGATGACCGTGAACTGGGGTGGCGGCGCGGACGACATCGAACCCGTCGTCCTCGGTCCCTCCGCCGTCACCGGCGAGATGCTGACGATCTCCGTTGAGCGTCAACGTGAAAGCGGCCCGCCGCTGAAGTGCGAACGGGCGCTGACCGTCCGGCGCAACGTCGCCGTCGACGTGCGTGCCTGCAAACCGGAAGATCCCCTGGCCGGTGCCGCGGTGGCGCAGGCGATCGCGGACAAGATCACGGCGTGACCGAGCGGTGCCGCACGCCCATCCGGCGCGGCGGGAGCGCTACTTGATCCGCTGCGCCATCGCAGGCACCAGCCTCGAATCGAGGTACTGGGTCGCCAGGTAACCGCCCGGCTGCGCCAGCGCGGCCACGGTGTTCTTGTCGTCGACGATGATCAGGTCACCGGTGAACGCCTTCACCTCGTTCGGGAGGCCGTCGTAGCCGCCGCCGCCCGCCGCGCTGTCGGTCCGGATCACCACCAGCACCTCGCTCTTGATCTGGTAGAGCTTGCTGAGATCGGTGACCGAGCGGGCCGTGGTGGTGTCGCCCGGGCCGCGGCGCAGTTCGGCGTTGTAGCGCAGTCCCAGGCTCTCGAGGTAGTCCGCGGTGTTGGACGGAATGAGGATCTGAGCCACGCCGTCATCGGACAGGGTGAGCGCTTCCACCGACTTCCCGACGAGCTGCGAGTTCTGGCTCTCCAGGTCGGCCCGCTGGTCGCGGACCTCGCCGAGCAGTTCGTCGG
The DNA here is from genome assembly GCF_040674075.1 of Mycobacterium sp. NPDC050551. Classification (NCBI taxonomy): domain Bacteria; kingdom Bacillati; phylum Actinomycetota; class Actinomycetes; order Mycobacteriales; family Mycobacteriaceae; genus Mycobacterium; species Mycobacterium sp. NPDC050551. Next base: position 603,150 of record NZ_JBFARC010000003.1, on the reverse strand, counting down.
CGCGGCCCTGCCTGCCCAGGATCCGGCCGACCCACTTGAGCTGTTCCTGCCACGTCCACTTCTGGGAGTCGGTGGCTTCGGGTTGGGTGATCGTCGGCGCGATGGCCGAGAGCCGCTCGTAGGTATTCTCGTCGACTCCGCTCGTCGCGATGATCACGTCGGGCTTGGCGGCCGCCACCGCGGCGGTGTCGATGAAGCCGAGCACATCGGTCGACTGGCCGACCTTGTCCTGCTCCCAGCTGGGGAGCTGCGCGTTGGGGGCGAAGGCCACCACCGGTGTCACGCCCAGCGAGAGCACGGCATCGGCATCGCCCGCGCCGACCGCGGCGACGGCGGCGGGCGCGGCGGTGAGATCGGTCTCGCCGAACGCGTGGGCGAAACTCTGTGCCTCATAGGGCGGCACGTCGGGCCCGCCGGCGAGGACGAACCCCGCGATCGCGGCGACCAGGATCACCGTCGCGGCGATCGCAGCGCCGACGACCAGTTTCCTGCGGCCGCGCCGGGGCGGTGCGGCCGGCTGGCTCGGCGGGGCCACCGGCGGAGGACCGAAGTGCTGCTGCGGCAGGGGTGGCCGCGATCCGGTGACCGGATCGTTGGCGGGGTGCCAGCCGCTGGGGTAGGTGATCGGGTCGTTCGGCGACCGCGGCGGCGGGCCGGGTAGGTGCGGCGGGGGCGCGGTGGCCCACTGCTGTGTGCTGCCACCCGGTGCGGGCCCGCCCGCCAGCGCGGCGGACGCCGCCTGGGCCAGCTCGCGGGCCGACTGGTAGCGCTGGTTTGGGTCCTTGGCCATCGCCTTCGCGATGACGTCGTTGAAAGCCCCTGGCAGCGCCGGGATCCGATCGGTGACGCGGGGCGGCGGTGAGATCAGGTGTGCGGTGGCGACCGCGGAGAGGCCACCGGATTTCGAGAACGGGGTGGCCCCGGTGAGCAGCCGGTAGAGAGCGCAGCCGAGGGCGTAGATGTCGGTGCGGTGATCGATGTGGGTGCCCTCGAGGGCCTCCGGTGCGGCATAGGCGACGCTGGCCATCACGGTGCCGGTCTGGGTGAGCCCGACGGCCTCGTCGACGGCGCGGGCGATGCCGAAGTCGGCGAGGAAGACCCGCTCCTCACCGTCGTCGTTGGCGCTGATCAGGAAATTGGCGGGTTTGACGTCGCGATGCAGGATCTGCCGCCGGTGTGCGTAGTCGAGCGCTTTGGCGACCTCGCCGACGACGTACACCGCCCGTCCGGGTGTCATGCGACCCTGCGTGGTCTCCCGGTCGGCGTCGCTGCCCGCCACGTACTGCATGGCGATCCAGAGCTGGCCGTCGGTCTCGCCGCGGTTGTACACGGTGACGATGTTGGGATGGTCGAGCGTCGCGGCCATGTCGGCCTCCCGCAGGAAGCGGGCGCGGAACATCTGGTCCTGTGACATCTCGGCACTGAGCACCTTGACGGCGTCGCTCCGGGGCAGGCTCGGGTGCTTCGCCCGGTAGACGGTGCCCATCCCGCCGGCGCCCAGCACCGACTCGATGGTGTAACCGCCGAGGACGGTCCCTTCACTCAACGGCATGGCTGCCCTGTTCTCATCCGGGTCACGTCGCGGTCAACATCAGATACTGGGCGGCGGTGCGCTGGTGGAGATCCTCGAGCTGCTGCGACGACAGCGACGCCACATAGCGGTCGACGCTGAAGCGGCACTCGAAGCGCGGTGAACCGGTTTTCGGTGCGTCGGGAGGAACCTCGCCGTTGTCGACGCAGCGCGCGGCAGGCACACCGGGAACAGGTGCGATGTCGGTGCGTCGGGGGTTGGGTTCGCGCGAGGCCTCGTCGAGCAGCCCGTCGAGCAGAGTCGTGCTGTCCGCGGGCTGTTCGGTCCGGTACAGGGTGTCCAGTGCGTTGGCCACGGTCGTGACGTGCGCCTTGTCGAACAGTGCGCCCGAGACGATGGGGTTGGTCGAATAGTGCAGCGCGCCACGGGGATTCCACGAGCCGTGCACCACCGTGAGGTCGCCGGGCGCAACGGGGACGGCCAGGGCGAGTACGCCGTCGGGGTCGACCGGAAGCTTCGAGAACTCGTCGGGCGGGGTGGGGACGAACGCGTCCAGGCGCGGCTTCTGCAGGTCGAGTGCTCGTGCAGTCGCCCGGGCGGCCACGTCGGTGTTGCTGTCGCGCGCCCTCGCCCAGGTGTAGATGACGAAGACGCCGCGCGGGGTGTAGCTGAACATGCCAACGCCACCGGGCACTTCGGTCGACGCGGCCGTGGCGTCGGGGTGGCCGTCCAGCGGAACGGGCTGCGATCGCGCCGCGGTCTGCGCAGGCATCGTCGCCGCGGCTGCTGCGGCGTCCTCGACCGTGGGGAAACGCATCACCGCGATCTCCAGCGCGGCCAGGGTGGCGCCGGGCGCGTCGGACGAGCGGGAGGTGCTGAACCCGGTGAGGAAGTGATTGTTCGCGGCGATGGTCGGCACCGGCTCGGGGATCGACGTCACCAGCGCCCGGGGTTCTTTCCAAACCCTGGTGTTCGCGTTGATCTCGAGCAGCGAAGGATCGACCTCCCACGGGCCCACGACGGCGTCGGCCATCCGATGGGCCTCGATGGCGGCGCCGTTCGGGCCGGCGACGCCCAGTGCAGGCCGCGGGGCGGTGGGGTAGTTGCCGGTGTCCAGCGTGACCGCAGGTGGCGCGTCGGGGTCCCTGAGGGCCTGACCCGTGACCGTCGGCGCGCAGGCGGTCACCAGCATCGCTGCGGTCAGCCAGAACGGCAGGGCCCTGACCAGCATGGTTGTCGGGGTGGCGATCTTCATCCGGCCATCAGCATGGCGTATTGAGCCGAAACGCGTTGATGGGCGTCGGCGAGCTGCATTGCGTTGACCTCGATCAGGTAGCGGTCGGCGACGGCGTAGCAGAAGTGGCCGCCTTGCTGGAGGGCGAGGCAGCGACTGTCGGGCAGGTTCGGCACCCCGTCCGCGGGTGTGCTGGTGGCCGCCAATTCGTCGACGAACGCGTCGGCCATCAGCTGCGCACCGGCCTCGTCGCGGCCCTGGTACAGGTTGGTCTTCGCATACGCCAGCAGATCCATGCCAGCGCGATCGAATGTCGCCGCGGACAGCACGGGGTCGGATTGCAGGTGCAGTGCCCCTCGTCGCTCGTACACGGTCCGCTGGATGAGGGTGGCGTCCTTGGGCGCGATCGGCAACGTCTTGGCCAGCAGGCCGGTCGGATCGATCTGCAGGTCGGCGAATTCTGCCAAAGCCGTCGCCCTGAACTTGTCGATCAGGGGGCCCTGCAGGTCGAGTGTCCTGGCGACCAGCGCCGTTGTCGCCTCCACCCCGCCCGCCGACTGCACCTGTTGCACCAGCACATAGGGCCCGCGGGGGGTCGCGGACCGCACGGTGGCCCAGGTCCTCGGACCGTTGGTGTGGGTACTGCTGGACGCGACGGAGTCGGGATGGCCCGGGATCGGCGCGGGCACCGGCGGGCCCGCCTGCATCGGCAGCTGGACATCGCCCGCCGCTTTGGCGATGTCGGCCACCGCCGCGGCAGCGGCGCCGGGATCGGGGAAGCGCAGGACAGCGTTGTGCAGGAACGTCGTGTCGTCCTTCGACCGGCGCGAGACGAAGAAGCCGTTGACGAACTGGTGGCGCTCCGCGGCCCGGCCGATCTCCTTGAAGATGGGTACCGAGACCTGCCGGGGGATGAGCACCATGGGCTGCCTGATGTAGCCCACGACCAATGCGGGGTCCACCTCCCACGGTCCCGTCACGTAATTGGCCATCCGCTGGGCCTCGACGATCGCCCCCACTTCGGGGGTGCCCGCGGTGCCCAGCGGTGCGGGCTTGGTGGGGTAGTTGCCGACGTCGAGGCCGGCGATGTCGACGGTGCCGGGCGGCGGGCCCGCCGCGGTGACCGGCGAACCGGTGACCTCGGAGGTGCAGGCGGTCAGCACCGTTGCGGCGCCCAGCACGGCGAGCCCGACCCGCAGGCCGCCGACCGTCGACCGTTTGACACCCCTGACACACCGCGACCCCACCCACACGCAGGCCACAGTAGTCAGCATCGGTCAGGCTAACCAGCGAACGCGGTGCTACCGGTGACCGGGAGTGAGCACGCCGCGCAGCACGAGTTCGGCGAGTTCGCGCGCCGCGGTGTCGACGTCGCGGACCCGCCGCACGCACACCGCGTACCAGGCGCCACCGGCGATCACGTCCATGATGATGTCGGCGCCGACGGCGTCGCGGGCCACTCCTGACCTGGCCGCCTCGTCGATCCGCGCGGCCAGCTCACCGCGGGCCGCCGCCTCCAACCGGTCGCTGAGCACCCGCCGCGAATGACGGTCCGCGCGAAGGTCGTTGAGCAGGCCGGGGATCGCCTCGCGCACCGCGGCGTCGCCGTACATCCGCATCGCTCCGCGACACAGCCGGACGATCTCGGCGGCGAAGTCGTCCTCGGGTTGCTCCAATCCCAGGTCAGGGAAGAGCGCCTCGTGCACCAGCTGGGCCTTCGAACTCCAGCGTCGGTACACCGCCGGGCGGCTCACGCCCGCCGTGGCGGCGATCAGGTCGATCGTCGTCGCCGCGTAGCCCCGCGCGGTCAGCAATTCGCGCGTCGTCGCCAGTACCGCCGCGTCGATGGCGGGATCGCGGCGGGAACCGTGCCTTCGCCGCGGAGCCGCCTTCGCCGTTGCCACGATTCGGCCTCCCACCCATCCCCTTTGTCGTTACAGTCTGTCACAACAAAGACGAGGAGGTCCGATGACCACCGAACTGGGCGTGCCACTGGCCGGCATCGGGCAGGACGGCCGCCACCTCTACACCTGCCCGCTGTGTGAAGCCATGTGCGGGTTGGAGATCCAGGTCACCGACGGGAAGGTGGCGGGCATCCGGGGCAACCGCGACGACACCTGGAGCCACGGACACCTCTGCCCCAAGGGCGCCACGCTCGGCGCGGTCCACGACGACCCCGACCGCATCCGGGCGCCGATGATCAAGGTGGACGGGCAGTGGCGGGAGGTGTCCTGGGACGCCGCGTTCCGGCGCTGCACCGAACTGCTCGCGCCGGTCATCGAGCAGTACGGCATCGGCGCGGTCACCGCCTACACCGGCAATCCGCTCGCCCACTCCTTCTCGCTGGCGCGCTACACCGGTGTGCTGCTGGGAATGTCGGGGATGCCGGTCACCTACTCGCCGGGCACCGTCGACCAGTGGCCGAAGAACCTGTCGTCGCACCTGATGTACGGCGGCTGGTGGAGCTTCCCGGTGCCCGACATCGAGCGCACGGACCTGCTGGTGGTGATGGGCGCCAACCCGGCGGCGTCGCAGGGATCGCTGCTGGCCGCACCCGACGTCATGGGCATCATCGGCGACATCGGCCGCGTCCTGGTGGTCGACCCCGTCCGCACCGCGACGGCCGCCCATGCCGACGAATGGCTGCCCATCACGCCGGGCACCGACGCCGCGCTGCTGCTGGCCGTCGTGCACACCCTGTTCGCCGAGGACCTCGTCTCACTCGGGGCGATGCAGGATCACGTGGACGGTGTCGACCGCTTGCGTGACGCCGCCGCCGACTGGTCGCCCGAACGGGTGGCCGGCCCGACCGGCATCGCCGCCGAGCGCATCAGGGCACTCGCCCGTGAGCTCGCGACCACCGAGCGCGCGGTCGTGTACGGCCGGATCGGGTTGTGCAACCAGGAGTTCGGCAGCCTGGCCAGCTGGCTCGTCGACGTCGTCAACATCCTCACCGGACACTTCGACGTGCCGGGCGGCGCGATGTTCCCGCGCGCCGCTGCCTGGTCGCTGACCGTTCAGCCGCAACCGGGATTGGAGGGCGGGCTGCCCGAGTTCGGCCGCTACCGCACCCGCGTCCGCGGCGCCAAGGAGGTGCTCGGTCAGGTGCCGGTGTCCTGCATGGCCGAGGAGATCGCCACGCCGGGCGACGGCCAGATCAAGGCGCTGATCACCGTCGCGGGCAATCCCGTGCTGTCGACCCCGGGCGGGCACCACCTCGACGAGGTGCTGCCCACGCTGGACGCGATGATCGCCGTCGACCTGTGGATCAACGAGACCACCCGGCACGCCGACGTCATCCTGCCCGGCCTGTCGCCGTTGGAGCAGCCGCACCACGACGACCTCATCCTCAACTTCGCGATCAACAGCGTCGCCAACTACTCGTCGCCGGTGTTCGCGCCCGAGGACCCCGACCGGCCGCACGAGTGGGAGATCCTGATCCGGTTGACCGGACTGTGCACCGGCACCCCCGCCGAGGACGTCGACGTGGCCGCCATCGACGACGGGTTCTTCGACTACCTGGCATTCACCCAGGGTCTCGACGGCGCCGAGATCCGCCGCCACTACGACCACGGCGGGCCGGAGCGCATCCTCGACCTCACACTGCGCACCGGTCCGTTCGGCGACCGCTACGGGGAGGATCCGGACGGCCTGACCCTCGAGCGGCTCAAGGCCACCCCGAACGGCGTCAACTTCGGTCCGATGGTGCCGCAGGTGCCCGCCATCCTCGGCACGCCCGACTCCAAGATCCGCCTCGCCCCGCAGTACCTGCTCGACGACCTGCCCCGGCTGGCCGCCCGGGTCGAGCGGGCGCCCGACGATCTGGTGCTCGTCAGCCGCAGGCACCTGAGATCGAACAACTCGTGGCTGCACAACGTGCCGTCGCTGATGAAGGGCAGGGACCGCTGCACGCTGCTGATGCACTTGGAGGACGCCGCGCGGCGCGGGCTGAGCACCGGTGACCGCGTCGCCGTCACCTCGGCCGGCGGCAGCATCGAGGTGCCCGTGGAGGTCACCGACGCGATCAAGCCCGGGGTGGTGTCGATGCCGCACGGGTGGGGCCACGGCAGGCCCGGCACGAGGCTGTCGGTGGCCAACGGTTCGCCCGGCGTCAACACCAACGTGCTGTCGCCGCCGACCTTCCTCGACGAACCGTCGGGCAACGGTGCGCTCAACGGCATCCCGGTGACCATCGCGCGCGCCGACGCCTGATAGGCATTACCGATGGGCAAGAACGAGCGCGGCAAGATCGTGATGTCCGACGCCGAGATCTCCGAGTTCATCGACCGCAGCCGCACCGCCACCATGGCGACGGTGCTCCCCAGCGGGAGGCCACATCTGGTCGCCATGTGGTACGCGGTGCTCGACGGCGAGATCTGGTTCGAGACCAAGGCCAAGTCGCAGAAGGCGGTCAACCTGCGTCGCGATCCGACCATCACGGTGATGATCGAAGACGGCGACACCTACAACACCCTGCGCGGAGTGTCGATCGACGGGCGCGCGGAGATCGTCGACGACGACCCGGAACTGCTTCTGCGCGTGGGCATCAGCGTGTGGGAGCGCTACACGGGGCCGTACAGCGACGACATGAGACCGTTCGTCGACCAGATGATGAACAACCGCATCGCCGTACGCGTGGTGCCGGAGCGCACGCGCAGCTGGGACCACCGCAAGCTCGGCATGCCCGAGATCCCGCTGGGTGGCAGCACCGCACAGTATCTGGGCTCGGCCTGAAGCCGCGCTAGCGGGCCGGCGGCGCGAATCCCGGATTCGCCAGCGCGGTCGTGGTGGCGCTGCCGATCGGGCCGAGACGGTCGAACATGGCGGCCACGCCCGTGGCGACGCCGTCGTGACTGTGATGGGTCAGCGCGCTGAGGCCGATGTGCGGGCCGTCCGGCAACCGGTTGAGCGAGACCGAGTAGTCGGCGTTGATGAACGGCAGCCCCGTACTGCCGAAACTGGTCAGCGAGCTGGCGTAGTCGCCGGCGATCGCGGCGCGGGTGAAGGGTGTCAGCTCGACGCCGTCGACCAGCGGGGTGATGTCGCGCACCCACACCGACTTCGGCCCGCCGTGCTGCCAGCCACTCAGATCGGTACTGGGCCCGCTGTGCTCGGCTCCGGCACCGAAAACCCACAGCAGCACGGTGCGGCCGTCGACGTCGGCGGGATCCGGCGGGATCGGCGGCATCGTGATCGGCAGCGTCCATGCGTCGTCGTCGGGCTGAGGACCGCGGCGCAGCAGCAGTGCGCTCGCCCGCGCCACCACGGTGTCGTCCTGCAGCAGTTCGGCGTCGATGAGGTGCAGCCGCCGTCCCCGCCGGACCAGCCGGGTGCGCCCGCGCACCGGCGCCATCGCGACCGGTCGCAACAGATCCACGGTGAGACGCGCAGGGTGCATGTCGTCGTCCGCGGCCGGCTCGGCGTCGACGAGATGCCCGAGCAGGCCTCCGACGAAGTTCCCGCTCACCGACTCGCCCCAGGGACCGCGGGCGGACGAGGTGGGAACGAACGCGTCGCCGTCGCGCTGGAAGTAGGCGGACCCGGCGCGGCTCTGTGCTGTCACCGCGCCGACCCTAGCGGGCCCCGCTCACCGGCTGGACAGCCAGCGTTTGATGTCCCTGTCGACCGGATCGACCACGTCGGAGAACTCGTCGTGCTTCTCGACGTAGTTCGCGACGAGCTTGCAGACCGGGACGATCCGCAGGCCGGCGTCGCGCGTCTGCTGCAACGCCTCGGCGACCAGGATCGTCGCCAGACCCCGTCCTTCGAACTCGCCGTCCACCTCGGTGTGGGTGAACACCCGCTGCTTGTCGCGGTCGGCGTACTCCGCGAGCCCGACGGTGCGGCCCTCCACCGCGATGGTGAACCTGGTGTCCTCGGCGGTGACGGTGGTGGGTGCCCCGGTCTTGTCAGTGGTCATGGTGTCTCCTGGTCGTCGTCTTCGTCCCGGTCGTCATCTGGGGTTGCGCCGTGGCCGCAGCGTGCCGTTGGGCATCGGCGGGGCCGGTAGCCGGGGTACCCGGCCGCGGTAGCCGTGCACCGTGCCGAACCGATCGGATCCGGCTTCCCACGCCTGCCGGTAGGCGGTGATGTCGGCATGGCTGCGGCCGACGAAGTTCCACCACATCAGCAGCTCCTCGCCGAAGGGCGGACCGCCGAGCAGGATCATGCGTGCGGGCCCGTCGCCACGGTTGACGATGCTCAGCTCGTGCCGGCCGGCAGGTTGGAACACCATCTCGGCGGCGTCGAGCCGGACTCCCGCCGCCTCCACGTCGCCCCGGTCGAGCAGAACGCCGTGCTCGAATCCGGAGTCCACCTCGAGGACCACCACCGCCCCCGGTTCCAGGTCGAGTTGGGCGCCGAGCAGTGGTGTGAAAGTCGCCACCGGCGAGCGTGCGCCCTCGGCCTCGCCGAGGAAGACGCGCAGGGTGACCCCGCCGGTGGTGCGGGGCCGCGGAACGTGATGGGCGAAGTCGCGGCCGGTGTCGCGGTCGGGTTCGGGAAGGGCGACCCAGAGCTGGACGCCGTGCAGGACGGTGGTCGCGGGGGTGGACACCTCGGAGTGGCAGATGCCTGCGCCCGCGGTCATCAGGTTGAGCTCGCCGGGACGGACCATGGCGTGCACTCCCGCACTGTCCCGGTGCTCGACCTCGCCGCTGAAGAGCCAGCTGACCGTCTGCAGTCCGGTGTGCGGGTGCGGCGGCACGTCCATACCGGGTCCGCCGGACACGTCGTGCGGCCCGTAGTGGTCGGCGAAGCACCAGGCGCCGATGAGTGACCGGTCGCGCTGCGGCAGCGTGCGGCGGACGCGCATCGCGCGCGGCCCGCCGAGTGGCACGTCCCGGGGGTGCAGCACACCGGCGAACGGCGGAGCGGCGCAGACGACCTCGGCGGGCGCCGGGTCGGTGTTGCTCACCGTGCCAATCTACGGCGCGGCGACACCTGCCACCGCGGCGCGGATGACGTCGAGGTCGTGGTCGCCGATCGCGAAGACGCCGAACCGGAACTTGTAGCCCCATCGCTGCTTGTTCTCGATGAACTCGAGGTGCTCGATGAGTGGGCGGATCGGCGTCTCGGTGCACTCGAGGAAGTCGACGTTGCGGCGCCACGGCTGCTGATCGCCTGGCAGCTCGGCCTGGTAGGGCTCGTCGTCGACCACCTGCCCGATCGCCGTGAACGCCTGCAGCGGTTCGCCGTCGGGGTGGGCGGTGCGTGGTGAGTAGAAGACGATCCAGTCGCCGCGGGCCATTCTGCGCAGGGCGTGCGGCTTGCCGTGGTTGGCCTGGGTGAAGCGGCCGCGGACGGCACGTTCGACGTGGTCGCGGCTGACGGTGTTGATCCAGTTGGTCATGCCTCGCACGCTAGGTCCCGGGTCCGACGATGACGACGGCTCGGACGAGCGCCCTGTGGATAACTTCCGCGGCGTGTGTGGGCCTACCATTCCGGCATGAGCCGAGCCGCCGGGGCGCTGACCGCCGACCAGGTCCGCGGTGCCACCTTCGGGAAGTGTGCGTGGCACCGCCGGGGGTATGACCCGAAGTCGGTCAACGACCTGCTGGCGCTGGTGGCCCGGCGCCTCGACGGCCGGGGCCATCTCACGGCCGACGACGTGCGGGGCATTCGATTCCCGAAGGCGCCGTTGGGTCGTCGCGGCTACGACGAAGACGAGGTCGACGCCTTCATCGCGGCGCTGCTGACGACTATGGCCGGTCTCGAGGACCGGCCATAGGTCGAAGCTGGGACGATGCCGCCATGGCGCCTCTCGGCGAGTGGTCGCTCGTAGCGACTTGAGGGGTGGAGCCCGGGGCATGCCCGGCACCGTCGGATGATGTAACCGCGGCTGTCCCCGCGCTATTCCGTGGACAGCATTCTGCCCTCCCGCCGCCGTCCCCTCGACGCGGCGGCAGGAGGGCAGATGGCCGGGCGGTTACGCCGACTCGGGGTAGTACCGGCGGACCGCTCGCACCGGGTATCCATTGCGCTCGGCCAGCGAACGAAGCTGGCGCAGCGCGAAGGTGCGGCCGCGGCCGGCCTCCGGGATGACGATGCCGGCCCACAGTCCCTCGGCCTTGGGCAGTTCGACGGCGTCGCGGGCGCACATCCACCGGCGGGGGCACCCGCGGCAGATCGCCTTGGCATCCTCGTCGGCCGTGGTGGTCCACCGCTCGGGATCGCGGGTGCAGGCTCCGACCGGGATCTCCAGGAAGGTCACGTTGCTCATGGGGTTCGGCTCCTCTGCTGCTCGGCGGTTCTGCACCGCATGAGGAGAAATGTATAGCAACAACCGTAGCGATGCAACAGTTAAGCGGAGCGCAATACCGAAGCGTTGCAACTACCCGCTACGGCTCATCCATGAAAAGCGTTTGAACTGGTGGTTTGCTCCCCCGCTCGACCAGCCACGCGACACAATCAGGCGCGCAACCGTAGCGATTCGCTTGGCCGCGACGGCACCGAGGTGTAGCTTTGAAACGGCTGTGAGACGCAGTACCCGACCCGAGTCGTAGCGCCCGCTACGGTGACGTCTAGTATTGCGACGTCGGAGCCGCCGCCCACCCCAGCGAGGAATACGCCGTCCAATGACCAATGCGGAGTCGATCGACGAGGCAACGGGAGCGGTCGATCCAGGAATGGTCCGGGCCGGTGCCGCCGCCGCCGCACGACGGCGTGAGCTCGACATCAGTCAGCGCAGCCTGGCTGCCGACGGCATCATCAACGCCGGCGCGCTGATCGCCTTCGAGAAAGGCCGGAGCTGGCCGCGGGAGCGAACCCGGGCAAAGCTCGAGGAGGTCCTGCGGTGGCCGCCGGGGACCATCGCCCGGCTCCGCGACGGACAGACTCCGGTACCTGACGAGGAAGCCGCACAGACCACCGCCGCGGTCGCCACCACGAGCGACGAGATCCCGCTCGTCGCCCAGGCCGTCGTGACCGCCGTGCACACGCTGGCCTCGGCCGCGGACGCACTGCCACCGATCGATGACCCCCAGTTCACGCCGCGGGTGTCGGCCATCCTCGCGGACCTGCGGCAGCTGGAGGCGGTCGCGGCGCGCGCGGCTCGGATCAGCAGGGTGACCCCGGCGTTGATCAAGGCGTTGAGCTCGGTCCGTGGTCGCATCGACGATCTCACGATGCTCGGCGCGACGGCACCGAACGCCACCCTGGGCCAGCGGCTCTACGCGGTACGGCGCCGCGCCAACCTCACCATCGGCGAGACCGCACAGGCCGCCGGAGTCAACGAGGCGGACATCGTCTGCGCCGAGGCCGAGGAGCCGGTACCGGGTTCGGCGGTGAGCGCCATCGAGCAGCTGATCGACCAGCTCGATTGAGCCACCGGACGCATCGACCGGCGCCGCGATGAGAGCGCGCCGCCGGGGTGACCGCCTACTAGTCTTGTCTGCGAGTTCCGCCGACCGAGACACATGCCCGCACGTTTCTGCGACCCGACCGGGGTCACCATGGGGGGTTGTGAAGTGAAGACGAGCCGGGCCGAGGTGCCGTCATGACGTGGCCGCCGCCGCCCCCGACGTCGGATCCTTGGGAATCGCAGACGGTTCCGCCGGGCGAGCCGCCGCCGCGCTACGACGAACCGGACGCCGTGGCGCCGGATCCCAGGCCGTTCGACGGCGCCTGGGAGTCGCCGGCGGGTGCGCATGCCGGTCAGACCGCAGAGCTACCGTTCCCGGTGCCGTCGTTCGACCCCGACTGGAACCTCGGCGGCGAGACCCCGGCGGACGCCGACTCCACCGATGTCGCACCGGCCGCCGCGCAGCCGGCGCCTGACACCGAGGATCGCACCGCCGCGGCGCCACCGGCCTCGTGTGATGCGTGGGAAGCGCCGAGCCATCCCGTGATCCAGCCGATGGCCCACTTCGAGTCGCCGGCCGTCACGCCCGGCTGGGAACCTCCGGGCGACCCGGTCGTCCAGCCGGTGGTCGACGCCGGACACGCACAGCGCTACGAGCCCCGCTGGGATGACGCGGGCGCACCCGGCACGGAGCCTGCCGCCGGCCCACCGCCCGAATACGTTGCGACGGAGGGCCAATGGTCAGGTCTCTACCACGCGCCGCCTCCTGTCATGCCGCGCCCGAAGGGGAACGCCGTACCGCTGCGCGTGCTGCTCGTCGGCGGTGGCGCACTGCTGGCCGTCGTCCTGGTGGTCGCTGTGGCGATGTGGCTGTTCAAGCCGTCGCCGGCCGCCGACACGTCGGCAGCCACCACCTCCGAGCCCGCACCGGTCGACACCGAGGCCCAGGACAGGCTGCTGCGTGCGGTGCCCCGCGGTTACGGGCCGCAGGCCTGCGAGCAGACGTCCGTATCCGGTGGGGCGGTGGCCCGGGTCTCCTGTGCGAAGAACACCGATCCGGGTGGTCCGGACACCTCGACCTACACGCTGTATCCCGATCGCGCCGCCCTGGACGCCGCCTTCGCATCGCTCGTCGCCTCGTCGCAGGTGGTGGTGTGCCCGGGCCGGATCCAGTCACCGGGCCCATGGCGGCGCAACGCCACTCCGGACAAGGTCAGCGGGACGCTGCTGTGCGTGCTCGACCAGAACCGGCCGACCGTCAGCTGGACCGATGTCGACGAGATGTTCATCGGCACAGTCGAAGCGGGACCCGGCGGGCCGTCTTTCGACCAGCTCTACTCGTGGTGGGCCGCGCACTCCTGAGCGTCGAGGGCACCGAAATGCGATGAGGGCGGCCGCAGTGCGGCCGCCCTCATGCGATGGAGCTGGGTCAGGTCGTGGCGCCCTGATTGCTGGCAGGAACAGCACCCGGCGGAACCACGACCGGCGACGGCGCGACGCCCTCGCCCGGAAGCGGTGTGCCCCCGCTGCCGGCCGGCGGGGCCACCTGGGACCCGGCCGGGATCGGCGCCGCGGGAGCACCCGGTGCCGGAGCGGCCGGTGCGGGAGCGCCCGGAACACCGGCAGCGGCCGGCGTTCCGGCGGGAGCCGGCGCGCCCGCGGGCAACGGCGTACCCGCACTGCCCGCGGGAACCGGCTGCGTGCCCGCGGGAACCGGCTGGGTGCCTGCCGGAACCGGCTGGGTGCCCGCGGGAACCGGAGCACCTTCCGGCAGCGGCGTTCCCGCGCTACCCGCAGGCAGCGGAGTGCCGTCGGGGCCGACGGCCACAGGGGTGCCCGACGCGCCCGGCGCGGCGGGATCGACCTCGTTGCTCGCCGGAGCGGGCGTCAGTTCCTCGCCGTCGGCGGTGGCCGGCGCCTCGTCGGCGACCTCGGCGGGAGCCGTAGAGCTGCCCGCGGGGTAGTTCGAGGTGTCCGGCGCCGACTGCGGCGCGGCGGGCGGCTCGTCCCACACCAGGAGGTCACGCCCACCGGCGTTGTAGACGACGGTATCCGGTGCGGGACCCGTCACGTCGAAATAGATCTTGCCGCTGGTCTCCTGGCCCTGCGCAATGGTTGCCGGGTTGACACCCTGCGGGGTGGCGACCTGGAACAGCGCGCGGTAGTTCTGGCCGTCCGCGGCGCGGGCGTTGAAGTTGGACACGATCGGCGTCGCCGGTCCCGCCACGGCCTTGTCGGTCGCGGTGGCTTCCCACAGGGTGCCGCGCACCTGGTAGGGAATGGTGTCCGAGCTGGGCTTGAGGCCAGTCACCGTCCAGTGCTGCACGACGTTGCCGTCGCGCAGTTCGGCCTGGTTGCCCAGGTCCTGGGTGCTGACTCCGGCGGTGTCCGCGCCGGCGATCGGCGCGGCGATGACGCCTGCGGCTCCCGCAGCCAAGGTTGCTGCGGCCAATGCATTACTGATGGTCGTGATCTTCAAAGTTGTTCACTCCTGAGTCGTCCGAATGCCGACTCCCCCGGTCTTAGGGAGGTCACAGAATCGAAGTTAGCAGGTCGCCCGGCACGCGGGCACCCCCGCCCGCCGTGAACGCTGCCCCAACGGACGCGGTCCGACAGGTGCAGAATTCCGCGAACGCGCCCCGTCACCACCACTTTCGGAGGCCGGCGATGCTTGCTGGCGAACGTTTGTCAGCCGCGGTCGCGGATCCGATCGTCGTGAGTCGGAAAGTGCGAGGCGAGGATCGCGGCGATCTCCAGGAAGCGCCGACGGGTCGCCTGGGACATCTCGCTGGTGCGGTCGATGACGCCACCGGGGCGCAGGTGTCCGTCGAACGGCACCTCGACCACCGCCTGGCCCTGGCCGGCGAACTGCTGGGCCAGGATCGAGCGGGTGCGCTTGTCGGCGTGGCCGTCGGAGTCGTTGAGAACCACGACCGTGCGCTGCAGCAGACCGGTCAGCCCACGGTTGGCCAGCCAGTCCATCGTCTGGCCCGCCGCGGCGGCGCCGTCGACCCACGGCGAGGACACCACGATCAGCGCGTCGAGGTCACGGAGCACTTCCTGGGTGACCGGGGAGTCCATCGTGGAACTGCAGTCGACGATCGAGATGGAGAAGTACCGGTCCAGCCGCGAGGTGGCCTCGCGGTAGATCGCGGGGTCGAGCACCCGGCGACGGGCCGGGGTGGCCTCCCCGGCGAGCACGAACAGGCCGGCCGCGTTGTTGCCCACCCTGCTGCGGACGTCGGCGAACGAGTCGAGGTGCTGGTCGCTCGCCAGTTCCCAGTACGAGCCCTGCGCCTTCGGGTCGACCCGGCTGCCCAGCTTCCCGAACGCGGTGTCGGCGTCGATCGCCACCACCCGGTCGTCCTGGCGGAGTTCGGCGAAGATCGAGCCGATGCTGGCAGACAGGGTCGTCTTCCCGACGCCGCCCTTGCCCATCACGCCGACCTTGTAGTGGCCGCGCAGCGCTCCCCGGATCTTCGCCTCCAGTTCGGCCTGACGCAGTTCGCCGGCCGAGGGACCGGGGTTGATCGCGCCGAAACTCGCGCGGTAGACGAGCCGCCGCCAGCCGCGCTGTGGAGGCGTCCGGCGGGCGGGCACCAGGTCGTTGACCCGGATGCGGTCGGCGTAGGACCCGCTCGGCGGCGGCGCCGAGATGCGGGCGTCCGGACCGTAGGGGGCAGCCGGCCACTGGCGCGGCGCCGCACCCGGCGGCGGTGGTGCCGGCTGGCCCGGCGGCGGTGCCCCCGGCTGACCCGGCGGCGGTGACGCCGGGGCGGGCGGACGGGCTTGCTGCCAGTTCGGTCCCGGTGGCGGCGGGCCCCAACCGGGTTCGGGCCGGTGCGGCGCGGGCGGGCGGGCATCGTGGGCCGGCGGCGGCGGCGCGGCGGCCTGCGGTTCGCGGAAGCTGGTGCGGGGACGGTCGGGTTCCCGGATCGGCTCGGGGCGGGCCTCGTCGGCGGCTGGCGCCGGAGGCGGCTGGTCGGCGGCGTGCGGCGCAGGCTGATCCGGGCTGGCCGGCGAAGGACTGTCCCTCGGCGGCAGATAGTCGACGGGCGGCCGGCGCGAGGCCGGCGGCTGGGGCGGCGTCCTCGGACCCGTCGGTCCGGTGTCGGGCTCGAAGTCGGTCTCTTCCGGGCCCGTCCAGCCGAGCTCTCGCCGCAGTGCGTCATCGCGGTCGGTCACTGCAATTACTCCTCCGGAAAACTTCAACGACGCGGTCTTCGGCCGCTTCCCAGTATCAACTACCCGCGCCGCCTTCCGCCGTGGCAGCGGAGCCGCGCTGGCCAGCAAATACAGCCATTCGGCATGTTTTGGGAGGTGCAGCCCGTCTGCGGGAGCGACGGCCGACCACCGGAACACGCACCCGCGGCACGCCGATCCGCCCGGCGCCCGGCGGTGACCCAGGCACCGCCGCCGCCGCCGAACGTTCGCTGACGCATGTGTCTATTCCACTTGATCGGCCGAACCATGTGGTCAAGGCCATTGCTGTAGCATTGCCGAGAATATTGACGGACCGGGGTCACGCCCTGTGAATTGGTGCGTTGGCGGTGTCGATTTCGCTGGTACGCTCGCATGCGGTAAAGGGGGTCGGGTCATATGGGTACGCATGCCGAATTAGGCACCTCTGGCAAAGTTCTCGATGTCGCCGCCCGCAGTGGCGCAGGGACGCCGGAGTCGCCGAACACCGCGGTTGAGCCGCCCATGACCGTCGTTGCGGTCCACCGGGCGCGCCGCGCCGGAGTTCGCGGCGGCGAACTCCCGGGGCGGCGGCGATGACGGCGGGCACGAACACCACCCACGTCGACGACGTCGTCGGCGTCGAGGTGACGATCGACGGCATGCTGGTGATCGCCGACCGGCTGAACCTGGTCGACTTCCCGGTGGCACTCGGCATCCGGCTCAACATCCCGCAGCCCGACCTCCGCCAGGTCGTCTGGGAGCAGGTCGCGCGGGACCTCACCGCCCAGGGCGTGCTCGACATCTACGGTCAGCCGCATCCCGAGGTGGCGGCGATGGTGGACACCCTGAGCCGGCCCGACCGCGTCCTCGAGGGTCGCTGGTGGCGCCGCGATCTCGGCGGCAAGATGGTCCGCTTCGTCGTGGTCCGCAAGGGCGAGCGCCATGTCGTCGCCGCACGGGACGACGAGATGCTGGTGCTGCAGCGCATCGCGCCGCAGGTCGGCCTCGCCGGAATGGTCACCGCCGTGCTCGGCGCCGCCCAGGCCGCGAACGTCGAACCACTCACCGGGGTGGCGGCCCGGCTGGCCGAATGCCGCACCGCCGAAGCGCTCACCGCACTCGGCGTACCGGTGGCGTCGGCCCGCGTCTACGCCGAGATCATCAACGAGCCGGCCAGCTGGGTGGAGATCACCGCCACCGAGCGCCATCCCGGCGGCACCAACACCACGGCTGACGTCGCCGCCGGAGTGCTCGACTCCCGGCAGGGACGCATCGTGTCGATTCCCCGGCGTGTCAACGGCGAGCTCTTCGGCTCCTTCCTGCCGGGCACGCAGGACAACCTGCAGCGCGCACTCGAGGGTCTGGTCGAGTTCCTCCCGTCGGGCGGCTGGTTCGAGAAGACCGACCCGGACAGCCCGTTCGCGGATTGAGGAAGGCCTACATGGGGGGTGACACTCCGCCACGCGACGCCTCGGACGACTACGACGGCCTCGCGGCATTCGACTACTCGTCCGACGCGGGTGCTGTCGACGAGGCCGATCTCGCGGCGCTCGTGGACTACCTGCCCTCGGGCGGGTACGGCGACGACAGCGATGACAGCGACGATCAGGATGCTGTCGAGGCGACGGTGTACGTGCTGGGCACCCCCGACGCCACCGACACCGTCGAGGCCCGTCCGGCCACCGGGTTCACGGTGACCAACCCGCCCGGGACGGTCACCGTCACCGCGTTCCTCGACGGGCGCATCCAGCAGGTCGAGCTGTCCCCCCGGGTCGTCGGCATGACCGAGGCCGACCTCGCGGAGGAGATCGTCGTGATCGCCAGCCTGGCCACCACGGACGCCCGGTCCGCCCAGTTCTCCTTCATGCTCGACGGCATGCGGGAGCACGGCCACAGCGACGTGGCCACTCGCGACTTCCTCACCAGGGACCTGGAGCTACCCAGTCCGGAGCAGGCCGACGCCCGGCGGGCCGAGGTGTTCGCGACCCGATATGAAGGTAGCCATGAGTGATCATCTGGCGGGCCTCTTCGGCAGCGCGGTGGGCATGCTGCCCACGTCCCCGGCACGTGCCCTCGAACTCTTCACCGAGATCACGAATCACGACGAGACCGCGTGCGACGCGTGGGTCGGGCGGATCCGTTGCGGCGACCGTGAGCGCGTGACGCTCTTCCGGGCCTGGTACTCGCGGTCGAACTTCGGCAGGTTGGCGGGCGCGGCCGAGGTCCCGATGAATGCGCTCGGCGCCCGGGTCGGGATCGGTGGCATCTTCGGCAAGGACATCAGCTACCCGGTGGTCTCGCCGTTGGCGCTGACCCTGGGCTTCGCCGTG
Source organism: Mycobacterium sp. NPDC050551 (assembly GCF_040674075.1). NCBI lineage: Bacteria > Bacillati > Actinomycetota > Actinomycetes > Mycobacteriales > Mycobacteriaceae > Mycobacterium > Mycobacterium sp. NPDC050551. The sequence continues at coordinate 584,572 of NZ_JBFARC010000003.1, read as the reverse complement.
CAGGAGGCGTCGGAGGGTAACCACGCCGATGCGATGGAGGCGCTCGAGAGCGCGCCCGCCCCGGGCGCCGAGCACCTCGTCTCGTGGACCAAGGCGGTCATCCTGGCATCCGGCGAGCGCTGGACGGACGTGATCGAGCAGGTGCGCACCGCGGGCAGCTGGCCGGACAAGTTCCTGGCCGCCGCGGCGACCGTCGCACACGGCGTCGCGGCTGCCAATCTCGGCCTGTTCACCGAGGCGGACCGCCGGCTCACCGAGGCCAACGGCACCCCGGTCGGCGAGGCCTGCGCCCCGGCGATCGCCTGGTACCTGGCGATGGCGCGGCGTGCACAGGGCAACGAAGAGTCCGCCAATGTGCTGCTGGAGTGGTTGCAGGCCAACCATCCTGAGCCGAAAGTCACTGCAGCGCTTCGCGATTCGAACTACCGCCTGGCGACGACGACGGCAGAGAAGATCGCGGCGCGCACCGACCCGTGGGATCCGGCGAGCGTGGTCGCCGACACGTCGGGCCGGGAGAGGCTGCTCGCCGAGGCGCAGGCCGAACTCGACCGGCAGATCGGCCTCAGCCGGGTGAAGGAACAGATCGAGGCCTACCGAGCCGCCACCCAGATGGCGAAAGTCCGTGCCGCCCGGGGGATGAAGGTCGCGCAGACGTCCAAGCACATGATCTTCACCGGCCCGCCGGGCACCGGCAAGACCACCATCGCCCGGGTGGTCGCCAACATCCTGGCCGGCCTGGGCGTGATCTCCGAGCCGAAGTTGGTCGAGACGTCCCGCAAGGACTTCGTCGCCGAGTACGAGGGCCAGTCGGCGGTCAAGACCGCACGCACCATCGATCGCGCCGTGGGTGGCGTGCTGTTCATCGACGAGGCCTACACGCTGGTGCAGGAGCGCGACGGACGCACCGACCCGTTCGGCACCGAGGCGCTCGACACCCTGCTGGCCCGAATGGAGAACGACCGGGACCGGCTGGTGGTGGTGATCGCCGGCTACAGCGCCGACATCGACCGTCTGCTGGAGACCAACGACGGCCTGCGGTCGCGGTTCGCGAACCGGATCGAGTTCGACTCGTATTCGCCGGATGAGATCGTCGACATCGCGAAAGTCATTGCCACCGCCAATGACTCGATGTTGAGCGACGAGGCCGCCAAGCGGGTGCACGAGGCGGCCACCCTGCTGAGCCAGCGGGCGCTCGGCGGCAAGCCGGCGCTCGACATCGCAGGCAACGGCCGGTACGCACGCCAACTCGTGGAGGCCGGCGAGCAGAACCGCGACATGCGGCTGTCCCGCTCGCTGGACTTCGATGACCTGGGGGTCGAACAATTGAGTGAGATCGACGGCGAGGACATGGCCTCGGCGATCGCAGCGGTGCACGCCCGACTGAACATCAGCGGCTGACATGGCGGGTTTTCGGCTCACCACCAAGGTGCAGGTCAGCGGCTGGCGATTCCTGCTGCGCCGGGTGGAGCACGCGATCGTCCGCCGCGACACCCGGATGTTCGACGATCCGCTGCAGTTCTACAGCCGCGCGGTGTCGGCGGGCATCATCATCGCGGTGCTGATCTGCCTCGGCGCCGCCCTGCTGGCGTACTTCAAGCCGCTCGGAAAGCGGGGAGGCGACAGCCTTCTGGTAGATCGCGCCACGAATCAGCTCTACGTGGTGCTGCCGGGCAACGGTCAGCTGCGGCCGGTGTACAACCTCACCTCGGCGCGGCTGGTGCTCGGAAGTGCCGGCACGCCGGTGGCGGTCAAGTCCGACGAGCTGAACCGGCTGTCCAAGGGGCAGCCCATCGGCATCCCGGGTGCCCCGTACGCTACCCCGGTCGCCGGTGCCGCCGAGTCGATGTGGACGCTCTGCGACACCGTGGAGAAGCCGGAGAGCGCGAAGCCGACGGTGCAGACGTCGGTGATCGTGCGGCGCCTCGCGCTCGACTCGACGGTCGCCCCGATGCGAACCGATCAGGGCATGCTCGTCACCTACGAGGGGGCCGACTGGCTGATCACCGCCACCGGAAGGCACTCCATCGATCTGGCGGACCGTGCGGTCACGTCGGCGGTGGGGATCCCGGTGACCGCCAAGGCCGCGCCGATCTCGGAGGGCCTGTTCAACGCGTTGCCGAACGTGGGGCCGTGGCAGCTGCCGCAGATCGCCCGCGCCGGCGAGCCCAACACCGTTGGCCTGCCGCCGAATCTGGTGATCGCGTCGGTGTTCAAGACCGTGACGGAGAAGGGCGAACAGCACTACGTGGTGCTGCCCGACGGGGTGGCGCGCGTCAACGATCCCACCGCTGCGGCGTTGCGCGCCACCAACTCCTACGGGCTGATCGAGCCGCCACCGGTCGAGGCGAGCCTGGTGGCAGGCATCTCCGAACAGGTCTACGTGTCGCCGTTGCCGGACAAGGCGCTCGACATCCTGCTGCACGGCGAGGATCCGGCGCTGTGCTGGTCGTGGGAACGGGTGCCGGGCGACCAGGCGCCCAAGACGTCGGTGATCGCCGGTCGCCGCCTCCCGGTGCCCGCGTCGGCTCTCAACACCGGCATCGAGCAGATCGACGGCGATGCCACGGTCTACATCGACGGTGGCCAGTACATCCGGCTGCAGTCACCCGACCCCCGCTACGGCGAGAGCCTGTACTACATCGACCCGCAGGGCGTGCGGTACGGCCTGCCCAACGAGGACACGGCGAAGAACCTCGGGCTCTCCGCTCCGCAGACCGCGCCGTGGCAGGTGGTCAAGCTGCTGGTGGACGGGCCGGTGCTGTCCAAGGAGGCGGCGCTGCTCGAGCACGACACCCTGCCGCCGAACCCCAGTCCGCGAAAAGTCGAGGGCGGCGCCGGATCTCCGGCGCCGGCTTCCGGAGGTGGCCCGTGACGACGAAGAAGTTCACCCCGACCATCAAGCGGGGGCCGCGGCTGACGCCGGGTGAGATCAACGTGACCCCGCCGGACGACCTCGGTATCGAGATCCCGCCGTCGGGCATCCAGCGGGCGCTGCCGTGGGTGATGGGCGGCTGCATGCTCGGCATGATCGCGATCATGATCTTCACCGGCGTGCGCCAGCTGTCGCCGTACATGCTGATGATGCCGCTGATGATGGTGATGGGCACGGTCGGCTTCATGGCAGGCGGCGGCTCGGGCGGCAAGAAGGTGCCCGAGATCAACGCCGACCGCAAGGAATACCTGCGGTACCTGTCGGGGCTGCGCACCCGTGTCACCTCCTCGGCCGCCGCGCAGGTGACGTTCTTCAACTACCATGCGCCGCATCCCGAGGATCTGCTGTCCATCATCGGGACGCACCGGCAGTGGTCCCGGCAGTCCAACGCCGACTTCTTCTCCTCCACCCGCATCGGGATCGGCTCCGAAGCCGCCGTCGACCGGCTGCTCAAGCCGAACGTCGGCGGTGAACTGGCCGGCCCTTCGGGTGCCCCGCAGCCGCACCTGGAACCGGTCAGCCACATGTGGGTGACGAAGTTCCTGCGCACCCACGGCCTCATCCACGACTGCCCGAAGCTGTTGCAGACGCGCACCTTTCCCACGATCGCCGTCGGCGGGGACCTCGCGGGTGCGGCGAGTCTGCTCACCGCGATGATCTGCCACCTCGCGGTCTTCCACCCGCCGGACCTGCTCCAGATCCGGGTGCTGACGGACAATCCCGAGGATCCGCAGTGGTCCTGGCTGAAGTGGCTGCCGCACGTGCAGCACCAGAGCGACACCGACGCCGCCGGCGCCACCCGGTTGGTGTTCACCCGGCCCGACGGGCTCAGCGATCTGACCGCCCGGGGTCCGCACACCGCGGACGCCGTGCCGAACGGGCCCTACATCATCGTGGTCGACCTGACCGGCGGCCGGGCCGGCTTCCCGGTCGACGGGCGGGCCGGTGTCACCGTGATCACCCTCGGCGCGCACAAGTCCTCCTACCGCATCAAGGTCAACCCCGACGGCAGTGCGGACGACAAGATGCACAACCAGAATTTCCGCCCGGTGCTCCGCGTCGCGGACAGGATGACGCCGGGCCAGGCCGGTCGGTTGGCCCGCAAGCTGGCCGGTTGGTCGATCACCGGGACGATCGTCGACAAGAGCCGGGTGCAGAAGAAGGTGGCCACCGAGTGGCACCAGCTGGTGGGCGCGCAGACCATCGAGGAGGTGACGCCGGCACGGTGGCGGATGTACGCCGACACCGACCGCGACCGGCTCAAGATCCCGTTCGGTCACGAGCTGAAGTCCGGCGACACCATGTACCTCGACATCAAGGAGGGCGCCGAGTTCGGCGCCGGTCCGCACGGAATGCTCATCGGGACAACCGGTTCGGGAAAGTCGGAGTTCCTGCGCACGCTGATCCTGTCGCTGGCCGCGACGCACCACCCGGATCAGGTCAACCTGCTGCTCACCGACTTCAAGGGTGGTTCCACGTTCCTCGGCATGGAGAAGCTGCCGCACACCGCGGCGGTGGTCACCAACATGGAGGAGGAAGCCGAGCTCGTCAGCCGGATGGGCGAGGTGCTCACCGGCGAGCTCGACCGGCGCCAGTCGATCCTGCGGCAGGCGGGCATCCAGGTCGGCGCCGCGGGCGCGCTCTCGGGTGTGGCCGAGTACGAGAAGCACCGCGAGCGCGGAGCTGACCTGCCTCCGCTGCCGACCCTGTTCGTGGTGGTCGACGAGTTCGCCGAGCTGCTGCAGAACCATCCGGACTTCATCCAGTTGTTCGACCGGATCTGCCGCGTGGGCCGCTCGCTGCGGGTGCACCTGCTGCTCGCCACGCAGTCGCTGAACACCGGCGGCGTCCGGATCGACAAGCTCGAACCGAACCTCACCTATCGGATCGCGTTGCGCACCACCAGTTCCGCCGAGTCCAAGGCGGTGATCGGCACGCCCGAGGCGCAGTACATCACCAACAAGGAGAGCGGCGTCGGGTTCCTGCGGGTCGGCATGGAGGACCCGGCCAAGTTCCGCAGTGTGTACACCGGCGTCAACTACGTGCCGACGGCACTCATGCAGGACGACGGCGAGGCGAAACCCCGCGCCAGGACGCAGAGTCGGGTGCGGATCCACCAGTTCACCGCGGCGCCGATTCTCGATGCGGCAGGGGCGTCGTCATGAGCATCGGCGAAACCGAACAGCGGGTGCTGCGCGAGGTCGTGCTCGGGCAGCTGACGACGGGCGAGATCCGCGCCTACCGGATGTGGCTGCCGCCGTTGACCGATCCGACCCCGGTGAACGAACTGGTGGAGCGTGACTACCAGCGTCAGCCGCTGCGGTTCGGTCTCGGCATCATGGACGAGCCGCGCAGGCACCGGCAGGACATCTGGGGTATCGACGTCTCCGCTGCGGGCGGCAACATCGCCGTGGGCGGGGCGCCGCAGACGGGCAAGTCGACGTTCCTGCAGACGTTGATGCTGTCGGCGGCGGCCACCCACACGCCGCGTCAGGTGCAGTTCTACTGCATCGACCTCGGCGGTGGCGGCCTGATGTACCTCGAGGACCTGCCGCACGTCGGCGGTGTGGCGACCCGCGCCGAGCCGGACCGGGTGAACCGGGTGGTGGCCGAGGTGAAGGCCGTCCTGCGGGCCCGCGAGGCGATGTTCAAGCAGTACCGGGTCGGTTCCATCGCCTCCTATCGGGAGATGCGTGAGGATCCGAACAGCCCGGCGGCCGCCGACCCGTTCGGCGACGTGTTCCTGGTGATCGACGGCTGGCCGGCGTTCGTCAGCGAGTTCCCCGACCTGGAGCCGGTGGTCCAGGATCTGGCCGGCCAGGGGCTGGCCTTCGGTGTGCACGTGGTGATCTCGACGCCGCGGTGGACCGAGCTCAAGGCCCGCATCCGCGACTACCTGGGCACCAAGGTGGAGTTCCGCCTCGGCGACGTCAACGAGACTCAGATCGACCGCATCACCCGGGAGATCCCGTCGAACCGTCCCGGGCGCGCGATCTCGATGGAGAAGCACCACTTGATGATCGGGGTGCCGAGGCTCGACGGCGTGCACAGCGCCGAGAACATGGTGCCGGCGATCTCGGCGGCCGTGCAGCACATCGCCGCCCAGTACACCGACAGCGCGCCGCAGGTGCGGGTGCTGCCCGACAAGATCCATCTGCACGAACTCGACCCGAATCCACCGGGACCCGACACCGACTACCGCACGCGGTGGACGATTCCGCTCGGCGTGCGGGAGTCGGACCTGACGGTGGCCCACAACCGGATGAGCGCGACGCCGCACCTGCTGATCTTCGGTGCGCCGAAGTCGGGCAAGACGACCATCGCCCACGCGGTCGCGCAGGCCATCTGCAAGCGCAACAGCCCGCAGCAGGTCCGTTTCATGGTGGCCGACTACCGGTCGGCGCTGCTCGACGCGGTGCCGCAGAGTCACCTGCTCGATGCGGGCGCGGTCAACCGCAACCACGCGACGCTCGAGGAATCGATCAAGGCGCTGGCGATCAACCTGAAGAAGCGGCTGCCACCGCCGGACCTGACCACCGCACAGCTGCGGTCCCGGTCGTGGTGGACGGGTCCGGACGTCGTGCTGCTCGTCGACGACTGGCACATGATCGTCGCGGCGTCGGGCATGTTGCCACCGACGGCGCCGCTGGCGCCGCTGTTGCCCGCGGCGGCGGACATCGGACTGCACCTGGTGGTGACCTGTCAGATGAGCCAGGCCCATCGCGCCACGATGGACAAATTCGTCGGCGCGGCGTACGGCGCCGGTTCGCCGACGCTGTTCCTTTCCGGGGAGAAGTCGGAGTTCCCGACGAGTGAGTTCAAACTCCGGAAACGGCCCCCTGGTCAGGCACTTCTCGTCTCACCGGACGGGAAGGAGGTGGTGCAGGCAGCGTATGTCGATCCCCCAGAGGAATTGGTGTAAGTGACCCCTCCGCGGGGCCGTTAGGATTTGACCCAGAGCAGTACAGCAACGTGGGCGATCAATCGCCAGCAAACAAGTCGAGAACGAAATCACGTAGACAGCAGTGAAGGAGTAGGACGCATGGAACCGCTGCAGCACAATCCCGGCGCCATCGGCGTCGGCGGCCAGGTCGTCGCGAACGCCGCCCGCGGCCTGGCAGGTGGCACCACCGCGACGGCCGCCGTGACCGCGCTGGTGCCCGCAGGCGCAGACGAGGTGTCGGCCATGGCCGCCGCGTCGTTCGCCGTCGAGGGTGCCGAGGCGCTCGCCCTCAACGGCTTCGCGCAGGAGGAGCTGGCCCGCGCGGGCGCTGCCTACATGGAGATCGCCGGCATCTACGACGCCGTCGACGCCGCCAACGCCAGCACCCTGTAACCGCAGTTCGCCGCACGTAATACGACAGGAGAGCCGCACTCGCCATGGTGCCCGTCCCCCTTCCGCCCACCTGGGTTGCGCTTCCGCCCGAGGTCAACACCGCGCGCTTGATGCTCGGTGCAGGCCCCGCGCCGATGCTGCAGGCCGCGGGCGGGTGGGAAGGGCTGGCGATTTTGCTGGAGACCCAGGCCGACGAACTCGCCGCGTCGCTGAACAACCTGCAGGGGCTGTGGAGCGGCGCCGCGAGCCAACGCGCGGTCGCGGCGACGCTGCCGATGATCATGTGGTTGCGGACCACCGCCATGCAGGCGCAGAAGCGGGCGATGCAGGCGACGGCTCAGGCAAACTCCTACAGCCTGGCGTTGGCAACCACACCGCCGATCCCGGAGATCGAGCAGAACCACGTCACCAACGCGGTGCTGAACGCGACGAACTTCCTCGGGATCAACACCGTGCCGATCGCGGTGAACGAGTTCGACTACTTCGTGCGGATGTGGAACCAGGCCGCCGGGGTGATGACCGCCTACCAGGCCGAGACGTCGCTGAACCTGCTGTTCGAGCCGATCATGCCGATGAAGCCGATCGTCATGCCCGGGGTCGGCGAGGCGACGGCCGCCGCCGGCGTCGCGCAGGCGGCGGCCAGGGCGCCCATGGGCGCGCTGCGCAACGCGACGGTCGAGATGGTGTCGGCGCACGCGCACCTGCAGTCCGGGAAGTTGGTCGGCGGCCGCGCCGTGGCGCAGGGCAAGCACGCCGCCGAGCAGTCAGGCGGCCAGGTCAAGCAGGCCGACAACGCCACGCAGCAGAGCCAGATGTCGCAGCAGGTCATGCAGCAGGGCGTGCAGATGGCCACCCAGATGGGCTCGCAGCTGGCGTCGCTGCCGCAGCAGTTCGGTCAGCAGGTCTCCAGCGGCATCCAGCAGATCACCCAGCCGCTGCAGCAGGTCACGTCGATGTTCAGCCAGATGGGCGCGGGCGGCGACAAGCCCGTCGCGCAGATGGGGCTGATCGGTGCCAACCCGTTCTCGACCCACCCGATGGCGGGTGGTTCGGGACCGTCCACGGGTGCCGGACTGGTGCGGGCCGCGTCGCTGCCCGGCCTCGGCGGCACCACACCCAGTACGCCGTTGTTGTCGAACCTGGTGGGCAACACCGCACAGACGCCGGTCGGCGCCGGTGCGCCGGGAGCAGGTGGACCCGGACTCGCCCCGGTCGGTGCGGGTGGCGGCGGCATGGGCCCGATGGGCGGGGGCCACGGCAACAAGGGCGCCGGCTCGACCACGAGAACCGCGCTGAGCGCGCCGGCGCCGCTGATCCAGGACCTGAACGAAGACGAAGACGACGACTGGTGAGTCGTCGCCACACAGATTTTTCGGCTAGGGAGCCGGAAGACTCGCCATCCCGTGGTGAGGACACAGGAAGAAGAGGAACAACATGTCAGAAATGATCACCGATCCAGCCGTCCTCGCCGCCGAGGCCGGTAACTTCTCGCGGATCGCCGCCGAGCTCAAGGGCGTCATCACGTCGGTCGAGGCCACCGCCGGCGCACTGCAGCCGACGTTCAAGGGCACCGCGGGCATGGCCGCACAGGCCGCGCTGCTGCGCTACCAGGAGGCGGGCAACGCCCAGGAGCGACTGCTCGACGACATCGCCAACAACATCCAGCAGTCCGGCCTGCAGTACACCTCCACCGACGACGACCAGGCCGCGGCGATCGCCCCGACCATGGGCCTCTGACCCGAGCACGACACCGACCTACTTCAACGAAGACAACAGGGAGACAACATGTCCGATGGAATGATCTACAACTTCGCAGGCATCGAAGGCGGCGCCGGGGAGATCAGCGGCGCGGTCGCCACGACCAACGGCCTGCTCGACGAGGGCAAGGGATCGCTCGCCACGCTGCAGAGCGTGTGGGGTGGCGGCGGCTCCGAGGCATACCAGCAGGTGCAGATGCGCTGGGACGCCACGTCGGCGGAACTGAACGACGCCCTGCAGAAGCTCGCGCAGGCGATCAGCGAGGCCGGTCAGCAGATGGCCTCCACCGAGGCCGGCGTCACCGGGATGTTCGCCTAGCCCGACCCCAGCACGTTGGTGGGCGGGTCGGCCCGGCTCGAAGATAGGGTCAGGCCGACTCCGCCCATCTCGTGTGCTCAGGAGTGCAAACCCAAGGAGAGGTACCCATGTCGGCAGACTATGACCGGCTCTTCAACTCCCCCGACACCGGTCAGCCGCCCGAAGAGGCGACCAGGACCGTCGACCGGGAGGCTCTGATGGGCGGTTCGACGTCGCCCGTGCCGGCTACCGGGACACCGCCCCGCACCCCGGATGCCGGCCCGCCGCCGCCTCCGATGCCGATCGCGCAGCCGCGCGCGCAGGCGGCGCCCGCTCCGCCGCGGCAGGCCGAGGTCACCAGCCAGATGCCGCCGACCCCGCCTGCGGCGCCCGCCCCGGCGCCGCAGCCGCCGCGGCAGGCGAACTCGATGATGCGCGCGCCACAGGCGAATGCGCCCACGGGTGCGCGTTTCGAACAGCCCCGGACCGCGCCGACCGCGCCGCCGCGCCCGGCCGCCGCACCGGCGCCGTCCCAGCACTTCGCCGACCCGCAGGCCGACCCGAACGTGGCCTGGCCGGGACATACGGCCAATCAGCCGGCCCCCACGTCGGCGGCCACCATGGGCAACCACCGCGCCATCGACGCGCTGTCGCACGTCGGCGTGAAGTCGGCGGTCAAGATGCCGTCGCAGCGCGGCTGGCGCCACGTGCTCTACCTGCTCACCCGCATCAATCTCGGGTTCTCCCCGGACGAGCTCTACGAGATGGATCTGCACACCCGGATCCGCCGAAATGCGCGGGACTCGTACCAGATCGGGGTGTTCGGGCTCAAGGGCGGCGTCGGTAAGACGGCCGTCACCGTCGCGCTCGGCTCGGCGTTGAGCAAGATCCGCGGCGACCGCATCCTGGCCGTCGACGCCGATCCCGACGGCGGCAACCTCGCCGACCGGGCCGGGCGGCAGTCCGCGGCCACGATCGCCGACCTGCTCTCCGACAAGGAACTGGCGCGCTACAACGACATCCGCGCCTACACGAGCATGAACGCCTCCAACCTCGAGGTGCTGTCGTCGGAGGATTACAGCGGTGCCCGCCGCGAGTTCAACGACGAGGACTGGAAGGGCATCGTCGGCGTCGTCTCGCGTTACTACAACCTGGTGCTGGCCGACTGTGGCACCGGGCTTTTCACACCCGCGTCGCGCGGCGTGCTGTCCACGGTGTCGGGCATGGTGATCGTCGCGAGCGCCTCGATCGACGGTGCCCGCCAGGCGGCCGTCACGATGGACTGGATGCGTCAGAACGGCTACCAGGATCTGCTGGGCCGGTCGTGCGTGGTGATCAACCATGTGACGCCGGGCAAACCGAACATCGACGTGACCGATCTCGTCCAGCAATTCGAGCGCCACGTGCCGCCCGGCCGTGTCATCGTTCTCCCGTGGGACAAGCACATCGCCGCGGGCACCGAGATTCAGCTCGACCTGCTCGACAACACCTTCGAGCGGAGGATCATCGAGCTGGCGGCCGCCTTGTCTGACGACTTCGACAGGCTCGAACGCCGTTGACCACCACCGCCGCTGCCTCGTCGGGCACCTCGAGCGTCACCCCCGGACGGCCGTCCACCACCCGGGTGACGATCCTCACCGGTCGGCGGATGACCGACCTGGTGCTGCCGGCGTCGGCTCCCATCGAGAGCTACATCGACGAGACGGTGGCCGTCCTGGCCGAGATGCTCGAGGACACCCCGAAGGACGTGCTGGGGGGTTTCGACTTCTCGGCGCAGGGGGTGTGGGCATTCGCCCGGCCGGGCGCACCGCCGATCCGGTTCAGCGAATCCCTCGATGACGCAGGCGTGGTCGACGGTTCGCTGCTGACGCTGGTCTCGGTCAGCCGGACCGAACGCTACCGGCCGCTGGTCGAGGACGTGATCGACGCGATCGCGGTGCTCGACGAGTCCCCGGAGTTCGACCGCACCGCACTGAACCGCTTCGTCGGCATCGCCATCCCGCTCGTCACGCTGGTGGTCTCGGTGCTGGCATTGCTGACCTGGTCGAACACCGGCCACGACTGGTGGTGGGCGGTGGCACTCGGTGTGCTGGGCCTGGGGGTCCTCGGCGGCAGTCTGATGGCGCGCAGCCGGTACGACAACATCGACCTGTCCGAGAGTCTGCTGGTGGCGTCGGCGCCGCTGCTGGCGGGCGCTGCGGCACTTGCTGTTCCACTGCCCCGCGGTGTCGACTCACTCGGTGCGCCGCAGGTGGCAGGCGCCGCGGCCGTGGTGTTGCTGCTGACGCTGGCCACCCGTGGCGGCCCGCGCGGCCGCGCACATCTTGCCGCGTTCCTCGCGGTGACGGCCACCGCGATCGCCTTGGCGGCGATCGCCTTCGGCTACGGCTGGCAGTACTGGGTGCCCGCGGGCGCCGTCGCCTTCGGCCTGATGGCGGTCACGAACGCAGCGAAACTCACTGTCGCCGTTGCGCGTATCGCCCTGCCGCCGATCCCGGCGCCCGGCGAGACGGTCAGCAACGACGAACTGCTCGATCCGGTGACCACCCCGGACCCCAGCGACGACGAGTCGCCGACCTGGCAGGCCATCATCGCCTCGGTGCCGGAATCGGCTGCGCGACTGCAGGAGCGCAGCGTGCTGGCCAAGAAGCTGCTGATCGGCTTCCTGACCGCCGGTGCGCTGGTGCTGGCGACCGGTGCGATCACCGTCGTCGTCCAGGGCCACTTCTTCGTGCACAGCCTGATCGTCGCCGGACTCGTGACGGCGATCTGCACGTTCCGCTCGCGCCTCTACGCCGAACGATGGTGTGCCTGGGCCCTGCTCGCCGCGGCGGTCATCATCCCCACCGGCGTGACGGTGCGGCTGTGCCTGTGGAATCCGGACGATGCCTGGCTGGTGCTGGCCGTCTACCTCGCGCTCGGCGCGGTGGCGCTGGTGATCGTCGGGGCCACCGACAACGTGCGACGGGTGTCGCCGGTGACCAAGCGCATCCTCGAATTGCTGGATGGCGCAACGATCGCCGCGGTCATCCCGCTGTTGCTGTGGATCGCCAGCGTGTACGACCTGTTGCGGAACCTGCGGTTCTGAGCGCTGCCTGACCGATCAGGGCCGGTCGCCGGTGGTCTCGGCGACCAGGGCGTCGATGCGTTCGCGGTCGGCCTCGATGGACTCGCTGGCCGCTTCCGTCGCGTTCTGCAGCGCCTCGTTCAGCCGCTGCTCCACCGTCGCGGCGCCCAGCCGCAACAATCCCGGCTCGAGGTGGACCCCGGTCAGGTGATGATGGCCGTTCAGGGTGACCTCCACCGTCCCGGTCTCGTCGGTGGCGACGAAGGTTTCGCTGTTCATCTTGTGCAGCTGGTCGTCCATGATGGACTGCAGCCGCTGCGCCTGCTGGAGCACCGCGGCGACCTCAGGGTGCATGTCGTCGGTCACGTGTTCTCCTTGTCCTGGCCGCCGTCCTTGCCGCGCCGCGGCCGCTGCAGACCGATCACGGGCTCGGTGGATGCGCGGTCCTCGACGTAGAGCTCTTCGTCCGGAGACAGGCCGGGTGTGCGCCGCCTCTCCTTGGCGCCGCCACCCTGGCCGCCCATGCCGTGGCCGCCGCCCATGGGCATGCCGCCCATCGCGCCGCCGGGTCCTGCTGCGCCGACGGGCGCCGCGCCGCCGCCGCCGGCAACGGCCGCAGGCGACGAGGACGGAGCGCTCGCACCGGCGGCCGGCGCCAGCGGCTGATTCGGCGTACCGCCGCCGCCTCCTCCACCGCCACCGCCGGAGCCAGAGCCGGGACCGCCGCCACCCGTGGGCTCGGCGGACGCCGGCCGGATCGCCGGGTCGGTCGGCATGTCGGTGAGACCCTCGGGGAGGCCGGTGGGTGCGCCTCCGGCGGGTGAGCCGCCGGAGCCCTGTCCGCCGCCCGATGGCGAGCCGCCGGAACCTTGTCCGCCGGAGGGCGATCCGCCTGACTGCTCACCGGATTTCGCGGCTTGCTGCCCGTTCTGCGCGCTCGCGGGTGATACGGCGGCGGTTTCGCTCGGGGCGCCGCCGGGCTGTCCGCCACCCACGCCGCCACCGCCAGCCGCTGGATCACCGGCAGCCGGATCGCCGGGCTGCTGTCCGTCGTCCTTCTCGGGCAGCGGCGGAACGTCCTTCTTGAAGACGGGTGTCGGCGCGTAGGCGCCCTCAGGCGGCGCGGGGGTGTCGATGCTGGTGAAGGTGGCCTCGGTGGAGTACACACCGCGCACCTGTTCGGACTTCACCTGCTTCTCGTTGTACTCGTTGAAGTCCATCACCTGGCTGTCGCCCGCGAGGGGCTCGGGATGGTCGGCCTTCGCCTTCTCGTGGGCGTTGTAGAAGTCCTGCGCCTGCTTGGCGATCTCCCGGCTCTTCGTCGCGACCTCGTAGAGCCACGACTCGTGCTGACGCATCTTGCCCTCGGCGGCCTCGGCCGCGAGGCCCTCCCAATGCGTGTCACCGGGTGAGAAGTCCTTCGCGCGTGTGGTGATGGCATCGGCGAAGGCGTACATCTCCTCGGCGTAATCCAGCACGTTCATGTTGGCAGCGGCCAGCTGTGCGGCTGCCGTCGGCCATTCCTCGTAGGGATTGCCCGGGGCGCCGTAGCACATGCCACCGGTCGCCGGAACCTGCGGCGGCAGAACCGGATTGATCGTCACCGCATCGGTGCCGGAGGGTTGACCGGACTCGATCTCGGTTTTGTTGATCTGGTCGACCTGCTCGTAGGCCTTCGCGGCCGCCTCCAGGCAGGCGGCCAGCCGCGCGGCCTCCGCCTCGCCGGACGCGACGCAGGACTGCAGCCGCTCGTGGTTCGCGGCGATCTGCTGCATCGCCAGCCCGGCCAGCTGGAGCATGTCGGGCGGGATGGGCGACGCGGGTACGGCCGGCCATTCGCCGTTGATCTTGGTGGCCTTGGCGCGGATGCTGGTCGGATCGGCCTTCAGTGTCGTCATGGCGTTCTCCCGTTACTGCTCGAGAGCCATCTGATAGCGGCTCTCCTCACGCGGATTGATCAGCTGGATGGGCAGCTGACGGTGCCGCGGGGTGTCGATGAAGTTGTGGCGCATCACCACCCGGCCGATGCCGGGGTGAGGGCCGAGGTAGGTGGTCGCGTTGGGCCACGCCACCTTGGCCTCTGGGCCGACGCGCCCGTTGATCAGCCCGGCGAACTCGCTGAACTGCGGCCGCAGGGTCACCACCGCACCCGCGGCGGCCGAGCGGACGACGAACTGGGTGAACAGCCGCGCGTCGCCGAGGTTGATGCTGACGTCGACGTCGTCGAACGGCATGTACACCGGGTAGCGGTCGTTCGTCTCACCGATCAGCACGCCCGCGGAGCCGATCGGCAACTCGTAGTGCTTGTCGGTGACCGGGCTGATGCCCTGCAGCGCCGCGCGCTGACCGCCGAACAGGCACGAGAACCCGCGCGGTGTCGTCGGATTGGCCAGCGTGGTCAGCAATACGGTGGTGGTGGGCGCCATCCCGGGCATGATGCGCATCCGGGTGATCGTGTGGTCGGCCCGGGCCGACCACCACACGTTGGGGCCGCCGGGGGCGGTGTAGGCGGCGGTGAAGGTGCTGCGGCCCTTGATCGTCGACCATGTCTCGCGTTCGAAGCTGATCTCGGTCGCCCGGTCGAAGTCGTCGAAGCTGCGGGCGCAGCGGGCGTCGACGCCGTTGCCGGCCAGTTGATCCGCGAGCCGCGTCGCCGACGCGACGAGATAGCGGGCCAGGCCGGCCACTCCCTCGTCACGGCGGCGGGCGGGCCGCTCGGTCAGGGCGGGGTCGGCGCGCAGCACGATCCACGTCCGGCGGTTCGCCGGCGCCGGGTAGGGGCCGATGACCTGCTCGTACAGCGCCACCAGGCTGGCAGGCGCCGTCCGGCCCACCCGGTAGCCGGCCGACACCACGTCGGCTTCGAGTTCGGGACAGTGCGCGACCACGAGCTGTTCGATCAGCCGCGTGTCGACGACGTCGTCGGTGACGGCGCTGCCGTTGACGATGACCGTGGGGGTGAACGGCCGGGGTACGAGTTCTATTGCGGCGACGAGGTGATCGCCCTGCCAGCGGACGGCGACGTGGTCTCCGGGCAGCACCGTGCTGCCCACCGCCGGCACCGACGGCTGCTGGGGCACCGTGCGGTGCCTGCGCCGCCAGGAGAACAGCGCTGCGATCCACCCGGTGATGCGTCGCCCGCGGACCGTGAGCACGGCCAGCAGCGCGATCAGCACCGACACTCCGACCGCGGTCCACAGCTGGTTCAGCGGGAGCAGCACGGCGAAGAGTGCCGGGATCAGCACCGCCGCGGCGATCGCGTGGCCGGTGCTGAATCGGATGCCGAACGCGGAGAGCAGCTTTCTCATCGCCGCCTCAGTGCCCGCCGGGTCAGTGCGCCGAGTCCGAGCACCAGCGCGAGGCCGACGGCTGTGATCACCACCCAGGTGATCGGGCCGCGGTCCGGCGGCGGGATGTACACCGGCGGCGGAAGCTGCTTGACGCGGAACGGTGCGGTCTCCGGTCCGGCGGGCAGGTCCCAGGTCAGCGCCGCGACCGGGTCGACGACGCCTGCGCCGACGTAGTTGTCGACGCCGCCGCCGGGATGGCGGGAGGTGGCGGTGATCCGGTTGATCACCTGCGCCGCTGAGAGATCGGGGAACTTCTGCCTGACCATCGCCGCGAGGCCGGACACGTAGGCGGCGGCGAACGACGTCCCGCCGATCGGCACCGGGCCGTCGTCGCCGTTGAGCGCGTTGACCGGGTTGCCGTCGTAACCCAGGGCGATGATGTTCTCGGCGGGTGCGGCCGCACCGACCCACGGTCCCGACACCGAGAAGTTGCTGGGCTGCCCGCTCTCGCCGATGCCGCCGACGGTGAGCACCAGCGGCGAGTACCAGGCGGGGCTGACGATCGTCTGAACCTCGTCCCAGCCGCGCGGATCGGCCGGGACCGCGGGGTCGGGCGGCGGGTTCTGCGTGCAGTCCTGGCCGGTGTTGCCCGCGGCCACGATGACCACCGCGTTCTTGACGTTGACGGCGTAGTTGATCGCCGCGCCGAGGCTGGTCTCGTTGATCCTGCGGGTCACCTTGTAGCACGCGGCCTCGCTGATGTTGATCACCTGCGCGCCGAGGTTGGCCGCGTGCACGACGGCGCGGGCGAGGCTGCGCAGTGAGCCCGCGGTCTTGGTGGTGTTCGGGTCGTTGGGGTCCTGACGGGAGCCGACCGGCTGCCACGCCGCCGACGTCTGGCGCAGGGACAGCAGCCGCACATCGGGTGCGACGCCGATGAATCCGTCCGTGGGCGCAGGCCGCCCGCCGATGATGGACGCCGTCAGCGTGCCGTGGGCGTCGCAGTCGTTCATGCCGTTGCCGCCCGCGTCGACGAAGTCGCCGCCCGGTTCGGCGGGCACCCGGGGAGAGCCCATCACGCCGGTGTCGATGACGGCGACCGTGATGCCCTTGCCGGTGGCGAACTTCTGCGCCTCGGCCAGCCTGAGGTAGTTGTTCGGCCACGGCTTGTCGGCGAAGTTCGAGTTCGGGAACGTGGTCGGGGCTGCGCACTCCGCCCGCAGTTCGGTGGGGCTGTCGGGCCCGGTCTCGTCGGGCGGCAGGGCACCGGCGTCGATCGAAGGCTGTTCGATCGCCGACACGGGTGGCGCGCTGACGAATGCCAACAACAGCGCTGCCAGCAGCACACCGATGCGACGCACGCGCTACACACCCCCCTTGTCGAACTGCCAGCTCATGGCAGGCCCATCACCACTCAGCAAACCCACTGCGGACCCGTCGGCAGCGCATCGTCTCACGTCACGGCGCCCGCCGGATCCCACGTCGGCAATCCTAAGCGCACCGAACGGGGGTCGACTGCACTTTCTTTCGGAGGCACCGATGGGCGGCCGCGCAACCCGCGGCGGAAAGTGCGTCGGCGCGACGTGGCAAACACCTTTCGCGGCCACTCGGGCGGCGGGGCGTTGACGCAGATGTCTATTAGGGAATGATTCGGACTGCAGTCCGGTTAATCCGAACATGCCTGCCATCACAGCCGACACCCTAACCCTGAGCAGGGTGAGCCCGCCGTCGCCCACCGACACCGACCGTCCCGTCCGATCCATCACCACCGGCCCCCGTGGCTACGAAGGTGAGGGATTCCCGGTGGTGCGCGCCTTCGCCGGAGTCAGCGCCGCCGACCTCGACCCCTTCATCCACATGGACCAGATGGGGGAGGTGGAGTACGAGCCAGGTGAACCCCGCGGCACCGACTGGCATCCGCACCGCGGATTCGAGACGGTCACCTACATGATCGACGGCCGCTTCGCCCATCAGGATTCGCACGGCGGCGGCGGTCTGATCACCGACGGCGCCACCCAGTGGATGACGGCCGGTTCCGGCATCCTGCACATCGAGACCCCGCCGGCCGAACTGGTGGAGAGCGGTGGCGTGTTCCACGGTGTCCAGCTGTGGGTCAACCTGCCGCGCAAGGACAAGTTCGCCGCGCCCCGCTACCAGTCGATCGAGGGCGCTGACGTGGGGCTGCTGTCGTCCCAGGACGGTGGTGCGCTGGTGCGGGTGATCGCCGGAGACGTCGACGGCCATCGCGGCCCCGGTTCCACCCACACGCCGATCACGTTGGCGCACGCGACCATTCAGCCCGGCGCTCAGCTGAGCCTGCCGTGGAACCGGGACTACAACGCGCTGGTGTACGTGCTGTCCGGGCGCGGGAGTGTCGGCCCCGTCGACCATCCCATCGAGCAGGGCCGCCTGGCGGTGCTCGGCCCCGGTGACCGAATCGCGCTGTCCGCGAACAGCTCCCAGGACTCGAACCGGCCCACCATGGAGGTGCTGCTGCTCGGCGGCAGGCCGATCCGCGAGCCGGTGTTCCACTATGGGCCGTTCGTGATGAGCTCGAAGTCCGAGCTGATCCAGGCCGTCGAGGACTACCAGGCCGGCAAGTTCGGCGAGATCCCGCCGGGTGCGCTCATGCCGCACCGGGTCTAACGCTTCACCGGCGCCGCCTGCTTCGGGTACAGCAGTTCCAGCTCGCCCAGGTGGGCGGCGACGGTCACCAGCGGCAGCGCCGCCGACACGGCCAGTTCGTCGTCGCCCGCCTCGGCCCGCAGCGCACCGACGAAGTCGTCGGTGATCGGCGAGAGGGACTGCGCCACGGGCCTGCCGAGCAGCCGAAGACTCACCAGGTCGGCGTGGGTCTCGAGGACCTTGCGGGTGCGGGGGTAGACGCCCAGCGGCGGCGGGACGACGTCGGCGACCAGTTCGGCGGCGGCGCGGATCCGGATCGCCCGGTTCGCCGCCCCGACGACCGGCGCGCGCGCGTCGTTGTCGCTGCGGTTCTCGGAAAGGTATTGCCGCACAGCGTCATCGAGTGTGCGAGACGCCTGGAGCGCATCGTGGCTCAGCGCCATCACCCGGTCGGTGGCGTCCTCGGAGGCCCCGCGGGTGACCCGCAGCACCCCGGCCTTGAGCAGGTCGGCGCCGGCGATGGAGGCTTTGCGCACCGCGATCGACACCGCTGTCGAGGCGCCCCGCGGCCACAGCAGCAGCGAGACGCTGATGCCGACGAGCGCGCCCACCACCACGTCCTCGACCCGGATCAGGCCGACCGACCACCCCGTCGGCTGGATCAGGTTGAAGATGATCAGCACCATCATCGTGAACGCGGCCTGCCCGGCGATGAACGACACGACCTCGGGCACCCATGCCGAACCGAAGGCGACCAGCGGCAGCAGCAGCCACATCACCGCGTGGTCCACCCCGACCAGTTCGATGACGACGACGCCGACGACGAATCCGATCCCGGTGCCCGCGACCGCGCGCAGCACCCGGGTGCCGGTGGTCAGCGCGCTGCTGCGCAGCACCGACATGGCACCGAGAACCACCCAGAATCCGTGTTCGACGGGGAAGACATGGGTGACGGCGACCGCGAGCGCCAGCCCGAGCCCGGTCCGCAGGCTGTTGCGCAGCACCACCGCCCGTGTCGCGAGGAAGCCCTTGGTGATCGCGGCGACTGCCGTCGTCTCGGGCATCACCCAGTCCGCCGCGCCCGTCTGGGGGAGCCTGCGGCCCAGCACGCGGGCCCAGACCGGCCGGGCGTCGGCCAGCGCGGCGTTGCGGATGATCCGGCCGGTGACCCCGACGGTGGCGGAGAAGGTGCGCCGCGCGAGCAGGGTCTGGCCGACCGCGAGCGCCGTCGCGTCGTCGGGCACCGCGAGGATCTGCTCGATGTCCTCGCGGTAGCGGCCCTGCGCCACCGCCCGCAGCTCGCCGAGCGCGGCATCGAGATCGGCGGTCCGGATCGCACGTTCGTCGCGGTCGGCGATGCGCAGCACCGCCGCCGCATCGCGCAGCACCCGGACGATCGGCGGTTTCATGTCGCCGAGCAGGGCGCCGGTGTCGGCGGTCAGGCGGTCGGACAGCCAGCCGAGGTCGTCGACGACGCGGACCAGCGCCCGGCTGCCCGCGGTCAGCGCGACCGGCCGGAAGTCGGCGTTGACGAAGTTGTCCCACAGCGCGTTCATCGCCCGGGTGACGTCGCGGGTGCCCGCGGCGCCCTCGAGGCTGTCGGCCAGCAGCCGGCACACCTTGGCGGCATGGCGGCGCAGATCGTCGTGGTGCCGCGGCGGGAAGACGAACAACGCCGCGGGCACGCACACCGCGAGCGCGATCAGCCAGCCGAGCAGCCGTTCGCCGATGGGCCCGGGTGGAGTGCACGCGGGCAGCACGAACAGCATCAGGGTGGCGCGCTGGCCGGCCGCGACGCTCTCGCTGAGCACCCCGGAGAACGTCACCACCACGCCGAGCACGAACATCATCGCCACGCTCAGCCACGGGTGCGGCGACACCAGGGTGCCGACGGTGATGAGCACCGCGCCGTTGAAGCCCAGGCCACCGTAGGAGAGCGCCCGGGCGGGCCGGTTGCCCGGGAAGTCGACGAGGATCAGCAGTGCCACCGAGCCGAAGATGGTGAACAGCGGGGTCTGCGACCCGGCGCCGACGGTGAAGCTCACCGCGGCGGCCGTCGGCAGGACGATCGCCGCGCGGGCGGCCCGCCGCAGCGCGTCACGCTCCGGGTCGCGCTCACCGATCCCGTCTGCCGCCCGGCGCCAGAGAACGCCCGGAGTCAGCATGCCCGCCGATGGTAGACCGGTCAGACGGGCGGCACCGTCGCGAAGCGGCCGGAGTCGAGTGCCTCGAGCAGCTGGTCGGCGATCCAGTTCAGCGCGGGGATGTCCCGGGGCAGGGCGGTCTGCTCGTAGCCGATCAGGATGTAGACGCTCCAGGCGGCGAACACCTCGGCCTGCCGCTTGTCCTGGAGGACTTCGTAGGCCGACTCGAACATGATGTCGTAGCGCTGCTTGTCCACCGCGGCCTGCACGGCGTACACCTCGGGATCGAGCGAGCTCCACACCCGGATGGCGGCCTCGGCGCTGTGCGGCAGCACGAGCGCCTCCTGCACCAGGGTGTCGATGCGCCGGCGCGGATCGGGTTCGGCGCGGACGGCGTCGACCACCCCGGTGGTGCGGGCCTGCCGCCAGTGGCTGACGAGGTCCTTGGTGTAGGCGGGCCAGCTGGGGAAGTAGTGGTAGAACGAACCGGTCGTGACGCCGAGCCGGTTGCACACCTCAGCGAGTTTCAGCCCGCCGTACCCGAGTTCGGAGAGCACATCGAGGCCGGTCTCGAAGTACGCGTCCCGTGAGACGACACTGGCCATGGGTGGCACCTTAGTTGTTCCCCGGCCCCCATTCGGACGCAAATCGAGAGCCCCGACCAGCGGGAATTTGCTGGCATCGAATGCGATCGCGGCTGGTCTGGCAACTCTTGACGGCAGCGTAGGTGACGTGTGGCACAATTTGACCGTGCCGTATACCGCGAGTCGGGGACCGGGTCGACCTCCCGCAGCGAAGGCCGCGGAAACGCGGGAGCGCATCCTGCGCGCGGCACGGGAGATCTTCAGCGAACTCGGCTACGACGCAGCGACCTTTCAGGCGATCGCGGTTCGGGCGGATCTGACCCGGCCGGCAATCAACCATTACTTCGCCAGTAAGCGGGTTCTGTACCGCGAAGTGGTCGAGCAGACGAATGCGTTGATTGTTAGCGCGGGGATGGCGCGGGCGCAGGGCGCCACCACATTGTTGAGCAGGTTGTCCGCCTTTTTCGCCGCCACAATGGACGCCGGTTCCGAAGATCGCTCGGCGGCAGCTTTTCTCGTGACGTCGGTGCTGGAGTCCCAGCGGCACCCGGACCTGCGCAACGACGAGCACGACGCGTTGCGGAATTCGCGCTCGTTCGTGGCGTGGGCCGTCAACGACGCGATCGAGCACGGCGAGCTCAGCACCGACACCGACATCCCCTCGATCGTCGAGATGCTGGTCGCGGTGATGTGGGGGATGGGGTTCTACGCGGGCTACGTCGGCGACCACGACGAGCTGGAACGGGTCATCGACAAGTTCGAGCTGCTGATGGCCAACAAGCTCTGGCAGCTCAGCGACTGAGCCGTCCGGCCCGCACACCCATCGCATAGCCTGGCTAAGCTCTTCGCGTAGCATGGCGTGATGAGCTCTCTGCGCACCCATGACGACACCTGGGACATCACCACCAGCGTCGGCACCACGGCCGTGATGGTCGCCGCGGCCCGCGCCGGCGAGACCGTGCGGGACAACGCGCTGATCCGTGACCCGTTCGCGCGCGTGCTGGTCGACGCCGCGGGCAGCGGGGTGTGGAGCGCGATGCTCGACGGTGACTTCGCCGAGAAGGTCGGCGAGGTGGACGCCGAGGCCGCCGCCATCTTCACCCACATGGGCAGCTACCAGGCGGTGCGCACCCACTTCTTCGACCGGTTCTTCGCCGAGGCGAGCGCCGCCGGTGTCCGGCAGGTCGTCATCCTGGCCTCGGGCCTCGACTCGCGCGCCTACCGGCTGGACTGGCCGGCAGGCACGACCGTCTACGAGATCGACCAGCCCAAGGTGCTGGAGTTCAAGGCGGACACGCTCGCCCGGCACGGCGTGCAGCCGTCGGCCACCCGCCGGGAGGTGCCGATCGACCTGCGGTTCGACTGGCCCGCGGCGCTGCGCGACGGCGGCTTCGACCCGGCGCAGCCGACCGCCTGGCTGGCCGAGGGACTGCTGATGTATCTGCCCGCCGACGCCCAGGACCGGCTGTTCGAGCAGGTCACGGCGCTCAGCGCGGTGGGCAGCCGGATCGCGGCCGAGACCGCGGGGGTGTCCTCGGAGGACCGCCGCGAGGAGATGCGCGCGCGCTTCGAGCGGATCGCCGAGAAGTTCGGCATGGAGGAGACGCTCGACATCCAGGAGCTGATCTACGAGGACCCAAACCGGGCGGACGTCGCCCAGTGGCTCGACGGCCACGGCTGGTCTGCGCACCCGGTGGACTCGCAGCAGGAGATGCGCCGGCTCGAGCGGTGGGCACTGCTGGCGGATCTGTCCGACGACAACGCGTTCTCCCACTTCGTCACCGCCGAACGAACCGGGTAGCACGGGGGTTCTGACGGCCCAACCGGTTGGTTAGGATCGGGTCATCCTCGGGTCAGGAAGGACTCCCGTCATGACCACCGAATCCGTCAGCGCTCCCACCAACGACATCGACTCGACCGTCGCCAGGCTCCGGCAGACGTTCGCCACCGGCCGCACCCGCGACATCGAATGGCGCAAACAGCAGTTGAGGGCGATGGAACGCCTGATGCTCGAGAACGAGGCCGTCATCGCCGACGCGCTGGAACAGGACCTCGGCCGCAAGCCGTTCGAGGCGTGGCTGGCCGACATCGCCAGCGTCGCCGGCGAGGCCAAGGACGCGGCGAAGAACCTCCGCAAGTGGACGCGGCGCAAGTACCGGATGCTGGAGATGTCGCAGCTGCCCGGCCTGGGCTGGGTGGAGCACGAGCCGTTCGGCACGGTGCTGATCATCGGCGCCTGGAACTTCCCCTTCGCGCTGACGCTGGGTCCGGCCGTCGGCGCCATCGCGGCAGGCAACACCGTGCTGCTCAAGCCGTCGGAGGTGGCGGCCGCCTCGTCGGCGGTGATGGCCGACCTGGTGCCCAAGTACCTGGACAACGACGCGATCGCGGTGATCGAGGGCGACGGCACGGTCAGCCAGGAACTCATCGCCCAGGGCTTCGACTATCTGCTGTACACCGGCGGCACGGAGATCGGCCGCAAGGTCTACGAGGGCGCCGCGCCGCACCTGACACCGGTGACGCTCGAGCTTGGCGGCAAGAGCCCGGTGATCGTCACCGCCGACGCCGACATCGACGTCGCCGCCAAGCGCATCGCCTGGACCAAGCTGATCAACTCCGGTCAGATCTGCATCGCCCCCGACTACGTGCTGGCCGACGCCAAGATCCGCGACGAACTCGTCGACAAGATCAAGGCCGCGGTCACCACGTTCGAGTCCGGCAATCCCGAGGGCAAGCGCATCGTCAACGAGCGGCACTTCGACCGGCTCGCCACGGCGCTGGCGGCGACCAAGGGACAGGTCGTCGTCGGCGGCGGGTCCGACGCGTCGACGATCAGCATCCAGCCGACGGTGGTCGTCGATCCCGACCCGGCCGAGCCGCTGATGACCGACGAGATCTTCGGCCCGATCCTGCCGATCGTGACGGTCCAGTCCCTGGACGACGCCATCGATTTCGTCAACGCACGGCCGAAGCCGCTGGCCGCGTACCTGTTCACCAAGACCAAGAGCATCCGCGAGCGGGTGGTCAAGGAGGTGTCCGCGGGCGGCATGGTGGTCAATCACCTGCTGTTCCACTTCGCCACCCACAAGCTGCCGTTCGGCGGCGTCGGCCCCTCGGGCATGGGCGCCTACCACGGCCGGTTCGGCTTCGAGACGTTCAGCCACAAGAAGTCGGTGATGACGAAGACCACCCGACCCGACGTGGGCGCCTTCATCTATCCCCCGTATACAGAGAAGGCCTGGAAGCTGGCCCGCAAGCTGTTCTGATCTCACCCCCTCGCCACCCCTCGTCAACGAAGCTCGAGAGATAGGAAACCCATGCCAGGAGTGCAGGATCGCGTCATCGTCGTCACCGGGGCCGGAGGCGGTCTGGGACGTGAGTACGCGCTGACCCTCGCCAGGGAGGGCGCCAGCGTCGTCGTCAACGACCTCGGCGGTTCGCGCGACGGCACCGGCGCGGGTTCGGCGATGGCCGATCAGGTGGTCGACGAGATCAAGGCGGCAGGCGGCCGCGCGGTCGCCAACTACGACTCCGTCGCGGAGTCCGAGGGCGCCGAGAACATCATCAAGACCGCGATCGACGAGTTCGGCAAGGTCGACGGTGTGGTGAGCAACGCGGGCATCCTGCGCGACGGCACCTTCCACAAGATGACGTACGAGAACTGGGACGCCGTGCTGAAGGTCCATCTCTACGGCGGATACAACGTGATCCGCGCGGCGTGGCCGCACTTCCGCGAGCAGAGCTTCGGCCGGGTCGTGGTGGCCACGTCCACCAGCGGTCTGTTCGGCAACTTCGGGCAGGCCAACTACGGGGCCGCCAAGCTCGGCCTGGTCGGGCTGATCAACACCCTGGCCCAGGAGGGCGCGAAGTACAACATCAAGACCAACGCCGTCGCACCCATCGCGGCCACCCGGATGACGCAGGACATCCTGCCGCCGGAGGTCTTCGAGAAGCTCACCCCGGAGTACGTGGCGCCGGTGGTGGCCTACCTGATGACCGAGGAACTGCCCGACACCGATTCGATCTTCATCGTCGGCGGCGGCAAGGTCCAGCGCACCGCGCTGTTCCAGAACGAGGGCATCACCTTCTCCGACGGGGTGCCGTCACTCGACGACGTCGCGGCCAAGTGGGGCGAGATCACCGACCTGTCGGCGGCGCAGCAGGCCAGCTTCAAACTCGGGTGAAAGCGCTTGTCGCGCAATCGTTGACGGGCCCCGCCGGCCTGGAGTACACCGATGTCGACGACGTGCGCAGTGCCGACGCCGTCGTCATCGACGTCGGGGCTGCGGGGGTCAACTTCCCCGACCTGCTGCTGCTGCGCGGCGAGTACCAGCTGAAGCTGGATCCGCCGTTCATTCCGGGCGTCGAGGTGGCGGGCATCGTGCGCTCGGTGCCCGAGGACTCCGAGTTCACCGTCGGACAACGGGTTTCGGCGTTCTCGCTGCTGGGCGGCTTCGCCGAACGGGTCGCGGTGCCCGCGTCGTCGGTGGTGCCGACCCCGCCGGGTGTCGACGACGCGTCCGCCGCGGCGCTGCTCGGCAACTACTACACGATGTACTTCGCGCTGGCGCGCCGTGGCGCCCTGCGCATCGGGGAGACCGTGCTGGTGCTCGGATCGGCGGGCGGCATCGGCACGGCCTCGATCCAGATCGCAAAGGCGATGGGCGCCAAGGTGATCGCGATGGTGCACCGGCCCGACGCCCGGGACTTCGTCGAGTCGCTGGGCGCCGACGTGGTGCTGCCGCTGACCGACGGCTGGTTGCAGGCGGTCCGCGACGCCACCGACGGCCGCGGCGTCGACCTGGTGGTCGATCCGGTCGGCGGCGAGGCGTTCGACGACGCGATCCGCGCGCTGGCAACCGAGGGCCGGCTGCTGGTGATCGGCTTCGCCGCGGGCGGCATCCCGACGGTGAAAGTGAACCGGCTGCTGCTGCGCAACGTCTCGGTGGTCGGCGTGGGCTGGGGCGAGTTCGTCAACCGCAATCCCGGCGCACAGTCGCTGTTCGGGTCCGGGCTGGGCAAGCTGGTGGAGGCCGGGCTGCGCCCACCGCCGCCGGTGACCTACCCGCTCGCGGAGGGTCGCGCCGCACTCGAGGCGCTGGCCGCGGGTGAGATCCGCGGCAAGCTGGTGCTCACACCGTGACGCCGGTTCGCGCCCTGGCGTTCGACGTGTTCGGCACGGTGGTCGACTGGCGGTCCAGCATCGTCGCCGAACTCGAGGCGTTCGGCCGCCGGCACGGGCTGTCCGAGGACTGGCCGACGTTCGCCGACGACTGGCGGGCCGGGTACGCGCCGGCGATGGACCGGGTGCGGCAAGGCGAGCTGCCCTGGACGCGGATCGACGACCTGCACCGCGGCCGCCTCGTGGAGCTGCTCGCCGGCGCGGGCATCGCGGTCGGCGAGGACGAGATCGGCGAGCTGAACCGGGCCTGGCACCGTCTCGACCCGTGGCCGGACACGGTGGCCGGGCTGACGCGGCTCAAGGACCGGTTCGTCATCACCACGCTGTCCAACGGCAACGTCTCGCTGCTGACGAACATGGCCAAGCGCGCGGGTCTGCCCTGGGACTGCGTGATCTCCGCCGAGCTGTTCCGGCACTACAAGCCGGATCCGGAGGCCTACCTCGGCTGCGCCGACCTGCTCGGCATCGCGCCGCAGGAGCTGATGCTGGTCGCCGCCCACCCCGGTGACCTGCGCGCGGCCCGGTCGGCGGGACTGCGGACCGGCTTCGTCTTCCGTCCGCTCGAACACGGACCCGACCGGGTGTTGCGGATGCCGCCGGACGGCGAATTCGACGTCATGGCAGCCGATTTCCAGGATCTGGCCGACAAACTGGGGGCATGAGCGGCGTAGCGTGGACGGCGTGACCACACCTCTTCCGCCCGCGCTCCGGATGGCTCAGAAGCTGCTCGCCGATCCGCCGGCGAACCCGAGGATCGACGGCGGTTACCTCGACCTGCTGGGCGACACGGGTGACGCGTCCGAACGCAACAGCGGAACCATCCAGGCGATGTGGGCGTCGCGGCTGGGCTCGATGGTCTACGACAACTCCCAGCTCGTGGTGCGCCGGCTGGTCACGTCGTGGCAGCTGCCGATCGACTGGCTGAGCCTGCCGGTCGGTGGTGTGGCGCTCGACGTCGGCAGCGGGCCGGGCAACGTCACCGCGGCGCTCGGCCGGGCGGCCGGTCCCGGTGGACTCGCGCTCGGCGTCGACATCTCCGAGCCGATGCTCGCCCGTGCGGTGCGCGCCGAGGCCGGACCGAACGTCGGATTCGTCCTTGCCGACGCGCAGCGGCTGCCGTTCCGCGACGAGTCGGCCGACGCGCTGGTGTCGATGGCGATGCTGCAGTTGATCCCCGATCCGGCGGTGGCGCTGGCCGAGATGGTGCGGGTGCTGCGGTCCGGCCGCCGGATGGCCGTCATGGTGCCGACGGCGGGACCCGCTGCGCGGCTGATCGGGGTGCTGCCCAACGCGGGCGCCCGCGTCTTCGACGAGGACGAGATCGGGGACACCCTCGAGTCGCTCGGCCTGGTCGGCGTGCGGACCAAGACGATCGGCACCATCCAATGGGTGCGCGGCAGGCGGCCGTGACGCCGTAGGCTCGCTGACGTGAGCACGGGCGGCATCCTCCTGGTCGGATTGGCGATCGCCGTCGGTCTGGTCGGCATCCTGGTTCCGCTGCTGCCGGGCACGCTGCTGATCTTCGCGGCGATCCTGGTGTGGGCGCTGGTGGAGCAGGACATGACCGGCTGGGTGACGCTGGCGGTGGCCTCCGTGCTGCTCGGCGCGACGACCCTGATGAAGTACATGTGGCCGGTGCGCCGGATGCGCGCGGCCGACGTGCGGACGTCGAGCCTGGCGGTGGGCGGTGTGCTGGGCATCATCGGCTTCTTCGTCATCCCCGTCCTCGGCCTGCCGATCGGCTTCGTCGGCGGCATCTACCTCGCCGAACTCGCGGCGCGCCGCGATCAGCGGCTGGCCTGGGCGTCGACGGTGCACGCGCTGAAGGGCGTCGCGCTGTCCATGTTCGTCGAGTTGGCGGGTGCGCTGCTGGCGACGGCGGCGTGGGTGGCCGGGGTCTACGTCACGCAGTAGCGCTGTCGGTCAGTCGCGCAGCTGCTGCCGCAGGCGCGCGACCTCCTCGTCGGTGACGCCGACGGCGGCCAGGTAGTTCTCCAGCGAACCGTAGTCGCCGAGGATGGTGCGCCGCGCCGCGTCGAGGTATTCCTTACGCACACCGAGGATCTCGTTGGCCAGCCGGGCCTCGGCGAACGTCACGATCTCATCGGTGGGCTGTTCGGCGGCGCGGGCACGGATCGACTCCATGATCTGTTCGCGCAGCAGCGGAACGGCGTCGTTGCTGCGGAGGAAGTCGGCGACGATGGCGTCGCGGCCGATACCGGCGGCCTCGAGCACGACCGAGACGGTGAAGCCCGTGCGGTCCTTGCCGGCGAAGCAGTGCGTGAGCACGGTCCGCTGGTCGGCGAGCAGCGTCACCATCCGGCGCACGGCGGCCTGCGCTCCGGCCATCGCCGGGTACTTGGCGTACTCCTCGGTCATGTAGCGGCCCGCCGCGGCCGCGACGTCCTCCGCGCCCTCGGTCTCCTGCGCCAGCATCTGCTCGAAGCCCTGCTCGTGCGGGGCGTGGGTGCCGACCTCCCGGAACGGCAGCCGGTGGACGGCGACGCCGTCGGGCACCAGGCTCGCACCGCGGCGCTCGACCTCACGGTCCGAACGCAGGTCCGCGACGTCGGTGACACCGAGCCCGGCGAGGGCCGCCCGCCCTGCGTCGTCGAGTGCGGCCAGCTCGCTGGACCTGAAGAACCGGCCGGGCCGGATCGCGGTGTGTTCGGCGATGTCGCGGAAGTTCCACGCCCCCGACAGCTCTTCGAGGCCGTGGGTCACGTGCCCGTCACCGCCGCGGCGAACGGGGACTTCTCGCTGCCGAGTTCGGCGCGGGCGATGGTGCGCATGTGCACCTCGTCGGGACCGTCGAAAAGCCGCATCGCGCGGTGCCAACCGTAGAGCCGGGCCAGCGGCACGTCGTCGCAGATGCCCGCCGCGCCGTGCACCTGGATCGCCCGGTCGAGCACGTTGCACGCCATCTGCGGCGCCACCGCCTTGATCTGCGCGACCTGCATCCGGGCTTCCTTGCTCTTGTTGCCGTGCTGGTCGATGGTCCACGCCGCCTTGTGGCAGAGCAGCCGCGCCTGGTCGATCTCGTTGCGCGACAATGCGACCTGCTGCTGAACTACACCCTGCTCGGCCAGTGGCTTGCCGAACGCTATGCGTGTCTGCACCCGGTCGACCATCAGCGCGAGCGCACGCTCGGCCACCCCGATCGCACGCATGCAGTGGTGGATCCGGCCGGGACCCAGGCGAGCCTGGGCGATCGCGAAGCCGCTGCCCTCCTCGTGCAACAGGTTCGCGATCGGTACCCGCACGT
Source organism: Mycobacterium sp. NPDC050551 (assembly GCF_040674075.1). Classification (NCBI taxonomy): domain Bacteria; kingdom Bacillati; phylum Actinomycetota; class Actinomycetes; order Mycobacteriales; family Mycobacteriaceae; genus Mycobacterium; species Mycobacterium sp. NPDC050551. Next base: position 555,092 of record NZ_JBFARC010000003.1, on the reverse strand, counting down.
TGTCGAACGAGATCTCACAGTGTCCGTGCTGATCCTGATAACCGAACACGGGCAGCGACCGCTCGATCGTCACCCCAGGCGTGTCCACCGGGACGAGGATCATCGACTGCTGCTGATGGCTGGCCGCGTCGGGGTTGGTCCGGCCCATCACGATCAGGATCTTGCAGCGGGGATCGGCCGCACCGGAGATCCACCACTTGCGGCCGTTGATGACGTAGTCGTCGCCGTCCCGCAGCATCGTCGTCTCGATGTTGCGCGCATCCGACGACGCCACCGCCGGCTCGGTCATCGCGAACGCGCTGCGGATCTCGCCGGACAGCAGCGGCTCGAGCCACTGCTTGCTCTGCTCCTCGTCGGCGAACAGGTGCAGCGTCTCCATGTTCCCGGTGTCGGGGGCGGCGCAGTTGAGGGCTTCAGGAGCGATCTCCATGCTCCAGCCGCTCAGCTCGGCCAGCGGCGCGTACTCCAGGTTGCTCAGCCCCGATTCCGACGGCAGGAACAGGTTCCACAGCCCCTGCTCCTTGGCGCGTGCCTTGAGCTCCTCGACAATCGGCGGGACCGTGTGGTCCTTGGGTCCGGCCTCCTCGCGGTAGCGGTGGTACTCCGCTTCGGCGGGGAAGACGAACTCCGTCATGAAAGCGGTCAGCCGCTTGTGGTAATCCAGTGCCTTGGCCGACATCGCGAAGTCCATCCGGCCACGATATGACACGTGTAAAAGCCTGCGGCTCCCGCCCACGCTCGCCCGGGGTGTGAATGGCCGACGGCCCCGCCGTGGGGATGGCGGGGCCGTCGGTGGTCGGTGGATCAGTGCTGCCGCCGGTGGTGGCGCATGACCTTCTTGCGGTGGTGTGAGCCCTTCATCTGCTGGGCGGTCGGCTTCGCCTTGGTCGGCTGGACGTAGGAGTGGCCGGGGTCCTGCGGAGCGGACTGCGGGGCGGCCGATGCGGTGCCGGCCAGGCCGAGGGCGGCGCCACCGATGATGCCGGCCGAGAGGACCGGGAGGGCGAGGACGCGGACGATGGTGTTCATGATTTCTCCTGTGTTCGTTGACTTTTGAGTTCTTCCGCCGGTGTTCTCCGGCGATGACACAACTATGTCGCGATCCGGGGCCCGCGTCTGTCCGCCGATCAGCGGTCACACCGGTGGAATCCCCGTTCCCCCGATCGGGGGAACGGCGGCGACCGCTGTGTCAAGCTGATCGGCGTGGCCGACGAGGCGCTCGGCAAGGTGCGCGTGGTGGTGGGCGACGACCACCCGCTGTTCCGCGACGGTGTGGTGCGTGCGCTGCAGTCCAGCGGTGCGATCGACGTCGTGGCCGAGGCCGACGACGGAGTGGCCGCGCTGGCCATGATCCGCGAGCACCGGCCGCAGGTGGCGCTGCTGGACTACCGCATGCCGGGGCTGGACGGCGTCGAGGTGGCCGCGGCGGTGATCCGCGACGACCTGTCCACCCGGGTGCTGCTGCTGTCGGCCCACGACGAGTCCGCGATCGTCTACAAGGCCATACAGGAGGGCGCCGCAGGCTTCCTCTCGAAGGAGTCGTCGCGCAGCGAACTGGTCGAGGCGGTGCTCGACTGCGCCAGGGGCCGCGACGTCATCGCCCCGGCGCTGGCCGCCGGACTGGCCGGTGAGATCCGCCGCCGCAACGAACCCGACGCCCCGGTGCTGAGCCCGCGCGAGCGCGAGGTGCTCACGATGATCGCCGGGGGGCTCAGCATCCCGGCGATGGCCAAGGACATGTTCCTGGCGCCGTCGACGGTGAAGACCCACGTGCAGCGGCTCTACGAGAAGCTCGGCGTCAGCGACCGCGGCGCGGCTGTCGCGGAGGCGATGCGCCGAAAACTGCTCGACTGACATGTCTTTCGGCACGCGGCAGCTGGTCGAGCGGTACGCCACCGAACCCGTGCGGGTGGCCGCGGTGCTACGGCTGCCCCTGATCGCCCTGATGCTCGTGCTGGTCATGGAGTGGGAGGTGGACCACTGGCTGCCTGCGCTCTACGCCGCGATTCTCGGCGGCTACGCCGTGGCCGCGATCGCCTGGCTGGTGGCGACCCACCGACGTCCGTTGCCGCGATGGTCGACGTGGGTGCCCACCGCGGTCGACGTGGCGGTGGTGGTGATGCTGTGCCTGGTGTCGGGCGGCGCGACCGCGGCCCTGCTGCCGGTCTTCTTCCTGCTGCCGCTGTCGGTGGCGTTCCAGGACCGCCCGGTGTTGACGGCGGCGCTCGGATTGAGCACTGCCGTCGGCTATCTCGCGGTGTGGGTCGTCTACTCCAAGCGCGACGACCGCGTCGGCCTGCCGGACATGGTGTATCTGCAGTTCGGATTCCTGGTGTGGCTGGCCGTCGCCACCACCGCGCTGTGCTTCGTGCTGGCCCGCCGGGCGGCGCGGGTACGGGCCCTGCAGGAGGTGCGCCGCCGCCTGGTCTACGAGTCGACCCGCGCGGAGGAACGCCAGAATCGGGAACTGGCCGAGCATCTGCACGACGGTCCGCTGCAGACATTGCTCGCCGCCCGGATGCAGCTCGACGAGATCCGCGAGGGTCATCCCGACGCGCGCCTCGATGCGGTGTACGCCGCGCTGCAGGACACCGCGGCGGGGATGCGCTCGACGGTGACCGAACTGCACCCGCAGGTGCTGGCGCAACTCGGACTCACCGAGGCGGTACGGGAGTTGTTGCGCCAGCACGGCTCCCGCAGCGAGTTCCTGCTCGAGGCCGACCTGGAGGATGTCGGGGCTCCCGCCTCGCAGGCGCTGCTGTACCGGGCGGCGCGCGAACTGCTCACCAACATCGGCAAGCATGCGGGCGCCACGGAGGTGACGGTGTCGCTCCGTCGCGACGGCGACCGCGTGGTGCTCACCGTCGTCGACGACGGCACCGGATTCGACCCCGCGATCGTCGATGAACGGGTCGCGCAGGGGCACATCGGCCTGGCGTCGCTGATGGTGCGCATCGACGCGATGGGCGGGCACCTGCACGTCGCGTCGACAGACGGCGAGGGCACCCGGATCACCGTCACCTCACCGCCCGAACCCGACCCCGGGGGCTCGTGAGCACCGGTAAATCGGTGGCGGCCGGGAGCGGTCGACGACGAGGATCACGGGGGTGATCGACTTCTCCGCCGTCGCCGGTGTCGCGCTCGTCGCCCTTCTCATGGTGCTGACGCCGGGTCCGAACATGATCTATCTCGCCTCCCGCAGCGTCAGCCAGGGCCGTGCCGCCGGGTTGGTGTCACTGGCCGGCGTCGCGACGGGTTTCGCGGTGTACCTGTCGGCGGCCACCCTCGGCCTGACGGCGATCTTCGTGGCGGTGCCCGCGCTGTTCACCGCCGTCAAGATCGCCGGTGCGCTCTACCTGGGCTACCTGGCGTGGACCATGCTGCGGCCCGGCGGGAAGTCGCCGTTCGGCGGTGCCGACCAAGAGGCGCACCGGCCGCTGCGGCTGTTCGGCATGGGCCTGGTCACCAATCTGCTGAACCCGAAGATCGCGCTGATGTACATGGCGCTCATCCCGCAGTTCATCGATCCGGCGCGCGGGTCGATCTGGTTGCAGGCATTGCTGCTCGGCCTGGTCCAGATTGCGATCGCGGTCACCGTCAACGGGGCGATCGTGCTCGCCGCGGCCACCATCTCCGGCTTTCTCACCGCGCGACCGGTCTGGCTGCGGGTGCAGCGGTACGTGGCGGGGACGGTGCTGGGTGGGATGGCCGTGAAGATGGCCGTCGACAAGTAGGCGCCGACAAGTAGGCGCCGACAAGTAGGCACCGATCGGCGCGAAACGGCCGGCGCCCGAGCCGGGCCACTACGCTCGACCGATGTCACGGACACCGCTCGAAGCGGCGCGTTCGCGCGACTACCTGCTGCGGCTCGCGCATTCCGACGCGGGCAGGTTCAAGGCGATCGGAAACGCTCAACTCGACCTCGGCAGGGGGCACGTGGTCGTCGACGTGGGGTGCGGGCCTGGCGCTGATCTGAGGTCCTACGCCGAGGCGGTCGGCCCGGCCGGCCGGGTGATCGGTGTCGATCACGACGTCGAACTGATCCGGCACGCCCGGGCCGACACCGCCGACCTGCCCAACGTGTCGACCGAGATCGCCGACGCACACCGGCTGCCCGTCGAGACCGGTTCGGTGGACCGGGTGCACATCGACCGGATGCTGCAGCACGTGTCGTCGCCGGCCACCGTGATCGGTGAAGCCGCCCGGCTGTTGCGCCCGGCGGGGCGGATCGTCTGCGTCGAACCCGACTGGGCCACCCTGGTCATCGACCATCCGGACGCCGCCATCAGCGGTGCGTACACCCGCTACAACGTCGAGCGCACCGCGCCCAACGCCACCATCGGCCGGGCACTGCCCCGGCTGCTCCGGCACGCCGGGTTGACGGTCGACGCGATCATCCCGGCCACCGTGGTGTTCACCGACGCCGCCGAGGCCGAGAACGTCCTCACCATCCGTTCGGTCACCGAAGGCGCTGTGGCCGCCGGCTACCTGAGCGAGGAGCAAGCGCGCAGCTGGCTGCAGCACCTCGACGCGGAACCGTTCTTCGCCTCGATCACGTTGTTCGTCGTCGCAGCCACGGCTCAGGCCTAGCGCAGCCGGTCAGCGCGCCGTGAGCGCCCGGGAGATCACGAGCCGCTGAATCTGGTTGGTGCCCTCGAAGATCTGGGTGATCTTGGCCTCCCGCATGAACCGCTCCACCCGGTAGTCACGGGTGTAGCCCACCCCGCCGAGCACCTGCACGGCGTCGGTGGTGACCTTCATCGCCGCGTCGGTGGCCACCAGCTTGGCGATGCTGGCCTGCATCGAATACGGCAGGTCGAGATCGCGCCTGCGCGCCGCGTCGAGATACGTGGTCCGGGCGCTGACCACGGCGGCGGCCATGTCGGCCAGCAGAAACCCAAGCCCCTGGTGGTCGATGATCTTGCGGCCGAATGTGGTTCGCTCGTTGGCGTACTCGGTGGCGGCGTCGAGTGCGGCCTGCGCGATCCCGACCGCCACCGCGGCGATGCCGAGCCGGCCGGAGTCCAGGGCGGAGAACGCGATCTGCAGGCCCTGGCCCTCGGCGCCGATCCGGCGGTCGGGGTCGACGCGGGCGTGGTCGTAGTACGCCGACGTGGTGGGCACCGCGTGCAGCCCCATCTTCTCCTCGGGCACACCGAAACTCAGCCCCGGCAGATCACCGGGGATCAGGAAGCTGCTGATGCTTCCACGACCTCCCCGGTCGCTACGCTCCTGCCCGCCGGCGCGACCCTCCTCGCCGGTGCGGGCGAACAACGTGTAGAAATCCGCCCGCCCACCGTGGGTGATCCAGGACTTCTCCCCGGTGATGACGTAGCCGTCGTCGTCCCGCACGGCCGCGCAGCGCAACGCCGCCGCGTCGGATCCGGCCTGCGGCTCCGACAGGCTGTACGCGCCGATCTGCTCACCGGACAGCATGCCGGGCAGCCAGCGCTGCTTCTGCTCGTCGGTGCCGTACGCCAGCAGCGGATGCGACGACAGGCTGTGCACGCTGACCGCGACGGCGACGGCCGCCCACCGCGCCGCGATCTCCTCGAGCACCTGCAGATACACCTCGTAGGGCTGGCCGCCGCCGCCCCACTCCTCGGGTTGCGGCAGGCTCAGCAGCCCGGCGGCGCCCAACTGCTCGAACACCCCGTCGGGATACGTCTCCGCCTTCTCGTGCTCGTCGACGATCGGTTCGAGCACCTTGTCGGCGATGTCACGCGTCAGCGCGATGAGATCGCGCGCCTCGTCGGAGGGCAGCAGGCGGTCAACGGGCATGGTCGAACATCCTAGTGATCCGCGCTGAGCGGTCGACTAGCGCTGCCCGCCTGCTCTCGAATTTGCGCGCAGGGTCGTGATTCCGCGGAGTGCGCAACCCTGGGCGCAAAAACGACGCCAACGACGTCGGTTACACGTGCTCGCTGACCGACAGCGCCGCGTTGATCGCGTCCACCCGGTCCTTCGCGTCGCCGAACAGCATCTGGGTGTTCTCCCGGAAGAACAGCGGGTTCTGCACGCCGGCGTAGCCCGACGCCATCGAGCGCTTGAAGACGATGACGTGGTCGGCGTTCCACACCGTCAGCACCGGCATGCCGGCGATCGGGCTGCTGGGGTCCTCTGACGCTGCCGGGTTGACGGTGTCGTTCGCGCCGATGACGAGCACGACGGAGGTGCCGTCGAAGTCGTCGTTGATCTCGTCCATCTCCAGCACGATGTCGTAGGGCACCTTCGCCTCGGCCAACAGCACGTTCATGTGGCCGGGCAGGCGGCCCGCGACGGGGTGGATGCCGAAGCGCACGTCGACGCCGCGCTCCCGCAGCTTGCGGGTCAGGTCGGCCACCCCATACTGGGCCTGCGCGACAGCCATGCCGTAGCCGGGCGTGATGATCACCGACGACGCGGTGCTGAGCAGCTCGGCGGCGCCCTCGGCGTTGATCTCGCGGTGCTCGCCGTAGTCCTTGTCCTCGGCCGGGCCCGCCTCGATGCCGAAGCCGCCGGCGATGACCGAGATGAACGACCGGTTCATCGCCTTGCACATGATGTAGGACAGGTAGGCACCGGAGGACCCGACCAGCGCGCCGGTGATGATCAGCAGGTCGTTGCCGAGCAGGAAGCCCGACGCCGCAGCGGCCCAGCCCGAGTAGCTGTTCAGCATCGACACCACCACCGGCATGTCACCGCCGCCGATCGAGGCGACCAGATGCCAGCCCAGCAGCAACGCCAGCACCGTGACGACGACCAGCAGCCACAGCTGCGGGTCGATCACGAACCAGACGGTGAGCGCGGCGAACACCACAATCGCCCCGACGTTGAGGAAGTTCTTGCCGGGCAACATCATCGGGGCGGACTTGATCCGGGCCGACAGCTTCAGGTTGGCCACGATCGAACCGGTGAACGTCACCGCGCCGATGAAGACGCCGATGACGACCTCGGCGGAGTGGATCCCGAGCATTCCCTCGCCCGCCAACTGCACGGCTTCGGAGCCCCCCGCGTCGCCCTCGACGTGCAGGTAGCCGTTCCAGCCGACCAGCACGGCGGCCAGGCCGACGAACGAGTGCAGCAGCGCGATCAACTCGGGCATGCCGGTCATCTCGACGACCTTGGCGCGCCACAGGCCGATCGCGGCGCCGATGACCACGGCACCGGCCAGCAGCGCCAGGCCGACCGGTTCGATGTGGCGGGCCAGCGCGAGCGCGACGGTCGCGATCAGCGCCAGCGCCATGCCTGCGATGCCGAAGCTGTTGCCTGCGCGCGACGTCTCGTGCCTGGACAGCCCGGCCAGCGCCAGGATGAACAGCAGCGCGGCGACGACGTAGGCCGCGGTGGCGGCGGTTTCTATGTTTATCAAGTGGAACATGTCCTTAGCTCCTCGAGAACATCGCGAGCATGCGGCGGGTCACCGCGAACCCGCCGAAGACGTTGATGCTGGCCAGCAGGATCGCGGCGGTGGCCAGGGCGGTGACGGCGACGTCCCCGTGGCCGATCTGCAGCAGCGCGCCGACCACGATGATGCCCGAGATCGCGTTGGTCACCGACATCAGCGGAGTGTGCAGCGCGTGGTGCACGTTGCCGATCACGTAGTAGCCGATCACGATCGCCAGCGCGAACACCGTCAGGTGCACCTGCAGCGCAGCAGGGGAGAAGGCGATGAGGGCGAACAGCACCGCGGCCGCCGCGAAGGCGATGCCCAGCCGGCGTCCCGTCGACATCGGTTCCTTGGCCTTGGGCGCCTCCACCGGGGCGGTCTTGGCGGCGGCGGCCGGTGCGGCGGACACCTGCACCGGTGGCGGCGGCCAGGTCACCTCGCCGTCGCGCACGACGGTCACCGACCGCTGCACCACGTCGTCGAAGTCGAGGGTGAGCTGGCCGTCCTTCTCCGGGGTGAGCAGCTTGAGCAGGTTCACCAGGTTGGTGCCGTAGAGCTGGGAGGCCGTCGCGGGCAGCCGCCCGGCGAGGTCGGTGTAGCCGATGATCGTCACGCCGTTGTCGGTGACGACCGCCTGGTCCTTGACCGTGCCCTCGACGTTGCCGCCGTTGGCCGCGGCCATGTCGACGATCACGCTGCCAGGGTTCATCGAGGCGACCATCTCCGCGGTGATGATCCGCGGCGCCGGCCGGCCCGGGATGAGCGCGGTGGTGATGATGATGTCGACGTCCTTGGTCTGCTCGGCGTACAGCGCCGCCTCGCGGGCCTTGTAGTCGTCGCCCATCTCCTTGGCGTAGCCGGTCGCCGAGATCTCGGCTGCTTCCGGGTCGACGTAGAGGTACTCCCCGCCGAGCGACTTGACCTGGTCGGCGACCTCGGGCCGCGGGTCGGTGGCCCGCACGATCGCGCCCATGCTGCCCGCGGCGCCGATGGCGGCCAGCCCGGCCACGCCCGCGCCGACCACCAGCACCTTGGCCGGCGGCACCTTGCCCGCCGCGGTGACCTGCCCGGTGAAGAACCTGCCGAAGCTGTGCGCCGCCTCGACGACGGCCCGGTATCCGGCGATGTTGGCCATCGACGACAGCACGTCCAGTGACTGCGCCCGGGAGATGCGCGGGACGGCGTCCATCGCCAGCACGGTGATCGGGCGGGCGGACATCTTCTCGACCAGTTCAGGGTTCAGCGCCGGCGAGATGAGGCTGACCAGCGTGGCACCGTCGCGCAGCGCCGCGATCTCGTCGTCGGCGGGCGCGTTGACCTTGAGGACGACGTCGGCGGACAGCGCTTCTTCGGACGAGCCGACCTGGGCGCCTGCGTCGACGTACGCGGCATCGGAGAAGCTCGAGGCGTCACCGGCACCGGACTCGACGACGACGGAGTACCCGAGCTTGATGAGCGCTCCGACGGTCTGCGGCGTGCCGGCGACACGCGTCTCACCCGCGTGGGACTCGCGCGGTATTCCGATAATCATCCGAAGAGTCTCCCATTTGCTCTCAGGGCCCGCGCGCGGCCCTGCGGCGGTAAGCGGTGCGCTTACCCGCCACCTGGACGGGGGCCCGGGTTCACCAGGACAGGTCGGGCTCGGATTCTGCGCAGCGAAGGTCCAGATCGGCAGGCGCAAGGGTCACCGTCCTGCTCACGCGGTCGGCGTCGGCCGGGTCGGCGAACCGGACGCCGCCGGAGCTCCACCGGCGCACCCGATTGGCCGCCCACGAGGCGCGGCAGACCACCGACGCGCCCTCGGTCCGCGATGCGACGGCGCCGACACCGGGTCGCGCGCACTCGCCGATGACGGCCGTCACGGCATCCCGTGGCAGCACCGCCCGTCCCGTGACGGTGAGCGCGAAGCGGCAGCGTCGCCGCACGCCCTCGGGGACCGGACCGGTGTGCACGCGCTGCTCTTCGACGCCGATCTCGCGGAGCAGCGGGGCGGCACGTGGGCCGTCGACCCAGATGCCGACGTCCTCGTGCAGGAAGCAGGCGAGGGTGCGGACGAGCGACGCCGCGCTGTGCCCGGTGGCGTCGACCTGCACGGCGATGTCGGGCAGGGCGTAGCGCAGTCCCGGCCTGCGGGCGTCCGGATCGGTGATGAGCCGCGCCAGGGTGAGCGCCTCGGCGTTCTTCACCGCCCGGCGGTCGGCGACGGGACGGTCGGCCCAGTCCGGGCCGTCGTGCCAGGCGACGGCGTCGCGGGCGTGGTGCAGGACGGCGCCGTTGGCCATCGCGCGGTGAGCGAACTCCCAGTCCTCGCCGCCGTACCGGCCGAATGACTCGTCGAAGCCGCCCGTGTCCTCGAACAGGGTGGCGCTGCAACACATCACCGAGCTGATGAGGTAGCGGTAGGAGCGGTGGTCGATGTCCAGGAGGTCACCGCTGGCCCGGTACGCGTCGGCAAGCCAGGCCGGTTCACGCAGCACCGGCGGCGCGACGGCACCGGCCCACCAGTCCGGCAGCCGCTCGGGGCCGATGTCGTCGAGCACTGCGTGTCGACGCCGGCCCACCACCAGCGCGTCGGGCACTCGTGCCGGAAGCCGGGTGATCTCGCTCAGGTAGGACGGCTCGGGAACGGTGTCGGCGTCGAGGAAGCACAGCACCTCCGCGTCGGTCGCGGCGGCGCCGAGGTTGCGGGCTGCCGCGGCGCGGAACCCGAGGTCGTCCTGCCGGACGGTGGTCACGCTCAGCCCAGTCGGCGGGATCACCGGAGGACGGGCTGAGCCGTCGTCGGCGACGACGACGTGGACGAGACGACCGGGGTGGGTCTGCAGCTCCAGCGCCGCGAGCAGGCGTTCGAGTTCGCTCTGCTGGTTGTAGAACGGGATCACCACGGCCACGGTGGGCAGGTCGCGGGGAGGACCGGTCACCAGATCCCACCGGTTGGCGGGAACGGTGACGCGTCCATCGGTCAGCGGTATGGCCGCGTCGGGTGTGGTCATCGATGCCACCGCGCGAGCAGTTCGGCGTAGCGGGCGGCGGCCTCGTCCCTCGTCGGTGTGCACACCGTCCCGGCGGTCAGCCAGGTGTGCCCGGGCTCGGCGAGCGCCCGCGCCAGCGACTCGCGCAGCCCTTCGACGGTGTCCGGGTACAGCGACAGCACGCCGGGATTGCGGACGTCGATCTCACGGGTGTACCGGTTCGACGGCGCGAGCGGCCGACGGCCCGCGGCGAGCCATGAGTTCAGCGACCCCGACGCCGAGATGTGCCGGTGCGGTGCCACCGGCACCGTGACGCGGCGCAGGGCGTCGGTCACCGTGTCGTCGGGGAGGTGACCGGTCAGGGTGAACCGGCGGCCACGACGTGCACTGCGCGCACGCAGTTTCTCGACCAGGTCGTCGTGTCCCGCCGACGGCGCTCCGATCGCCAGCACCTCGATGCCCGGATCCGAGCCGGTCAGGGCATCGATCACTTCCGCGTGGCCTTTGCCGGGGTAGACGAAGCCGAAGATGCCGACCGTCGGCGGCACCGCGGCCGCCGGTATGGGCGCGAAGGAGACGTCGATCGGCAACGGCACCACGCCGACACGGTCCGCCGGGGCGCCGGATTCGAGCAGCAGCGACCGCTCGTGTTCGCTGCTGACGACGATCCCGTCCGCGGCGGCGGCCACGCTCCGGTATGCCGCCAGCCGCCGCCGGTGGTTCGTCCCGTCGGACGGCTGCGGCAGGTCGTGCAGGGTCGCCGTGACGCGGCCACCGCCTGAGCGCACCGCGCCTGCGACGACGGCGACCGCGTCGGCGGCCTCCTCCGGAGTGCCACCGAACAGTCGGTCGGTGAACTGGAGGTGCGCGCCACCGGTCCACGCGTGCGGGACGTCCGCGATCCCCGCGGTACACACCGCGTGCAGATCGAATCCGTTGTCGCGCAACGCTTGGGTGAGATCGACACCGAAGCGCACGACGCCGTGCCGACGGGGCCCGACGACGAGATGGGTGACGGCCGGTCTCAACGTCGGACCCGGTGTCCGGTCAGGCCCAGCAGCTCAGCGGTGGCCGCATGCCGTTGCAGGGCGAGTCCGACGTAATCGGGATTCTGCGCATACCAATGCATCTGAGTGGCATGCACGTCCTGTGGTGACAGCGGACCGTGCTCAGTGGTCCAGCAGGCGCGCGGCGTCGCGTCGATCCGCAGCGCCTCGAGCACCCGCGGCTCGAGCGGGGCGTAGACCGAGCGCAGCAGGGTCCGCGGCGGTGCGGGCACCCTCGCCGCCACGCCCTGCGATGCGAGGATGCGCCTGCCCAGCTCGACGAGCACGGAGTTGCCCGGATGGTTGATGGTGTGGGCGGCGTCGGCGCCGCAGCGCATCAGCACGTCGGAGACGCCGACATCGGTGTCCCGTTGTTCCCGGCGGCCGAGCTCGGCGAGGCTTGCCTCGGCGGCCGCGACGAGCTGCGCTGCGGACACCTCGACATCCCACGGTGCCTCCGGAGACCGTCCGTCACGCGCGGCCACGATCGTGCGCAGGTCGTGGTACGGCACCGCAGGAGGGACGACGGACCGGTCGGCGGGGTGCCGCACGATGACCTGGAACGGGTACAGACCGGCGTACCGGATCACCGGCCACCGCACCACGGCCGCCGACCGCGGGAGACGGGCGGCGAGCTGGCCGGTGCCGATCGGCAGGTCGCGGTAGTCGGGCCGGATCGGCTGGCTCAACAGCACTGACGTCCGCGCGAGCAGCGCGTCCACGTGAGGCAGATCGGAGTGCTCCAGTTCGTGCACCGGGGGTGTCCGCACGGTCCGGTACGGCCGGCTGGGCACCGCGTCGAGCACCAGACGCAGCGCCTCGGCCTGACAGTTCCCCATGATCAACCACAGCGGTTCGTCCGCCCCCGGATCGGACCGTCCGTAGAACTCGCCGTAGTGCGCGGCCCGCCCGGTGTCTTCGCTCACTCCGCGAGGGTAGATGGCTCCAGGTTGGGTATAGATCACCGTCTACACATCGTCGCAGCGGCGGCGAGGTGTTGCCCGTCGCTGTCCGAAGAAGGTTGAGCAACTTGATCACCGTGGCCTCAGTTCCTGCTGGGCATCCCTATGTCTGCGCGATCACTGACTCCGAAGATGTTGCGCTGCTGCGTGATCCGGTGCCACCGGGTGCGACGTTGCCAGGACAGTGGTGGCCGCCACGCATGCTCGAGCCGAATTATCTGATCGGTCAAATTGATCGAATCGACCTCGTGCACGTGCATTTCGGTTTCGACTCCACGGCGCCCGAGGTGCTGCGGGACGTCGTGCGCCTGCTGCGTGCGCACCGTGTCCCGCTGGTGCTGACGGTGCACGATCTGCACAACCCGCACTTCGTCGACAGCACCGATCACCTGGCTCGGCTCGACGTCCTCGTTCCCGCCGCGGCGGAGGTGATCACCCTCACCCCGGGAGCGGCCGACGCCATCCTCGCGCGATGGGGACGGGTCGCCACGGTGCTCCCGCACCCGCACGTGCTGCCGGTCGAGGCCATCGGCGCGCCGCGCACACCTCACCCCGAACCCGTGGTGGCGGTGCACGCCAAATCGTTGCGCGCCAACATCGATCCCCTTCCGGTGATCGACGGGCTGCTGGCGGCGGAGCTGCCGGACTCGCGGCTGCGCCTCGACGTCGACGACGACGCGACGTCGTCGTCCAGGTCTGACGAACTGTCGGCCGCCCGGCTCGACGAGCTGCGCACCCGAGGTGTCGACGTGCGGGTGCATCCGCGCTTCACCGACGCCGAGCTGGTGCACTACCTGCACGAGGTGGACGTCCTGGTGCTGCCCTATCGGTTCGGCACCCACTCGGGCTGGCTCGAGGCCTGCTTCGACGCCGGTGTGCGTGCGGTCGTCCCCGACTGCGGCTACTTCCACGAGCAGCACGACTTCCCGACCTACCGCTGCGAGGCGGGCGTACCGGACCCGGTGAGCCTGCGGTCCGCCGTGAACGACGCCGTCGACGGCATCCGCCCGCCGCGCCCGATCGAGGATGCCGGCCGCAGACGGGAACGGCTGAACCAACGAACCCGCATCCGCAGGCAGACGACCGGCATCTACCGACGGCTGCTCTCCGAAGCGGCCGCGGCATGATCCGTCCGCTTCGGATCGCGCTGCTCGCGTCGTCCCGCTATCCCGTCCGGCAGCCGTTCGCGGGCGGACTCGAGGCCTTCGTCTACGAGTTGGCCCGCGCACTCACCGCCGCGGGCCACCACGTGACGATGTTCGCCGCGCCCGGTTCTGCCGTCGACCTGCCGTGGGATGTGCTGCCGGTGCACACCTTCGAGATGAGCGAGGCGTCGCGCGACGATCCGTCGGTGCCGGAGTGGGTGGTGCACGAAACCCACGCCTATCTGTCGGTGATGCTGGATCTGGCTGACACGCTGCGGAATTCGTTCGACATCGTGCACAACCACAGCCTGCACTATCTACCCCTGGCGATGGCGCGGACCATCGCGACACCGATGCTGACGACGCTGCACACCCCTCCGCTGAAGTGGCTGGAGCAGGCGGTGGTGCTCCCCGGCGGGGTGGCGAGCGAGTTCGTCGCGGTCAGCGCGTTCACCGCCCGCCAGTGGAAGCCGGTGACCGGTCCGGTCCCGGTGATACCCAACGGCATCAACCTCGACGACTGGCGACCCGGACCCGGTGGCGACTACGCGGTGTGGAGCGGGCGCCTGGTGCCGGAGAAGGGCCTGCCCGACGCGATCGCCGCGTCGCGCCGGGCCGGCATCCCGCTGCGCATCGCCGGGCCGATGGGCCCCCCGGACTATTTCGCCGAGCATGTCCGGCCCCGGCTCGGCGGTTCGGTGAGCTACGAGGGACACCTGTGCCGCGAAGATCTCAACGACCTGGTCGGGGGTGCCGCCGTCGCGCTGGTGACGCCGCGCTGGGAGGAGCCGTACGGACTGGTCACCGCCGAGGCGCTGGCGTGCGGCACGCCGGTCGCCGCGTTCGCGCGCGGCGGCATCCCCGAGATCCTGGACGCGACCAGCGGCCGGCTCGCACCGCCAGATGACCGCGACGCCCTCGCCGATGCGATCGTGGACGCCGCCGAACTGCCGCGGTCACGGGTGCGCGCCCGCGCCGAAGCGCACTGTTCCCAGGCGGTGATGGTGCGCCGGTACCTCGACTGCTACTCCGGACTGCTCGACGAGGAACCCGAGAGTCTGTCGGCGTGATCGGCTACTACGTCCATCATCACGGGCGGGGGCACCTCACCCGCGCGCTGGCCATCAGCCGGCACCTGACCGACGACGTGGTGTTCTTCTCGTCGGCACCGAGGCCGGCGGCGATCCGGCCGGGCGACGACTGGGTACAGCTGCCCTCCGACGTGCCGCCCACCGGCCAGGCCGCCGTGGACGCCACCGCGAACGGCCGGCTGCACTGGGCGCCCGTGGGGGTGGGCGGGCTCGCCGAACGGTCGGCGATGCTCCTCGATGCGATCGCGGAACTGCGGCCGCGCCGCATGGTCGTCGACGTCTCGGTGGAGGTGACGATGCTGGTCCGGCTGGCCGGCGTGCCGGTGACGGTGATGGCGATGCCCGGGGACCGCAACGACCGGGCGCACCGGCTGGCCTACGACGTCGCCGACCGGATCGTGGCGCCTTGGTCCGCCGACGTCTACCGGCCCGCCTGGCTGCGTCGGTATGACGAGCGGACCCACTACGTCGGCTCGATCAGCCGGTTCGACGGGATGCCGCTGCGACCCGGGCCGCAGTCGACGGCGACGACCGGGCTTGTGCTCGCGGGCGCGGGGGGATCGGAGGCGCCGCGCGATGCGGCGGCGGAACTCACGCGCGCCGCACCGGGTCTGCGCTGGGTGGCGGCGGGCGGCGGCGCCGACTGGGTCGACGACCTGTGGCCTCTGCTCTCGGCCGCCGAGGTGGTGGTCACCCACGCCGGCCAGAACGCGATCGCCGATGTGGCCATGGCCAAGGCGTGCGCCGTCGTGATCCCCGAGCAACGGCCGTTCGGGGAACAGCACGCCACCGCGGCCGCTCTCGCGGAGGCGGGCATCGCGGTGTCGGTGCCACGCTGGCCTTCCGCCGACCAGTGGGCGGCGCTGGTGGAACGCGCGCGCCACCAGGACCCGCGGCAGTGGAATCGGCTGCGGGTGGAAGGTGCGGCCGCGCGCGCCGCGGCGGCCGTCGCCGCATGACCGGGCCGAAGACCGCCGTCGTGACGGTCGTCCACGGCAGGCACCATCACCTGCGCGCGCAGAACGCCGGCCTGGCCCGGTCGGACGCCCGACCCGACGTGCGGTGCGTGGTGGCGATGGCGGATCCGGCGATCGCCGCCATCGCCGGAGACCGGGCGGAGGTCGTCGACTGTCCGGTCCCAGGTGCCGGCCTGCCGCTGGCAGCTGCGCGCAACGCGGGCGCCGAGCGGGCGCTGTCGCGCGGCGCCGAGCTGCTGATCTTCCTCGACGTGGACTGCATTCCCGGCCCCTCGCTCGTCGGCCGCTACGTCGAGGCGCACCGCACCCTCGGCGCCGCCGCCCTGCTGAGCGGTCCCGTCACCTATCTGCCGCCGGCGGGACCGAACGGCTACCCCCTCGACACCCTCGACGAGCTGACGCGGCCGCACCCGGCCAGGCCCTCGCCGCCCGTCGGAGCGCTCGTCCGCGCGCCGGACCACGATCTGTTCTGGTCGTTGTCGTTCGCGGTATCGGCGGACACCTGGGGTCGCATCGGCGGCTTCTGCGAGGAGTACGTCGGCTACGGCGGGGAGGACACCGACTTCGCGGCCGTCGCCCGCCGCCATGGCATCCCCCTGGTGTGGGTGGGCGGTGCGCACGCCTACCACCAGCACCACCCGGTGTCCGACCCGCCGGTGGAACATCTCGCTGAGATCGTCGACAACGCCCGCGTCTTCCGCAGCCGCTGGAACCGCTGGCCGATGCCGGGCTGGCTGGACGCGTTCGAGCGGATGGAGCTCATCGTCCGCCGCGGGGACGAGATCACCCTGAGCGTGCCGGAATTCGAATCGCGCTGAGCGCAGCTATTCGCCTGAGCTGAGCCAACCGCCACAGTGTCCGGGTGTCAGTGTTCACCGATATCGAGCCCGACGCGCAGCAGGCCGACGCGCCGGTGGCCGCCCCGCCCGCGGGCCGGTGGCGCGGCCGCCTGACGCGTGCGGCGTTGCCGCTGCTCTCGGTGGCCGTGTTCTTCGGTGTCTGGCAACTCGTCGCGGTCAGCGGCGTCTGGAACCAGACCTTCGTGCCCTACCCGAGCACCGTGTGGCGGGCCCTGCTCGACGTGTCGACCACCCACGACGGCGTCCGCGGCTACGCCGGCTACCTGCTGTGGGAACACCTCTACATGACGCTGCGGCGGGTGCTCGTCGGCGTCGTGGTCGGCGTCGCGCTGGGCGTCGCGCTCGGCGTGGTGATGGGATCGATCTCCTGGGTGCGCAGCGTGCTCGAGCCGTGGCTGACCTTCCTGCGGGCGCTGCCGCCGCTGGCCTACTTCTTCCTGCTGGTGATCTGGCTGGGGATCGACGAGGCGCCAAAGATCACCCTGCTGGCGCTGGCCGCGCTGCCGCCCGCGGCGGTCGCCACCACGGCGGCGGTGATGGCCGCGCCGGTCGGCCTGATCGAGGCCGCACGGGCGCTGGGCGCGTCCCGCCGCGATGTCATCCGTGACGTCGTCATCCCGTCGGCGCTGCCCGAGACGTTCACCGGCGTGCGCCTCGCCGTCGGGATGGCGTACTCGTCGGTGGTGGCGGCCGAACTGTTCAACGGGCTGCCCGGCGTCGGCGGCCTGGTCAAGGACGCGAGCAACTACAACAACACCCCGGTCGTGCTGGTCGGCATCTTCGCCATCGGCATCTCGGGCCTTGTCATCGACGGTCTGTTGCGCGCCATCGAACGGCGCGCGGTCCCCTGGAGAGGAAAAATATGAGGCGCAGGGCATTCGGAGCCGCTGTCGCGGCGCTGGCGGTCACCGCACTGGGGTTGTCCGGGTGCTCGGTGGACCGCTCGGGCGGGGACGCCGAGAAGCCGACGATCCGCATCGCCTACCAGAGCTTCCCGAGCGGCGATCTGATCGTGAAGAACAACCGCTGGCTCGAGGACGCGCTGCCCGAGTACAACGTCAAGTGGACGAAGTTCGACTCGGGCGCCGACGTCAACACCGCGTTCGTGGCCAAGGAGGTCGACTTCGGGGCGCTGGGGTCCAGCCCCGTCGCGCGTGGCCTGTCGGCGCCGCTGAACATCCCGTACCGGGTGGCGTTCATCCTCGACGTCGCAGGCGAGAACGAGGCGCTGGTGGCCCGCAACGGCAGCGGCGTCAACACCGTCGCCGATCTGAAGGGCAAGCGGGTCGGCACGCCGTTCGCGTCGACGGCGCACTACAGCCTGCTGGCCGCACTCGACCAGAACGGCCTCTCACCGGCCGACGTCCAACTCGTCGATCTGCAGCCGCAAGCCATCCTCGCCGCGTTCGACCGGGGTGACATCGACGCCGGCTACTCCTGGCTGCCGACGCTGGACCAGCTGCGCCGCAATGGCAAGGACCTCATCACCAGCAAGCAGCTCGCCGACAGCGGCAAGCCGACCCTCGACCTGGCGGTGGTGGCCGACGAGTTCGCCGAGGCCCACCCCGACGTGGTCGACACCTGGCGGCAGCAGCAGGCCCGCGCCGTCGACCTGATCAAGGACGATCCCGCGGCCGCGGCCAAGGCGATCGCCGCCGAGAGCGGCCTGACGCCGGGTGACGTCGAAGGCCAGCTGAAGCAGGTCGGCTTCCTGACACCCGCCGAGATCGCCTCGCCGGAGTGGCTCGGCACCGAAGGCAGCCCCGGCAATCTCGCCGCCAACCTGCAGAGCGCCTCGCAGTTCCTGTTCGAGCAGAAGCAGATCGAGGCCGCCGCGCCGCTGAAGACCTTCGAGGACGCGCTGTACACCACGGGTCTGCCCGGTGCCCTCACCCAGTGACGGCGCGGTCCGCACCGCGCTCGACGACGGCATCCGCCTGCGGGGCGTCTCGCACCGCTACGGACGCGCAGGCGCCGAGGTCACGGCCGTCGGACCGGTCGACCTGACCGTCGACCCCGGCTCGTTCCTGGTCCTGGTCGGCGCGTCGGGGTGCGGCAAGAGCACCCTGCTGCGGCTGCTCGCCGGCTTCGAATCGCCCAGTGAGGGTTCGGTGCAGGTCGCAGGAACCGTGCCCACCCCGGGTGTGACGGCGGGTGTGGTGTTCCAGCAGCCGCGGCTGTTCCCGTGGCGCACGGTCGGCGGGAACGTGGACCTGGCGCTGAAGTACGCGAAGGTGCCGCGGGACCGACGGGCCGAGCGGCGCGACCAGCTGCTGGAGCGCGTCGGCCTCGAGGGCACCGCGGACCGCAAGATCTGGGAGATCAGCGGCGGTCAGCAGCAGCGTGTCGCGATCGCCAGGGCGCTGGCCGCCGAGACGCCGCTGTTTCTGCTCGACGAGCCGTTCGCGGCGCTCGACGCGCTGACCCGGGAACGGCTGCAGGAGGACGTCCGGCAGGTCAGCGCGGAGTCCGGCCGCACCACGGTGTTCGTCACGCACAGTGCCGACGAAGCCGCGTTCCTCGGGTCGCGCATCGTGGTGCTGACGCGGCGGCCCGGTCAGGTCGCTCTCGACCTGCGGGTGGACCTGCCCCGCGTCGGCGTCGACGCCGACGAGCTGCGCCGGTCCCCGGAGTACACCGACCTGCGCGCCGAGGTGGGGCGGGCGGTCAAGGCCGCCGCGGCCTGATCGGTGCCATCGTGGTCGTCCCGCGCGGGCGACAATCGAGGGATGACGCGGCGCAGATGGTGGTTCGCGGGCGGGGTGGTCGTCGTGGTCGCTGCCGTCGGGATCGGGCTCGGGGTGGTCCTGGCGGGCGGGGGTTCGCCGGACTGCGACGCCGCCCGGGCGGTGGTCGACGAGGCCGGGCGGTTCCATGACGCCGTCGCGAAGGACGTCAACGGCGAGAAGGACACCCCGTCGGCCGAGTATGACGACCGGATCGCGCGAATCACCGCTGCGGCGAACATGATTGGCGACGAGGGTCTGGCCCGGCGGGCACATGACGTGGCCGGTCTGGCCGACCGGACGGCCGCGCTGGTGTCTCGGCAGCGGACGGCCGACTTCGCCGCGGACTTCAGCCGCAACGGCGCGGAGTTCACCGCGAACCTGATGGCGCTGTCGCAGGCCTGTCCCGACCCGGGCGACCGGATCAGGATCGGCGAGCCGGGCTAGTCCAGTTCAGCGCGCAGGTAGGTGACGTCGGAGAACATCGCGAACTCGTCGCTGTCCGGGTAGTCCAGGCCATTGGCGGTATAGAGCTGTGCGGCGGTGCGCAGGGTGCTGCACCAGTCCAGCCCGCGCAGGTAGTCGGGCACCTGGCTGCGGTCGTCCTGGTACACGAGGTCGCGGACGTTCACCGCCGACTGCTCGAACATCTCGCGCAGCGACTCGTGGCCGAACACCGACATGTCGGGCACGTACTCACAGGCCAACTGGCTGCGCGGCGCGCTGAGGGCGGTGAGGTCGTCGAAGAGCCGGTCCTGGGCGGCCGAGGGCAGGTACACCAGCAGGCCCTCGGCGCTCCACGCCGTCGGCGCCGCCGGGTCGAACCCCGCGGCACGCAACGCCGCCGGCCAGTCGTCACGCAGGTCCACCGGCACGCTCCGGTGCTTCGCGGCGGGGGCGGCGTCGAGTGCCCGCAGCGTCGTCGACTTGAACTCCAGCACGCCGGGCAAGTCGACCTCGTAGACCACGGTGTCCGACGGCCACGACAGTCGGTAGGCGCGGGTGTCGAGTCCGGACGCCAGGATCACCACCTGACGGATGCCGCCGCGGACCGCGTTGAGGAAGAAGTCGTCGTAGAACCGCGTCCGCACCGCCATGTGCTCGCCGGATCGTTCGGCGTCGTAGCGGGGCTGGGCGTCGGGCACCTTGCCGTCGAGCAGGTGGACGAAGAACTCCAGGCCGACGGCGCGCACCAGCGGTTCGGCATACGGATCGTCGATCAGCGCCCCGGCGCTGCGGGTGGCGAATGCCCTCGAGGTGGCGACCATGGTCGCGGTCGCGCCCACGCTCGAGGCGAGATCCCAGCTGTCGTTGTCGTCGCGTGCGGTGTGTCGGCTCATTACTTAGAGAAGCTAACACAAAGCGCTGTCACCGCAGCGCGGAGCGCTGCGGGCGTGCAGTTGAACGGAAGCCGTGAGTGTCTAGACCGGCGGGTAGGACGGCGGTGGGTAGACCCCGCGCAGGCCCCAGGGGAACCACTGGAAGAAGTACTCGATCTCGTCGCTCGCGTCGTAGTCCGGATTCGGATCCATCGGTACCTCCCAGTTGACGCGGCGTTGAGGAAAGTCTAGCCCCGCCGGACCCGTCACCGGCAGGGGTTCGGACCCGCATTGCCTAGACTGATCGACCTACCGGTTAGTTGACGCCCCAGCGGGCACGTTCGATAGCGAGTCACCATGTCCGATACGTCCCCAGCAGCCTCGCCGAACGGGATGTCCCGGCGCCAGGAACTGCTGGCAGTGGCCACCAAGCTGTTCGCGGCGCGCGGGTACCACGGCACCCGGATGGACGACGTCGCCGACGCGGTCGGCCTGAACAAGGCGACGGTGTACCACTACTACGCCAGCAAGTCGCTGATCCTCTACGACATCTACAAGGGCGCCGCGGACTTCACCGTCGACGCACTGCACGACGACCCGTCGGCGTCGGCGCGCGAAACCATCTACCACTTCACCCGCCGCCTGCTGGTCGGCATCGCGGGCGACCTGGAGCGCGCGGCGGTGTACTTCCAGGAGGGGCCCTACATCACCGAGTGGTTCACCGAGGACCAGGTGGCCTACATCCGGGAGAAGGAGACCCAGGTCTACGAACACGTCCGCGACGTCATCGACCGCGGGATCGCCAGCGGCGAGTTCTACGACTGCGACTCCCACGTGCTGGCGCTCGGCTACATCGGCATGACGCTCGGCGCCTACCGCTGGCTCCGGCCGCAGGGCCGCCGCACCGCGCAGGAGATCGCCGAGGAGTTCAGCACCGCACTGCTGCGCGGCCTGATCCGCGACGAGACCATCCGCGCCGAATCGCCGCTCGGCCTGGACGTCACCACCGGCCGCGGCGCATGACCGACATGTTCCGCCTCGACGGCAAGGTCGCCGTCGTCACCGGCGGCGGCCGCGGTATCGGGGTGATGATGGCGCGGGGCCTGCTGCAGGCCGGCGCGAAGGTGTACCTGTCCAGCCGCAAGGAGGCCGAACTCGCCTCGGCCACTGCGGAACTCTCCTCGCTCGGCCCGGTCGAGGCGGTACCCGCCGACCTCGGCACCGCCGAAGGCGTGCAGACGCTGACCGCGGCGCTGACCGACCGCGAGGACGCGGTGCACGCGCTGTTCAACAATGCCGGCTCGAACTGGGGCGCGCCGTTCGACGAGTTCCCCGAGTCGGGCTTCGACCGGGTCTTCGACGTCAACGTCAAGGGCGTGTTCCTGCTGACCCGCGCGCTGGTGCCGCTGCTCACCGCGGGCTCGACGGACGACGATCCGGCCCGGGTGGTCAACACCGGCAGCGTCGACGGGTACTTCACCCCGGAGAAGGGCCGCGACAACTTCTCCTACGCGGCCAGCAAGGCCGCCGTGCACATGCTGACCAAGCACCTGGCCACCGAGCTGGCGCCGCGGATCCTGGTCAACGCGATCGCACCCGGGCTGTTCGAGTCGCGGATGACCAAGGTGCTGCTGGCCCCCGGCGCCGACGCCGTCGGCCGGGCGCTGCCGCTGGGCCGCATCGGGGCACCCGAGGACATGGCGGGCATCGCGGTGTTCCTGGCGAGCCGGGCCAGCGCGTACATCACCGGGACCGTGATCCCCGTCGACGGCGGGGTGAGCACCATCCGATGAAGTCCGTCCTGCTGTCGCGGCGCGACCTCGACTTCCTGCTCTACGAGTGGCTGCGGGTCGAGGAGCTGACCAAGCGCGACCGGTTCGCCGAACACTCGAGGGAGACCTTCGACGGCGTCCTCGACCTGTGCGAGCAGCTCGCCGAACGCTACTTCGCCCCGCACAACAAGAAGAGCGACGCCAACGAGCCGACGTTCGACGGGCAGCGGGTAACCCTCATCCCGGAGGTCAAGCAGGCGTGGGACGCGTTCGCCGCGGCGGACCTGCTCGCGATGGGCATGGACGCCGAGGTCGGCGGCGCGCAGCTGCCCGCGACCGTCGCGCAGGCCGCGTTCGCGTGGATCTCCGCGGCCAACCTGGCCACCTCCGGCTACCTGATGCTCACGGTCGCCAACGCGAACCTGCTCGCCGAGTTCGGCACCGCCCAACAGATCGAGACGTACGTCAAACCCATGCTGGCGGGCCGCTTCTCGGGCACCATGGCACTGTCGGAGACGCAGGCCGGATCGTCGCTGGCCGACATCACGATGCGGGCGGAGCCGCAGGCCGACGGCAGCTACCGGCTGTTCGGCTCGAAGATGTGGATCTCGGGCGCCGAGCACGAGATGACCGACAACATCGTCAACCTGGTGCTGGCCAAGATCCCCGGCGGACCGCCCGGCACCAAGGGCATCTCGCTGTTCATCGTGCCGAAGTTCCTCGTCGCCGACGACGGCGCGATCGGCGAGCGCAACGACGTCGTGCTGGCAGGGCTCAACCACAAGATGGGCCAGCGCGGCATCACCAACACCGTGCTGAACTTCGGCGACGGCACCCACCGCCCGGGCGGCGCGGACGGTGCGGTCGGCTACCTGGTGGGTGAGCCGCACCGCGGGATCACCTACATGTTCCGGATGATGAACGAGGCGCGCCTGGGCGTCGGCATGGGCGCGGTCGCCCTCGGCTACACCGGCTACCTCAAGTCGGTGCAGTACGCCAGGGAGCGTCCGCAGGGCCGTCCGGTGACCGCCAAGGATCCGTCGACGCCGCAGGTGCCGATCATCGAGCACGCCGACGTCAAGCGAATGCTGTTGGCGCAGAAGGCCTATGCCGAGGGCGCCCTGGCGCTGGCGCTGTACTGCGCCCGGCTGGTCGACGTGTCGCACAGCACGGAGTCCGACGGCGAGCGCGACACCGCCGCCCTGCTCCTCGACATCCTCACGCCGGTCGCCAAGAGCTGGCCGTCGCAGTGGTGCCTGGAGGCCAACAGCCTGGCGATCCAGGTGCACGGCGGCTACGGCTACACCCGCGAGTACGACGTCGAGCAGCACTACCGGGACAACCGGCTCAATCCCATCCACGAGGGCACGCACGGCATCCAGAGCCTGGACCTGTTGGGCCGCAAGGTGACCCAGCGCGGCGGCGCCAGTCTGGCGGCGCTCGGCGAGGCCATCGCCGGGACGGTAGCGGCCGCCGACAGCATCCGCGGCGAGGCGGCCGAACTCGCCGCCGCGCTGCACGGGATGTGGCAGCGCCTGGTCGAGGTCACCACCGGCATGTTCGCCTCCGGTGACGTCGAGGCGGCGATGGCCAACAGCGTGGTCTACCTGGAGGCGTTCGGGCACCTCGTGATCGCCTGGATGTGGCTGGAGCAGTTCATCGCCGCACACAGCGAGTGCGGCGGGTTCTACGACGGCAAGCGGCAGGCCGCGCGGTACTTCTTCCGCTACGAGTTGCCGCGCATC
Source organism: Mycobacterium sp. NPDC050551 (assembly GCF_040674075.1). Lineage (NCBI taxonomy): Bacteria > Bacillati > Actinomycetota > Actinomycetes > Mycobacteriales > Mycobacteriaceae > Mycobacterium > Mycobacterium sp. NPDC050551. The sequence continues at coordinate 531,108 of NZ_JBFARC010000003.1, read as the reverse complement.
GCACCGCAACTCGATCTGCTCGAGAGCCTGGACCGCACCACGCTGGAGATGTCGCCGGACTGGTTCTGACGCGCGCCGGTCACAGCAATGGCGCGATGCCGGCCCCCAGCGACGAACTCGCCGCCAGTCGCACCCCGGCGGCGGCCACCGCTTGCAGGTGGGCGAGCCTGCCCGCCTCCCATCTCTGCAGGGCGGGCAGGGGAAGGGGCTGACTCGCGTCCCAGCCTGCGAGCGCGCGGGCGAGGCCTGCGGCGTCACCGAACGCCTTCGACGTTCCAGAAGCGGTGTGCGGCCGAACGGTTCCCACCGCATCGCCGACGAGCACGACGTGGTCGGCGACCATGCGGGACGGCCTGAGGTCGAACACCGGTTGCAGGAACACCGCCGAGAGCCGCACCAGCGCGGCGAACGGTTCGGGAAGCGCGCCGTCGGCGAGCGCCAGCACCGCCCGCTCGGACTCCGGGCTGAGTTCACCGGGTGGCAGGAACTGGTCGAACCGCCGCCCCGAACGCCCCGTGAGCAAGGCCGGCAGCCGTGACTCGGCGGTGTTGACGTACCAGACCCAGTTCACCCGTCGCTCGCCCGGCACGGTCTCGCCGTGGGCGCCCGGGACGAGGTAGCACAGCATCTGCAGCCCGGGAACGGCGAACGAGGTGAACCGTTCGGCCAGCAGGCAGCGGAGCTCGTCGGGCAGCGCCGACTCCTCTTCGAGCCCGCGCAGCGCGATGTACCCGGCGTAAAGCAGGTCGTCACGGTCGGTGAGCAGTCGCCTTGTGGCCGAACCGATCCCGTCGGCGCCGACCACCAGGTCACCGCCCGCCTCGTAGCCGTCCGCGAAGGTGGCCGTCACCTTCCCGTCGTCGAGGCGCAGCGCCTCCAGCGTGCTGTCGAGGCGTACGCACACGGACTCCAGCGGCTCGCGCAGCGCGTCGTGCAGCGTGTCCCAGGCGGACATCCACTGCGGCGCCCGGTACCGCGCGGCGTCGCCGCGGCGGTGGAGTTGTTGGCGCTCCGACAGTTCCACGCTCACCGAGGGCACCGTGCGGCCCAGCCGTCGCAACAGCGATTCCACCTCGGGTTGCATCACGATGCCTGCGCCCCGGGGCTGGGTGCGGTCGACGGACCGCTCGTACACCGCGACGTCGGCTCCCACGGACGCCAGTTCGTGCGCCGCGGCGAGTCCACCGAGGGAACCCCCGACGACGAGTGCTCGGAACGCATTGGGCATGTCGACGCGGGGTCAGTCGAGGGGGTTGGAGCGGGTGACGATCAGCGGATCGGCCGGCGTGAAGGGAAACCGGGGGAGGTCGTCGATGTGGGTGTCGAACGCCGCGGCGAGCACCTCGCGCGAGTACGCACTCGCCGAGGCGCGGTAGCCGATGTCGGCGGGGAAGGGCTGGTCGAAGAAGATCAGGAAGTGCCAGTCGTCGTGGCCGATGTTCTCGATGTGGTGGGGGTACGCGCGCGGGATGAAGTACATGTCGCCGGTCGTGAGGTTCCAGGTGTCCAGCGCTCCATCGGGATTCATGATGGTCATCCGGGCCTCGCCGTGGTGCACGTATCCCATCTCCGCGGTGACGGGGTGCCAGTGCGGTTCGCGCATGCCGTCCTCGGTCACGCGCAGCGAGTACATCGAGATGTCCTTGAGCGCGGGCCAGAACTGGTCGCGGGCGAACCGGGCGTTGCCGCTGGCGTAGTTCAGCCCCGGCGCCTGGGCTTCGATGTCGAACTTGTGCGGGTCGTTGAAGCGTGCCGCGGCGGGGATCACGACGTCGCCGACGCGGGCGGCGAGCTTGCGGTCGGTCCTGCTGCGCCGCATCGTGGCGAAGTCGGCGGCGGGCAGGTCGTAGGTGTTGCCGAGCACCGCGTCGCTGAAGGCGCCGAGCGTGGCGCCGAACCCGAAGTCCTCGGGCCGTTCGTGGCGGAAGGCGATGATGAACTCCGCGACGTCGTCGCCGACGTTCTCGATGTGGTGCAGGGAGCCGGACTCGGCGTGGAACATCTGGCCGGCCGTGACGAGGAACGTCGAGAACCTGCTGCCGCTGTCGAGGATGGAGACCAGGGCGGTGCCGGAGATGCAGTAGGTGAGTTCGTTGGCGTTGGCGTGCCAGTGCGGGGTCCGCATCGCGCCGGGGTTGAGCAGCACCCGCTTGATCGACAGCCCCGCGAGGATCGGGAGGTTGTCGGCCGTCACTCGCCGCATCGAGCCGAGGTCGGACTCCTCCACGACCTCACCGTCGAGAAGGGAGGTGGTGTGGCTGCTTCGGGCGATCGACGTCGTCACGGTGGGCTCCTCTGCGATGGGTGGCCGGGCCGGCCTGCTGACCGGATGGTGCTGCCGTCGACTCTCGCGCAGTCGGCACCCGGTTGTCATGGACGCCTGCACCCATCCGTGGTGCCGGTCGGCGCACCACCCGATTCCGGCCAGCCGGTATCGAGTGTCGGTGCCCGCGTCGCCCTCGTCATCAGTCGGGTGACTGATGGTTCGGGCCTCATCCGCCGCTCTGCCGCCGCCGCGAATCGCGCCTATCATTCGGCGACGACGGGCCGCGTCGGCGGCCACCCGGAAGACAGGACGCGCGGTGAGCACATCTCGGCCCGCGGGAAGCGGCGGCTCGGCCGTCGTCCTAGACCCGGCGATCACCCGACTGCTCGACGCGATGGCGACGCCCCCGACGCTGCGCCAGCTCGGGCCGGACGACGGCCGCACCGCGCTGCGGGAGGCGCAGCAGGCGACCTCGGTGCACGACGGCGTCGAGGCCCGGTTCCACACCGCCGAGGTGGGGCCCGCCGGCCTGACCGGGCTCTGGGTGGTGCGGCCCAGGGACGCCTCGGGTGACCTACCCGCGGTGTTCTATCTGCACGGCGGCCGGTGGATGTTCGGCGATGCGGACACCCACGCCCACCTCATCGGCGAGCTCGCCGTGCGGGCCGGCGTGGCGGTGGTGGTGCCGGAGTACAGCAGGACCCCCGAGGCCCGCTTCCCGGTGGCACTCGAGGAGTGCTACGCCACCCTGTTGTGGATGCACGGCAACGCCGAACTTTTCGGGCTGGACGCGAAAGCGGTTGCCGTGGCCGGCGATTGCGCCGGGGCGACCCTGGCCATCGCCGTCGCGATGCTCGCCAAGACGCGAGGCGGGCCGCGGCTGCGGGCACAGCTGCTGTACTACCCGCCGACCGACGCCGCCTGCGCCTCGGCCTCGCACCGCGACTTCGGTGAGGGCTACCTGCTGTCGAGCGACGAGCAGGCCTGGTACTGGGATCACTACTGCGGCGCCGACTGCACGATTCCGACCGCGTCGCCTGCGCGGGCCGCCCGCGAAGACCTCGCGGGCCTGCCGCCGACGATGCTCGTCACCGCCGAGGCGGACGTCGTGCGTGACGAGGGCGCGCTGTTCGCGAGGGAGCTGCGCGCCGCCGGGGTCGAGGTGACCGCCCTGCGATACCTGGGCACGGTGCACGACTTCGTCGTGCTCAGTCCGCTGGCCGGCATCCCGCCCACGAAGGCCGCCATCGCGCAGGGCGCCTGGTTCCTCGCCGAGGCGCTGCACCCGTGACCACCACGGAGAACTTCCCGCTGATCGGCCGGGACGACCTGATCGCCCTCACCGACGCCGTGGTGAGCGGGGCGGGCACCGCGCCGCCGGCAATCCTGCTGATCGGGGAGGCCGGGTCGGGCAAGACGACCGTCCTTCGGCACGCCGTGCGCGGCGCCGGCGACGACCTGCGGGTGCTGACCGCGGCGGGTGGCGCCGACTCATCCGCGCACGGCCCACTGGCGCGACTGCTCTGGCCCGTCCTGCCGTTCGCGAGTGCTCTCCCGCCCGCTCTACGGGACGGCCTCGCCGGGCTCGTCGACGCATCGGCGGCGACCTCGCCGCGGCGGGCGCTGATGCGGGACTCCGTTGCGGCACTGCTGGAGGCGGCCGCCGTCGAGCGTCCGATCCTGCTGGCGGTCGACGACGTCGACCGGTTCGACGACGACCTGCGCGACCTCCTCGTCGGCGTGAGCGCGCACCTCATGACGACCCGGGTGCGTGCGGTTCTGACCTCGCGGCGCCTCGACGTGCTGCGCGGCGCCGACCGCACGATCCGCACCGTCGAGCTGGCTCCGCTGTCGCCGCAGCACTCCGCGAAACTCGTCGACGCCCAGCCCGACCAACCCGATCCCAGCGTGCGGGGGGAGATCATCCGCTGGTCGCGGGGGAATCCGCTGGCGCTGATCGAGTACACCCGTGCGTACGCCCGCAACCGCACGACGACGTTCCACGGCGCGACGATGTGTGATCCCGCAGGCGCCCACCCGCTGTTCGCCGACCAGATCGCCGCCCTGCCCGAGGTGACCCGGACGCTGCTCGCGCACGCAGCGGCCGGGACGGGTCAGGAGACTGTCGACATGGTCACCGCCGCAGCGGGTTTCGCGCAGGACTTCTCCGGGTGGGAGCCGGCCCGCGCGGCGCGGCTGGTCGAGTTCGCCGACGACCGCACGGTGGTGTTCACCGGCGCGCTGCTTCGGGCGGCGGCCTATGCGGCGTGCGACTTCGGTGAGCAGAGGACAGCGCACCTCGCACTGGCGGCGATGCCCGGTCTCGACGCGGGCACGCGGGCCTGGCATCTCGGTTCGGCGGCGGCGGGACCCGACGAGACGATCGCCGCGGCGCTGGAGGACACGTCGGCACAGTCGAGCGGCCGGGTGCCGGAAGTGCAGCGCGCCCGGGCGCTTCAGCGTGCGGCCGAGCTGAGTCCGGACCGCGCCGACGCCGCCCGCCGGTACGCGCTGGCTGCCGGCGCCGCGAACTACGCCGGTGACGTCGCATGGGCGCTGTCGCTCGCCGACGTGCCACTGCGCGAGTCCGACGACCCCGACGTGTCGGGTTATGCGGCGCTGATCCGGGCGTCCATCCTGCTCCAGAGCGGACGCCCGGGCGACGCGTTCACCGCCGTCGGCGACGTGCTGGACGCGGACTGGCCCGGGGACAGCCACCTCGTGCTCGCGTTGCTCTACTCGGCCGCGGGGTGCACGTACTACACCGGGGTGTTGAAGCACCGGCGAGATCTTCGGCGCTGGCTGGACCGGATGCCGGACATCCCGGTGAGCCCGAGCAGATTCCCACTGCCGTTCCCGGCAGAGGCGGCGGCGTTGCAGCGCGCGTACGCGGCGATGTACGCCGATACCGCCGCTTCGGACACGCGGCCCGCGCCGCCCGACGGCCGCTGGTTCGAACCGCAGTCGCCCGCGGTCGAACCGTACCGGAGGCTCGTCGCGGGGGTGATGGCGTTCGTCGGTGAGGACACCGCGGTGGCCGCCCGGGAATTGAGCGTTGCGATAGAACGGCTTTCGGCAGGCGGTGGGCTGCGCGGATTCACGTTCGCATTGGCGCCGCTGTCGTGGACGCTGCTCGACACCGGGCAGTGGACCAGGCTGGAAGGGGTGCTCGACGAGGCGGCGGTGCTGTCCGCCATGGCACCCGACGCGGCGCTGATGCGGCGGGAGACGCTCGCCTGCCGGGCACGCCTGCTTGCGACGCGGGGCGAAGTGGACGCCGCGGCGCGAGCGGTGCGCGAGGCACGCGACCTGTCCGTGACGGGCGGCCAGCCACCCGGGGCCACCGAGGTCAACCTCGAAGGCGCCGCCGGGTGGATCGCGCTGGCCGGCGGCGACTTCGATGAGGCGTACCGCCGGTTCCGGGCGATGTTCACCGCCGACGGGGAACCCGGGCACTTCGTGGTGTCCTACCGGGCGATCGCCGACGTGGCCTGGGCGGCTGCGCGCAGCGGGCGCATCGGCGAGGTGCAGCCCCTCATCGCGGCGGTCAGCCGCACGCTCGGCTCGAAACCTCCGGTGCGACTGCGTCTGCTGCGACACCAGGCGCTCGCTCTGACCGCCGAGACCCAGTCGGCCGAACGACACCACAAGCTCGCGGTGTTCGACCCGGCCGGCGAGCAGTGGCCGTTGGAGCGCGCCCGTGCCCGGCTGCACTACGGCGAGTGGCTGCGGCGGGCGCGGCGTCCCGCCGAGGCGAGGCCGTTGCTGGCGGCGGCGCTCGACGTCTTCGAGCGGTTCGGCGCCGAACCGCTCGCCGCGATCGCCCGCTCGGAGCTGCGAGCCGCGGGGGTCACGGCCGCCACCCCGGGTCCTGTCGACGACGCGCTGCTCGCACTCACCGCCCAGGAACGCCAGATCGTGGCGCTCGCGGCATCCGGCCAGACGAACCGGGAGATCGCCGAGCGGCTGAAGCTCTCACCGAGAACCGTTGCCTCCCACCTGTATCACGTGTACCCGAAGCTCGGTGTGAGCCGCCGCCACCAACTGCGGGCGTTCACGTCCTGACCTCACCGCGGCGGGCGTGCACCCGTGCCGAGCGAGTGCCGCAGTGCCGAGACGGCCTGGGCCAGCGCGGCCCGGGATGCGCCGGTGTCACGCAGGGCGTCGAGTGCGGCGAAACCGTGGACGGTGCCCTCGTACCGCACCGCCGTCGTCGCCGCACCCGCCTCGCGCAGGCGCGCGGCGAACGCCTCACCCTGGTCGCGCACCACGTCGGCCTCGGCCGTGATGATCAGGGAGGCAGGGAATCTCGCCAGCTCCGATCGATCGGCACGCAGCGGTGCGACGGTCGGATCGCTGTGCCGCCCGCCGGGCAGGTACTCATCGCGCCTCGAGCACAGGTCCTCGCGGCGCAGGAAGTACCCCTCGGCGAACAGCGCGCAGGAGCCGGCGTCGCACGCGGTGTCGGTGATGGGCGTGAACGCGATCAGCTGTGAGACGCGGAAGTCCCTGCGGCGCAGCGAGAGCAGTACCGCACCGATCGCGGCGTTCCCGCCCGACGAGTCACCCGCGACGGCGATTCGCGACGGATCGAGCCGCCACCGCGGGCCGTCGGAGGTGACCCAGCGGGCCGTCGCGTAGGCCTGCTCGACGGCGGACGGGTGGCACGCCGGCGGGACGACGCAGTACTCCGGAACGACGACCGCCACACCCGACCCGAGCGCCAGGCCCGCGATGAGGCGCTCGTGAGAGTAGAGACCCTCCGCCGTCCAGCCACCCCCGTGCAGGTAGACCACTGCCGGCAGTGGCGCCGTGCTGGCTGCGGGCCGGACGATGCACGCGGGGATCGATCCGAACTCCCCGGTGTCGATGTCGGCCACCTGCTCGTCGACGCCGAGACCCGCGAAGCGGCCCGCCAGGCTGACATCGCGGCCGGCCGTGGTGGCCCGGCCGTCGACGAACTCCAGGAACCGCGCCACGGTTCGGTCGAGGCTCAGGCGGTGCGGGTTCGCCGGCACGTCCGTCCTCCCCCGGGCTCGCGGACATCGCCACCAGTGTGGGTGGTGCGCCCGCCGAGCCCATCAGTCATCCGACTGATGACGTCGGCGGGATCGGCGCGCAGGCTGGAGGCGCACCCCGCGAAAGGACCCTGGAGACATGACGGCGACCGTGGATCAGACGGACCGGTCGGTCAACCGCGTCGAGGGCGCTGAGAAGGTCACCGGCGCCGCGCACTACACCGCCGACGTCGCACTGCCGGGCCAGGTGCACGCCGTGCTCGTCCAGTCGGAGATCCCGCACGGCCGTGTCACCGAGGAGTCGATGCGCGCGAGCGCTGATCGCGCGTCGGCGGCCCCGGGGGTGCTGCACGTCCTGACACCGCTGAACTGCCCGGCCCTTGGCGCGGTGCCCGAGGATCTGACCTGGGACCTGCCGCTGGAGCGGCGTCCACCGCTGTCGGACATGACCGTGCAGCACGTCGGGCAGCACATGGCGCTGGTGGTGGCCGACACCCTGGAGAACGCCACCGCCGCGGCGGCGCTGTTCGAGCTCGAGTACGAGCGGCTGCCGGCACAGCTGAACGCCCACGAGGTCACCACCGCTCCGGACGGGCAGGACGGGCCCATCCGACAGGGCAGCTACCGGCCCGACCACTTCGTCAAGCTCTCCGAGGAGAAGCTGCAGGACCGCCGCGGCGAGCCGCCGGCCGACGGCGCCCACCGGGTGGCCTCCCGCTTCACGACGCCGCTCAACGCCCACTACCCGATCGAGCTGTCCGCCACCGTCGCATCGTGGTCCGGAGATCAGCTGACGGTGCACGACAGCACCCGGTGGATCGCCGGTGAGCGGACGGCGCTGGCCGCCTACCTCGGCATCCCCGAGGAGCGTGTGCGGGTGCTCTCCCCGCTGGTGGGCGGTGCGTTCGGGTCCAAGAGCTTCCTGTGGATGCACGTGGCGCTGTGCGCGGTCGCCGCCCGCGAGGTGGGGCGGCCGGTCAAGCTGGTCCTGACGCGTGACCAGATGTTCTCCTCCACCGGGCACCGGCCCCGCACCGTCCAGGACCTCGTCCTCGTCGCCGACGCCGACGGCCACCTCCTCGGCACCGAGCACCACACCTTGACCGAGACCTCCACCGTCGCGCACTTCTGCGAGCCCGCCGGTCTGTCGACGCGATTCCTCTACTCCTCGCCCCACCTGGAGGTGTCGCACCGCACCGCCCGGGTGCACGCGCCCACCCCCTGCTTCATGCGCGGCCCGGGTGAGGCGCCGGGCCTGTTCGCCCTCGAGTCGGCGATCGACGAACTCGCCCACCAGCTGGGCATCGATCCGCTGGAGTTGCGGGGCCGCAACCACGCGGCCGACGACCAGGCGAGCGGCAAGCCGTGGTCGGGCAAGCACCTGCTCGACTGCTACCGCACCGGCGCTCGCCGATTCGGCTGGGACGCACGGCCGCTCACCCCGCGGGCGCTGGGACGCAACGGCATTCAGGTCGGCTGGGGAATGGCGACGGCGACGTATCCGGGCCGGCGGATGCCTGCGGGTTGCCGGGTGGTCACCGGCGTGGACGGGACCGTCCGGTTCGCCTCGGCCACCCACGAAGTCGGCAACGGCGTGCGCACCGTCATGACACAGGTGGCTGCCGACGTCACCGGGCTTCCGCTGTCCCGGGTCGCCTTCGACTCCGGCGACTCCGATTTCCCCGCCGCCCCCTACAGCGGCGCCTCGCAGACCACCGCGACGGTCGGATCGGCCGTCCATGCGGCGGCCACCGAGTGGAAGCGGCGGCTGCGCGAACTCGCCGGCGCCCATGCCGACCCCGCGGGCGTCGACCTGAGCGGACTGGCCGATCAGCTCAGCTTCACCACCGACAGCGACGCCGGCGACCAGAGCGGAAGCGCCTTCCAGTCGTTCGGCGCCCACTTCTGCGAGGTGGAGGTCGACGAGCAGATCGGCCGCGCGACCGTCACCCGGTGGGTCGCGGTGATGGACTGCGGCCGCGTCCTCAATCCGAAGCTCGCGCGCAACCAGGTGATGGGCGGCATCACGTTCGGCCTGGGCATGGCGCTGCTCGAACAGGTGCCCTACGACGCCGACACCGCGCAGATGATCGGCGAGTACTACCTGCCCACGCACGCCGACCGGCCCGAGTTCGACATCTCGTTCGTCGAGAGCGCCGACTTCGGGCTCGACCCGATCGGGGTGCGCGGAATCGGCGAGATCGGCACCTGCGGCGTACCGGCCGCGATCGCCAACGCCGTCTTCCACGCCACGGGAAAGCGGCTGCGGGACCTACCGATCACCCTGGAGGACCTGATGACGCCCTATTCACCCGCGCAGGAGGCGTGATGAGCACCGACCACGCGGTGGAACTCCGCGTCAACGGCGAGACCCACCGCGTCGCCGCCGACATCCGCACCACGCTGCTCGACCTGCTGCGCGAGCGCCTGCACATGACCGGCACCAAGAAGGGCTGCGACCACGGCCTGTGCGGCGCGTGCACCGTGGCCGTCGACGGTGAGCGCGTGCTGAGCTGCCTGACCCTCGCCGCGTCGATAGACGGATCGGACGTCCTCACCATCGAGGGCATCGCCGATGGGGGAGAGCTGCATCCGCTGCAGCGGTCCTTCATGGACTGTGACGGATTCCAGTGCGGCTTCTGCACGCCCGGGCAGATCTCGTCAGCACATGCGATGCTCGCCGAGCACGCCCGCGGCGATCTGAGCACGGCGTCCTTCGAGTGCAGCCGCGACGACGTCGTCACCGGGCGGGTGCGACTGACCGCCGGGGAGATCCGGGAACGCATGGCGGGCAACATCTGCCGGTGCGGCGCCTACGCCAACATCGTCGCCGCCATCGAGGCCGTCGCGAAGGAGACCACGTGAAGACCTTCGAGTTCCGGCACGCCGCCGGCGTCGAGGACGCCGTCGCAGCCGGTGCGGCGCCCGGCGCGAAGTACCTCGCCGGCGGCACCAACCTGCTCGACCTGATGAAGGGCGGGGTCGAGGAACCGAACTCGCTGATCGATCTCCGGCGGCTCGGCCTGACCACGATCACCGCCACCCCCGACGGCGGCGTGTTCATCGATGCCTGCGTCACCAACAGCGCGATCGCCAACCATCCGCTGATCCGCACCCGCTACCCGGTGCTGTCCCACGCGATACTCAGCGGCGCCACCACGCAGCTGCGCAACATGGCGACCGCCGGCGGGAACCTGTTGCAGCGCACGCGGTGTCCATACTTCATGCAGACGACGTTCGCGTCGTGCAACAAACGCGACCCCGGCAGCGGCTGCGCGGCACGCCACGGCTTCCACCGCGAGCACGCCATCTTCGGCGCGAGCGACGACTGTGTGGCGATCCACCCGTCGGACATGGCCGTCGCACTGGCCATCCTCGATGCGACCGTGCACGTCCGGGCGCCGCAGGGCGGCCGCACGATCGCGATCGACGAATTCTTCGCCCTGCCGGGCAGCACTCCGGAGGTCGACAACGTGCTGCTGCCGGGTGAACTCATCCTCGGGATCGAGCTGCCGCCGTCGGACTTCGCCGATCACTCCTGGTACCTCAAAGTGCGCGACCGGCACAGCTACGCCTTCGCGCTGGTGTCCGTCGCGGCGGGACTGCACATCGCCGACGGTGTGATCACCTCTGCCGCAATCGCTCTGGGTGCGGTGGCCGCCACACCGTGGCGGCTGCACCGGGCGGGGCAGAGCCTCGTCGGGCGTCCTCCCGACGAGGAGGCGTTCCACGCCGCCGCAGCGATGGCGATGGACGGTGCGCAGCCACTGACGCAGAACGCGTTCAAGGTCGACCTGGGCCGGCACAGCGTGGTCCGGGCACTGACCCTCGCCGCCGGGGTGCGCGCCTCATGACGTTGCAGATGCCTGTCTCGCCCGTCGGTGACGTCCACACCGACGTTCGCGTGATCACGCTCGAAGAGCACTTCACCACACCCGAATTCCTCGCTGCCACTGCGGCGTTCATGCCGGACGTCGCGCGGTCGGACGCGCTGGAGAGCCGCCTGCTCGACCTGGACGACGGCCGAGTGAGCGCGATGGACGCCGGGGGAGTCGACCTGCAGATCATGTCGCTGGCCGCGGGCGGGCAGGAATCGCTGGCGCCGGCCGAGGCGACGGCGCTGGTCCGCGACGCCAACGACGCGGCCTTCGCCGCCACACGGCGTCACCCCGGACGGCTGGCCATGTTCGCCAGCCTCGCGCTCAAGGACGCCGACGCCGCGGCGACCGAGCTGGAGCGCGGCGTGCGCGAACTCGGCTGCGTCGGCGGCTTCGTGAACGGCACCGAGGGCGGCGCCTTCCTCGACGACCCGCGCTTCAGCCCGATCTTCGAAGCCGCGCAGCACCTCGACGTGCCGCTGTACCTGCACCCGACACCGCCGCCACCGGCCGTGCAGCAGGCCTACTTCAGCGGACTCCCCGAGCGCAGCGCCTATTTCCTGTCCACGGCGGCCTGGGGATGGCATGCGGAGCTGGGCATGCACTGCCTGCGGCTGATCCTGGCCGGCGTCTTCGACCGCTTCCCCGGCCTCCGCTTCATCGTGGGCCACATGGGTGAGAATCTGCCGTTCTCGCTGATCCGTGCACAGGACGGGTTGTCCCCGGCGGTCACCGGCCTGCAGCGGTCGGTGGCGGACTACTTCCTCGACCACTTCGTCGTGACGACGAGCGGCTACTTCACCGCGCCGCCGCTGCGGTGTGCGCTCGACGTCATGGGCGTCGACCGGGTGCTGTACTCGGTGGACTACCCGTACCGCGCGAACACCGCTGGCGCAGAACTGCTCCGGACCGCACCGGTCGCGACGGCCGATCTCCGCAAGATCGCCTCGGGCAATGCCGAGCGGGTGCTCGGACTCGCCACCGACTGAGCGGGGTCTCGAAGCGCTCGCCTGGTCAGTCCGCGCCGAACACCTCGTCGAGATGCTCGGCCGAGCGCGCCACCAACCGCAGCACCTCACGCAGCAGCGGGGTGAGGCCCTGCCGCGGATAGATCGCGTGCAGTTCGACCGGCCGGGCGGGATCGCTGTCGGGGTGACCGCCGAACACGTCGGTGAGTGCCCGGTAAACCACGCCGTCGACCTTGAGTGCGGTGGCGCTGGCCGGGACGAGCGCCACCCCTTCGCCCGCGGCCACCAGCAGCACCGCGGTGAGGATCTGCTGCACCCGCTGCGTGATGCGGGGGTGGCCGTTGAAGAGGAACCGCACGGTCAGCTCGTGGAAGTAGCGCGCCTGGATCGGGTGGTAGCTGATCACCGGCAGGCCGTCGAAGTCCTGCGGTTCCAGCGGCCGGGTGATCCCGGCGAGGGGATGGCCGACCGGCACCACCGCGCGCAGCGGTTCGCGTGCCACGATCTGTGAGGCGAGCAGCGCGGTGTCGAACGGTGGCCGCGCCAGCCCGAGGTCGAGTTCACCGCGGCGGATGCCGTCGACCTGGGCGCCGGTCACCCGCTCGTGCAGCACCACCTCGATGTCGGGCAGCTCCGTGCCCAGCAGGTTGAGCAGCGGGCCGAGGATGGCGATCGCCGACACCGCGGTGAAGCCGAGGTGCAGCGTGCCCGCCGAACCGCGCTCCACCCGCTGTGCGTGCGCGGTCGCCGCGTCGAGCGTGTTGAGCATCCGGTAGCAGTCCTCGAGGAACGCCGCCCCCGCCGGGGTGAGCAGCACCCGACGGTTGTCCCGGTCGAGCAGGCCGGCGCCGACCGCGCGCTCGAGTTTCTGGATCTGGCGGCTCAGCGGCGGCTGGGTCATCGCCAGCCGGTCCGCCGCCCGGCCGAAATGCAGCTCCTCGGCCACCGCGATGAAGCAGCGGACCTGGTCCAACGTCACCGTCATGCACGCAAAGTATCAAACGATGCCAGAAAGGCGTTGGACAGGTATCACTGATTGTTCCTACCGTGTACGTGACGGCGACCACATTCACCGTCGGCGTCGACCACAGATCACACAGGAGTGACACCCATGCCGATCACCACCGCTTCCCGCACCCGCCGCGCCCGCCGCGCCGGTGTGGCCGTCACCGCCGCCGCCGGCCTACTGCTCACCGCGTGCAGCGGTGTGCAGAGTTCGACCGGTGGGGGATCCGGGGACTCCTGGCCGTCGGGCACCGTCGAGATGTACGTCGGTGCCTCGGCCGGCGGGTCGAGCGACCTGATCAGCCGCGCGATCTCCAAGGGCCTGTCCGACGACCTCGGCGCGTCCTTCCCCGTCATCAACCGGGAGGGCGCCAACGGCGCGCTCGCGGCCGCCGAGGTTGCCAAGGCCAAGCCGGACGGCTCGAAGATCGCCATCCAGAACGCCTCACTGTTCACCATCACCCCGCTGGCCGTGGCGCCCGACGAGGTCACCACGATCGACGACTTCGACGTCGTGCAGGGCGTGTCGCGTGACGACTACGTCCTGGTCACCAACCCGCAAAGCGGGTTGCGCAACCTCGAGGACGTCAAGCGCGCCACCAAGACCGTCCGCTACGGCACCACCGGCGTCGGCACCGGCGCCCAGCTGTCGGCCGCGCTGCTGTTCAAGACCTCCAACGTCAACGCCCAGGCCGTCCCTTTCGACGGCGGCGCCCCGGCGCTGGCCGCGGTGCTCGGCAACCAGGTCGACGTGGCGAGCATCCAGGTCGGCGAGGCGATCGAGAACATCCAGTCCGGCAAGCTGACCCCGCTGGCGGTGTTCGGGCCCGACCGCATCAAGTACCTGCCCGAGGTACCGACCGCCAAGGAGCAGGGCCTCGACGTCGAGGTCACGCAGTACCGGTTCATGACGGTGCCCAAGGGGACCCCGCAGGACGTCCGCGACAAGCTCGTCGAGGGCATGAAGGCCACCTTCGAGACCCAGGGCTACAAGGACTTCAACAAGCAGAACAGCCTCACCCCGATGGAACTGTCCGGTGACGAGGTGCTCGCACAGCTCAAGGAGGACCAGCAGCGGTACGCCGACCTGGTCGAGCAGTACGACATCAATCTCCGCAACGAGGGCTAGCCATGACCTCCACCGCCAAGGGACCCGCCGAGGACGGCGGCGCCGTCGAGGCGCCCCACCCCGAGCACCTGCACACCCGCGACATCCTCGCCGAGATCGAGGCCGAGGTCGCCCACGAGATGGAGGAGGACCGCCCGCCCGAGGGCGGTCCGCTCTACCAGACCGTCGGCGCGCTGGTCGGGATCGCGATCGGCGTCGGCGGTGCGGTGCTGGCCTGGGGCTACGGGCTGGGGTCGCCGGCCGAGCCGGGCCCGGGCCTGTGGCCGTTCCTCGTCAGCGTGGTGATCGCCGTGCTGTCGGCGATCCTGCTGGTGGTGGGGCGCGGTCTCGGCGACAGCGAGGCGTTCACCCGCAGCAGCTGGCTGCCGGTGGCAGGCATCGTCACCTTCATCGCCTTCGGTCTGTTGTTGCCGCTCACCGGGTTCGAGATCCCCGCGCTGGTGCTCTCGGTCATCTGGCTGCGGTTCCTCGGCGGGGAGAGCTGGCGCAACACCGTGGTGATCAGCGTGGTGACCGTCACCGTCTTCTACTTCCTGTTCCTCTACGGGCTACGAATCCCGTTGCCCCACTTGATCTCCTTCTGAGAATCGACTGAATCCATGGACTTCACCGCGTTTCTCGACGGGTTCGCCCTCGTCGTCGAGCCGAAGAACCTGCTGTACTGCCTGGCCGGTGTGCTGATCGGGATGGTCATCGGCGTGCTGCCGGGCCTCGGCCCCGCGGCGACCATCGCGATCCTGCTGCCGATCACCTACACCATCGACCCGGTGTCGGCGATCATCATGCTGGCAGGCATCTACTACGGCGCCCAGTACGGCGGCACCATCACCTCGGTGCTGCTGCGGCTGCCCGGTGAGGCGTCCTCGGTGGTCACCGTGTTCGACGGGTTCGCGCTGGCGAAACAGGGCAAGGCCGGCACCGCTCTTGGCATCGCGGCCATCGGATCGTTCGTCGGCGCGACGATCTCGATCGTCGGCCTGACGCTGCTGGCGCCGGTGGTCGCCAGCGTCGCACTGGACTTCGGCCCGCCGGAGTATGCGGCGCTCGCCCTGCTCGGCGTCCTGCTGGTCGCCACGATCGGCAGCGGCAACAAGCTCAAGGCGCTGATCGCAGGCACGATCGGCCTGCTGCTGGCCACCGTCGGCCGCGACAGCTTCAGCGGCGCAAGCCGTTTCACGTTCGACAGCCTGCAGCTCGCCGACGGCATCGACTTCGTCGTGGTGGCCATGGGCCTGTTCGGTGTCGGTGAGATCCTCTACAACCTCGAGCAGCGGCACCGCAAGGTGCAGCCTCCCACCAAGGTCGGCAACGTCTGGCCGTCGAAGGCGGAGCTCAAGCAGTCCTCGGGCGCCATCGGCCGCGGGTCGATCATCGGCTTCGTGCTCGGCGTGCTGCCCGGTGGCGGTGCGGTGCTGTCCTCGATCGTGGCCTACGCCACCGAGAAGCGCCGCTCCAAGACGCCTGAGCGGTTCGGCCGCGGCGCGATCGAAGGTGTCGCCGCCCCCGAGACCGCCAACAACGCGGCGGCAACGTCGTCTTTCATCCCGCTGCTGACCATCGGCCTGCCGGCCAACGCCACGATGGCGATGCTGTTCGGCGCCTTGCTGATCCTGGGTGTCTCGCCCGGCCCGCAGCTCGTCAGCGAGCATCCCGACGTGTTCTGGGGCGTCATCAACTCGATGTACATCGGCAACATCCTGCTGCTGATCCTGTCGATCCCGCTGGTCGGGCTGTTCGTGCGCATCCTGCGGGTCCGCCCGGCGATCCTGGCGCCGATCACCGCACTCATCACGATCCTCGGCGTCTACACGATCAACAACTCGGTCTTCGACATCTACCTGATGGTGGCCTTCGGCGTGATCGGCTACCTGATGAAGAAGGCCGGCTTCGATCCCGGCCCCATGGTGCTGGCGTTCGTGCTCGGATCCATCATCGAATCCAGCACGCGCCGTTCGCTGCTCATCTTCGGCGGCGACGCGACGGGCTTCTTCACCCGGCCCATCTCGGGGGTCATCCTGGCCATCTTCTTCCTGCTGATCGCGCTGCCCGTGATCCGGCACGTGATGTCGGCGCGCAAGGCCAAGGTCGAATCCGCCGACCCCGCAGACAAAGTGGGCGTCTAGGCCTCACGAGTGTGAAACGTGGGCGGAAATCCGACCGGAATCCCGCCCACGTTTCACACTCGTCGCGTCTGAGTCACCGCCCGGCGGCCAGCCGCCTTCGGGTGTTGCCCAGGTGCAGCCGCATCGCGGCGCGGGCGGTGTCGGGTTCCCCCGCCAGCACCGCCGCCGCGATGTCGTCGTGTTCGCGCTGCACCCGCGCGGCATGGCCGGCGTCGGTGATCGAGTACTCGGCGCCCAGCCGGGTGCGCGGCAGCATGATCATCATCGGGCCCAGCGAGTCGAGCAGCTCGAGGCAGAAGCGGTTCGCGCTGACCGCCGCGACGGCCCGGTGGAAGTGGAAGTCGGCCTCCACGGCGTCCTCGGGCGCGGCCGCGACGAACGCCGCCAGCGCCGACCGGATGGTCTCGCGGCCGGCGGCGTCGATGCGGGCGGCGGCCAGCGCGGCCGTCTCGGACTCCACGCCGAGCCGGAAGTCCACCATGTCGAGCACGTCGCGGTGGGTGCGCAGCGCGGCCGACTCAATGGTGAACGACGTGGGCTCGGGCACCGCGAGCACGAACGACCCGCGGCCCTGGAACGTTTCGACCAGACCCTCGGCGCGCAGGCGGGTGACGGCCTCGCGGACCACCGTGCGCGACACCCCGAACTCCTCGATCAGCTCGGCTTCGGAGGGCAGCTTGTGGCCGGGCAGCAGGGCGCCGGTGAAGATCTTGTCCTTCAGCCCGGCGACCACCCCCGCCGCCAATGTCGTCGTCACGGATAGATCATCGCGTACCGAACGACGCGGACTCCTTGGTCAGCGCGCGCATCCGGTCGCTCAGGGTGAAGCCGAGGCCCGGCCGCTCCGGCAGCCACATCCGGCCGTCCCGGATCTCGATGCGCTCGTCGAACAGCGGGTTGAGCCATTCGAAGTGCTCGACCCACGGCTCGGTGGGATACGCCGCGGCCAGGTGCAGGTGGATCTCCATCGCGTAGTGCGGCGCCAGCGCCAGCCCGGCCTGGGAGGCCAGCGTCGCGAAGCGCAGGAACGGCGTGATGCCGCCGATCCGCGGGGCGTCGGGCTGCACGATCCCGCGGTAACCGGCGTCGAGCAGCGCGAGGTGCTCGGGCACGGAGGTGAGCATCTCGCCGGTGGCGATCGGGGTGTCGAAGGTGTGGCTCAGATCGGCGTGGCCGACGGCGTCCCAGGCGTCCAGCGGCTCCTCGATCCAGATCAGGTCGAAGCGTTCGAGCTCGCGGCACATCCGGCGGGCGCGGGCCCGGTCCCACTGCTGGTTGGCGTCCACCATCAGGGGCGCGTCACCGAGGTGTTCGCGCATGGCGGCGACCCGGTCCAGATCGGTCTGCCAGTCGGGCTGACCCACCTTGATCTTGATGCCGCCGATGCCCGACTCGAGCGACGCGGTGGCCTTCTCCTTGATCTCGTCGACCGAGGCCTGCAGGAAGCCGCCGGAGGTGTTGTACACCCGGCACGAATCGCGGTGCGCACCGAGCAGCTTGGCCAGCGGCAGGCCGGCCCGGCGGGCCTTGAGGTCCCACAGTGCGACGTCGAGCGCCGCGATCGCCTGGGTGGCGACGCCCGAGCGGCCCACCGATGCGCCCGCCCACAGCAGCGACTGGTAGATGCGTTCGATGTCGGACGGGTCCTGGCCGAGGACCGTGTCGGCGATCTCGGACAGGTGCGCGTACTGCGCCCGCCCGCCCGCCCGCTTCGAGTAGCTGAAGCCCATTCCTTCGTGGCCGTCCTCGGTGACGACCTCGACGAACAGCAGCACGGTCTCGGTGAGCGGCTTCTGCCGCCCGGTGAGCACCTTGGCGTCGCTGACCGGGTTGTCGAGCGGCAGGACGACGTGGGAGAGCGTGAGGTGGCGGATGCGGTCGGACATCGGGAACTCCTGGGGGGCGCTAATAGACATATGATGAGTTACCAACTCATCATACATGTTGTGTGTGCCGGGCAACAGCTGTGTTTGGCCCCCCGCGGGCAGTGGGAAGGCTCCCGGGCGATGACTTCAGACACCGAGACCCCAGACATCCGCAACCTCGCGGCGTTCGGCGACTCCTGGCACGGCTTCTGGCAGAACAGCCTGGGCCACTGGCTCGCCACCAAAGGCCTGCACATCCTGCTGGTCCTGGTGTTCGTGGTGATCGCGACCCGGGTCATCCGCTACGTCGCCAAGCGGATCAGCAACCGCCTGAGCCGCGTCGACGACAGCGACGCCGTGGTGCGTTCGGAGAGCGTCAAGCACCGGCAGGCGCTGGCGTCGGTGATCTCGTCGGTGGCGATCGCGGTGCTGTACGTGATGGTCGCGGTCGACATCGCCAACCAGTTGGGCCTGCCGGTCGGATCGCTGGTGGCACCGGCCGCCGTGCTCGGCGCCGCGCTCGGTTTCGGCGCCCAGCGCATCGTGCAGGATCTGCTGTCCGGCTTCTTCGTCATCACCGAGAAGCAGTACGGCTTCGGTGACCTCGTCGAGCTCACCGTGAACGGCGGCGGTACGGCGCAGGGCACGGTCGAGGACGTCACCCTGCGCGTGACGAAGCTGCGCACGGCCGACGGCGAGATGTACACCGTGCCCAACGGTCAGATCGTCAAGGCGCTGAACCTGTCCAAAGACTGGGCGCGCGCCGTCGTCGACGTCCCGGTGCCCGCCTCGGCGGATCTGAACCACGTCAACGAGGTGCTGCGCGCCGTCTCGGGCGATGCGATGAAGGCCGACGGCCTTCCGGACCTGCTCCTCGACGAGCCGTCCCTGATGGGCGTCGACAGCATCGAACTCGACACGGTCAACCTGCAGATGGTGGCCCGGACGCTGCCTGGCAAGCAGTTCGAGGTGAGCCGCAGGCTGCGGTCGCTGGTCGTGGACGCACTCCGCCGCGAAGGAATCGCGACGAAGGCCATGGCGGGCGCTAGCCGAAACTGATCACCTGACGCACCGCCTCGCCCTCGGCGAGACGATCCATACCGGAGTTGATCTCGTCGAGGGTGATCGTGGACGACACCAGGGACTCCACCGGCAGCCGCCCCGACCGCCACAGGTCGACGAACACCGGGATGTCGCGGGCAGGCACCGCCGAACCGAGATAGCTGCCGATCAGCGACCTACCCTCGGCCACGAAACCCAACGGCGACAACGTGATTCGTGCGTCGGGCCGGGGCAGCCCGACGGTCACGGTGCGGCCGCCCGGCGCGGTGAGCGCGACCGCCGTCTCCAGCGCCGCGGGGTGGCCGACCGCCTCGATCACCACCGCCGCCTTGAGGTTCTGCTCAGCGGCCTGCTCCGGGGTGTAGGCCTCGTGGATGCCCATCGCGCGGGCGCGGTCCAGCTTGTCGTCGAGTTGGTCGATGCCGACCACCCGCACGTCGTCGTGGGCCAGCGCGGTGATCACCGCGGCCATGCCCACACCGCCGAGGCCGACCACCGCGACGGTCTGGCCGGGTTGCGGCCGCCCGACGTTGAGCACGGCGCCGCCGCCGGTGAGCACGGCGCACCCCAGCAGTGACGCGACCACCGGCGGGACGTCGGCGTCGACCGGGACCACCGAGTGCCGGTCGACGACGGCGTGGGTGGCGAAGCCGGAGACGCCGAGGTGGTGGTGCACCGGCCGGCCGTCGCGGCTCAGCCGGATGTCACCGTGCATCAACGTGCCCGCGGCGTTGGCGGCGCTGCCCGGCTCGCAGGGTGTGAGGCCGTCGGTCGCGCAGGCGGGGCAGTGCCCGCAGCGCGGCAGGAACGTCATCACCACCCGCTGGCCGACGGCAAGGTCCGACCCACCGGGCCCGATCTGCTCCACCACGCCCGCGGCCTCGTGGCCGAGCAGCATCGGCACAGGGCGCACCCGGTTGCCGTCGACCACCGACAGATCGGAGTGGCAGAGTCCGGCGGCCTCGATGGCGATGAGCAGCTCGTCGGGGCCCGGCGGCGCGAGGTCCAGGTCGCTGACGGTCAGGGGAGTCGACTCGGTGTAGGGCCTGGGGCGCCCGATCTCCTCGAGCACCGCGCCGCGGATGCGCACTGTCATGACCTCCAGACTGCCCGACTGCGAGACTGCTACCCATGCCGACCGACCTCACCAGTCGCGACTTCCCCGTGCACTGGCCGGTGCTGACCCGATGGACCGACAACGACATGTTCGGCCACCTCAACAACGCGGTGTACTACGCGCTGTTCGACACCGCGATCAATGCGTGGATCACCACCACGATCGGCGTGGATCCGCTCGAGGCGCCGTGGCTGGGGGTGGTCGCCGAGTCCGGCTGCCAGTACTACGCGGAGCTCAAGTTCCCCGACCCGCTGGCGGTGGGCCTGGCCGTCACCCGGATCGGCACCAGCAGCGTCACCTATCGGCTCTCGGTCTTCCCGGCGTCGGAGGGCGACGTGCCGGTCTCGGCCGTCGGGCACTGGGTGCACGTCTACGTCGACCGCGGCACCCGACGCCCGGTGCCGATCCCCGATCCGATCCGGGAACTGCTCGAATCTGCTCGCGTGGCGTCGGACTGACGCTCGCTATGCTCGGCCGATGCCGCTGGTGAGCAAGACCGTCGAGGTGTCGGCCCCCGCCGAGGCGATCCTGGGGATCGTCCGCGATTTCGAGAAGTACCCGGAGTGGAACCCCGAGATCAAGGGCTGCTGGATCCTGGCCCGCTACGACGACGGCCGGCCGAGCCAGCTCCGGCTCGACGTCGAGGTGCAGGGCCAGGCGGGCACGTTCATCACCGCCGTCTACTACCCCGGCGAGAACGAGATCTTCACGATGCTCCAGCAGGGCGACCACTTCGACAAGCAAGAGCAGAAGTTCTCCGTGGTGCCGATGGGGCCGACGTCGCTGCTCACCGTCGACCTCGACGTGGAGACCAAGCTGGCCATCCCGAAGCCGATGGTGAAGAAGGCGATCGGCGACACCATCGACTACCTGGCCGACAACCTCAAGGCGCGCTCCGAGCAGCTCTCCGCCTGACCGCATGGACGGGGGCCAGGGGGTGGACGGCGCGACCACGTTCGGGTGGTACCGGCTGGAGCGCCTGCTGGGCAGCGGCGCGATGGGACAGGTCTTCCGCGCATACGACACGCAGACCCAGCGGGTGGTCGCCGTCAAAGTGCTCGCGCCGCACATGGCGGCGGACACCGACTTCCAGGCGCGGTTCCGTCGCGAGGCGCATCTCGCTGCGCAGCTGAGTGATCCGCACGTCATCCCCATCCACCGGTTCGGGGAGATCGACGGGCGGTTGTTCGTCGACATGCGCCTCGTCGAGGGCCGCGATCTGGACCTCGTCCTGCGCGAGAGCCCCGGCGGTCTCGAACCGTTCCGCGCCGTCGCGATCGTCGAGCAGATCGCCTCGGCGCTGGAAGCCGCGCACCGGGTCGGGTTGGTGCACCGGGACGTCAAACCGTCGAACGTCCTGATCGGCGCGCGCGACTTCGCCTACCTCATCGACTTCGGCATCGCCCGCGCGACGCACGACAGCCGGCTGACGGCGACAGGCATGACGTTCGGCACGTTGGCCTACATGGCGCCCGAGCGGTTCAGCACCGACACCCTCGATCCGCGTAGCGACGTCTACTCCCTGGCGTGTGTGCTGTTCGAATGCCTGACCGGGAAGAAGCCGTACGGCGGCGGGAACCCGCAGCGCGTGATGGCCGGGCACATGTTCTCGCCGCCGCCCCGAACCGGCACGGTCAAACCGGGGCTCCCTGCGCAGTTCGACGCGGTGATCGGGCGCGGACTCGCCAAGGACCCGGCGGACCGGTTCGCGACGGTGTCGGAGTTCGCGCGCGCCGCCCGCGGTGTTCTCGACGGCACCATCCAGGTCGCGCCGCAACCGCCGGCCCACGTCGGCGGCTTCGCATCCGCGGGCCCCAGACATGTTCCGACGTCGGGGCCGCACCCCGTACCCGCGGGCGGGTTCGCCCCGTTCGCCCCGCAGCCCGGGCGGCCCCTCGCGGTGAAGCGGCCGTGGTGGCGCCGGCGGGCACCGCTCGTCGCGGTGGCGATCACCGCGGTGGCGGCGCTCACCGCGGGTGGCGTCATCGTCGCGATGCAGGACCGGTCCACGTCACCGGCGGCCACCCGATCGCAGGAGGCGTCTCCTGCGCCCTACGGCGAGCCGATCGAACTCCCCATCAGACAGGTCGGTACGGACGAACTCGCGGTGGACGACGAGGGCAGTGTCTACGCCACCGGTCTCGACGGTGTGATCAAGCTTCCGGCCGGATCCGACACACCGACGAAGCTGCCGCTCAGCAACGTGATGGCGCCGTCGGGAGTGGCCGTCGACGATGCCGGTGCGGTGTATGTCGCCTCCTATCTCCCTCCCGAGCGCGTCGTACGGTTGGCCGCTGGAGCGACGCCGCAGATCGATCTGCCGTTCACGGGCCTCGATTCGCCCCAGGGGGTCGCGGTCGATCCCGGCGGAGATGTGTACGTGGTGGATCAGACCCGTCGGGTGCTGCGGCTGTCCGCCGGCTCGTCCAACCAGGTCGAGATGCCGTTCCGCGACCTGCGGAGCTCCGGCCACATCGCCGTCGACGCGACGGGCACCGTCTACGCCACGCAGGTCCGCGGGGATGTCCTCAAGCTGGGAACCAGCACGTCCGGTGGGCAGGAGGTGGTGCCGTTCACAGGACTGGTCGACCCCTCCGGAATCGCCGTCGGCGGGGACGGCGCCGTGTACGTCACCGATCTGGACACCGGCAAGGTGTGGAAACTCGACGGAGGGACCGGTGACCAGGAGGAACTGCCGTTCGTCGATCTGGTCAAACCGAATGCCGTGGCGGTCGACCGGGACGGCAACGTCTATGTCTCCGACGTTCGCGATCGGGTGGTGAAACTGCCGGTGCGGTGAAACACGCGTCGATGGCCGGCGGCGGGCGGTGGCAGAGTTTCCCAGTGTGACGAGGAACGAGCCGACCGTTCTCGGGGGCTATCGGCTGCTGGAATCGCTGGGCGCCGGACAGGTGGGGCACGTGTTCCGGGCCTACGACACCTCGACCGGACGCTTCGTCGCGCTGAAGGTCCTGTCGCCGCGTGCGGCCGCCGATCCGGACTTCCGGGACCGATTCCGCCGCGAGGGCCTGGCCGCCGCCCGGCTCAACGACCCGCACATCGTGCCCATCCACGGCTTCGGGGAGATCGACGGGCAGTTGTACGTCGACATGCGGCTGATCGAGGGACACGACCTCGGCGCCCTGCTCCGGGACGCGGGGCGGCTTGACCCGACTCGATCGGTCGCCATCGTGGAGCAGGCCGCGCTGGCGCTGGACGCCGCCCATCACATCGGTCTGGTGCACCGAGACCTCAAGCCGTCGAACATCCTCGTCACACCGGACGACTTCGTCTATCTCGTCGACTTCGGCTCGGCCGGCGCAGCACAGGGGAGTGCGGGCACGCACGCCTGGGGTAGCCCGGCGTACACCGCGCCGGAGCTGCTCACCGACGCCGCAGCCGATGCGAGATCCGACGTCTACTCGCTGACGTGCGTGCTGTTCGAGTGCCTGACCGGGCGGCAGCCGGACCGCCCGGCGGGCACGCCGCCCCGAGTCACCGATGTGGTGTCGGACCTTCCGCGGGCGCTCGACGCGGTCGTCGAGCTCGGGATGGCCCGCGACGTGGAGCGGCGCTTTCCCACGGCGTCCGCGCTCGCCGCGGCGGCCCGGGCGGCGATCGCGCCGAGGCAGTCCGTACCGCCGACCGCACCGTGGGCGCCGCGGCCCGCACGCGCACCAACCCAGCCGACTGTGCTGCGCCCGCAGATCAGCGTCTCGCCGGTCCACAGCCGGGGCGGTCGACGCGTCACCGTGATGGCGTGCGTCGTCAGTGCCGTCGTGCTCGTCGCTGCCGGGGTGATCGCGGGGTTCGCGGGAGCGACCGAACGGTCCGTCGTCGGCAACGCCACCACTGCCCAGCCCGAACCGAATGCGGCATCGCCATACGGAGAACCGGTCGAGCTTCCCTTCGGCAGCCTCGAGGAGTCTCCGTCGGGTATCGCCGTCGGCCCCGATCGAACCGTCTACGTGACGCTGTTCGTCGAAGGGGGGATCTGGATGTTGCCTCGCGGCGCCGGCGCACCGACCCGCGTGGCGGCCCCCGATGTGACGTTCGGACAGGGCATCGCCGTGGACACGGCGAACCGTCTGTATATCGCCGACGCGGATCCGTCCGCCGGCGAGGTGGTCAGACTCGCGCCGGGGGCCGTGGTGGAGAAGCTGCCGATCACCGATCTGCGCATGCCTACCGGGGTGGCCGTCGACAGAGCCGGATCGGTCTACGTCACCGATCATCTGGGCAACCAGGTGGTCAGGCTCCCGGCCTCCGGCGGCGGTCAGATCCGGCTGCCCTTCCGCGACGTTCGGGCTGCTTCATATGTGGCGGTCGACAAGGCGGGCAACGTCTACGTGTCCCAGGGAGGTGGGGTCGGCGTCATCAAGCTGTACGCCGACTCCGACAGGCAGGAGGTGCTGCCGTTCCCGGGTCTCGTGGCGCCGTTCGGAGTTGCGGTCGACGGCCAGAACAACGTCTACGTCAGCGACTACCTCGGGGGAAAGGTCCTCAGGCTCGACGCGAGGACCAACGTGCAGTCCGAGATTCCCTTCACCGACCTGGTCAAGCCGTCAGCTCTGGCCGTCGACAACCAGGGCAGTGTCTATGTCAGCGATGAGCGCAACCGCGTTCTCAAAGTGGCCCTCAAGTGATCGGGGCGATGTCAGCGCAGCCTGATCAGCTCCACAGCCCGATCTCCTCGAGCCGCGCCATCAGCCGCCGCGCGCCGTCGGTGAACTGCGCACCCGTCAGGCGCACGACGGTGTCGGCGTCGCGCCTGCGCAGCGCCGCGGTCAGCTCGCGGTGGTTGGTCACCGCCCGCTCGCCCCACTGCGGGTCGTTGGCGTAGAACAGCGGCGGCAGGTTGCGCGCCGCGTGCAGCAGGAACCACGCCAGCTTGATTCGTCCGGTCGACCGGTTGAGGGTCCGGTGGAAGTCGAAGACGGCCTGCGCCACCAGCTCGGGTTCGCGCTCGTCCACCGCCTGGGCCAGTGCGTCGATGAGCCGGTCCAGTTCGTCGATCTGCTCGTCGGTGATGCGCGCGGCCGCACTCGCGGCGAGTTCCTTGGCGATGGTGGCCTGCAGCCAGAAGATGTCCTCGACGTCGGCGCGGCTGAGCGGGACGACGACGTGGCCGCGGTGCGGTTCCAGCTGGACCATGCCCTCGCCGCGCAACGTCCGCAGCGCCTCGCGCACCGGGGTGATGCTGACGCCCAGCGAAGCGGCCGTCTCGTCGAGCCGGATGAACATGCCGGGCCGCAGCGAACCGGACATGATCGCGTACCTGAGATGTGCGGCCACCTCGTCGGACAACTGCTCGCGGCGGACCCGTCGCTTCGGCGCGACCCGGGGTGTCGCTGGTGCGTTCACGGTGGTCTCCATGGCCGGGAGTGTCCGTCTGGCGTGGGGTTGTCCCCGAGCCGCCGAGGCCATAGTGTGACCGGGGCTACACCATGTTTGATCAAATATCAGCTGTGCGCAACCCACGAGCCCCCGGAGCAGTGCCGTTGACCGAGCCCGACCATCTCGCGCCGTCCCTGACCGAGCAGCCGTATCTGGCCCGCAGGCAGAACTGGGTCAATCAGCTCGCACGGCACGCGTCGATGCAGCCGGAGAAGACGGCGCTGCGGTTCCTCGGGCGCACGACGACGTGGCGTGAGCTCGACCGGCGGGTGACCGCACTGGCGGGCGCACTGAGCCGTCGCGGTGTCGGGTTCGGTGACCGGGTGCTGGTGCTGATGCTCAACCGCGCCGAGTTCATGGAGTCGGTGCTCGCGGCCAACAAGCTCGGCGCGATCGCCGTGCCGGTCAACTTCCGGATGACCCCGCCGGAGATCGCCTTCCTGGTCAGCGACTGCCAGGCCCGCGTCGTCGTCACCGAGTCGGTGCTCGCCCCGGTCGCCACCGCGGTGCGCGAACTCGACGCGACACTGACCACCGTGGTGGTGGCGGGCGGCAGCACCGACGCCGACGACGTGCTCGGCTACGACGACCTGCTCGACGAGGCCGGTGACCCGCCCGCGCCGGTCGACATCCCCAACGATTCGCCCGCCCTGATCATGTACACCTCGGGCACCACCGGCAGACCCAAGGGCGCGGTGCTCACCCACAACAACATCGCCGGCCAGGCGATGACCAACCTCTTCACCGTCAGCCCCGACATCAACAACGACGTCGGCTTCATCGGTGTCCCGTTGTTCCACATCGCCGGGGTGGGCAACATGATCAGCGGCCTGCTGCTCGGCCTGCCGACCGTGATCTACCCCCTGGGCGCCTTCGATCCCGGTGCACTGCTCGACGTGCTCGCCGCGGAGAAGGTCACGTCCATCTTCCTGGTGCCCGCCCAGTGGCAGGCGGTGTGCGCCGAACAGCGGGTCAACCCGCGCACGCTGGCACTGCGGGTGCTGTCCTGGGGAGCCGCCCCTGCGTCGGATACTCTCCTGCGCGACATGTCAGAGATGTTCCCGGGCACCCAGATCTACGCGGCTTTCGGCCAGACCGAGATGTCGCCGGTGACGTGCATGCTGCTGGCCCAGGACGCGCTGCGCAAGCTCGGTTCGGTCGGCAAGGTGATCCCCACGGTCGCCGCGCGTGTGGTCGACGAGAACATGAACGACGTCCCGATCGGACAGGTCGGTGAGATCGTCTACCGCGCACCGACGCTGATGGCCGGTTACTGGAACAACCCGAAGGCCACCGCCGAGGCGTTCGACGGCGGCTGGTTCCACTCCGGCGATCTGGTGCGCCAGGACGACGAGGGCTACATCTGGGTGGTCGACCGCAAGAAGGACATGATCATCTCCGGCGGCGAGAACATCTACTGCGCCGAGGTGGAGAACGCGCTCGCCGCGCACCCCGCCATCGCCGAGGTGGCGGTGATCGGGCGGGCGCACGAGAAGTGGGGTGAGGTGCCGGTCGCCGTCGTGGCGGTCGGAGGGGCGGTGACCGAGAACGGCCTCACTCTCGCCGACCTCGACGGATTCCTCACCGAACGGCTGGCGCGGTACAAGCACCCGAAGGCGCTCGAGGTCGTCGACGCCCTCCCTCGCAACCCCGCCGGCAAAGTGCTCAAGACGGAACTGCGCGCCCGATTCGCCGGCCAGCAATATTCTGACGCGCGCGAAACTTCCACTGCGACAACAGTTTCTGCGGCCTCCGGGGAAAGCTAGCCAAGGGTGACACGTTTGCTAACAGTTGATGGCTCAATCCGGCCGATGCGGTGCACCGCCAGGATTTCATCGGGTACAGTCCTGTGGTCTTGCTTACTACCCGTGAGTAGGGAGATCGACGTCACACGTGCGGGGACGGGACAAGGAGGGGGCGTGCGACAGCAATTGCCGTTGCGCCATGACGAATCGGGTTCCGTCGTGGGAGCGCACTGGTGACGGCCGGTTCCGGCAGTCTGACGGGTTACGTACGTGACCAGGCCAGGCCGGTTCTGGAAGCAGTCGGCGGATTCGTCCGCATGTGCGTGCTCACCGCCAGAGCCACATTCAAGACGCCGTTCCAGACGCGCGAGTTCGTCCTGCAGGGCTGGTTCCTGATGACGGTGGCGTTCCTGCCCACCATCGCGGTCGCCATCCCGCTGACCGTGCTCATCATCTTCACGCTGAACATCCTGCTGGCCGAGTTCGGCGCCGCGGACATCTCCGGTGCAGGCGCCGCGCTCGGCGCGGTCACGCAGCTCGGGCCGCTGGTGACCGTGCTCGTGGTCGCGGGCGCGGGTTCGACGGCCATCTGCGCCGACATCGGCGCCCGCACCATCCGCGAGGAGATCGACGCCCTCGAGGTCCTCGGCATCGACCCGATCCACCGGCTCGTCGTGCCGCGCGTGCTCGCCTCGACTTTCGTGGCATTCCTGCTCAACGGCGCCGTCATCACCATCGGCCTGGTGGGCGGCTTCATCTTCGGGGTGTACATCCAGAACATCTCGGCGGGCGCCTACGTGTCGACGCTGACGCTCGTCACCGGGCTGCCCGAGGTGCTGATCTCGATCGTCAAAGCGCTCACCTTCGGCCTGATCGCCGGTCTGGTGGGCTGCTACCGCGGCCTCACGGTGTCCGGCGGCGCGAAGGGCGTGGGCACGGCCGTGAACGAGACGCTGGTGCTCTGCGTGATCGCCCTCTTCGCCGTCAACGTCGTGATGACCACCATCGGCGTGCGTTTTGGAACGGGGCGCTGACATGGCCACCAAGACTCAGGGACACTCGGAGACCGGAACGGTTCTGCGGCAGCGCTTCCCGCGGGGCGTCGCCCGGGCCGAGAAGATCGCCGGCGCACCGGCGCGCGGACTCGACAGCATCGGCCACGTCGCGTGGTTCGTCGTCACCTCGGTCGGCTCCATCGGCCACGCGCTGCGGTTCTACCGCAAGGAGATGCTGCGCCTGATCGCCGAGATCGGCATGGGCACCGGCGCCATGGCCGTCATCGGCGGAACGGTGGCGATCGTCGGCTTCGTGACCCTGTCCGGCGGCTCGCTGATCGCCATCCAGGGTTTCGCGTCGCTCGGCAACATCGGCGTCGAGGCGTTCACCGGGTTCTTCGCCGCACTGGTCAACGTCCGCATCGCCGCACCCGTGGTGTCCGGCCAGGCACTGGCCGCGACCGTGGGCGCAGGCGCCACCGCCGAACTGGGCGCCATGCGCATCGCCGAGGAGATCGACGCCCTCGAGGTGATGGGCATCAAGTCCATCTCCTACCTGGTGTCCACCCGGATCATGGCCGGCTTCGTGGTGATCATCCCGCTGTACGCGATGGCGATCATCATGAGCTTCCTGTCCGCACAGATCACCACGACGCTGTTCTACGGTCAGTCGACGGGAACCTACGAGCACTACTTCCGCACCTTCCTGCGGCCGGACGACGTGATGTGGTCGTTCGTGCAGGCGATCATCATCTCGGTGATCGTCATGCTGAATCACTGCTATTACGGCTACTTCGCCAGCGGCGGCCCGGTGGGCGTCGGTGAGGCGGTCGGCCGGTCCATGCGTGCCTCCCTGATCGCGATCGTGCTGGTGGTCCTGTTTGCTTCGTTGGCGCTCTACGGCACCGACCCGAACTTCAACCTGACGGTGTAGCCATGACCGCTCCCATCAACACGCCCAAGACCCCGCCGTACAAGCTGGCCGGCCTCGTGCTGGTGCTGATCGCCGCGGTGGTGGTCACGCTGATCTGGTTTCAGTTCCGCGGCGACTTCGCCCCGCGCGAGACGCTCACCATGATGTCTTCGCGCGCCGGGCTGAACCTCGACCCCGGCAACAAGGTGACGTACAACGGCGTCGAGATCGGCCGGGTCGCTGAGGTCGAGGCCGAGAGTGTCGGCGAGGAACCGCGCGCCAAGATCCTGCTCGAGGTCGAGCCCAAGTACATCGACCTGATCCCGCAGAACGTCAACGCCGACATCTCCGCGACGACGGTGTTCGGCAACAAGTACGTGTCGTTCACCACGCCGGAGAATCCGTCGAAGCAGCGCATCAGCAGCTCCGACGTGATCGACGTGACGAAGGTGACCACCGAGTTCAACACACTGTTCGAGACCGTGGTCGACGTCGCCCAGCAGGTCGACCCGATCAAGCTGAACCAGACGCTGACCGCGGCGGCCGAGGCGCTCGACGGACTCGGTGACCGATTCGGTGAGTCGGTGATCAACGGCAACGAGATCCTCGCCGACATCAATCCGCAGATGCCCCAGCTCCGCCGCGACGTTCAACTGCTCGGCGAATTGGGCGAGGTGTACGCCGACGCGTCGCCGGACCTGTTCGACGGGCTGGAGAACGCCGTGACCACCGCGCGCACCCTGAATCAGGAGCGCGGCAACCTCGATGCGGCGCTGATGGCCGCGGTGGGATTCGGCAACACCGGCGGGGAGGTCTTCGAGCGCGGCGGCCCCTACCTGGTGCGCGGCGCGGAGGACCTGGTCCCGACGAGTGAGATCCTCGACGAGTACAGCCCCGCGCTGTTCTGCACCATCCGCAACTTCCACGACGTCGAGCCGAAGATCGCCGCCTCGCTCGGTGGCAACGGCTACTCCCTGCAGACGCACTCCGAGGTGCTCGGCGCAGGCAACCCCTACGTCTACCCGGACAACCTGCCGCGGGTGAACGCCAAGGGCGGCCCCGAGGGCAGGCCGGGCTGCTGGCAGCCGGTCACCCGTGACCTGTGGCCCGCGCCGTACCTGGTGATGGACACCGGTGCCTCCATCGCTCCCTACAACCACATTGAGCTCGGCCAGCCCATCGCCATCGAGTACGTCTGGGGACGCCAGATCGGGGAGAACACGATCAACCCATGAAAATCACCGGTACCGCCATCAAGCTGGGCGCCTTCTCCCTGGTGCTGCTGCTGTTCACCGCGATCATCATCGTGGTGTTCGGGCAGATGCGGTTCGACCGCACCTCGGGATACACGGCGATCTTCTCCAACGCCAGCGGCCTGCGCCCCGGCCAGTTCGTCCGGGCCTCCGGCGTCGAGGTCGGCAAGGTCAAGGACGTCAAGATCATCGACGAGGGCAGCCGTGTCGAGGTGAGCTTCGCCATCGACCGCTCGCTGCCGCTGTTCGAGGGTTCCACCGCCTCGGTCCGCTACCTCAACCTGATCGGCGACCGGTACCTGGAGCTCAAGCGCGGCGACAGCGACCGGCGGATGCCCTCGGGCGGCACCATCCCGATCGAGCACACCGAACCGGCACTGGATCTGGACGCGCTGGTCGGCGGATTCCGGCCGCTGTTCCGGGCGTTGGACCCGGACAAGGTCAACAACATCGCCCAGTCGATCATCACGATCTTCCAGGGCCAGGGCGGCACCATCAACGACATCCTCGACCAGACCGCGTCGCTGACGTCGGCGCTGGCCGACCGCGACCAGGCGATCGGCGAGGTGATCCGCAACCTCAACACGGTCCTCGACACCACCGTCAAGCACCAGAAGCAGTTCGACGAGACGCTGGTGAACTTCGAGAAGCTCATCACCGGCCTGAAGAACCGCGCCGACCCGATCGCCACGTCGGTCGCCGACATCAGCGACGCCGCGGGCACCGTCTCCGACCTGCTGGCCGACAACCGGCCACTGCTGCAGGACACCATCGGATATCTCGAGGCCACCCAGCAGCCGCTGATCGACCAGAAGGAGCAGCTCAATGACATCCTGGTCCGGCTGCCGAACGCGTTGAAGATCATCGGCCGCGCGGGCGGCGTCTACGGCGACTTCTTCAACTTCTATGCGTGCGACGTGACCCTCAAGCTCAACGGCCTGCAGCCCGGTGGTCCGGTGCGCACGGTCAAGGTCTGGTCGCAGCCGTCGGGTAGGTGCACGCCGCAATGAGGACACTCGAAGGAAGCAACCGGGTCCGCAACGGCCTGATGGGCATCGTCATCCTGGCGCTGGTCATCGGGGTCGGGCAGAGCTTCGCCAGT
The DNA here is from genome assembly GCF_040674075.1 of Mycobacterium sp. NPDC050551. Taxonomy (NCBI): domain Bacteria; kingdom Bacillati; phylum Actinomycetota; class Actinomycetes; order Mycobacteriales; family Mycobacteriaceae; genus Mycobacterium; species Mycobacterium sp. NPDC050551. The sequence goes on along the minus strand of NZ_JBFARC010000003.1, from coordinate 499,272 downwards.
GTGCCGATGCTGTTCGCGCAGCCGGTGTACTACGCGCAGTTCACCGACACCGCGGGCCTGACCCCCGGTGACAAGGTCCGCATCGCCGGCGTGGACGTCGGCGAGGTCAAGAGGACCGAGATCGACGGCGACAAGATCCGCATCGGCTACACCCTCGGCGGGGTGGAGATCGGCAGCGACAGCCGCGCCGCGATCCGCACCGACACCATCCTGGGCCGCAAGAACCTGGAGATCATCCCGCGCGGCTCGAAGGCGCTACAGGTGAACGGCGTCCTGCCGCTCGGACAGACCACCACGCCGTACCAGGTGTACGACGCGTTCTTCGACGTCACGAAGGCGGCGTCCGGGTGGGACACCGACACGGTGAAGCGGTCGCTGAACGTGCTGTCGGAGACGATCGACCAGACCTACCCGCACCTGAGTGCCGCACTCGACGGGGTGGCCCGGTTCTCCGACACGCTCGGCAAGCGCGACGATCAGCTCAAGGAGCTGCTGGCCAACGCCAACAAGATCGCCGGTGTGCTCGGCTCGCGCAGTGAGCAGGTCAACCAGCTGCTGGTGAACGCGCAGACGCTGCTCGGGGCGATCAACGAGCGCCAGTACGCCGTCAGCATGCTGCTGGAGCGGGTGTCGGCGTTCTCCGAACAGGTCAAGGGCTTCATCGACGACAACCCGAACCTGAACAAGGTGCTCGAGCAGCTCCGCACCATCAGCGACATCCTGGTGGAGCGCAAGTTCGACCTGGTCGACGTGCTGACCACGCTGAGCAAGTTCACCGCATCGCTGGCCGAGGGCCTCGCATCCGGCCCGTACTTCAAGGTGATGCTGGTCAACCTGGCCCCGTACTGGATCCTGCAGCCGTGGGTGGACGCCGCCTTCCAGAAGCGCGGCATCGATCCGCAGAAGTTCTGGCGCGACGCCGGCCTGCCCGCCTACCAGTTCCCGGACCCGAACGGCGAGCGCCAGCCCAACGGCGCCCCGCCGCCCGCGCCCGCGACGCTGCAGGGCACCCCGGAGTTCCCGGGTCCGGCCGTGCCGAGGGGCAGTCCGTGCTCGTACACGCCGGCTGCCGACGGCCTGCCCACGCCGGGCAACCCGCTGCCGTGTGCCGATCTGACCGTCGGTCCGTTCGGCGACAACCCGTACGGCCCGAACTACGGCCCGCCGAACGTGGCGACCTCGGATCCGAACCCGAACGGGCTGCCGCCCACGCCGGGCATCCCGGCCGCGGCCGTCCCCGGTCAGGTGGCTCCGCCGGTGCCGGGCACCCCGGTGCCGCTGGCTCCCGGACCGCCCGGGGCGCGACTCTCGCCGCCGGGTCCGTTCCCGGAGCCGGCGCCGCCCGGTCCGCTGCCGGGGTTCGCACCGATCCCCGCGCCGCTGAACGGTCCGCCGCCACCACCGGGACCCGGCCAGCAGTTGCCGCCCGTCAACACGGCGCCGCTGCCCGGTAACCCGCCCTTCCTCCCGCCCGGAGCACAAGAATGACGGGGGCCTGAACGATGTCGACGATCTTCAACATCCGGAACATGAAGATGCCGGCGATGTCCCGTGCGACGGTCATCATCGGAACCCTCGTGGTGATCGTGGCGCTGGTGGCCGCGTTCGTCGGGTGGCAGCTCTACAAGAAGCTGACCACCAACACCGTCACCGCCTACTTCACCGACACCCTGGCGCTGTATCCCGGCGACAAGGTGCAGATCATGGGCGTCCAGGTGGGCAAGATCGACGCGATCGACCCCGACGGCGACAAGATGAGGGTCACCTTCACCTACGAGTCGAAGTACAAGGTCCCGAAGGACGCGTCGGCCTCGATCCTGAACCCGAGCCTGGTCGCGTCGCGCACCATCCAGCTCACCCCGGCCTACACCGGTGGCGAAGTCATGAAGGACGGCGCGGTCATCCCGCTGAACAAGACCCAGGTGCCCGTCGAGTGGGACGAACTGCGTGACTCGCTCGACAAGATCCTGACCGACCTCGGCCCCTCCAAAGAGGACCCGAAGGGCCCGTTCGGCGAGGTCATCGAATCGTTCGCCGACGGCCTGGCCGGCAAGGGCAAGCAGATCAACACGACGCTGAACAGCCTGTCGGAGGCGCTGACCACCCTCAACGAGGGCAAGGACGACTTCTTCAGCATCGTCAAGAGCCTGGCCATGTTCGTGAACGCGCTGTACCAGAGCGACCAGCAGTTCGTCGCGCTCAACGACGACCTGGCACAGTTCACGAACGCGTTCACCAACACCGACCGCGAATTGGCCAACGCGCTGCAGGACCTGAACCAGCTGCTGTCCACCACTCGCGGCTTCCTCGACGAGAACGCCGAGGTGCTGACCCACGACGTGAACAACCTCGCCGACGTGACGAACGCGATCCTGCAGCCGGAGCCGCTCGACGGCCTCGAGACCGGTCTGCACGTGTTCCCGAACCTCGGCTCAAACATCGTCAACATCAGCTCGCCGGTGAACGGCGGCATCGTGGGTCTGCCGGTGATCAACAACATGGCCAACCCGATGCAGTTCATCTGCAGCGCGATCCAGGCGGGCAGCCGGCTGGGTTACCAGGAGTCGGGCGAACTGTGCGCGCAGTACCTGGCACCGATCCTCGACGCGATCAAGTTCAACTTCCCGCCGTTCGGTGTCAACCAGGTCAGCACGGCGCTGACGCTGCCGAAGCTGGTCACCTACTCCGAGCCGCGGCTGCAGCCGCCACCCGGCTACAAGGACACGACGGTGCCCGGCATCTTCTCCCGCGACACGCTGTTCTCGCACGGCAACCACGAGCCCGGCTGGGTCGTGGCGCCCGGAATGCAGGGTGTCGACGTGCAGCCGTTCACCGCGAACATGCTGACGCCGGACTCGCTGTCCGCACTGCTCGGAGGCCCGGACATCGCACCGCCGACCGCCCCGCCCGCCTTCGGCGTCGGAGCGAACGGCAAGCTTCCCGGACCGCCGAACGCCTACCAGGAGAACCAGCCGCTGCCGCCGCCGTGGTACCCGCAGCCCGGTCCGCCGCCGGCCCCCGCGCCGGGCGTGATCCCGGGTGATCCGGGTGGTCCGTCGCCGATGTCGGGTCCCGCCGCGGGACCGGCACCCGGTCCCGCCCCGGCCGCACCGGCCGGTCCGCCCCTACCCGCCGAGGCAGGTGGATAAGTGAAAGCGATGAGGATGCGCAGTTTGCGATTCCCGGGTCGGTCCGTTTCGGCCCGCCGCGTCGCATCCCGCACGGCTGCGCTGGCCGTCGCGGCGGTGGTGCTCACGTCCTGCGGGTCGTGGAAGGGCATCGCGAACGTGCCGCTGCCCAGCGGTCCCGGCTCCGGCTCGGACAAGATGACGGTCTACGTGCAGATGCCGGACACCCTCGCGCTCAACGTGAACAGCCGCGTCCGGGTGGCCGACGTCTATGTGGGCGCGGTCCGTTCGATCGAGCTGAAGAACTGGGTCGCGGTACTGACTCTGGACCTGCAGCCGAACGTCAAGCTGCCGCGCAACGCGACGGCGAAGATCGGCCAGACCAGCCTGCTGGGCTCGCAGCACGTGGAACTCGCTGCACCGGAGGATCCACAGGGTGAGCTGCGCAGCGGCGACACGATCGAACTCCGCAACGCCTCGGCGTTCCCCACCACCGAGCGGGTGCTCGCCAGCATCGGCAACATCCTCACCGGCGGCGGGATCCCGAACCTCGAGGTGATCCAGACCGAGATCAACAACGTGCTGACCGGTCGGGGGGACCAGATCCGTGAGTTCCTCAACCGCCTCGATGTGTTCACCGACGAGCTGAACCAGCAGCGCGAGGACCTGACCAGGGCGATCGACTCGACCAATCGGCTGCTGAGCATCGTCGCGAGTCGCAACGAGACGCTGGACCGGGTGCTCACCGAGTTCCCGCCGCTCATCCAGCACTTCGCGGAGACCAGGGACCTGTTCGCCGACGCCGTGCAGGCGGTCGGCCGGATCAGCAGCGCGGCCGACACCTACCTCGGTCAGGCCAGCGATCCGCTGAACACCAACCTGAACAACCTGCAGCGGCCGCTCAAGCAGCTCGCCAAGTCCGCGCCGTACCTCGTCGGGGCGCTGAAGCTGATGCTCACCGCGCCGTTCAGCATCGAGAACATCCCCAAGGTGGTGCGCGGCGACTACATCAACGTGTCGCTGCTGGTCGACCTGACGCTGTCGGCTCTCGACAACGGCTTCCTCACGGGAACGGGTGTGTCGGGCATGGGGCGTGCACTGGAGCAGTCGTGGGGCCGTGACCCGGCGACGATGATCCCGGATGTGCGGTTCACACCGAACGCGCACAACGCGCCCAACGGACCACTGGTCGAAAGGGGTGAGTGAGCTGTGCTGACTCGCTTCATCAAGATCCAGTTGGTGCTCTTCGCCATTCTGACGCTGCTCGCGTTGGTGGCCTTGGGCTGGTACTACCTGCGCATTCCGAGCCTGGCAGGCATCGGGCAGTACACGCTGCACGCCGACCTGCCGCGGTCGGGTGGGCTGTACTCGACGGCGAACGTCACCTACCGCGGCACCACGATCGGCAAGGTGACCGCCGTCGAGCCCACCGAAGACGGCGCCAGGGCGACGATGAGCATCGACAACCGGTACAAGATCCCCCGCGACACGGTGGCCAACGTGCACTCGGTCTCGGCGATCGGCGAGCAGTACCTGGACCTCGTCCCCGCAGGGGAGTCGAACCAGTTCTTCGCCGACGGTCAGACCATCACCGACAGCACGGTGCCCAGCGAGGTCGGTCCTGCACTGGACGCCGCGAACAACGGCCTGAAGGTGTTGCCCAAGGAGAAGATCGACTCGCTGCTGACGGAGACGTCGGAGGCGGTCGGCGGGCTCGGTCCGGCGCTGCAGCGGTTGGTCGACTCGACGACGAACATCGCGCAGGGCTTCAAGGACAACCTCGATCCCGTCAACGACATCATCGCCAACTCGGCGCCCATCCTGGAGAGCCAGGCGCAGTCCCGGGACAACATCGCGCAGTGGTCGCGCAACCTGAACACCTTGGCTTCGCAGTCGGCCGAGCAGGACGCGGCGCTGCGGAGCGGTCTGCAGCAGGCGGCGCCGACCGCCCAGCAGCTCGAGTCGGTGTTCGGCGGCGTCCGTGAGTCGCTGCCGCAGACGCTGGCGAACCTGGCGGTCGTCATCGACATGCTCAAGCGCTACAACAAGGGCCTCGAGCAGGCGTTGGTGGTGCTGCCGCAGGGCGCCTCGGTCGCCCAGGCAGGCACCATCTTCGAGGGTGAGGGCCTGCTGCACTTCGGCCTGTCGATCAACCAGCCACCGCCCTGCCTGACCGGCTTCCTGCCGGCCTCGGAGTGGCGATCGCCGGCCGACACGTCGATGGCGCCGCTGCCGTCTGGCACGTACTGCAAGATCCCGAAGGACTTCCAGGCCAACGTCGTTCGTGGTGCACGTAACTATCCGTGTGCCGACGTGCCGGGCAAGCGGGCCGCGACGCCACGGGAGTGCCGCAGCGACGAGCCGTACGTGCCGCTGGGTACCAACCCGTGGTACGGCGACCCGAACCAGATCCTCAACTGCCCGGCGCCTGCCGCTCGCTGCGACCAGCCCGTGCACCCGGGCCGCCCCGGCGTCATCCCGGCGCCGTCGATCAACAACGGGATGAACCCGCTGCCCGCCGACCAGTTGCCGTCGCCACCTGCGCCGATCAGTGATCCACTGAGCCAGCCCGGCCAGGGACGCGTCGAGTGCAGTGGACAGCAGCCCAACCCCTGCGTCTACACTCCGGCAGCAGGACCTCCCGGTGCCGCGGTGTACAACCCGTCCAGCGGTGAGGTGGTCGGACCTGACGGCGTCAGGTACAACGTCAGCAACTCGAATAACCCAGGAGATAACGGATGGAAGGAGATGCTGGCACCCGCCAGCTGAACCCCACCGATGCTGACCAAACGCCGGACGAGTCGTTAGCAGTATCAACCGAGACGACAACCGAAGAACCCATCGAAGACACCACCGCAGGCGAGCCTGATAAGGCCGTCGCCGACGCGGACGCGACACCGGCCACCCCGGTGGACGACCGTCGCCCGACACGGCTCGGCCGTGGCTGGGTGGGCGGGATCTGCGCAGCGCTGGTGGTGCTGGCCGTCGGCGCAGGCGTGGGCGGTTACCTCACGCTGCGGTCGAACGACGAGAGCGAGACGCTGGCGCGCAACGAGGCCACCGCCCTGCAATCGGCCAAGGAGTGCGTCGCAGCCACCCACGCACCGGATGCCGCCGCGATGAGTGCCAGCCAGGCGAAGATCCTGGAGTGCTCGACCGGGGACTTCGCGGTGCAGGCGGGCCTCTACGGCGGCATGCTCGTCGACGCGTACCGAGCCGCGAACGTCGCGGTGCAGGTCTCCGACATCCGGGCAGCAGTGGAGAAGCACAACGACGACGGCTCGATCAACGTGCTCGTCGCGGTGCGGACCAAGGTGACCAACTCCGAGGCCAGCGATCAGGAGCAGGGGTACCGGCTGCGCGTGCAGATGGCCCCCGCCGACGGCACGTACAAGGTGGCCAAGCTCGACACGGTCGCATCGTGACGGCTGTCCTCGACGCCACACCGCAGGAAGCGACCGCCGTCAGCACTCCTGACGGGACGCTGGCGTCGTGGCCGGCGCGGGCGGCGGCGATCGCGCTGGACGTCCTGCCGGGCGTCGCCGTCGCCGCGACCATGGCGCTGTGTGCGTTCACCGCGCTCGAGACCGGGTGGCTGTTCTGGGTGTTCACCGTCGCCGGCGCGGCGGCGGTGCTGCTGACGATGGCCAACCGCTGGCTGCTGCCCGCCACGACGGGATGGTCGGTCGGGCGCGCGGTGACCGGCATCCGGGTGGTGCGGCGGGACGGCACCGCCGCCGGCGTGTGGCGGCTGCTGGTGCGGGACCTCGCACACCTGCTGGACACCGCGGCACTGCTGGTCGGCTGGTTGTGGCCGCTGTGGGACGGCAGGCGCCGCACCTTCGCCGACCTGCTCGCCCGCACCGAGGTCCGGGAGTCCACCCGCCCCGAGCGCGACGTCCGCCGCACGGCGGGCAAGGTGCTGCTGGCGGCCGTGGTGGTCTGCGCGCTCGCCGTGGGGCTGAGCTACCTCGTGGTGTACCGCGAGGAGCGGGCCGTCGATCAGGCCCACCAGCAGATCGCCGAGCAGGGCCCGCGAATCGTCGAGCAGATGCTGAGCTACGGCCTCGACACCATGGCCGACGACTTCGCCAGGGCGCAGGGCCTGGCCACCGACTCGTACCGCGCGCAGTTGACCGAGCAGCAGGATGCGGCGAAGAAGTCCGGTGCCAGCACCAACGAGTACTGGGCCGTGAGCAGCGCGGTGCTGCCCGGCGTGACGGAGGACCGGGCGGCGATGCTGCTCGCGATGCAGGGCCAGCGCGGTACCAACCCGAAGGACCTGAAGTTCATCACCGCCACCCTGCGGGTCGACTTCGAGAAGTCCGGCGACCAGTGGCGGGTTTCCAACCTCGCCGTGCTCAAGCGGCCGCTCATCAACGGGGCGACCCAGTGAGCCCGCGCCGCAGGGTCGAGTCGGGCGAGCCCGACTACTTCTTCCGCATCGAGCCGAAGCCGCCGATCCGTTGGGGCCTGCCGATCGTCGCGGCGATCGCCACGCTCCTCGTCGCGGCGGCGATCACCGCGAGCACGCTGATGCTCGTCAGCCACGAGCGCGACCATCGAGCGCAGACCGAGGACGCCGCCGCACTGGGGTACGTGCGTAGCTTCATGACCACCTACACGACGCTCGACCCGTTCAACGCGAACGCCTACGCCGACCGCGTCCTGGCCCAGGGCACCGGCGAGTTCGCCAAGACGTTCCGCGAGAAGCTCAACGAGATCGTCGTCCAGGTCGCCCGCGGCGAACCCACGACGGGCACGGTGCTCGAGGCAGGCGTGCAACGCTGGAACAACGACGGCAGCGCCGACGTCCTCGTCGCCACCAAGATCAGCACCAAGTCGCCGGACGGCAAGTCGACGATCGAGAGCGGCAGCCGGTGGGTGGCGACCGCAGCCCAGGAAGGACAAGAGTGGAAGATCAGCAACCTGATCCAGGTGATCTGACCACGGATGCCGACCGGGGCGGCGAGGTCGGCACCGGTACGGAGTCCGGGGCGGGCACCGCGCCCGCGGCACGCCGCAGGCGGTGGCCGCTCGGCCGCGGCCGCAGGTCGAACCCGGCTCCCGAAACAGCGCTCGAGACAACGGATTCCGAGGACGCAGCGGCGCCACGCACCCCGGTCGGGAAGTCGCGGCGCTCCCGGGTGGCCGCCGCGCCGCTCGATGAGTCGGCCGTCGCCGGTGACGAATCAGCCGTCGTCACCGCCGATCCGGACGGCCCTGTCGAGCCGGACGAGGAGGCCGCCGAGGAGGCAGCCGGCGTGTCCGACGACGACGCCGAGGAGGCAGCGGCCGACGACGTGGACGAGGCGCCTCAGGAACCGGAGCCGGAACCGGTTCTGGTGCCGCACCGTCCCGCGGGCCGACGGCTCATCGCGGCGGCCGCCGCGGCCGGAGTGCTGTTCGTCGGCGCCGCGGCGTTCGCGGGGTCACAGCTGCAGCCGTATCTGGCCGACCGGGCGTCGGTGGACATCAAGATCGACATCGCCCGCACCGCGACCGAGGCGGTCACCACGCTGTGGACCTACACCCCGGACGACATGGAGACGTTGCCGGACAGGTCGTCGCGTTACCTGACAGGTGAATTCGCGTCGGAGTACCGCCGCTACATCGACGCCATCGTGGCCACCAACAAGCAGGCGCAGGTCACCAACACCACCGAGGTGATGGGCGCGGCGGTGGAGACACTGACCCCGACGGAGGCCACCGCGCTGGTGTACACCAACTCGGTGTCGACGAGCCCGGTGAACAAGAACATCCCGTCACTGCGGTACCTGTCCTACCGGCTCACCTTGGAGCGCCAGGACGCGCACTGGATGATCACCCGGATGAACGCCGTGACCAAGTTGGACCTGACACCTCAGATCTAGCCCGATGGGGGTGGGACGCCATGGCCGTCGCTTCACCTGTCTCACAACGGGCGACGGTCGCCGCGCTGTTGTTGCTGACCTTCGCCACCGGGCTGGTCGACGCGGTCAGCGTCCTGGTCCTCGGCCATGTGTTCGTCGCGAACATGACCGGCAACGTGATCTTCCTGGGCTTCTGGTTCGTGCCCAACTCCGGGGTCGACCTGACCGCCGCCGTCGTGGCGTTCCTCAGCTTCGTAGCGGGCACCGTGCTCGGCGGCAGGCTGGCGCGCCACCTCGACAGTGAAGTGCGTCGCTGGCTGACTGTCGCGCTCGGCGTGGAAGTGGTTGCCCTGCTTGTCCTCTCGGTGCTCGCCGGAGCGGGTGTGCTCGAATACCGCGACGGCGGCAAGCTGGTCCTGATCGCCGGCCTCGCGGTGGTGTTCGGCAGCCAGAACGCCACCGCCCGGTTGTTCGGGATCCAGGAGCTCAGCACGACGGTGCTGACGTCGACGATCGTCGGACTCGGCTTCGACAGCAGACTCGCCGGCGGCACCGGCGAGCGCGAGAAGCTGCGGTACACGGTGGTGTTGACGATGTTGGGGGGAGCGGTGGTGGGTGCGACGCTGACGCTCGTGACCGTGGCGCCGGTGATTGCGCTCGCGGCAGCCGTGGTGGCGGGCGCGGCGGCGATCTTCCGCTTCGGACCCGACGCGGACGGTTAGGGTCATCGCGGGATACGCATCGAGGGGAGCCGTCAGTGTCGAATGATCCGTCCGAGTGGAACTCCGGCGCCGGGCCCCATCTGCCGCCCCCACGGCCGAACCCGGCTCAGTACGGATACCCGCAGGCGCCCAGCGGAAGCCACCCCGAACAGCCGTGGAGTCCGGCGCCGGGCTTCTACCCGCCGCCGCCCGGCAAGCGCCCGCCGAAGAAGACCTGGTACGTGGTGGGCGCGGTGCTCGTCTTCCTCGGCCTGGTCGGGGTGGGGGTGGCCGTGGCGACGATCGTCAACGTGATCGGCAAGGCGCCCGACGACGCGGACACCTTCTCGAGTGGTGACGCCGTCGTGGTGCAGATCGACGCGGGTGCCACCAGGGTGGTGTTCGTCGACAGCGGTGGCGCGGAAGCGCACGACGTCAACTGCAACGTCGCCAACCGGCCGGGCAACGTCGTGCGGATGGAGCGCTTCGGCGGCGAGTTGACCCTCAACGAGTGGGAGGCGGTCTTCACGGTGACCGCGCAGGACGCCGGCGAGTACCGCGTCACCTGCACCGGGCTGCCGTCGGACTCCTTCGGCGTCGGGGACGACGTCGGCGTCGGCTCGTTCGTCGGCGGCGTCTTCGGCGCGATCGTCGGCGCGGGCGTGGGCTTCGTCGGTGTGGTGGTGCTGGTCGTGACGGCCGTCCTGCGTCATCGCCGGGCGCCGTCCGCCGGCCGCTAGAGTCGGGCGATGCCGACCGTACTGATCACCGGAGCGTCCAGGGGAATCGGCCGCGAGCTCGTGACGCACCTGGCCGCCGCGGGCTGGGACGTGATCGCGGGGGTGCGAACGGCGGCGGACGCCGAGGCGGTGACGGCGATCGATCCGAGGCGGGTCTCGACGGTGCTGCTCGACGTCACCGACGACGACCATGTCGCGGCGCTGCCCGACGCGCTGCCTGCGCGGTTGGACGCGGTGGTCAACAATGCGGGCATCGTCGTCGCGGGTCCTGTGGAGGCGCTCGATTCGGCGGCGTGGCGACATCAGTTCGAGGTCAACGTGTTCGGCCAGCTCGCCGTCACGCGAGCGGTGCTGCCGAAGCTCCGGGAGACGCGCGGCCGGGTGGTCTTCGTCTCGAGTGTCAACGGGCGGCTCTCGATACCGATGCTCGGGGCGTACAGCGCCTCGAAGTTCGCGCTGGAAGGAGCCGCCGACGCGCTGCGGGTCGAGCTGCGGCCGTGGGGCGTCGCGGTCGCCGTCGTGGAACCGGCGCAGACCGACACGGACATGTGGCGGCTGGCGGACACCATGGTGACCGACACGGAGGCGGGCCTGTCCGCCGGGTACCGCGCCATGTACGCCGGCCACATCGCGGGGATGAAGAAGTTCGTCCCCGCTGCCCGCAGGATGACGGTGCCTGCGGCGAAGGTCGCCGCCGTCGTGGATCGGGCTTTGACGGCGCGCCGACCGAAGGCCCGATACGTCGTCGGCGTCGGGCCCAGGCTGCAGATCGTCCTCATGTCCAATGTGCCTGTGCGACTGCGGGATCAGGCCATCGGGTTGATCGCCGGCGTGCCGCGCCGGCGATAGGGATGGCCGACTTCGTCAAGCGCAACGCCGCGGCGCCCGACGGGTTCTTCGCCCTCGAGGCGGCGGGTCTGCGGTGGCTGGCGGACGCAGGCGGCGTGCGCTGCGCGCGAGTGGTCGCCCACGACGCGACGTCGCTCACGCTGGAGCGTCTGGTGCCGTCATCGCCGACGAGGGCCGCAGCGCGCGACTTCGGTGCTGCGCTGGCGGTGACACACGACGCCGGAGCCGACGCCTTCGGGACGGGCCCCTGGGGCCGCCACGGCGACGGGTACTTCGGTCCGCTGACGGACCCGCTGCCGATGTCGCTGACCGCACACGATCGCTGGGGCGAGTTCTATGCCGTCGAGCGGTTGCGGCCGATGGCCGCCGCGGCGGCGCCGCGGATGAGTCCCGCCGGGCGCGCGGCGGTCGAGCAGGTCGCCGGGCTGTGTGTGGCGGGGCGTTTCGACGACGACGACCGGCCGGCGCGCCTGCACGGTGACCTGTGGAGCGGCAACGTGATGTGGACGCCCGACGGCGTGGTGCTCATCGACCCGGCCGCGCACGGCGGTCACCGGGAGACCGACCTCGCGATGCTGGCGTTGTTCGGCTGCCCGCACCTCGACGACGTCGTCGCCGGCTACGGGGCTGCGCGGCCGCTTCGCGACGGGTGGCGCGACCGTATCGGGCTCCATCAGCTGTACCCGCTGCTGGCGCACGTGGTGCTGTTCGGCGGGAGCTATGCGGCCCGGACCGAGTCGGTCCTGGCAGGGGTGCTGCGACGCTTCAGCTAACGACGGATTTCGTTGTTGCATCGAGTGCCAGAAGTGTTTCCAGATGCGGTGACGTGCTGCGATGGCAGCCGAGTGGCCTTGACGCCGCAAATGTTTGCGTTCGCACGGGCTACCGACGATGCGAGCGACGCCGAGGATCGAGATCAGCAACTTAGCCAGTCTCGGGTCTGAGATTTGCTCCCCGAGACTGGTCCGCAGACGAATCGGCGGTTGAACAGCGGGGACACCTGCACGGTGTTCGACGCGGGCGCTCCGAAGGTTTGTTGTTGAAGGCACCGAAAATTTCCCAGCAATGTGTCGCGGATCTCGTAAGCCCTGTTATGGTCCCTGAGAACAACCTGAGAGTCGGGGAAGGGACGGTCCGGATGGGGAAGCATCGCACCGCAGTGCAGCGGTCGAGCAAGATCGCTGCGATCGGGGCGGTGACGGCCACGGCGACCGCACTGACAGTCGGCGTCGGCGAAGCGCCGAAGGCGCACGCTGCCGCGGTGTCGCAGGATGCCTACGACCTGACCGCCGGTGTGCACATATTCCCAGCGCCCGAGGCGATCCCTGACGTGACGGGTGGCCTGGGCACCGGGGCGTACAACGCCTCACAGGCGTTCGCCGACATCGTGCTGCGGGCGATCGTCGAGAACGTCAATCTCGCCGCGCTCGCCGAGGCCGCAGGTGTGGACCCGGAGACGCTGGCGACCGCTCTGCTCAACAACGCGCTCGGTGGCGTGTTGGGCAGCGCTGGTCTCGGCGGCCTCGGCCTGGACCTGGGCGAGCTCATCGCCGGCGACAGCACCCTCGGCACCCTTCTCGCGGTGGTCAACAATGTGCTGCCCGGCGAGCTGGACCTTTCCATCGGGCAGCTGCTCGGTCTCGACCCGAGTCAGCCGCTGGATCTCTCGGAGTTCGGGAACACGCTCGGTCTGAACCTGGTGACCTCGGGTGGTCCGTTCACGCTTCTGAAGCTGCTGGGCGTCGACCTCGGCTGGACTCCGCCGCTTCCGAATTCGATCGCCGACGAGATCAACGGCACCGATTACCTCTCGCTGAGCCTCACCGACATCCTCAGCGATCTCGGCCTCAGCACGGCGCTGGTCGGCACGATCGACGCGGCCATCAAGGTGCTCAATCTGACACGCCCCGAGGGCGAGAAGATCCCGATCATCGGCGAGCTGCCGTCGATCGTCGCGCTGCGAGTCCCGGTCGTCGCCGGTTACGGCCTCGGGGCGTTCGCCGCGGGCGCGGCCTACCAGCAGGTCGTCGATGCGCTTCCGCAACAGCCCGGCGGCGCCGACGCCGAAACGGACCCGCTGCTGGGCAGTTTCACCATCCTGCCGATGCTGCTGATCGACAATCCCGGTCGCGCGAACGGTGGCATCCTCGCCCGGGCGTACCCGCTCTTCCGGTTGCTGGGCATCGACACCGTCACGCCGGACACGAACATCCAGAGCAGCGCGGACCCCGACGACCCGCTCGACATCACCATCCCGCTGACGGGCCTCACGCTCGGCGGCGCGAACCTCATCCCGATCAAGTTGGACGTGACGGCCGAGTACCTGCCGATGTCCGATTTCGCCGCATGGCCTAATCCGTTCACGATGGCGAACAACGTTGCCGCGGGACTCTTCCCGACGTACATCCTTCGCGACCAGTCGCTGGGCGGAATCGTCGGCGACCTCACGAGTCAAGTGGTCACCCAGCTCACCGCCGACCTGCTCGGCTTCGAGTACGACCCCGAGAATCCAACGCAGGGGCCCGGTCTCAACGTGTACTACACGCTGGACGCCCAGAGCCTGCCGCTGCTCGAGCCGACGTACCTGGCGGTCGACGTCATCAACCTGCTCACCGGTGCGAACCTGAACAACCCGGTCGGCACCGCACTGAATCCGGTGCTGACCAATCTCGTCAATCTCGGCTACACCGACGTCGAGCGGGTCTGGAACCCCGACGGGTACTGGGAGTACGAACGCAGCTTCGACGAGGCGGACATCCCCACCGCGTTCGGCACGTTGCCCGCCGACGTGGACTGGGCCAAAGTGCCCGAGGACGTCGTGACGTCCTTCGTCTACGGCGTTCAGAAGGCGATCGACGACGGCCTGGTGAAAACCGACGCACCGGCATCGAATGCGCTCGCCGCCGTACTCGGCCTCCTCGGTTTGGGCGATCTGACGAGTGGGGTCACCGGCCTCGACGCGGGCACCCTCACCTCGCAGATCCAGGATGCGCTGGACAAGCTGCCCACGGCGCAGGACACCCGGGCCGACGAGAATGACCTCACCCTCGTGTCGAAGGTTCCGGACCTCGAGCAGCCGACGACGTTCGGCATCGCGGTGGAGCAGGAGGAGGGCACCGAGCCTGCGCCTGGCGAGAACCTGAAGCCGGTGACCGTCGAAGAAGAGAAGGGCGTGAAGGTCACCGGGGACGCGCGCGACGAGCTGACCGATGCCGACGGCGACGAGGAGTCGCCGAAGACGACTCGACCGCGTCCGCTTCGTGACGCCGCGAATGCGGCGGGCAAGGCCGTCAAGGACACGGTCAACGCCGTGGACAGGACCGCCAAGAAGGTCGAAGCCGGTGTGAAGAAGGCGCTCGGCGCCGACAAGAAGGCAAAGCAGACGTCAGGCACGTCCGACAAGGATGCGGGCAAGACCGACGACAAGGACAGCAAGGACAGCAAGGACGCCAAGGCGGCGAGCTGACCGCACCCCCAGACGAAGCCCCGGAGCCGAAATGGCTCCGGGGCTTTCTCTATTGGCCGCCCGGGCGGTCAGCCCGCGAGGTGCTCCACCATCCCGGCCACCAACGGCCCAAGCACCTTCGCGTACTCCGACGTGATGTGGTTGTCGTCGCGGTACACCAGCGTGTCACCGATGATCACCGGGCAGCGTTCGGCGGTGCAGAACAGGTCCGACAGCGCCGCATACGACCCGCCACCGGCCGCGACGGCCGCCGCCTCGGCCCCGATACCCGCGTCGTTCAACGCCTTCGGCCGGTCGGGGGAGCAGGCGACGACGTCGTTCATGTGCCCGGACACACACGTCGGCACCGTCCCGTTCGGGTCGGGCACCGGACCGAGCACGAGCACCTGCGCACCCGTGCCCCGCAACCGCGTCACCAACCGCGTCAGCGCGTCGAGCCACACCGGGTCGTAGGCGACGAAGCCGAAGTCCGCGCCGTAACGGCGCGACATGTCGACCACGACCACCTGTGGCTTCTCCCGCTCGAGCCGATTCAGGGCCTCCCGGCGCCACTGCACGCACTCGGTGAAATCGCGGCCCAGATACGGGCTGCTGATCGGCAGCTCCATCAGCGGGCACGTCACCTTGCTCATCGTCGAGAGCCGCCAATGCTTTTCTCTGGCGATGTCTTCGACACCGGGATGCCACATCGCCGCATGTGAGTCACCGATGAGCGCGACCGTCAGCGGCGACGTGGGGTCACCCGACACACACTCGGGCTGGCGCACATCCGCCCACGAGAGCACGCAGCCGTTGACGAACGCCTCCGGCTTCGCGATGGCGCCCAGCGGGGGAGACAGATTGGCCGGCACCGCACGCTGATCGGCAGACGCCACCACTGCGGCCTGCACCTGCTCGCGTGGTGACAGTTGCCGCGGCGCCGTGGACGACGTGGGCATCTCGACCACCACCTGGCGCGCGGGCGCACCCGTTCCCGTGGGCACCGGCCGCACCGAGAGCAGCACCAGTGCCGCGCACACCACCATTCCGGTCGCGACGGCGCCGACCAGCAGACTGCGCGACGCCGACGTCCGCAGGCGCACCGCGAAGCGGGCGGGGTTCTCGACCAGGTGCAGGGTGAGGATCGCCAGGCCGAGCGAGATCACCACCAGCGCCAGCCGACCCGCCAGGCCGGGCATCTCCCCGAACACCGGCGGCGCCAGCACCAGCACCGGCCAGTGCCACAGATACCACGAGTACGACACCCGGCCGATCCCGCGCAGCACCGGCCTGCCGAGGAACCTGCCCACTCCGAGATCGGTTGTCGCGCAGCCGGCACCGATCACCAGCACGGTGCCCAGCACCGGGAGCAGCGCCGCGGTGCCGGGGAACGCCGTCGACGAGCCGACCTGTGTGCAGGTGACCACGATCATCGCCAGGCCGCCCCACCCGGCGACGGCCGCGGCCACCGGAGGCAGCGACCGCCAGAAGCCGACGGTCAGCGCCACCAGCCCGCCGAGGGCCAACTCCCACGCCCGGGTCGGCAGCGAGAAGAACGCCCACGACGGCCACTCATGCGTCCAGGACAGCGACACCGCAAACGATGCCGCCGCCACCGCGGTCAGCGCGACGACATAGGGGCGCACGGAACGCGCCGCTGCCCACCCCGCGCGAGCGACCAGCCACGCCGTCGCGATCATCAGCGCCGGCCAGAGCAGGTAGAACTGCTCCTCGACGCCGAGTGACCAGTAGTGCTGCAGCGGTGACGGCGCCACGTCGGCCGCGAGGTAGTCGGTGCCCTCGACCGCGAACCGGTAGTTGCCGACGTACAGCGCGCTCGCGATCGCGTCACCCAGCACGGCGCGCGCCTGCAGGGCAGGCAGCATGGCGGCGGCGGTCACCGCGGTCGCCGTCAGCACCAACGCCGCCGCCGGGAGAAGCCTGCGGGCCCGCGCCGCGTAGAAGGCGCCAAGCCGCACGGATCCGGTGCCGGCCACCTCGCGCCACAGCAGGCCGGTGATCAGGAATCCCGACACGACGAAGAACACGTCGACGCCGATGAAGCCGCCGCCGATACCCGGAACACCGGCGTGGTAGAGCACCACCGCCAGCACGGCGATCGCCCGCAGTCCCTCGATGTCGGGCCGGAAGTCACTCCGTGTCAGCGTGTTCCGACCGCTCGCGGCGGGGCCGCGTCGGGTGGTGGATCCGGTAGTCGCCGCCACTTCAGTCACTTCGGCCCCGATCGTCGCACGTCGGCGGCGTGTCGCCCGGGATTGCCCGCTCCGACGGCGCGCGTGTCAGGGCGTCAGGGCTGTGCGGCGATCCAGGCCAACTCGGCGGGCAGTTGGCGCCGCCACCCCTCGGCGTCGTGACCGCCGGGGTAACCGATGCCCGACGGCGGTCGGCGCAGTGAGGCGGTGAACTTCTTGGTGGCCGTGTAGAACTGGTCGCTGGTCCCGCAGTCCACCCGCACCGGTATCGCGGAGAGCGCTTCGGCGCCGAACACTAAGTACCTGGCGTAGTCGTCGGGGCCGTCGACCGCCCCGTTCACCATCGCCGGGATCCACCCGGTGTAGAGCGCCGGGCTGACCGCGCAGATGGCCGACGTGCGTGCCGGACCCAGCAACCCGCCGAGCAGCAGCGCGCCGTACCCGCCCATCGACCATCCGATGAACGCCACCCTGCTGGTGTCGAGTCCCTTCTCCGCCAGCATCGGCAGCAGTTCGTCGAGCACCATCTTTCCGGCGTCGCCACCGGATTCCCTTGCGTGCCAGTACCCGTTCCCGCCGTCGACGCTGACCACCGCCAGCGGACGGCCACCGGCACGCGCCACCTCGCTGAGTGCCGACTCCACACCGAGCGCCATCACCCCTGCGGCGTCGGAGTCCTTGCCGTGCAGAGCGATCACCGTGCGCGCCGGCCCCGTCGCCCCGGGGGTTCTGGCGATGATCCACCGGGTGTCGGTCCCGCCGCGCGCGTCCGAGCGGAACGACCCCGACAGTGCGGCGGTGGGAGCCGTCGACGGCGCACCCGGATCGGCTCTCGTGGGTGCGGCGCCGAGCAGCGGCGTCAAGGCGAAGGCGGCTCCGGCACCCAGCCGCAGTGCAGCGCGGCGTGACAGGAACGAGTCAGACGACATGGCGGCGTCAGTTGAAGGCGAGCCAACTGGGCAGGGCGCGCTCCTTCGAGTCGCACAGCACGGCGTAGGTGTCGCAGCTCCCGCGGGGAACCCCTGCGCCGGTCCACATTCCACCGGTGTCGCGGCGCAGGACGATCGCCGACGACCCGCCACCGTCGAGCAGCACGGCACTCTCGGCGCCGAGTCCCCGGAAGAGATCCTGCATGTTGTCAGGTGTGTAGCTGCCCCCTTGGAATACGTACAGCTGATCGCTCTGACGGTTGTAGGCGATGGCCGTGCGGGCCGCGCTCGGTCCGCCGTCGTTGAGCTGGCCGGTCTCGCCGGGCCCGAGCAGGCCGATGCCTGCGACCGCGACGAACCGGGTGCCCGCGTCGACGAGTTTGGCGACCTCCGGGGTGGCGGCGTCGTAGTCGTTGTCGCCCTTGGGCATCACGACGTAGGGGGCGCCACCGACGGGCAGGATCATCGTCGCCAGCGCCGACCAGTGCTCGTTGCCGCCCGACAGTCCCTGCTTGCCCGCGTAGGCCAGCGTGCCGGTGACGGCGGCGTTCGCGTGGCCCTGCCCGCGGGTGTTGTCGACGTAGGCGCCGAGCGGGGAACTGCAGTTGGTGTCCCGCCAAGACCCGCCCTTCTGGCCGCGCACGTCGAAGAAGTTGGCGTTGATCGCGATGGTCGGCCGGCCCAGTGCCTGCCACGCCTGCAGTGGCGGATAGGTCTCCGAGGCCTGCCACAGTCCCTCGCCGGTGCGCGCACGGGGATCGCGCTCGCAGCGGGCCTGGTATCCGGAGTGCGAGTCGACCAGCAGACGGGGGGTGAGGCGACCTGCGGCGTTCTTGATCGTCATCAGGTGCCCGCCGTTGTTCATCGTGTACTCGCGGCCGTCGGCGCTGCGGAACGGCGCGGCGAACTGGCCGCCGAAGTTGTACACGAGATAGGCGCCCTTGGTGTTGGCGATCGCGCCGAGCAGCATTCCGCGGGCGTCCTCGGCGCGGGCGATCGGGCCGCCCACCGTCGCCAGCGCAGCACAGAGCGCGAGCACGGCGACACCCGCCGTCCATCGCCGCATCAGTGCTGCTGGGGCAGTCATCACCGGCCCTTTCGTCGCGGGTCACCCAGCAGACAACACTAACCACAGCAACCACACTGTCAACTTGCGTAACAGCTCCATCACGATGCGCTAACGCACGAATGTCGCTTCGGCGGCAGGTCTTTTGCCGAACGTGCGCGAAGGTGTGCGATTAGAGGGCAGGCATCCGGGAAACACCGCTTCCGTGACGGCGCCACCCGGTGTCGCTGACAAAGGAGTGCGAAATGTTCTGGACAATCATCTCCGCGATCATCGGAGGCCTGATCATCGGCGCACTGGCGCGCCTGGTCATGCCCGGCAAGCAGAACATCGGCGTGATCATGACGATCGTGCTCGGCATCCTCGGGTCGTTCATCGGCTCGTGGGCGTGCTACAACCTGTTCGGCTATCAGAACTCCAGTGGCGGCTGGGCCGTGATCCCGTTCCTGGTGGGCATCATCGTGGCGGCCATCCTCATCGCGGTCTACCTCGGCATCACCGGGCGGAAGACCCGGGGAACCACGGTTCGCTGATCACCGGCCGGGCGGCGCCAACCGGTAGACCGCGTCGGCATAGTCGTCGGTGATGTAGACGGCGCCGTCCGGTCCCGCGACTGCGGCGACCGGGCGGCCCCACCGCGACCCGTCCTCGGACTGGAACCCACCGACCAGCGTCTGCTGGTCACCCAACCCGCCGTCGCGCCAGGGGTAGAACGACACCTCGGGCGCGCGCGGCGGTTCGGCGTTCCACGACCCGTGTATGCCGACCAGCGCCCCGGCCGAATACGGGTCCGGCAGCGCCCGTTCGGTGAAGCTGAGACCGAGCGGCGCCGAGTGCGCGCCGAAGCTCTGCTCGACCGCAGGCAGGGCCGCGCAGTCCATGTTCGCGCCGTCGGGATTGGTCTGCACGTCGCGGATGAACGGCAGATTCGCCGGGCCGCCGTCCGGATTGCAGTAGGGCCACCCGAGCTCGCGACCCAGGGTGAGTTTCGCCAGCTGCTCGCGCGGATGCTCGGAGACGTAATCGGGCAGCACCTTGCCGTAGTCCGGCCCGGGCTCGGGGAATGCGACGTTGTCACGCCCGTTGTTCGCCGTCCACAGCGTGCCGTCGGGCGCGAAGGCCAGGCCGGTGCCGTTGCGCACGCCGGTCGCGAACGGCTCGGCGGGCCCGCCGCCCGGCGGCACCCGCATGACGGTGGCCCGCGGCGGCGTCGCGGTCCGATCTTCGGCGGAGACGTTGCCGGTGGATCCGATCGAGAAGTACACCGCACCATCGGGTCCCACCGCCACGCTCTTCAACGCGTGGGCGTAGGCGCCCTTGAGGTCGGGACTCTTGGCGTCGGGCAGCCCGCCGGCGACGGTGCGGCGGTTGACCGCCTGCCCGCCGGCGTAGTCGTAGGCGTCGACGCCGTCGCTCTCGGCGACGTAGAGCGTCGAACCGGCGAATGCCATTCCGTGCGGCTGGTTGAGGCCCTCGAGCAGCAGCGTGTCCCGCGGGCCTGCGCCCGACGGTTCGAGCCGGACGATCTGGCCGGTGCTGGGGACCGAGACGAGCAGCGCGCCGTCGGGGGCCCAGGCCATCAGGCGCGCCTGCGGGATACGCGCCCACACCGACATCGTCCATCCCGGCGGTACCAGCGCCTGGCGGGGTTCGTCGAACGGTGCGGCGCCGAGGTCCTCGGGCACCTCCACCGTCGTGGCCGCCAGTTCGGTACTGCCGATGGGCGCGGCCGGCGACGTGTTCGTCGCCGGCGCGTCGCCCTTCGGGTCGTCGGGCGGAGATGCGGAGCACCCGGCCGACAGCGTCACGCCGATCAGTGCGACACCGATGTGCTTACGCTGCAGCCAGATTCGCATGCATCTCCCAGACCAGGATCTCCGACGGTTCGGTGGCGGTGACGCGCTGGCCACCGGAGGCGGTGAACCGCACGGCGTCACCCTCGTGCAGCGGGCCCGCGCCTTCCAGGGTGACGTCGCCCCGCGCGACGAACAGGTGAAGGTATGGAGCCGACGGCAGTTCCACGCTGTCGCCGGGCTGTAGGCGGCCGCCGTGCAGTGCGGCGTACTTGTTGCGGATGGTGATCGCCGACTCACCGTCGTGCTCGGGCATGCCCGAGGCGATCGGCACCAGCCCACCGCTCAGCAGTTCGTCCTCGATCTCGAGCTGTTGGTAGCCCGGCGTGATGCCGGATTCGTCCGGCACCACCCACATCTGGACGAAGTGCACCGGTTCGCTGTGGGACTGTTCGCCGGTCAGGGTCCACGAGTCGTTCTTCTCGGAGTGCAGGATGCCGCGCCCGGCGGACATCCGCTGCGCCAGCCCGGGGTAGATGACACCCGAGTGGCCGGTCGAGTCCTGGTGCACCAGCGACCCGCGCAGCACCCAGGTGACGATCTCCATGTCGCGGTGGGGGTGGGTGTCGAACCCCGAACCCGGGGTGACGATGTCGTCGTTGTTCACCAGCAGCAGGCCGTGATGGGTGTTGCCGGGTTCGTAGTGCTGCCCGAACGAGAACGAGTGCTTGGAGTCCAACCAGCTGATCCTGGTCTTCGCGCGGTCGGCTGCGCGCCGGATGTCGACGGTCTCGGACATGGTGAAGTCTCCTCGGTTCCGGCCAGCCTAGGTGTGGCCTCTGGACGCGACAACATAAATGATGTGTCATGTATTTCATGTGGCTGTCGGACGAGGAGCAACGCATCTGGCGCGGGTACCTGGCGTTGGTGTCACACCTGCAGGCCGCGATGAACCGCCAGCTGCAGCGGGACTGCGGCCTGTCGCTGAGCGACTACGAGGTGCTGGTCGCGCTCTCCGAGCGGGGTCCGCAGCGGATGTATCAGCTCGCCGAGGCGCTCGGCTGGGAGCAGAGCCGGCTGTCCCACCAGCTTCGGCGGATGCGCGACCGCGGGCTGATCGACCGGCACGGCGCGGACTCCGACCGTCGCGGCGCGACGGTCGACCTCCTCGAGGCGGGCCGCTCGGCACTGGAACTGGCCGCGCCGGGGCACGCCCGGTTGGTGCGCGAGGTGCTCTTCGACGGTGTCGCGGCCGCCGACCGTCGCGCATTCGGCGTCGTCATCGAGAGTGCGCTGGGGCGGCTGCGTTAGCGCTCGTCGGCCGTGAGGCTCTCCCACAGTTCCTTGGCCGCGAACCGGGCGCGGTCGTCCACCTCGATCGGCGCCGCGGAGGTCTGCTGTTCGGCAGGCGCGCCGCCGACGTGCTCGACCACGGCCACTGCGAGGGCCCGTAGCTTGACGTTGGCACGCTGACTGGCGTCGCGCAGCATCACCCAGGCGGTGTCGGCGGCGCATCCCTGCCGGCCCATCAGCGCACCCTTGGCCTGCTCGATGGCGCTGCGCGACTGCAGCACCGTGAGCACGTCGGCCATGTTGGTGCCGCTGTCGGCGGCCACCGTGACCAAAGCCGCAGACACCAGTTGCTCGTAACCGATCAGCGTCGCCACCGTGCCCGCCGTGGCCGGGCCGTCGAGCGTGCACGACAGCACCACCGCACCGTCGCCCCACACACCGGGCACCGCAGCGGCGCCGCCGACCTGCTCCCAGGTGCGGGCGTGGTCGGTCAGGCGTTCGGTCATCGCGGCCAGCGTCAGGTCCGGCCACCGGTCGTCCGACCAGAGCCGCAGGCTGACGATCGGCAGCTGATGGATCAGCGAGTCGGCCACCGGCCCGCCGAGTCCGCCGGTCTGCGCCGCGATCAGTTCGCCCTCGACCCCGAGCTGACACAGCACCACCGGAGCGCCTGCGTCCATCGTGCTGTCGTGGACGGCGATCGCCACGCCGAGTACACCCGGCAGGTCGTCGCGGATGCGCTCGAGTACCCGTTGCAGGAGGGTAGCCAGCTGCGGTTGATCCCGCAGCGCACGCAGGGCGGGCGTCATCAGTCGGTCAGCTCGACGACGGTCACCCGGTCCAGACCTGAGATGTCGAGCAGCTTCTTCAGCGGCCCCGCGCGATCGATTCGCAGCGTCAGGTCGGCGCCGGCGCCGGCCTTGAACAGCGCCCGCACGCCCGCGCTGTCGCAGTACGTCACGTCCACCATGTCGACCACGACCGGCTGTCCGTCACGGGCGGCCTGCCGCAACACGTCGCTGAATTGCTCGACATTGCCGAGGTCTATGTCGCCGGTCGCGATCACGATCACCCGGCCGTCCCGGTCTTCACTGAAGAACTGAGGCGAAATCATCCCTGTGTACTTCTCCACCACGTCACACGTTTGTCCGCCGATGAACTTACTGGTGCGCGGCGGGATGTGGTGGCGGTCGAGAAATGTCAGAAATCTGACATGGTCACCAGTCCGACTCGTCGAACGTGATGACGCCGCGGATGTTCTTGCCGTCGAGCATGTCCCGGTAGCCCTGGTTGATGTCCTCGAGCCGGTAGGTGTTGGTCACCATCTCGTCGATCTTCAGCAGCCCGGACTTGTACAGGCCGATCAGCCGCGGCGTCTCGACATGGCTGCTCCCGCCGCCGAAGATGTTGCCCTTCAACGTCTTCTGCAGCATCGTGAACAGGAAGAGGTTGAGCTTGACGTCGACGTCCATCATCGAGCCCATCCCGGTCACCACGCAGGTGCCGGTCTTGGCGGTCAGCGTCATGGCTTCCTCGACGTACTCGCCGCGCATCTCGCCCACGGCGATGATCGTCTTCTCCGCCATGAAGCCGTGGGTGAGCTCGAGCACCGGGCCGATCGCCTCGGCCATCGACGTGAACACGTGGGTGGCGCCGAACTTGACCGCCTGATCGCGCTTGAATTCGACGGGGTCGATCGCGACGACGTTGCGCGCACCGGAGATGACGGCGCCCTGCAGCGCGGAGAGTCCGATGCCGCCGACACCGACGATCACCACGGTCTCGCCGGGCTGGACCTCGGCGATGTTGGTCGCCGACCCGAAGCCCGTCGGCACCGCGCAGCCCAGGATGGCCGCGGTCTCGAACGGCACGTCCGCGTCGATCTTGACCACGGAGTCCTTGTGCACGGTCATGTACGGGGCGAAGGTGCCCAGCAGGTTCATCGGCGACACCTCGGTGGTGCCCGCGTGCACGCGGCTGGTGCCGTCGGCGATGGCCTTGCCGCCGAGCAGCAGGGCGCCCCGGTCACACAGCGACCGGAAGCCTTTGAGGCAGGGCTGACAGTCACCGCAGGCGGGGATGAACGCGAGGATGACGTGGTCGCCCTCCTGCAGGCCGGTGACGTTGCGGCCGACCTTGGTGATGACGCCTGCGCCCTCGTGGCCGCCGAGTGCGGGCAGGGCGATCGGGGTGGCGCCGGTGGTCAGGTGGTAGTCGGAGTGGCACATGCCCGCCGCGTGCATGCGGATCTGCACCTCGTCGTCGACGGGGTCGCCGATCTCGATCTCGTCGATGCGGAACGGGGTGTTCAGCTCCCACAGCAGGGCGCCCTTGGTCTTCATGATCCGCGATAATAGAACACGTTGCAGAATCGTGAGTTACGTGCCCTCTGAACTGGCCTTATGCCTACTCCTACCCGTCGAGTGGCCAAGTGTCGCGCAGGCATGCGTATCGGCGATCCGGTGGCCTGACTGGCCACTCGCCTGAAGTCAGAGGTATTCCGGCAGACCGAAATCAACGAACGTCGACGCGTGGAACGCCACCACATGCGAGATCCCGCCACCGGTCCTGACGTCGAGCACGTGCAGCTGGAAGGGTTCGTGGCGGCCGGACTCCGGGTTGAGCATGTACATCGCCCCGGCAGGCTGACCGTTGGCGATCGTCGGCAGTAGCCGCATGTCGCCAGGGTTCTCCGCCGGACAGTGCGTCTTCGACAGCAACACGATCTCCTGCGGGCCCTGATACCAGCCGTCGAACGGCGGCATCTCCCAGATCGCGTCCGCGGTGAACAACTCGACCAGCTTGTCCATGTCGTAGGCCTCGAAGGCCGCGATGTAGCGGTCGAGCAGGTCCTGTGCCTCGGGCGACTCCGGCGGCTCGATCGTGTCGTCCTCGCTGGGGCCGATCTCGTCGAGCTGCGCGCGGGCGCGCTGCAGCAGGCTGTTCACCGCGGCCGTCGACGACCCGATCGCGTCGGCCACCTCGGCGGCCTTCCACTGCAGTACCTCGCGCAACACCAGCACCGCCCGTTGCCGCGGGGGCAGATGCTGCAGCGCCGCGACGAAGGCCAGACGCACCGACTCACGCGATCCGACGATGTTCGACGGGTCCGTCGAGTCGTCGGGGATCGGCTCCAGCCAGGGCACCTCGTCACGCGCGACGATCTCGCTCGACGGATCCGAGCTGGGGGCTCCCAGACCCGTCGGCAGCGGCCGGCGCTTACGGCTCTCCAGTGCGGTAAGGGAGGTGTTGGTGGCGATGCGGTACAGCCAGGTGCGCACCGACGACTTGCCCTCGAAACCCTTGTAGGACTTCCACGCCCGCAGGTAGGTCTCTTGCACCAGGTCTTCGGCGTCGTGCAGCGATCCGGTCATCCGGTAGCAGTGCGCCGTCAACTCCCGGCGGTACTGCTGGGCGTCGGCCAGGAAGTCGTCTTCTGAGCCGGGCCGGTCGAGACTGTGCGCGAGGACGGTCACGTCGCCGAGCTTACTGAGGACGCCGACAACCGGCACGCGTCTTCGTCCCATCTCCCGTTACCCTCCGGTGGTGACCAGCACCCGCACCGAACGGAGCTTCGACGGCGTCGGCGGCGTCCGGATCGTCTACGACGTGTGGACGCCGGACACGGCGCCGCGGGGCGTGGTGCTGGTGTCCCACGGCTACGCCGAGCACGCCCGCCGCTACGACCACGTGGCGCAGCGCCTCGGCGAGGCCGGCCTCGTCGTCTACGCCCTCGACCACCGCGGGCACGGCCGCTCCGGTGGGAAGCGCGTCTACCTCAAGGACATCTCCGAGTACGTCGACGACTTCCACACCCTCGTCGGCATCGCCACGGCCGAGCACCCGGACCTCGAACGCATCGTGCTCGGCCACAGCATGGGCGGTGGCATCGTCTTCGCCTACGGCGTCGAACACCCCGCCGACTACTCGGCGATGGTGCTGTCAGGCCCCGCGGTCGACGCCCAGCGCACCGTCTCGCCGGTCATGGTCTTCGTCGCCAAGGCGCTCGGCCGCATCGCACCGGGCCTGCCGGTCGAACAGCTCGACGCCGACGCGGTGTCCCGGGACCCGGAGGTGGTGGCCGCCTACAAGGCCGACCCGATGGTCTATCACGGCAAGCTGCCCGCAGGCATCGCCCGCGGGCTGTTCCGCGTCGGCGAGAGCATGCCGCGGCGGGCCGGCGCACTGACCAAGCCGCTGCTGGTGGTGCACGGTGAGAAGGACAGGCTGATCCCCGTCGAGGGCAGCCACCGGCTCGTCGAGTGCGTCGCGTCCGAAGACGTGCACCTGAAGGTCTACCCGGAGCTGTTCCACGAGGTCTTCAACGAGCCCGAGCAGGGGCTGGTGCTCGACGACGTCACCTCGTGGATCGAGACCCGGCTGTGAGGCGCGTGCTGGCCTGCCTGGCCGCGGTGCTGCTGCTGGCCGGCTGCTCCGGCGACGACGCCGCCGACGCCGGCACGGACGCCGAACCCACGGGCTGGGTCGACGACGACGTCACCTTCACCGCCGACGGGCTGACCATCCACGGCACCTACCGCCACGAGCAGGACCGGACCGCGCCCGCCGCGCTGCTGATCTCCGAGAGCGGGCAGACCGACCGCAACGGCGACAACGCCGTCGCCGGGCCGGTCGGCAACATGCGCCAGCTGGCCGAATACCTGTCCGGCAAGGGCGTCGCGAGTCTGCGCTACGACAAGGTCGGCACCGGCAAGACCGGGCTCGGCCCCTACGCCGTGGCGCCGAAGGAGGTCGGCAGCGCCGTCTACACCCGCGGTGCCGGAGCCGCACTGCGCTACCTGGCCGATCAGCCCGGCACCGATGACCCCCGGCTGTCGGTCTGGGCACTCGGCGAGGGCGCCATCCACGCGATGGCGCTGGCGGGCGCGGCCGCGCCGAAGGTCCACTCGCTGGCCCTGTTCCAGCCGCTGCCCGGCCGCTACCTCGACATCATCACCGGCCGCGTTCGCGCGAACGGCAATCCCGCGGTGCTGACGACCTGGCTGGCCGCCGTCGAAGAGGCGCGCACCAAGCGCGTCGCGCCGCCGAATCTGCCGGAGGGACTCAGCGCACTGCTCAACCCCAGCAACGTCAAGGCCGTCGTCGAGGCCGACGCCATCGACCCGGTGGCGCTGGCCAAGCGCGTTCCCGCGGGCACGCCGGTGCTGTTGAGCTGCTCGGATGCCGACGGGCAGGCGCAGTGCGACGCCGAGCGTCCGTTGATCGACGCGCTGGCCCACACGGCGCTGACCGTGGTGGAACTCAAGGGCGTCAACCACGTGCTGCGCGACGACCCGACCGACAACGTCGCCAACTACGCCGACGGTGCTCCACTGTCTCCGCAGCTCGTCACCGCGCTGGACGGCTTCGTCGGTAAGTAGACTCGCCGGTGATGCCTGTGGATGAAAACCGCTCTGTGCACAACGGGTTCCAGCGCACCCGGAATCGTCGCACCGGGTCCCTAACCTGACCGCCATGACAGACGACAAGATGCTGGCGCGCATCGCCGCGCTGCTCCGCCAGGCCGAGGGCACCGACAACCCGCACGAGGCCGAGGCGTTCATGGCCGCCGCGCAGCGGCTGGCCACCGCGACGTCCATCGACCTGGCGGTGGCACGCAGCCACGCGGACAACAAGACCAAGGCGCAGATGCCGGTGCAGCGCACCATCACCATCGGCAACGCGGGCGCGCGCGGGCTGCGCACCTATGTGCAGCTGTTCGTGGTGATCGCCGCCGCCAACGACGTGAAGTGCGACGTCGCGTCGAACTCGACGTTCGTCTACGCCTACGGCTTCGCCGAGGACATCGACACCACCCACGCGCTGTACGCGAGTCTGGTGATGCAGATGGTGCAGGCGTCGAACAACTACATCAACTCGGGCGCACACCGTCCGACGCCGACCATCACCGCCCGGCTGAACTTCCAGCTGGCATTCGGCGCGCGTATCGGCCAGCGGCTGGCCGAGGCCCGCGACGAGGCACGGGCCGAGGCCACCAGCTCCCGCGACAGTCGGCCTGGTACCGCGATCGCGCTGCGCGACAAGGACATCGAACTCAAGAGCTTCTACCGGGAGGCGTCCCAGGCCCGGGGCACCTGGCGGGCGACCAGCGCGACGGCCGGGTACTCGTCTGCGGCGAGGCGGGCCGGTGACCGGGCGGGACGACGGGCGCGGCTCGGACCGGGCACGGAATTCGCGGGCGCACGCACCGCCCTGGAGAAGTGACGCCCCGCGACACCCAGCGCGCGAAGGTGTACGCGGCCGAACAGTTCGTGCGGACGCTGTTCGACCGTGTCGCCGAGCGGAACAACCCCGTCGTCGAGTTCTTCGGCGCCCACCTGACGCTGCCTCCCGAGGGCCGCTTCGCGTCGGTCCCGTCGGTGCGGCGTTACGTCGATGACGTGCTCTCGCTGCCCGCCGTGCGGGAACGTTGGCCGGCTGCGGGCGCGCTGTCCGTGCGGGCCCGCCGCGGCGCCACCGCCGCCCACTACGAGCGCACCGGCACGAGCGCCGTCATCGCGGTGCCCGAGCGGCAGAGCACCTGGGCGCTGCGGGAACTCGTGGTGCTGCACGAGATCGCCCACCACCTCTGCGACGCGGAGCCGCCCCACGGGCCGGATTTCGTCGCCACCTACTGCGCGCTCACCGAGGCCGTGATGGGTCCGGAGGTCGGCCATGTGTTGCGCGTCGTGTACGCCAACGAGGGGGTGCGGTTCGGCTAACGTGTGGCCGGTGAGCGAGCCGGATCCACGCGCGGTCGACGGGATGTTCACCGCGCTGCTGCACACCGAGGACGATGCGCTGATCGCGGCCAGAGAGTCGGCGGCCGCGGCGAACATGCCGGCGATCGAGGTGTCGGCGCAGCACGGTGCGCTGCTGCGACTGCTCACGTCGATTGCCAGGGCGCGCCGCGTCCTCGAGATCGGCACCCTCGCCGGCTACAGCACCATCAACCTCGCGCGCGGTGTCGGAGCGGGTGGCCGCGTCGTCACCCTCGAATTCGACGCCGCACACGCGGACGTGGCGCGGACCAACCTCGCCCGCGCCGGCGTCGCCGACCGGGTCGAGGTGATCGTCGGCGCCGCCCTGGACACCCTGCCCACCCTCGCCGACCGTGATGAGCCGTTCGACCTGGTGTTCATCGACGCGGACAAGGAGAACAACGTCGCCTACGTCGAGTGGGCGATCCGGCTCGGCCATCCGGGTTCGGTCATCGTGGTCGACAACGTCACCCGGATGGGCCGCGTGCTGGATCCGGCACCGGATGACCGGCAGGCCCGCGCGGTGCGCGACATGCTGGAGATGATCGGCAACCACCCGCGCCTCGACGCCGCCGCGATCCAGACGGTCGGCACCAAGAACTGGGACGGTTTCGCCGTCGCGGTGGTCGTCTAGCCGACGGCCGTCGGGCTTCGCGTCAGGGAGTGCAGAGGGGTCCGACGCACGCGCCTGCGCCGCCCGGTCCGGCACCCGCCTCGGCGCCTGGGACCTGCACCGTGGCGCCACCAGGTCCGGCACCCGCATCGGCGCCGGGCACCTGCGCGGTCGCGCCACCCGGTCCCGCGCCCGCACCCGTGTCGGCGCCCGGCACCTGCGCGGTCGCACCGCCCGGTCCGGCTCCCGCACCCGGAGCCCCCGGCGCACCCGGAGCCCCCGGCGCAGGCGCAGGCGCGCTGCTCGGCGTCATGGCGGGCGGCGCCACCGAGGTGGTGGTCGTCGTGGAGGTGGTGGAGCTCGTGGTGCTGCTCTCCGAGGACTCGCCGTCGCCGCCGCCACAGGCGGCGAGCAGTGCGCTCGCGGCGATGGCCGCGGCACCGACGGTGACGGGAAAACGGCGGATGGTGCGCTGGGCGGGCATCTGAACTCGATTTCTGTCGGGGATCCTTGGACTGCGTGATCAGTACCCAGCTCGGCGCAAATCGAATCCGGTCCGCGATCGTTTAGCGCGACCGCCTCCAGGGCATCGCCACGGCATGAACCTCGCGCTGCGCAGCGGCATGCTCTCCGTGGACCGGGTGATCCGCGCGTCACCGGCCGCGGTCTGGTCGGTGCTGACCGACCTGAACCGCTGGCCGGAGTGGGGCCCCACCGTCTCGGGTGCGGAGCTGCTCGACGCCGACGAACTCGGCCTCGGCGAGCGCGGCAAGGTGTGGACCCCGGTCGGTGTCCCGCTGCCGTTCACCATCACCGAGTTCGAACCGGGGCGCAGTTGGTCGTGGCAGGTGGCCGGCATCCCGGCGACCCGGCACAGCGTCGTGCCGCACGACCGTGGCGCGCTGGCCAGCATGGCGGCGCCGGTGTGGGCGGGCGCCTACCTGCCGGTGCTGGCGATCGCGCTGCGCCGCATCGACCGGATGGTGGCCGCGCACTGACGAATTGCCCGTTCGCGCACAGTTTGCGCACATCGGCTCTTCCGGCGTGTTCCGGTGTCATGCTGGCGTGACCGACGCGGGGGTGGAACATGAGCGCAGTCACCGACGCACTCGAAGCGGCCACGACACCGAGGCCGCCCGGGAGTAGCGGAGCGCCAGCACGATTCGCCGTCGAGCTGCGCGACGACCAGCACGCGGACGAGGTGTCCGCCACGGTGCGGGACGCCTGCGCGGAACTGACGGTGACCGTGTCGGTGCTGGACGCGCCGGTGCTCGTGGTCGAGATGCCGGGCCGCACCTTCGACGGAGTGTCACCCGCGGCGGCGTTCTCGGCGGCCTACGTCCTCGGCGATGCTGTCGGCGCACCCGCCGCCGAACCCGACCTGCCGACGGCGTTCTTCCCCGAGGTCGATCCCGCCGAACCGGTGCAGGAGAGCCTCGGTGGGGTACCCGGGTGCAACGTGGCCACGGAGCCGGAACTGGCGGCGGACTGGGCACTGGACACCATCCGGGCGAGGGAGGCGTGGGCGCTCTCGGAATCACTCGGCCGTCCGGCGGCAGGCGCGGGCATCGTCATCGCCCAGCCCGACACCGGCGTCTTCCTGCATCCCGAACTCGAGGGTGTGGACCGCGCGGGCGGATTCGACACACTCGACGACGACAGCGATCCCACCGACCCGCTCGACGGCTTCAATCCCGGGCACGGCACCGGGACGGCGAGTGTCGTCGTCTCACCGAAGTCGCTGACGGTGATCGGCTCCGCACCCGCCGCGCGGCACATGCCGATCCGGGCCATCGAGAGCGTGATCCGGGTGACCCAGGTGTCGGTCGCGAAGGCCATCGACTGGGCGGTCCGCAACGACGCGCACGTCATCACCATGAGTCTCGGTGGCATACCGTCGTTCTCGTTGCACGCCGCGCTGCTGCGGGCGGTGGCCGACAACGTGATCGTGCTCGCCGCGGCGGGCAACTGCGTCCGGCAGGTGGTGTGGCCCGCGCGCTACGGCGAGTGCATCGCGGTCGCCGGCGTCAACGCCCGCGACGGACAGTGGCCAGGATCGTGCCGCGGTTCGGCGGTCGACATCTCCGCACCGGCGCAGAACGTGTGGCGGGCGGCGCGCTCGGGTGGCGCCGAACAGGGCCAGGGCACCAGCTTCGCGGTCGCGATGACCGCCGGTGTGGCCGCGATGTGGCTCGCCCACCACGGCCGCGATGCGCTCATCGCCGAGGCGCAGGCCCGCGGCGAGACGTTGCAGCAGATGTTCCTGCGACTGGCCAAGGCGACGGCCCGGCGGCCGCAGGGGTGGAACTCCAGAGAGATGGGCGCGGGCATCGTGGACGCCGCGGCGCTTCTGGGCGCCGACCTCGACCTCGGCGCCGGCCTCGAGACCGTCACGCTCGCCCAGGGCGTGGCGCCCGCCCCTGCCGCGGGCAGCGTTGCGTCACTGATCGCCGAGACGGTGGGCGCAGGGGCCGCCGATTCCGTCGACCTGCACCGGTTCGGGCCGGAGATCGCCACGGCCATCCTGAGTCGCGCTCTCGCGGCCGAGGACGGGCTCGAGTCGCCACCGCCGGTCCGCGTGTCGGCGGAACTGGCTGCGGCCGTGCCTGATCCGGAGCTGTCCCGCTGGCTCGGCATCAACCACCACACCGTCCCTGGCTGAGCACCCACATCCGGACCTGAGGCGAAAGCGCGCATTCAGCGACGACGGCCGCTGCCATGTGTTATCGACGACTATGTCGAGAACAGCGTCGGTCGCCGTCATCGTTGCCTGCGCGGCGTTACTGGCTTCGCCGGTGGCTCATGCGGACCGCGTCGAACCGGTTCCGGCGTACGGGTTCTACGACGTTTTCGTCGACTTCTCCAAGCAGACGTTCAACGGCGTGCCGACACCGATGGAGTCGAAGACGTTCCCGGTCGAGTTCAGCACCCACTGCGACGTGAACGGGTGCGTCATGCGGATGGACAACAGCGGTGATCGGGCCCGTAATCCGGGCGCCCCAGCGCAATTCGAATATCGCTGGACCAACGGTCGGTGGGAGACCAGCGGCGAGCAACCCTACCTCTGCCAACGAACCGACCCGAACAGCGGAGTGCCGTCGCAGCGCTCGGACTTCTGGATTCCCGGGCCGGACGGCAGTTTCCACGGCGAACGCACACTCGTCGTCGGGGGAGTCGGTTGCCCGGGCGAGGGGGTGGGCACGCACCGGGTGCCGATCACCATGACCCCCATCGACCCGCCGCCTCGGTAGATCGCGCGGTCCGACTTGTCGGACCCTTCTGCAATGATGGGGTCATGTCCTTGAGCGCAACGTCTTTCGCTCCTTCGGTGAGGCCGAAGGACCGGCTGGCGGAGCTGTTCGACGAGATCGCCGAGTTGTGCGGTCAACGCAACGCGATCGACGGGCGGTTGGTGGAGATCGTCGCCGAAATCGACCGCGACGGGTTGTGGGGCATGACGGGCGCGCGGTCGGTGGCCGCGATGGTGGCGTGGAAGACCGGGTCGTCACCGAGGAACGCAGAGATCGTCACCGCCGTCGCGCAGCGGTGGGAGGAATTGCCGCGCTGCACCCAACTCCTGCGCGAGGGTCGGGTGTCACTCGATCAGGTCGGAGTGATCGCCGAGAAGGCCGGGCCAGGATCGGATGCGCACTACGCCCAGTTGGTCACCGCCGCGACGGTGAACCAGTTGCGCACCGCGATCAAGCTCGAACCCCCACCCCCACCGGAACCGAAACCCGACCCCAAGCCTGAACCCGCACCGTCGTTCAGCAAGACCACCGACGACAAGGGCACCTGCTACCGGATCTGGCTGCCACACCTGGAGGCGGCCAAACTCGACGCCGCCGTACAGTCACATCTCGACGGGATGGTCGCCGATTGGAAACGCGACCACACCGACAGCGACGGCGACCCCGATGGCGCATCCGAGCAGGTTCCGCCGATGCCCACCACCGTCGATGCGTTCCTGAGCCTCGTCGACGCCGGCTGGGACACCGAGGTGGCCCGCCGCCCGCACGGACACCGCACCACCGTGATCGCCCACGTGGACGTCAAGGAACAGGTCGCCTCTTTGCATCTGGGTCCGGTACTGACCGACGCCGATCGCCAATTCCTGCTGTGCGACGCCACCTTCGAGGTGTGGCTGGAACGCCACGGGCAGGTGATCGGCTCCGGGCGGGAGACCCGCCAGATCAGCCGCCGGCTGCGCCGGGCGCTCGAGCACCGTGACCGGTGCTGCGTGGTACCCGGATGCGGAGCCACCCGCGGACTGCACGCCCACCACGTCAAGCATTGGGAGGACGGCGGCGCCACCGAACTGGACAACCTGGTCCTGGTCTGCCCGTATCACCACCGGATGCACCACCGAGGCGGCATCACGATCACCGGCCCGGCGCAGCACCTTGTCGTCACCGACAGGGACGGAAGGCAATTGAGTTCGGCATCACTGGCCCGACCACCGACGAAACCGCCACCCGGTGTACCTCCCTGTCCCGGGCCCACCGGCGAACGCGCCGACTGGTGGTGGTACTCACCATTCGAACCACAGCCACCACCGCCGCGGTCACCGGCGAACTAGCTGCAGACGGCGCCCGTGGCTGCCGAGCCGACCAGCTTGGTGTACTTGGCCAGCACGCCCGTCTTGTACACCGGGGGTAGTGGCTCGAATCCCGCCTTGCGCGACTCGAACTCGTCCTTGTCGACCAGCAGGTCGAGCGTGCCCTTCGCGACGTCGAGGCGGATCCGGTCGCCGTCCCTGACGAAGGCGATCGGTCCGGCATCCACGGCCTCGGGTGCGATGTGCCCGACGCACAGTCCCGTGGTGCCGCCGGAGAACCGGCCGTCGGTCATCAGCAGCACGTCCTTGCCCAAACCCGCGCCCTTGATCGCGCCGGTGATGGCGAGCATCTCGCGCATCCCCGGCCCGCCCTTGGGGCCTTCGTAACGGATGACGACGACGTCGCCGTGGGTGATGGTGCCGTCCTCCAGCGCGTCGAGTGCGGCCCGCTCACGCTCGAAAACCCTTGCGGTGCCCTCGAACACGTCGGAATCGAAGCCCGCCGACTTGACCACCGCGCCCTCGGGCGCCAATGACCCGTGCAGGATCGTGATGCCGCCGGTCGGGTGGATCGGATTGTTCATCGCCCGCAGCACCTTGCCGTCGGGGTCGGGCGGCTCGATGTGCGCGAGGTTCTCGGCCATCGTCCGGCCCGTCACCGTGAGGCAGTCGCCGTGCAGCAGGCCGGCGTCCAGCAGCGCCTTCATCACGACCGGCACGCCGCCGATCTCGTCGACGTGCTTCATCACGTGGCGGCCGAACGGCTTCACGTCGGCGAGGTGCGGCACCCGCTGCCCGACGCGGGTGAAGTCCTCCAGCGAGAGCTTCACGTTGGCCTCCCACGCGATGGCCAGCAGGTGCAGCACGGCGTTGGTGGAGCCGCCGAAGGCCATCACGACGGCGATCGCGTTCTCGAACGCCTCTTTGGTCAGGATGTCGCGGGCCGTGATCCCGCGACGCAGCATCTCGACCACTGCCTCGCCGGATTTGCGCGCGTACTCGTCGCGCCGCTTGTCGATCGCCACCGGCGACGCGCTGCCCGGCAACGACAGGCCCAGCGCCTCGGCGGCCGACGCCATGGTGTTGGCGGTGTACATGCCGCCGCATGCGCCCTCGCCCGGACAGATGGCGCGCTCGATGATGTCGACGTCCTCGCGCGACATCAGCCCGCGGGCGCACGCCCCGACCGCCTCGAAGGCGTCGATGATCGTGACTTCCTTCTCGGTGCCGTCGGTCATCCTGGCGACGCCCGGCATGATCGAGCCGTTGTAGAGGAACACGTTCGCCAGGTCGAGCCGCGCGGCGGCCATCAGCATGCCGGGGATCGACTTGTCGCAGCCGGCCAGCAGCACCGTGCCGTCGAGACGCTCGGCCTGCACGACGGTCTCGACGCTGTCGGCGATCACCTCTCGGGAGACCAGCGAGAAGTGCATCCCCTCGTGGCCCATCGAGATGCCGTCGGACACCGAGATGGTGCCGAACTCCAGCGGATAACCGCCCCCGGCGTGCACGCCACCCTTGACCGCCTGTGCCAGCCGCTGCAGCGACATGTTGCACGGAGTGATCTCGTTCCATGACGAGCCGACGCCGATCTGCGGTTTGGCCCAGTCGTCGTCGCCCATGCCTACGGCGCGCAGCATCCCGCGGGCGGCGGTCTTCTCGAGGCCGTCGGTGACGTCGCGACTGCGCGGCTTGATGTCGATGGCATCTGACTCTGAGGGCATCCGTCGATTATGCGCCTGGCGTTTCACCCGGCCAAACCGTTATCGATACCCCCATGGGGTACCTGTACGGTGGTGTCATGACGAACTTCACCGCACGCGGCGCCGCCATCCTGGCCGCCCTCGCCACGGCCCTGTTCCTGACCTCGTGTACCAGCCAGGAGTCCGGCAACGCCACCGACGGCCACACCGACCATCAGCACAGCGAGACCCAGGACAGCGCCGGGCAGGCGGCGCACAACGCCGACGACGTGGCTTTCGCGACGCAGATGATGCCGCACCACAAGCAGGCACTCGAGCTCACCGACCTGGCGCGCGACCGGTCCACCGACCCGGCGCTGCTCGAACTGGCCGCCGGCATCGCCGCCGTCCAGGGCCCGGAGATGGGACAGCTGGCCGACATGCTGCGCGGCTGGGGCGAGAACCCCGATGCCGACATGGGTCACGGCGCCCACTCCTCGATGCCCGGCATGGTCGACGACGCCGCGCTGTCGCGGTTGCGCTCGCTCAGCGGCAAGGAATTCGACACACTGTGGCTGGAGTCGATGATCGGCCACCACCAGGGCGCGGTCGAGATGGCCAAGGCCGAGCTGGCCAACGGTCAGGACGCCGGCGCCAAGGAGATGGCGCAGCACATCGTGGACACGCAGCAGGCGGAGATCGACCAGATGAAGCAGATGCTTGGAGGCGGCTAGACACGATGGACAAGGACGTCACTGTGCGCACTGACAGCGTCGAAACCACCGGCGCGCACGGCTATTCGGGTCAGAAGGACAACTACGCGAAGCGGCTGCGGCGGATCGAGGGACAGGTCAGGGGTATCGCGAAGATGATCGACGAGGACAAGTACTGCATCGACGTCCTCACCCAGATCAGCGCCGTCAACAGCGCCCTGCAGTCGGTGGCGCTCGGCCTGCTCGACGAGCACCTCGGCCACTGCGTCACCCAGGCGGTGGCCGAGGGTGGCGAGGAGGCCGACGCGAAACTCGCCGAGGCGTCAGCGGCCATCGCCCGGCTGGTCCGCTCCTAGCGGCCCGTCAGGATCCGAGTTCGCGTTCCAGGCGCTCGACCTTCGCGGTCAGCTGACCGGTGAAGCCGGGCCGAATGTCCGCCTTGAGCACCAGGCTCACCCTGGGCGCCACCGCGGCGACGGCCTCGACCGCCCGCTTCACCACAGCCATCACCTCGTCCCACTCGCCCTCGATGTTGGTGAACATGGCGTTGGTCTCGTTGGGCAGCCCCGACGCCCGCACCACCCGGATCGCCTCGGCGACCGCCTCGCGCACGCCGCCGGACTCGTCGCCGCCGGACGGACTCACACTGAACGCCACGATCATCGGCTCAGCCTGACACACTGCTGACGTGATCGACGTCGTGCTGATGCCCGCCACGGTGGAGCACCTCACCGCCCTGCGTGCCGACCGCAACGCCTTCGGCGAGCTGCTCGGCGCTGACGTTCCCGAAGGCTGGCCCGAGTTCCCGGAGTCGGTCGAGTTCACCATCGACAAGCTGACCGAGCACCCGCACCAGGCGGACTGGTGGATGCACTTCTTCCTCGCCGACAACGGCGCGCTGCTCGTCGGCTCGGGTGGTTTCGTCGGGCCGCCGCAGAACGGTGTGGTCGAGATCGGCTACGAGATCGCCCCCGAATTCCGCGGACGGGGCCTGGCGACGGCGGCAGCCCGGGCCATGATCGGCAAGGCGAAGGCCAGCAGCAACCGGCTCTCCACGATCGTCGCGCACACGCTGGCCGACCACAACGCCTCGACCAGC
This sequence comes from Mycobacterium sp. NPDC050551, assembly GCF_040674075.1. NCBI lineage: Bacteria > Bacillati > Actinomycetota > Actinomycetes > Mycobacteriales > Mycobacteriaceae > Mycobacterium > Mycobacterium sp. NPDC050551. Next base: position 461,837 of record NZ_JBFARC010000003.1, on the reverse strand, counting down.
GTGCTGCGCAGGCTGGGCTTCACGCATGCCGGTGAGATCGAAGACCCCGACGAGGGCACCGTCTGGCGTTGGGAGCTGTCGGTGGACCCCGCTACTGCTTACTGAAGCCGGTCGGCCGCACCACCAGGATCACCCGGTCCTGCGCATCGGCGGGCGGCTCGGTCAACGGTCCGCTGTACCGGTCGTTGAGGTGCAGGTAGAACGCCCCGGTCGGGTCCGGCACGATCTCCTCGACCACGCCGCGCACCTCGAGATAGCGATAGGGGTTGTTCGGATCGCTGATGGACATCGCCACCACGGGTTGTGCGGCGATGGTGCGGTACTTCTGCCGTTTCGTGGTGTGGGTGAACCGCAGCAGTTCCCCGTCCCAGGCGAACCACATCGGATTGACCTGCGGCGTCCCGTCCGGACGCACCGTCGCCAGGTGGCCGTACAGCGGTAGATCGAGCAGGTGCTCGTAACCGTCGGGAACTTCGACCTTCGGTGTCGCGTCGAAACTGACCATCACGATCCTCTCTCGATTGGGCGGCGATCCGTCACCTGGGCAATTCGCGCCGCGGTTGCGGTATTCCCGCTCACTACCGTGACCCACGCTGCCATGACCGTCGACATCCGCCACCCACCGCCCACCCTGATGTGGACGCCCCGCACCGCCGCTGCGCTGGCGGTGCTGGCCGCGGCTGCCTTCGTCTACGTCACCGCCGAGATCGTGCCTATCGCCGCGCTGCCAGCGATCGCGGCCGATCTCGACGTCAGCGCCGCGCTCGTCGGCACCCTGCTCGCCGGGTATGCGTTGGTCGCCGCCGTGACCACCGTGCCGCTGGTGCGATGGACGGCGCACTGGCCCCGGCGACGGACGCTGCTGGTCACGTTGGTGTGTCTGGTGGCGTCGCAGGTCATCTCGGCGATGGCGCCGAACTTCGCGGTGCTCGCGGGCGGGCGGATGCTCTGCGCGCTCACCCACGGGCTGATGTGGTCGGTGATCGCCCCCATCGGCGCCAGGCTGGTGCCCGCCGACCACGCCGGGCGGGCGACCGCGGCGGTGTACACCGGCACCGGCCTCGCGCTGGTGGTGGGCAACCCGCTGACCGCCGCGATGAGCGAGCTGTGGGGCTGGCGGGTGGCGGTCCTTGCGGTCGCCGCCGCCGCGATGGCGGTCCTGCTCGGCGCGCGCGCCATCCTGCCCGCCATGCCGTCCGCAACGGCCCCCGCCTGCCGATCCGGCCGACGTGATGCCGGCGGCCGGTCCGGTGCGCTGTCGGCGCTGACGCTCGTCGGCGTCACCGGGCATTTCATCTCCTACACCTTCATCGTCGTGATCCTGCGCGACGTGGTCGGACTGCGAGGTCCGCAGCTGGCGTGGCTGCTGGCCGCCTTCGGCGTCGCCGGCCTGCTGGCGATGGCGGCGACGGCGCGCGCAGGCGACCGGAATCCCCGTGCCGCGGTGCTCTGCGGTCTCAGCGCGCTGGCCGCGGCGTTCGGGGTGCTGGCCTGGACGGCGGCCGACGGCCGCGCGGCGCTGGTCGGCGTCGTCGCCGTCCTGGTGTGGGGCGCCACGTCGACGGCGCTGCCCCCGATGCTGCAGGCGGCGGTCATCCGCAGCGCGCCTGAGAACCCCGACGCGGCGTCCGGCCGTTACGTCGCGGCGTTCCAGGTGGGCATCATGGCCGGCGCACTGGCCGCCGGAGTGCTCTACGAGTGGGCCGGGCCTGCCGGTCTGCTCACCGCGTCGGCGGTGCTAATCGGGGCCGCACTGGGCGGTGTACTGGCTGTTCGCGACCTGTTCGGCGTTCCCTCGGCCATTGCCGGGGGTAACGCTGGGAACGTTCTCAGCGATCAACATCGCAGTTCAGCGCGTCGGCCGCCGGCCGACGCCGCGGACGAGCCGCCCCGCGAGGCGGTAGCTGGTCCCTGCGCTGTGCGAGACTGGTTCCGAGCTTTGTGCAATTGGAGGTGACGCATGCGGCAGCGAACCGTGCGGAAATTGGTGACCGCGATCTTCGCGGGAACCCTCGTGGCATCAATGGCGCTGGCAGCGCCCTCGGCGACGGCGCAACCCGCCCCACCGCCACCGCCGCCGCCCGCCCCCGTGGTGCCCTTCGCACCGCCGCCACCGGCGGCGCCGTTCGGGGCGCCCCCGCCTCCGGCCCCGGCGCCCAACCCGTTCGCCCCGCCGCCACCGGCGGCCAACCCGTTCGCGCCGCCTGCGGCCGATCCGCTGGCCGGGCCGCCGCTGCCGATTCCCGAGGGCACCCCGGCGGGCCAGAATCCCACGCCCTTCAGAGGGCAGGCGCCGTTCCTGCCGCCGTCGTTCAACCCGACCAACGGGTCGATCGCCGGCGCCGCCAAGCCGATCTACATCAACTTCCAGCGGCCGATCGCGAATCGCCAGATGGCCCAGGATGCGGTCCACATCTCGTCGAACCCGCCGGTTCCCGGCCGGTTCTACTGGACCAGCGACACCCAGCTGCGCTGGCGTCCGCAGGACTTCTGGCCGGCGGGCACCACCGTGAACATCGACGCCGCAGGCACGAAGTCGTCCTTCACCGTGCCCGAGCAACTGGTCGCGACGATCGACAACGCCGCAAAGACCATGACGGTCGTGCGCAACGGCGAGGTGGAGAAGGAGTTCCCCATCTCCATGGGCAAGCGCGGCTACGAGACCAAGAACGGCACGTATTACGTGCTGGAGAAGTTCGCCGACATCGTGATGGACTCGTCCACCTACGGCGTGCCGGTCTCCGATGACGAGGGCTACAAGCTCAAGGTCCAGGACGCGGTCCGGATCGACAACAGCGGCGTCTTCGTGCACAGCGCCCCGTGGTCGGTCGGCTCGCAGGGCGAGGCGAACGTCAGCCACGGCTGCATCAACCTCAGCCCCGCCAACGCGCAGTGGTTCTACGACAACTTCGGCAGCGGCGACCCGGTCGTCGTCAAGGGCTCGACAGGGTTGTACACCCAGCCCGACGGTGCGTCGGACTGGCAGATGTTCTGATCCGCTGCGCAGCGGGTAGCCCACCCACTTCACCGGCGGGCGGTACGCCAGCCGTGCCACGATGGGACCAGGCCGATGGCCGCCCCGGACGTCGGTACACAGCCGAGGGTGGGCCATGCCCGGTGACGACAAGGCGGTGGCACGCACGGTCACGGTGATCGTGCTTGTCATGCTCGCTACCGTCGCGCTGCGCGGACACCTGCCCGGTGCGCAGCGCGCCGAGGCCGAAGCCGTCGAAGCCGAGACCGCGACCGGCGGGGCGGGCACGCTGGTCGCCGTCATCGCGATGCTCGCGCTGTCGATGGCCGTCATCGCGATCGCGATCGTCAACCAGACCCGCCGCCCTGCTGCCGCGGCACTTCCCGTCGGCGCTCCGCGCGATGCCCGCGGAGAGGGCGGCAGGCCGCCGTGGCGGCTGCTGGCGATCGCCGCTGCGGGTCTGCTGGTGTGGCTGCTGGTTGTGCTGTTGTTGATGCGCTGGGGCAATCAGCTGGCGGTCGACGACGTGCCGGTTCCGTCGGACACCGAACCCGCTGCGGCTCCCGACGTCGTCCCAGCTGCCGAGCCGCCGGAACCACCCGACGGCGAGGGCACGCCCGGCGGCAACGTCTTCGGGTATCTGATGGCCGCGACCATCGCCCTGTTCGTGCTGTCGTTCGCCGCGACGATCGCCGGCCGCAGGAAGGTGAGCGCCGTCGCGCCGTCCCCGGCCGGTGCCGTCGCGCCGCCGGAACCGGCTCCGGCCGGCCCGGACCTCGCACGGGCCGCCGAACTCGGGCTGGCCGAGATCGGCGACCACAGTCGCGACCCCCGCGAGGCGATCATCGCCTGTTACGTGGCGATGGAACGCGAACTCGAGAAGTCGCCGGGCACCGTCCCGCAGGCGTCGGACACCCCGTCGGAGGTGCTCGCCCGCGCCGTCCGCAGCCACGCCCTGCGCGCCGAGAGCGCAACCGAACTGGTCGACCTGTTCGAGGAGGCGCGGTTCAGTCCGCACGAAATGGGGGAGGGCCACCGGACCGCCGCGGTGCGCGCGCTGCGACTGGTGCGCGACGAACTCGAGGCGGCGCGATGACGAGGCTGGTCGCCGTCGGTGTGACGCTGGTCGTCGTGGTCGAGCTGTTCGCGATCGCCCGGCTCGACCGCACCGACGTGCTTGTGGTGTCCGGCGTCGCGGTCGCCGCCGTGCTGCTGGCCGTCCGCTGGCACCTGACGCGCGGCCCCGCCGGCGTGGCCGACGAACCCGCCCACGACGACACCGGGGCGTCGCTGCGGCGGTGGCACGCCCGTACCGAGACGATGATCTCGTGGTCGGAGACCACCCGCACCGACTGGGACCGGCGGCTGCGCCCGATGCTGGCGCGGCAGTTCGAGCTGGCCAGCGGGCAACGAAGACTGAAGAGCCCGAACGCCTTCCGCGCCACCGGCGAGATGCTCTTCGGCGCGGAGCTGTGGCCGTGGGTGGATCCGGAGAACATTTCGCGGACCGGCAGCAGCGAACCGGGGCCCGGCCGCGACACCCTCAACGACATCCTGCAACGTCTGGAGCAGATATGACGGCCGAGATGGGGATGCCGGTGGCGACCACCAGCGCCCACTGCGACGCGGTGCTCGACGAGATCGGCAGGGCGGTGGTGGGCAAGCGCAGGGCGCTCACCCTCATCCTCACCACAGTGCTCGCCCGCGGGCACGTCCTCGTCGAGGATCTGCCGGGGCTCGGAAAGACGCTCATCGCACGATCTTTCGCCGCCGCCCTCGGACTCGAGTTCACCCGGGTGCAGTTCACCCCCGACCTGCTGCCCGCCGACCTGCTGGGCTCGACGATCTACGACATGCAGTCCGGCCGCTTCGAGTTCCGCCGCGGACCGGTGTTCACCAACCTGCTGCTCGGCGACGAGATCAACCGCACGCCGCCCAAAACGCAGGCCGCGCTGCTGGAGGCGATGGCCGAGCGCCAGGTCAGTATCGACGGCGTCACCCATCCGCTGCCCGCGCCGTTCCTGGTGCTGGCCACCGACAATCCGATCGAGTACGAGGGCACCTACCCGCTGCCCGAGGCCCAGCTCGACCGGTTCGCCATCCGCCTGGAACTCAAATACCTGTCCGAACACGAGGAGGCCACGATGCTGCGCCGCCGCCTCGACCGCGGATCGGAGCCGCCGATCGTGGGTCAGGTGGTCGACGCCCATGACCTGCTGGCCATGCAGGAGTCGGTCGAGCAGGTGACCGTGCACGACGACGTGCTGCAGTACGTGGTGTCGCTGGCCACGGCCAGCCGCCAGCACCCGCAGGTCGCCGTCGGCGCCAGCCCGCGCGCCGAGCTCGACCTGGTGCAGCTGGCGCGGGCCCGGGCCCTGCTGCTCGGCCGGGACTACGTCGTACCCGAGGACGTGAAGGCGCTGGCCGTGCCCGCGATGGCGCACCGGATCAGCCTGCGGCCCGAGATGTGGGTGCGGCGGGTGCAGGGCTCCGACGTCGTCGAGGAACTGCTGCGACGGCTGCCGGTGCCGCGGGCCGCCCGGTGACGACGCCGGATCACCGTGCGACCGTCGAGTTGCGTTGGCGCGCATCGCCGCTGACCCGCGCCGTGGCCACGTGCGCCGGGGCGGCGATCATCGGGGCGTTGCTCGGCGGGCGGTGGGATCTGGTGGCGTTCGCGGCGCCGCTTCTCGGGGTAGTGTGCTCGCTGTCGTGGCAGCGGCCGCCCCCTGCCGTCGAGGTGTCGGGCAGGCCGGGGATGCAGCGCTGCTTCGAGTCCGAGTCGGTGACCGTCGCGCTGTGGGCGGCCGCCGACGACGGCAGCGAGGTCGACATCGCCTGTGCCGCAGTGCCCGGCATGGATCTCGAGGTGGTGGACACCGGTCCGCCGCTGACCGTCACGGCCGAGGCGGCGCGGTGGGGTCGTTATCCGGTGCGGGCCGAGGTGCGGGTGACTGCCCGCGGCGGCCTGCTGGAGGGCACCGGCACCGTCGACGCCGTCGAGGTCTGCGTGTTCCCGGTGGCGCCGCCGCAGACCACCCCGATCCCGCGCACCGACCTGCTGGACCGGCTGGGTACCCACTTGACCCGGCACACCGGCCCGGGCGTCGAGTACGCCGACATCCGGCCCTACGTCCCTGGCGATCAGCTGCGGACGGTGAATTGGCCGGTCAGCGCGCGGCGCGGGGCGCTGCACGTCACCGAGCGGCTCACCGATCGGGCGGCCGACGTGGTGGTGCTGATCGACACGTATGCCCAGCCGGCGGGACCGGCGACCGCGGCCACCGAGCGGATGGCGCGTGGCGCAGCGCAGGTGGTGCAGAGCGCGCTGCGCTACGGCGACCGGGCCGGTCTGGTGGCGCTGGGCAACCGCGACACCCGTTGGCTCGGCGCCGACATCGGTCAGCGGCAGTTCTACCGGATCCTGGACACGATGCTCGGCGCCGTCGGCGGTTTCGAGCGGGCCGGGGGCACGCTGGCACCCAGACCGGCGGTGCCGGCGGGGGCGATCGTGATCGCGTTCTCGACGCTGCTCGAGACGGAGTTCGCGTTGGCGCTCATCGATCTGCGCAAGCGCGGCCATCCCGTGGTCGCCGTCGACGTGCTCGAGGGATCTCCGATCGAGGGCGCCCAGGATCCGCTGGTCGACCGGATGTGGGCGTTGCAGCGCTCGTTCATGTACCGCGACATGGGCACCATCGGCGTCGACGTCGTGGCATGGCCGAGCACCGGGACCCTCGACCAGGCGATGATGCTCATCCCCGACCGCAGGACCGGGATGCGGAAATGACGGATCCGGCGCAGCGAGCGGTGAAGCTGTTGTTGCCCAGCGCCTTCGGGGTGCTGATGGTGGCCGCCGCGGCGTACCGTGCCGACGGGGACGCACTCGTCTCGGCGGCCGCCGCATTGTTCGCGGTGGCGATAGCGGCGTGGTGGCGCCCGGCCGCGACCGTGGCGGTGCTGCTCACGGTGGGCACCCTGCTGCTCGCCGCGCCGTCGCCGATGTACACCGCGCTGGCGGGTCTTGCCGCCGCCGCGTACCTGGTGTTGCGGCACGGAGAGGGCCGGGCCGCCGCGGCGACGGTGATCGGCGCCGTCGGGTTCGGGGTGGCCGCAGCGGTCGCGGTGCTGCTACCCGTGCAGCTGCCGTGGCTGCCGCTGGCCGCTCCGCTGGTGCTGCTCGCCGGCTACCTGCTGGCGGTCAGGCCGTATGTCGGCGGCGCGCGCTAGCGGGCCGCCCTTTGATTCACACCGCCGCCGCCATGTCCTCTCTGAGCACGGCGATGCCACCGCGCAATGTGACCGCCCCCGGGAAGCCCCACTGGCGCTGCCGCTTGGTCAGCGTGACGCCCTGCGCGGTGAGTTCACCGGTGACGGTGCAGTTTCCGGCTTCGATCGCCACCACCCGCGTGCGCCGCACCACCGCGACGATGCCCGCCATGTCGAAGGAGAGCGTTATCGCCAATTGAACGGTGGCACGGCGTGTTCCGTCGATGAAGACGTCGACCGTCGGGCGATGGCTCGACTCGATCCGGTGCGTCGCCATCGAGACCCGCTCCTCTTTGCCCGTGCCGCTGGAGCGGATCGCCGCCTGGCGGAGCTTCTCGTACCGCCGCCACGCGGACGCCACGAGGTCCGTCGGATTGGTGTCGAGGAAACCATCGGTCGCCTTCGCCACCTCCCGCTCGACGATGGCGGTGAGGCCGGGGTAGCCGGGAAGGAGGCGGCGAGCGGTGGCATTGTCGTGCAGCGATCGGGTCAATTCCGCGCATGCGTCGGGCCCGAAGAAGAAGTCCCGAACGGTGGCTTCGCGGGTCGGTTCAAGGGACATGGTGCACCTCCGTGATGGTGGGAACGCTGATTCCGGCGCGGGCCTCTACGCGGATGGCGTGAGTCATCTCGCCGTTGGCGGGTGTCTCGTGGAAGTCGGCGGCGGGCGGATTGGTCGTACTGGCGACGACGTGTACGCGATTGAGTTGCCGCTTCTGGTGGCGACGACGGAGGTGGCGTGCGGTGAGTGACGCCGCTACCACCAGGGCCAGCGCGACCAGCCACGGCCAGATGCTCGGGCCGGACGGCGGATCTTCGTCGGAGTCGGTGTCGTCTTCATGGGCGACGGCAGTGGTCGGTGGGGCCGTCGTACGGAGCGTGGTCGTGGTCTCGGTGGCGGTCGTGGTCTCGGTGGTGGTGGTCGTGGTCGTCGGAGGTGGAGGTGCTGCGACGATCTCGACCGACTTGCGGTCGGCGATGGACGGGTCGTCCTGACACTCCGCCACCAGTACGCGTGGGCCGAGGGGAGCATCGTCGTCGATCCGGATCGGCACGTCGAAGTCGGGCGGCGTGGCCTGCATGACAGGTGACTCGCCGTCGGCCCAGCTGAGGTCGACCGATGACGTGCAGGCGAAACCGGTTCCGGTCGCCCGAATTTCTGAGCCGCGTTGTGGCTCTGCCGTATCGAGTACGAGATGCGGGTCCGGCGGTGGTGCTACGACAGTGAATGTGTCGTACGCCGCCTGTCCTCCGCACGCTGCCGCAACGGTGTAGCTCGGAGCCGCAGGATCATCCGGCACGGTATGTCGAATGGTCGCGACGCCGTCACTCACGGTGGCGTTCGAGATGACATCCTCGGCGCCCCACACCACCAGTAGTCGCTGTCTATCCAGTTCGAATGAACTTGTACAACCGCTGACGCCGCCCACGGTGATCGTCACTTCTGTTCCAGGAGGACCTGATTCTGGTGAGAGGCCGATCGTCAGCGCTGCCGGCTGGGTGACGTTGTTCCTGATCAACGGATCCTCAGCGGGCAGCGGAAGTCCGGGCGTCGTTGGCGTCGGGTCCGCCGGTGGCGGCTGCGCGCCTGCCGCAGCACTTCCCGCGATCAGCAGCACGAACGCGACGGCAGCCGTCCACGCGGCGAGCAATAGCCGCGGGGTGACCCCGTAGGACCTCGCTCGTGATGGCGCCATACCTGCACTGTCGCCCTCGGCGCAGCCGCCGTCATGCGTAGTCGACTACCCGAAGCGCTCTAGCGGCCCTCGAACTTCGACAGGTAGAGCCACGTCGGGCGATAGCCGCGTCGCTGATAGAGCCGGATCGCGTCCTCGTTGCCCGAAAGCACACCGAAGACAATGTCTTTGACGCACTGCTCGTGCAGGCGGCGCTCCAGCGCGTCGAGCAGTTGCGATCCCAGGCCGGTTCCCCGGTAAGCCGGCAGCACACTGAGCGACTCGATCTCGCCGATCCGCTCACCGGTGCGCCATGTGTCGGCGACCCACGTGTCGCCCACCGCCATCACATGCGCCAGCCCGTATCCGACCAACTCGCCGTCGACCGACGCCAGCAGCAATACCGTGTCGGGCTTGGCCAGCAGCCCGGCGTACACGCGCCGGCGCTCGCTCCACGTTGCGTCGTCGTCCACGTAGGGAGCGAGCTCCGGCATCGACTCGACGTGCCGGTGGTGCACGGCGAGCCACAACGGCGCCAACGACTCCAGGTCGTCGGCCGATCCGGAACGCACCTGCCAGGCGTCGGTCATCGCCCGTGCGGCGGTCTAGTTCCAGATCCGCACGCGCCGTTCGGGTTCCAGGTACAGGGCGTCGTTCTCCGACACGTCGAACGCCTCGTAGAAGGCGTCCATGTTGCGGATCACGCCGTTGCACCGGAACTCCGGCGGCGAGTGCGGGTCGACGGCCAGCCGCCGAATCGCCTCGGCTGAACGGGATTTCGTGCGCCACACCTGCGCCCAGCCGAAGAAGACCCGCTGCTCGCCGGTCAACCCGTCGATCACCGGCGCCTCCTCGCCCTTCAGGGACAACCGGTACGCCAGCAGCGCGATCGACAGACCGCCGAGGTCGCCGATGTTCTCTCCTACGGTGAACGCGCCGTTGACATGGTGTCCGTTGGACAGCTCGCGGGGCACGAACTCCTCGTACTGCTCGATCAGCGCCTTGGTGCGGGCGCCGAACTCCGTGCGGTCGGCGTCGGTCCACCAGTCGACGAGGTTGCCGTCACCGTCGTACTTGGCGCCCTGATCGTCGAAGCCGTGCCCGATCTCGTGACCGATGACCGCACCGATGCCGCCGTAGTTCGCCGCGTCGTCGGCCTCGGCGTCGAAGAACGGTGGCTGCAGAATGGCTGCAGGAAAGACGATCTCGTTCATGCCGGGGTTGTAGTAGGCGTTGACCGTCTGCGGCGTCATGAACCACTCGTCGCGGTCCACCGGCCCGCCGAGCTTGGCCAGCTCGCGGTCGTAGCCCACCTCGTAACCGCGCCGGTAGTTGCCGTACAGGTCGTCGCGCCGGATGACCAGCGCCGAGTAGTCCCGCCAGTTCTTCGGGTAACCGATCTTCGGCGTGAACTTGTCGAGCTTGACCAGCGCCTTGCGCCGGGTCTCCGGCGTCATCCAGTCCAGCTCGTCGATGCTGACGCGGTAGGCCTCCCGCAGGTTGGCCACCAGCTCGTCCATCCGAGCCTTGGCCTCGGGCGGGAAGTACCGCTCGACGTAGAGCTTGCCCAGCGCGTCGCCCATCAGGCTCTCCACCACCGACACCGCCCGCTTCCAGCGGTCACGGATCGCCTCAGTGCCCGACAGCGTGCGCCCGTAGAAGGCGAAGTTCTCGGCGACCAGCGCGTCGGTCAGCAGGAAGGCCCTGGCGTGGATGACCCGCCAGCGCGCCCATGCCTTCCAGTCCTCCAGCGACTCGCTCGACCATGCGGCCGCGAAGGCAGTCAGGTAGTCGGGCTGGCGCACCACGACCTCGGCGGCCTTCTCGACCGAACCGCCCAGCGCCACCAGCCAGCCGGCCCAGTCGAAGCCGGGCGCCTCCTCGGGCAGGTCCGCGAACCGGCGCAGGTTGTAGGTCAGGTCGGCGTCGCGGCGCTTGACGACGTCCCAGTGCGCCGCCGCCAGCTTCGTCTCCAGCGCCACGATGCGCTCGGCCGTCGACGCGTGGTCGTCCGCGGTGCCGCCGTGCACGAGGGCGAGCATCGCCGCGATGTGCCGCGGATAGCCGGCCAGGATCTCGGCGTGCTGCTCGTCGCGGTAGTACGACTCGTCGGGCAGCCCGAGGCCGGACTGGCTCAGGTGCAGCAGGTAGCGGGTGGAGTCCTTGGAGTCGGTGTCGACGTAACCGCCGGTGCCACCGCCGACCCCGGTGCGCTGCAACGCGCCCAGCACCGCGGCCAGCGCGTCGGGGCTGTCGGCGGCGTCGATGGCGGCCAGCTCCTCGAGCAGCGGGGCGACGCCCACCCGCTCGACGGTCTCCTCGTCGAGGAAGCTCGCGTACAGGTCGCCGATGCGCTGCTCGTCGGATCCGTCCTGGGCGCCGCTCTCGGCGGCCTCGGTGATGAGGTCGCGGATCTGCTCCTCCGCGCGGTCGTGCAGCAGGCGAAACGCGCCGTCGGTGGCGCGGTCGGCGGGGATCTCGTAATCGGTCAGCCAGCGCCCGTTGACGTGACCGAAGAGGTCATCCTGGGGGCGGGCTGAGGGGTCGACGTGGGTCAGGTCGATGCCTGACCGGATTGCTTCTACCGTCACCCCGACATTCTTCCAGAACCCGCCCGGTACCCTCACGGCCATGCCCGACGACCCCTCCGACGAGCCCGCCGACACGCCCGCCGACGAGGTCGAAGGGTCCAGCGGGACGTTCACCGCGTTCGGGGTTGCGTCGATGGCGCTGGGGGCGGTGGCCGTCGCGGCGGTGCTGCTGGCCACGATGATCTGGTCGGGGCACCGCGACGAGGTCGACGAGCGCCGCTACCAGACGCAGGTGCTGCAGGCCGCCGCCGAGTGGGCAAGCGTGCTGGTCAACATGAACAAGGACAACGTCGCGGGCAACATGGCGCGGCTGCACGAGAACACCATCGGCGAACTCAACGCCGACTTCGACTCGGCGGTGCAGCCGTACCGGCAACTGGTGCAGACGCTGCAGTCACGCACCACCGGCCAGGTCGACTCGGTGTCCATCGAGACGCTGCACCACGCCACCGGGCCCGACGGCGCCCCGGCTCCGCCGCCGCCACCCAACCCGCAGCTGTCGGCGTTCGCCTCCCGCACCGACACCGTGCTGGTGGTCGCCACGTCGATCAGTGAGAACGCCGCCGGGGAAGAGCCCCGAACGGTGCGCTGGACGCTGCGGCTGGACGTCTCCGACGTGGACGGCAAGCTGATGATCTCGCGGCTGGAGCCGATCCGATGAAGAACCTCCTGCGGGTACTGGCCGTCGACGTGCTGGCGCCGGCCGCCGCGATCGCCGCGCTGATCTACATCGGTGTCGCGCTGGCCTGGCCGTCGTGGTGGGTGTCGGTGTGCTCGGTGCTGTGCCTGCTGATCGTGCAGGGCGTGATCGTCGACTTCGTGCTGGCCCGCCGCGACGGGGTGACCGTCGGCACCGACGACGACGGGCCCGGTCTGCGGCTGGCCGTCGTCGGCGTGGCCACCGCCGCGCTGTGCGCCGCCGTGCTGGTCGGCTACCTGCGATGGACCACGCCCGACCGTGACTTCGACGCCGACTCCGACGAGGTGGTGGGCATCGCCAGCAGCGTCTCGGAGGCGACCGCCACCTTCACCCCGCAGAGCCCCACGGCGTCGATCGACCGCGCCGCCGAGATGATGTCACCCGAGCGTGCCGAGGCGTTCAAGACCGAGTTCGCCGGGGTGGCAAAGCAGCTGACGAGCCGCAACGTCTCCGCGCAGGCCACCACGGTGTCGGCGGGCGTCGAGGCGATGGGTCCGGCGGTGGCCAGTGTGGCCGTGGTGCTGCGTGGCACCCAGAGTGTGCCGGGCAAGCCCGTCGACACTGCGGTGCTGGCGCTGCGCGTCACGCTGACCAAGACCGACACCCGGTGGCAGGTGGAGGACGTCGTCCCCATCCACTCCCGTTAGCGGTCGAGTTTGCCTGCCACGGCGCCCACTTCGCGGACGACGTCCATGGCGATCTCTTCGAACGACCGCACTTCGCCCTCGGCGATCCAGTGTGCGAACGCGATGCCGAACGCCATGACGGCGATCTGGGCCGCCACGTCCGCGGCCATTCCGTCGACGCCCCGATCGCGGAGCGCACCGCCGAGCGCCTGTCCGAGGCCGACGAGCTTGAGCGCCTCGCGTTCTCGCAGGGCGGGGTTGTCGTCGATGACGGACTGACGCATGCGTGATCGCGGTCGGCGCTCGTCGTCGAAGAAGGTCGACGAGGCCCGCAGCGCGCTGACCGCCAACTCGACGGGCGCGGCGTCGTGGGGTGCGTCGTCCAGCCCGGCCAGGAAGGCGTCGGTCAACGCCTGCTGACCGTGGAAGAGCACCTCGCGCTTGTCGCTGAAGTGGCGGAAGAAGGTGCGCTCGGTGAGGCCGACGGCCTGGGCGATCTCGGTGGCGGTGGTCTGCTCGTAGCCACGGGCGGCGAACAACTCGAGGGCGGCGTCCTGCAGCCGCTCCCGTGTTCCCGACGCCCACCTGGCCATGAAGCAGAAGTCTAGTGATGACAGTGACTGACCTCGCGTGTACGGTCGGGATGTCAGCAACTGACATCGCCTCGGAAGGATCGCCATGCACGTCTTCATCACCGGAGGCTCCGGTTGGATCGGCAGCGCCGTCGTCGCCGAACTCCTGGCCTCCGGCCACGCCCTCACCGGCCTCGCCCGCTCCGACGCGTCCACCGCCGCACTCGAGGCGAAGGGGGTTGACGTCCGCCGCGGTGACCTCGACGACCTGGACGTCATACGATCCGGGGCCCGAGACGCCGACGCCGTCATCCACCTCGCCAACAAGCACGACTGGGCGGACATGGCGGGCACCAACGCCGCCGAACGCGCCGTGGCTCAGACGATCGGGGACGCACTCGTCGACACCGGCAAGCCGTTCCTGCTGGCGTCGGGACTCGCCGGCCTGACCGTGGGTCGGGTGGCGACCGAGGACGACGCCTCGCCGTTCCACGGTCCCGAGTCACCGCGCGGGGGCAGCGAGAACCTGCTGCTGGACTTCGTCGACCGTGGCGTCGGCTCTGTGGCACTGCGCTTCTCGCCGACGACGCACGGCACGGGCGACCACGGCTTCATCGCCACGCTGTGCCAGGTGGCCCGCGATCGAGGGGTGTCCGGCTACCCCGGCGAGGGGCAGAATCGTTGGGCTGCAGTGCACGTCGCGGACGCCGCACGCATGGTCGTGCTCGGCCTCGAGAAGGCTCCGGCAGGCACCCGCCTGCACGCCGTCGCCGAAGAGGGGATCCCCACCCGGGTGATCGCCGAGGCTATCGGTCGCGCGTTCGACCTGCCCGTCGCGGCCATCCCAGCCGACCGCATCGACGAGCACTTCGGCTGGATCGGCGGGTTCTTCGCCCGTGACATGGCCGGCACTAGTGCTGCGACGCAACGACTCCTGGGGTGGACGCCGACCGGCCCCACTTTGATCGAGGACATCGACGGCGGCGCGTACCGGCCGGCGCTCAGACGGGTCTAGCGCAACCGGGCGTAGTCGACCTTGAGGCAGCGGTCCATCACGACCTGCAGTCCGGCCGCGGCGCCCTCGCGCGCCACCTCCTCGTCCCACAGGCCCTGCTGCAGCCACAGCGTCTTCGGCCGCGGGTCGAGCGCCAGCACGTCGCGCAGCACCGCTGGCAGTTCCTCGCTGCGGCGGAAAACGTCGACCATGTCGGGCACCACCGGCAGGTCGGCCAGCGACGGGTAGGCGGGCACGCCGTCGACGTCGCTGATCGTCGGGTTGACCAGGTACAGCTCGTAGTGGCTCGACGCCCGCAGTGACTCCCATACGCCGTAGCTGGGCCGCATGGGATTCGCGGAGGCGCCGACGATCGCGACGGTGCGCGTCTCGGCGAGGATGCGCCGCAGGTCGTCGGCGTCGGGTTCGGTCCATTCGACGGAGTTCGTCATGAGGGCAGCATTCCCAACAACCGGCCGGCCAACTCCTCCGGTCGGCTCAAGGCCACCATGTGCCCGCCGGGCATCTCCTCGATGTCGAGTCCGAGCCGCTCCCGGGCCAGGCGCCGCTGGAACTCCAGCGGGAACAGCCGGTCGTCACGACCGGTCAGCACCCTGATCGGCACGTCCGGCCAGCGGTCGAGGGGCCATGGCTGCTCGAACGGCGTGTCGGACTGCTCGGGCTCCGGTGCACTCGCCGCCTCGGCCCGCACCGCCTCGGGCACGTCGTGGTAGAAGTCCTCGTCGGGATCGAACGCCCTGGCGCCGAATCCGAGCCGTTCGAAGTGCGCGGCCATGGCGGCGGGCTGGCCTGTGGCCTCCCACCACTGCCGGGCTGACTCACCGGGCGCGGGCACCATCGGGTTGAGCAGCACCAGAAGTTCCGGGTCGAGGCCGGTCGCCGCGATGGGCGCGGTGTAGGCGCCCATCGAGTGTGCGACGAGGATCAGCGGTCGCGGACTGTCCCGCGCCGCGCGGCGGACCACGTCGGCGTAGGTGAGCAGGTCGGCGGTGTCGTCGCCGGCGGGCAGGTCGACCGCGACGGCGTGCATGCCTGCGGACTCGAGAAGCGGCACCACCAGATGCCAGTCCCAGGCGCTGCCGCCCCCGCCCGGTACGAGCACGTAGGACGCGGCGGCGTCGCCGAGGGTCAGCCCTGGCCGCCCTGCTGCTGCGGGCGTGCCATCTTGGCGAACCGGTCGGAGAGCCGGCGCATGCGGATCATC
The DNA here is from genome assembly GCF_040674075.1 of Mycobacterium sp. NPDC050551. Taxonomy (NCBI): domain Bacteria; kingdom Bacillati; phylum Actinomycetota; class Actinomycetes; order Mycobacteriales; family Mycobacteriaceae; genus Mycobacterium; species Mycobacterium sp. NPDC050551. Next base: position 446,210 of record NZ_JBFARC010000003.1, on the reverse strand, counting down.
AGCGATGCCGACGGGCTGGTGCGGCCTTCGAGGTACGCGCCGAAGTCCGTGGGGTGCACGCCGATTCGCGACGCGAACTCCTGCGGGGCCAGGCCCGAGCGCTTCAGCAGCAGCCGCACGTGGCGCGCCACCTCGGTGCGTTCGTCGGCCTCGAGCTGTTCGCGGGTGCGCACCAGCACCTCGGCCAGCGCCTTGGACACGCCGTAGGGCCGCGCTTTGTCCAGCACCTCTTCGACTTGCCGGGCCGTGCGGCCGTACGGGTCGCGCTTGATCGCGGTGACGATGCGCTGCCAGACGGTCAGGTCGTCGGTCTCCAACGCGGCGCGGATGGCCGCGGTGGACCAGAACTCGACGGGGCGCTCGTCGACCGGCGGCCGTCGGGGCGGCACCGGGCGGCCACGCGGAGGACCGGGATCGCGGCGGAATTCCCGCACGTCCGGTGTCACCGTCACCTCGCCTCCTCCAGCATGGCCACGGCCACCGACAGGCAGCGCTGCCTGACCGTGGCCCAGTCGGCCTCCGCATCCGGGTCCGACATCACCGAATCGTGCTCGTCGGACGGCTGCGGGTCGGCCAGGCGGCGCACCAGCTGGGTGGCCACCCACTGCTTTCTCGCGTGCTGCCCACAGTAGTACCGGTCCATCCCGGCCAGCACCACAGCGGCGGTTTGAGTTTCCATGGAGTCGACCAGATCGGCAAACTCTGCGTAGTCGTGGCTGCTGTTCCTGCACATGATCAGGTAGCTCGCCAGGCGCAACGTCTCCGCGCCGGTCGGGATCTGCAGCCGGTCGCCCGTCGGCAGCTGGACGTTGGTGGTCTCCACCGGGCTGCGCCGCTCCACCGGCGGCCGGTCGGTGTCGGCCTCGGTCTCCAGGGCGTCGAGCGCCACCGACAGCCGACCCCGCCACATCGTCACCGGATGCACGGGCAGCGTCGTGCGCACCGTCCTGCCGTTGCCGTCGGAGCCGTTGCGGCCGCCGTTGCGGCTGCCGGCGCCCACCTTGACGGCTGTCCTGACCCGGGACGTGTCCGCGCCACGGACCCGGCGCACCGCCTGCTTGATCGGCTGGCAACCGCTGAACGCCAACGGATCGGCCACGGTGATGGTTTGTGGCGCAAGGTTTTTCAGGCGAGCCGCGGACCGGACCATCATGCGCAGGTCCGCGCCGCTCGGGCCGAGCGCCGAGATGTCGTCGGGGATGATCACCAGGTCGTCGATCTCGACCTTGGGCAGTGGCTTCTCGAAGTCGACCGACGGCAGCACCCGGTCCAGCCAGTGCGGCAGCCACCAGTTCCACTTGTCGAACATGGCCATCAACGCCGGCACCAGCACCAGCCGCACCACGGTGGCGTCGACGGCGATCGCCACCGCGCACGCGACACCGAGCTGCGCGACGAGCGGCATACCGGCGAAGGCGAAGCCGATGAACACCGCGATCATGATCAGCGCCGCGCTGGTGATGGTGCGGGCACTGGTGCTGACGCCGTAGGCGACGGCGTCGCGGGTGTTGCCGGTCTGAAGGAACCGCTCCCGGATGCGGGTCAGCAGGAAGATCTCGTAGTCCATCGACAGGCCGAACGTCATCGCCAGCACCAGCGGCGGGATGGTGCTGTCCAGCGACGGGATCTTCTCGAATCCCAGGGCCTCGAACCAGCCCCACTGGAACACCACGACGAGGCTGCCGTAGGCGGCGGCCACCGACAGCACGGTCATCAGCACGCCCTTGAAGGCCAGCACCACCGACCGGATCGAGATGAGCAGCATCAGGAACGCGATGAGGGAGACGAACGCGAACACCAGCGGCTGTTTTGCCGAGACCTGGTCGTCGAAGTCCTTGATCAGCGCGGTCGGCCCGCCGACGTCGATGTTGACGCCGTCGCCCGCCACGCCGGGAAGCTTCTCTCGCATCCAGTCCACGGTCTGGCGCGCGCCGCTGTCCTCCGGGTCGACCGACAGCACGGCCGACAGCAGCGCACTTCTGTCGTCGGAGGAGAACACCGGCGGGGAGACCGACATGATGTTCGGCGCCTTGGCCATCTCCTGGCGCACGGTGTCGAGCTTGTTCGCGTTGTCCGTGCCCGCGGCGTCGCCACCGGGGAAGCTGACCAGCACCCGGACCGGGCCGAGCGCGCCCGCACCCAGTGCCTCTGCGGCCGCGTTGACGCCGCCCCTGATCTCGTGGGTCGGTTCGAACTGCCGCTGCATGCTGTTGCCGAGTTGCATCGAGAAGGCAGGCGCCGCGAGCACCAGCAGCAGCGCGGCGGCGCCCAGCGCGGCGATCCACGGCCGCCGCATCACCCAGCCGGTCCAGCGGGTCCAGAACCGGGACTGGGTGGCGTCCGGCCTGCGGGACCAGTGCAGGTACGACGACCGCTTGGCCGCCGACCGCCCGAATGTCGCCAGCACCGCGGGCGTCAGCGTGGTCGACGCCAGCACCGCGACCGCCACCGCGAGAATCGCGCCGGTGGCCATCGACACCAGCACCGGGGTGTCGATGAGATAGATGCCGGTGACCGAGGCGATGACCGTCAGCCCGGACAGCACCACCGCGAGCCCGGACGTCGCCATCGCCGCGTCGGCCGCCTGCTCGGGATCGCGGCCGGCACGCAGTTCCTCCCGGAAGCGCATGAGGATGAACAGGGAGTAGTCGATGGCCAGCGCGATGCCGAACATCGACACCGTGGAGGCGACGAACACCGACATCGTGGTGACCGTCGACAGGGCGTAGACCACGCCCATCGTGACCACGACGGTGCACAGGCCGAAGACCAGCGGTACCGCGGCGGCGGCCAGCGAGCCGAACACCGCCAGCAGCACGATCAGCACGATCGGCAGGTTCCACTTCTCCGCCTGGCCGATGTCGGTCTTGATCGCCTCGGACGCCGCGGCGCCCAGTGCGCCCTGACCGATGACGTACAGCTTGACTCGGCCGTCCTCGATCTGGCCGGGCTCCTCGCCCTCGATGCCGACCTTCTTGCGCAGCTGCTTGGCGATGTCGGTGGCGCCGGTGTTATCGAAGCCGAGTTGCAGGGTGACGACGTAGGGCCGGTCCGGCTGCGGCGCCGGTTGCTGCGGGTTGGGCATGATCGTGACGCTCGGCACCTGCGCGGCGATCTGCTCGAGGTGGGCGACCGCGGCGTTCATGTCGTCGAAGGACGCGTCCGCCCGGGGCGCGGCGACCAGGGCCAACGGCGACGAGCCCTGATCGGGGAAGTGGTCCTCGAGCTCGTACTGCACGTGCAGCGACTGCGAGCCCTCCACCTCGAACCCACCACCGGTCAGGTTCGACGAGTGGTTCAGGGCGAGGTAGACGGCCGGCACCAGGAGCAGCAGCCATACCGCGAACACGGCCCAGCGCAATCTGCGCAGCGTGCCGCTGAGGCGCATCATGAACTGCTGGATGGCGGACTCCCCATGTCGTGCCCGGCGTTGCCCCTGTGTTTCAGCGTGAGCGTACCCCGTCATCAGGTAGGCTCGCCCGCTCTTGGAATCGCCCGGTGGCCTGCGGTTCGTTACATCCCCGGCCTACCGGCTCATGCGCCGTCACCTGCGCGTCTGCTGTCAGGATTGGGCACCGCGTCGCTCTTGATGGCAAGATGGCCCCCGGTTGTACGTCGGGTCGGGGACACCACGCCGTCCGATCGCGAGGTTTGCCGGACCCTCGACAGCGTCGCCAGACGCCCGAGAGCGTCCGCGAATCGTAAGGAGCGTCCATGAAGTCCACCGCCATCGGGCTGCGCCGCGGCCTGCTCGCCGCCGTCGTCGCCACCGCAGCGGCAGGCGCCGCGCTGACCGGGCCGTCGGCCACCGCCGCCCCCGATCCGTGCGCGGCCAGCGAGGTGGCCAAGACCATCGGCACCGTCGCCACCAACACCGGCGAGTACCTCGACGCGAACCCGCAGACCAACGCCGCGCTGACCACCGCGTCGCAGTCACAGGGCGGTCCGCAGTCGCTGGCGGCGCTCAAGACCTACTTCGACGCCAACCCCGAGGTCGCCGCGGACATGCAGGAGTTGCAGCGCCCGCTGACGAACCTGTCCGGGCGGTGCAAGTTGCCGGTGACGCTGCCGCAGGTGATGGGTCTGATGCAGGCGGCCCAGTCGCAGACGGCGACGTCGCCGGCCGCGCTGCCCGGTGCGCAGACCCCGCGCGTGCCGATGTCGCCGGCGCAGTCCTCACCGGTGTCCGCGGCCACCCAGGGCAGCGGTCCGCTGCCCGGTCCGTACCGCTGAACCTGCGGGGCGGCGCGCCCCCTGGCAGCGCGGTAGACCTGCGGATTCCCCGTTTTTGATATTGGATGGCCGCAAGGCAGGAAAGTCTCCGCTGATTCTGATTAGCTTTGCGTTACCGATAACCGCCGATGGTTACGGCCACTCCAAGATGAAGGAGTTCGTCCATGTTGCTCTCTGCCCGTACCGCGCGGCGTGCGGTAGCCGGCGCGGTCGGCGCTGGCTCGGTTGCCGGTGCGATGTTGTTCGGTGCGCTGCCCGCGGCCTCGGCCCAGCCGGCACCGCCGCCGCCGAACTGCACTGCCGCCGATCTGGCCGGTGTGGCCGCAGGTGTCTCGGCCTCGACGTCGGCGTACCTGTTCACCCACCCGGACGTGAACAACTTCTTCACCGGCCTCGAGGGCAGGCCGCGCGAGGAGATCCGCACCGAGGTGCAGAAGTACCTCGACGCCAATCCGGTGGTGAAGGGCGAGCTCACCTCCATCCGGCAGCCGTTGGTCGACCTGAAGAATCGCTGCGGCGACACCAACGGCGACGGCCTCGCCGACAGCTAGGCCAGCGTTCGCGTGGCTACTGGGCCGCCCGCGCAGCAGGAGGGTGCGGGCCGCACAGTGCTGATGGTCGACGACGACCCGGACGTGCGAACCTCCGTCGCCCGCGGACTGCGGCTGTCGGGGTTCGATGTCCGGGTCGCTGCGACCGGCAAGGAGGCGCTGCGCCTCCTCTCCAATGAGACCCACGACGCACTGGTGCTCGACGTGCAGATGCCCGAGCTCGACGGTGTCGCGGTGGTGACGGCGCTGCGCGCGCTGGGCAACGAGATCCCGATCTGCGTGCTGTCGGCGCGCGACACGGTCAACGACCGCATCGCGGGACTGGAAGCCGGCGCCGACGACTACCTCACCAAGCCCTTCGACCTCGGTGAGCTCGTCGCGCGGCTGCACGCCCTGCTGCGCCGGGCCAGCCACTCCGATCAGCCGTCGGACACCCTGGTGGTGGGGCCGCTGACCATCGACACGGCGCGCAGGCTGGTCTTCGTCGACGGCGAGCGGGTGGAGCTGACCAAGCGGGAGTTCGACCTGCTGACCGTGCTCGCCGAGAACGCCGGTGTGGTGCTGTCCCGGCAGCGGCTGCTCGAGCTGGTCTGGGGTTACGACTTCGACGTGGACACCAACGTCGCCGACGTGTTCATCTCCTATCTGCGACGCAAGCTGGAACGCGACGGCCTGCCGCGGGTGATCCACACGGTGCGCGGGATCGGATACGTGTTGCGGGACGAGCCGTAACGAGGTGTGGTTCTCGCGGGCCTTCCGGCGTATCAGCTCGGCGTCACTGCGGACGAGGGTCGCCATCGCCTCGGCGGCCGCCGCCTCGGCCGTCGTCGCCGCGTTCACGATCCTGACGTCGCTGGTGCTGGCCAACAACGACGCCGCGCAACTGGACCGCAGGCTCGACTCGATCGTCGACGCCAGCATGTATCCCGAACAGCTGCAGGATCCGCGGCGCGGCGTCCTCACCACCGGCAGGTCCCGGTCGACCGGGCAGGTGGTGTTCCAGCGCGGCTTCCAGCTGCCCTCGCTGCCGCCCGGAACCGAGACCGTCGAGGTCAACGGCCTCGAGTACCGCGTCCGCACCCTGCCCGTCGACCAGGAGGGCGGGGTGCTGGTCTCGATCGGCCTGCGCGCCGACAGCATCCTGCTGAGCAGCGCGCGGATCCCCGAGTACGTCCTCGTCGGGCTGGGCACCGTGCTGATCGCCGCCGGGCTGGGCTGGTTGCTGGCCGGGCCGGCCATCCGGCCGCTGCGCAAGCTCACCGAGCACACGTCGAGGCTGGGCAAGGGCAGCGACGAGATGCCCGCGGTGCACGGCGTGCGGGAGGCCGAGGAGCTGTCCGAGGCGATGGCGGGGATGCTGGCGCGTCTGGCCGCCGCGCAGCAGGCCACCACCAATTCGCTGCAGGCCGCGCAGGACTTCGCCGCCAACGCGGCGCACGAGCTGCGCACGCCGCTGACGGCGATGCGGGCCGACCTGGATACCCTGCGCATCCACGACCTGCCCGAGAACGAGCGTGCCGAGGTGGTGGCCGACCTGGCCCGGGCGCAGCGGCGGGTCGAGGCCATCATCACCGCGCTCGGGCAGCTGGCGTCGGGTCAGCTCGCGCAGGACGAGGACCGGGAGCTGATCGACGTGACCGATCTGCTCGACCGCGTGGCCCGGGAGAACCGGAGGGCGGGCGCCGGGGTGGAGATCGTCGTCGAGGCCGACGACGCGCTCGGCGTGGTGTGGGGGTGGCCGGGCGGGCTGCGGCTGGCCGTGGACAACCTGGTCCGCAACGCCGTGACGCACGGCGGGGCGACGCGGGTGGTGTTGGCGGCGCACCGGAGGGCAGGAGCGGAGCGACCGGGGGAGCTGACGATCGTGGTCGACGACGACGGCCGCGGACTGCCCGCCGACGAGCAGGAGACGGTGCTCGGCCGGTTCCGCCGCGGCAGCACCGCCGCCCCGGGTGGCTCCGGCCTCGGGCTGGCGCTGGTGGCGCAGCAGGCCGCGCTGCACGGCGGGTCGATCCGGCTGTCCGACAGCCCACTGGGCGGGCTGCGCGCCACGCTCACGGTGTCGACGGCACCGGCGGAAGCGGGCTAGCGCCTCGACGCCAGCAGCGCGGCGGCGCGCCAGCCGAGCAGCAGCACGGCGGTCGTCACCGATGCGACCACGATGAAGCTCGTCGCGGTGCCCTGGCCGGTGACCTTGCGCAGCACCATGCCCACCACCACGGTGCACACCCACACGATCAGCCCCGTCGGGGCGAGCGTCAGCGGACGCCGCCACCCGCGGGCCACCAGCCAGCCGACGGCGGTGCCTGCCAGGAACGGCCAGGCGGTGTGCGCGATGCCCGTCGCCGTGAGGCCCTCCTCGTGGCTGCGCCGGCCGAGCGTGCAGAACACCGTCACGCAGACGGCGTCGGCGAGCAGCGCGAGGGCCGCCGGGCGACTACCGGTCCGCATAGGTCATCACGTCGAGGAACAGCGGCATGACGTCAGTCTCGTCGGCTCCGGCGAAGCCGGGCTGCCTGGGTGCCGGCTTGTTGTCGAAGAGCCCGTCGATCGCTGCGGGGGACGCGAGCCGGGAGTCGAGGCGGTAGGAGGAGAACACGAACGGCAGCCCGTCGGAGAGCAGCGGGTCGGGCGTGCTCATCACGTGGAAGTGCAGGTGCGGCGCGTCGGTGTTGCCGGTGTTGCCCAGCGATGCGATCACCTGGCCGGTGGTGAGCCGGTCGCCGGGCTTCACCTTGACGCTGCCGGTCTTCAGGTGCGCGTAGAAGGCGTAGTTGCCGTCGCCGAGGTCCTGCACGATGTGGTTGCCGCCGTACTGGTCGAGCGGCAGCCCGGTGGGGCTGGCCCCGGCGACCTGTTCGGGGAGGTCGTCGACGATCGCGACCACCGGCCCGTCACCCACCGCGTGGATGTCGGCGCCGAAGTAGGCGTAGCTCTCCAGCTTGGCCTTGTCGCCGGTGAACAACAGGCCGTCCGGCTGCATCTGAACGTAGTCGATCGCGAATCGCTCGGCGGCCCAGTACTTTCCGTTCAGCCCGTTGAGCGCCATCCGGTGTGGCGTCATGTCGCAGCAGCCGTTGCCGTCGAGCCAGTTCGGGCCGTGCAGCGGCGGCTCGATCACCACCGGTCTGCGCTTCTGGACGGTCACCGGTGCGATGTCCTCGGTGAGCGTCGCGGGTAGCAGCGGCGGCATGGGTTGTGCCAGAGTGAGTTTCAGCCGGTGGGTCAGCTCGGTGGGGATGGCGGCGGGTGCGCCGTCGGCCTGACGGTCGATGGCCACGTCGAGCCAGACCCTCGCGGTCTGCCCTGGCGCGAGCTTCGTGGTCGGCGCGGGCGCGGGCGTGCCCACCGGCCTCGTCCAGTAACCGAGCCGGTCGCCTGCGAGTTCGAGCAGCGTGGTGTCGCCGGACCGGACCTCCAGCGAGTCCATCGTCACCTCGCTCGGCAGCTGGTTGGTGAGCACCAGTTCGTAGGCCAGGTGGTCTCTGCCGTCGGTGGCGGGCACAGGTATCGGATCGGCGACCGCGTAGGCGAGCACGGGAGTCACCTGCGCGGGTGCCTGCGCCGACGGGCCGGGCGTTGCGCCGGTCGACGGGCCGGCCGCCGGTGGTGGCGTGCCGGTGTCCGCGGGCTCGTCCTGCGACCCGGAGCACGACGTGGCCAGGAGTATCAGCACACCGACAATGGCCGTGGCGCAGCGCTTTCCGGCGATCATCGGCGCTCCTCTTCGCGGGGTTGACGCGGCGCGTCCGGGTCGACGTCCTTCTCGGTGCGGAACATGAAGAAGAACACCACCCAGCCGATCGCGGCGATGAAGATCCAGCTGACCAGCCGGTAGATCAGCATGGCCGAGATGGCCGAGGCCAGCGTCATACCGCTGGAGACGAGGCCGGGCACCAGCACGGCCTCCACCACCAGTAGCCCGCCGGGCATCAGCGGGATCGAGCCGACGGCGCGGGCCGCGGCGTACGCGACCGTCACACCCGCCAGACCCGGGTGCCCGCCGGCGGCGTAGCAGGCGAACGCCAGGCAGGCCACGTCGGCGATCCAGTTGAACAGCGACCAGCCGAAGGCGACACTGAGGTCGCGGCGACCCAGCTGCACGGATTCGAGCTGGCTCAGCGTCGCCCGCCACGTGCCCAGGCCGGTGTCGACGGGCCTGCCGCGCAGCTGATTCGCCCAGCCCAGCACCCGCACCGCGATCCCGTCGATCAGCTCCGGCCGGGTGGCCACCGCCTGGGCCAGCAGCACGATGGCCAGGAATCCGCCGAGCGAGAAGATCAGCGACAGCGGGTTCTTGCTGGCGCCGAGCAGGAACGCGCCGCCCAGCCCCAGCAGTGCCAGGCCGACCACCTGAAGCACGCCCGACATCACCAGCTGCCAGGACGCCACCACCGGCGATGCGCCCCACATCCGCTGCTGGCGGTACACGAACGTCGCGGACAGCACGGGGCCGCCTGGCATCGTGGTCGACAGCGCGTTGCCCGCGTAGAACGCCGCCTCCGACCGCCACTGCCGCACCGGCACGCCGGCCGACTCCAGCAGCGTCCGCTGGATCTGGGCGAAGCTGTGCATCGACGCCATCGCCGCGACGACCGCGGCAAGCACCCACCACCAGTTCGCCGAGATCAGGCTCTTCCAGGCCTTGGCCAGCTGGTCCCACACCAGCACCAGCTCGACGGTCAGGACCGTCACCGCGACGCCGATCAGCACCCACCGCAGCCACCAGTACCTGCTGCGGCCGGAAGCCACCCGGCTGGCACGTTCCGGCTGTGCGCCGGCGGCCGGGGCGTCGTCGGACACGACTTACAGGGTAACTGCGCAGGTACCGCGGACGACGCCGCTGCGCCGGGCGCGTTTCGCCTGCTTCGCGCGCGGTGCCCGGCGGATCGTCGCGGTGCGGCTACGCTCGCGGCATGTCAGCAGGTCTGGGTGTCGATCCGCTCGCCGACAGCGCGGTCACGCCGTTCGTCCGCAAAGCCGCCGCCTGGGCGTGGCGACTGCTCATCCTGTTCGCCGCGCTCCTGGCGTTCCTGTGGCTGGTCAAACAGCTCGAGGTGATCTTCGTGCCGGTCGCGCTGGCCACCATCATCGCCGCGCTGCTGATGCCGGCCGTCGACTTCCTCGACCGTCGTGGAGCCCCGCGCGGAGGCGGGGTCGCGCTGGTGATGCTCACCGGGATCGCCGTCGTGGGCGGCCTGCTGACGTTCGTCGTCAGCCAGTTCATCGAGGGCGCCCCGGCGCTGGTGGCCGAGGTGACCCGGAGCATCGACGGTGTGCGCGGGTGGCTGGTCGACGGGCCGCTGCACCTCAGCCGCGACCAGATCGACAACTCGGGCAACGCGGCGATCGAGGCGTTGCGGGACAACCAGGAGAGGCTCACCACCGGCGCCCTGTCGACGGCGGGCACCATCACCGAGATCCTCACCGGCGCGCTGCTGGTGCTCTTCACGCTGATCTTCCTGCTGCACGGCGGCCGCAACATCTTCGGCTTCGTCACCCAGATCTTCCCCGAGGACGTCCGGGGGCGTGTCCGCGACGCGGGCCGGGCGGGTTTCCACTCGCTGATCGGCTACATCCGGGCCACGTTCCTGGTGGCGCTCGTCGACGCGGTGGGCATCGGCGCCGGCCTGGCGATCATGGGCATCCCGCTGGCGCTGCCGCTGGCCTCGCTGGTGTTCCTCGGCGCGTTCATCCCGCTGATCGGCGCGGTCATCACCGGATTCCTCGCGGTGATCGTGGCGCTGCTGGCCAAGGGCTTCGTCTATGCGCTGATCACCCTCGGCCTGATCATCGCCGTGCAGCAGTTGGAGGCACACGTGCTGCAGCCGCTGGTGATGGGCCGCGCGGTGTCGATCCACCCGTTGGCCGTGGTGCTGGCGATCGCGGGCGGCGGCGTGCTGGCCGGCATCGTCGGCGCGCTGCTCGCGGTGCCCACGATGGCGTTCGTCAACAGTGCGGTCCGCGTCATGCTGGCGTCCGACCCCGAGGCGGTCGCCGAGGCGATGGAGGACGACGACGGGCCGCGGATCGACGCCGAACCCGACGACGTGGGACCGCGGCCCCCCGACGACGACAAGTGATTTCGGCGCGGAGACGTTCGGTGCGCGATCGTGTGCGCGCCGAAGTCGCCAGTCGCTAGAGCCGGCCCTCGCGCCGGAGCAGGTCCGCTGCGCTCATCCCGCCGCCCCGGCGACGCTGCTGCTCGTCGTCGGCCTCACGGGTGTCGATCTTCTCGGTGCTCGCCGGATCCTGCGTCCGCGGCGTCGGGATCGCGGTGGTGGCATCCGACTCTGGCTGCGGCTGCGGCTGCCGCGGACGCGGGGCGGGGATGGCTGTCGTCGGCTCGTTGCCCTCGTCGGCCGTGCGTGGGGTGCCGTTGCCGATGCGTGGCCCGCCCTGGCGCATCGCCCGGGTGGAATCGGCCGAGGGCTGCGGCGGCCGCGGCGGCTGGCCGGGCTCCGCGCCGCCGGCCGGCTTGCCACGCAGCTCGCCCAGCCACGACTCGATCTCGCGGTCCTCGCGCTGCTGTGCAGGCGGCGTGGGCCGCGGCACCCGCTGGGTGGGTGCGTTGCCGACCGCACCGCGGACGGCGTTCTTGGCCGCCGAGAACCGGGTGGTCGGCGGTTCCTCGGGCGTTGCGGCGGGTGCGGCGCCCCGCGTCGGGATGCGGGTGGTGCCCGCGGCCGACGGTCCACTGGCCCGCGGCGGTATCCGCACCGGTCCGGCCCGGACGGGGCCCTCCGGATGGGTCGGGTCGTGCGGCGGACGCGGCGGTGCGGACACCGGGCCGCCTGCGCCGACCAGGGCCTCGGGATCGTCGTCGGGTTCCCGGACGTTGGGGCGCTTGCGCTCGTCGGGCAGTTCGGTCTCGCCGAGGCCCAGACGCTCCTGGATGCGCTTCATCCAGCGCGGCGCCCACCAGCAGTCGTCGCCGAGCATCTTCATGATCGCCGGCACCAGGAACATCCGGACGATGGTCGCGTCCAGAAGCAGCGCGATCAGCAGGCCGAACGCCAGGTACTTCATCATCACCAGGTCGGAGAACACGAACGCGCCCGCGACGACCGCAAGCACCAGGGCGGCGCCGGTGATAAGTCGCCCGGTGGTGGCCGTACCGATCCGGATGGCCTCGGCGGTGGACAGGCCGCGTTCGCGCGCCTCCACCATGCGGGACACCAGGAACACCTCGTAGTCGGTGGACAGGCCCCAGATCACGGCGATGATCAGGCCGATCATCGGCGCCATCAGCGGCTGCGGGGTGTAGTTCATCAGCCCTGAGCCGTGGCCCTCGACGAACATCCAGGTCAGCACGCCCATCGTCGATCCGAGCGTCAGCGCGCTCATCACCGCGGCCTTGATCGGCAACACCACCGAACCGAACGCCAGGAACATCAGGATCGTCGTGGTGATGATCAGGATGGCGACCATCAGCGGCAGCTTGTCGAACAGGCTGTGGATACTGTCCTGCTCCAATGCCGGTGTGCCGCCGACATATACGGTCACGCCCCGCGGTGGCGACAGTGCCCGCAGCTCCTCGATCTTCTTGGCGGCGTCGTTGCGGCTCTCCAGGCCGTTCTGGATCACCCGCACCGAGGGATCCTTCGACCCGGTGTCCTGAGCGGCGCGTTCGGCCCACATCTTCGACGGGTCGTTGTCGGCGTCGATGAAGCCGTTGATGGTCATCGCCTTGGCGCGCATGTCGGCCAGTTGCTGATCGGTGATCGGCTCGCCGTTGTCGCTCTTGAGCACCATCGTCAGCGGTTCGGTCCGGAAGCCGGGGAAGCTGCGGTCGAAGTTCTCCTGCGCCGAGCGCACGGAGTTGTCCGGCGGGAGGTACTTCTCGCTGATGCCACCGAGGGCCAGCTGTCCCAGCGGGATGATCAGCAACACCATCACGATGATGATCGGCACTGCGAAGGCGGCGGGACGCTTCATCACGCGGTTGACGAGCTTGCCCCAGAAGCCCTGCTCCACCTCGGCGCGGGTCTTGGTCTTCTGCGTCTTGTCGGCCAGCCAGTGCAGCCACCAGACGATCGGGGTGCGCGCCAGCGGCACGTAGCGCGCCAGCGCGAGGCCGAAGGTGACGACGACGAGGAAGATGATGATGCCGAGCAGCATCCAGTAGACGGCGTTGCCGATGACGTCGTTGTCCTTGAGCGCCATCACGCCGTAGGCCATGGCGCCGTACAGCGCGGTGTAGCCGAGGACCAGGCCGATCAGCGCCAGGTTGGCGCCCTGCTCACCGGTCTCCTTGATGCGCTTGCGGGCGATGTGGCCGAGTGCGATGCCCGCGGGCGGGACCAGCAGCCCCAGGGGGATCGACGCGATGGCGAAGGTGTTGGTCTTGTGGTTCGCGGGATCGCCCTCGATGGGGTCCGGAAGGGCGAACTTGATCAGCGTCTTGACGCCGAGCGCGTCGACGCGCGGGCCGAGGATGGCCAGTCCGGCGGCCAGCACGGTGATCGACAGGATCGCCGCCAGCATGACCGAGGCGATGATCGCGTAGGTGATCGACTTGAGGAAGCCCTGCGGGAACAGCAGCAGCGGCACCGACGACGCCACCAGGATGACGGCGGAGAACATGATGGTGCGGCCCGACGTCATCACGGTGCGGCGCACGGCCGCCTCGGTGTCGTAGCCCTCGGCGAGTTCCTCCCGGAATCGGCTCACCATGAACAGGCCGTAGTCGACGGCGATGCCCAGGCCCATGAGCGTCACCACCGGCTGGGCGAAGAAGTGCACGGGGATGAACTCGGCGGCCAGGCGCATGACGCCGAGCGCACCGGCGATGGTGAGCCCGCCGATCAGGCCGGGCAGCGCCGCGGCGATCACGCCGCCGAAGACGAAGAACAGCACCACGCAGACCAGCGGGATGGCTGCCACCTCGGCGCGCTTCTGGTCCTCGCCGATGGTGCCGGTGAGCTCGCTGGCCAGCGGCTGCAGGCCGGCCAGCTGGATGTCGCCGCCGTTGATCTGCTGCAGGTCGGGTTCGACGGCCTGGTAGTTCTTCAGGATCGCGTCGTCGTCCTCGCCCTTGAGCGGGATGCTGACGAAGGTCTTCGACAGGTCCTCGGTCTTCATCTGCTGGACGGTCTCGCTGGCCGCGTCGGGCGCCTTCAGCCAGCCGACCCAGCTCACCACCTGGTCGGGGTGGTCGGTGACGAAGGTGTCGAGCTCGCCGACGACGTCACGCTGCCACTGCGGGTCGGTGACCTTCTTGCCGTCCGGTGGCGTCAGGATCGCGACGACGTGGCTGGCGCGGTCGCGGCCGTACACCTCGTCGCCGAGCAGGGACGCCTGCACCGACTGGCTGCCCTCGTCGTAGAACCCACTCTGCGTGACATGCTGGCCCAGGCTGATGCCGTAGACCCCGCCACCCAGGCACAGGGCCACCATGACACCGATGACGATGTACCGGAATCGGTAGACCGTTCGACCCCACCAGGCGAACACGTGAGCTCCTTACATTGGCATCTTCTCTGGGGCGACCTCGCCGCGGTCGATTGAGTTGTCAGACACGCGAGGTCAGCAGCGCGGACAGCGGCCCCGACGGCTGCAGCCACATCCTGGACGGGTCGCCGATCGAGTCCGGTCCGCGGTAGCGGCACCCGGGGGACACAGGGGTGCCCTCCAAGTCGATGGACTCCAAGGTATCCGACGCTAGCGCCCGCCTCGCATGTTCGCGAAATCCCGGCGGCCGGAAATCGGCTGCTTTCTGGGCGGTGTCCTGCGACGATCGCCCCCGCAGACCGGTGGTCACAATCGCATCACGTCGGGCGCCCGTCATCGGTCAGAGGCGCCCTTCGCGGCGGAGGACGTCCTGCGCGCTGATCCCCCGACCACGCCTGCGGTCCTCGTCCGCCGGCGGTGCCTGCGGCTCCGTCGGCACGGCTTCCTGCTGGCGAAGCGCAGGGATCGCGGTGGTGGGCTCGTCGCCTGCCGGCTCGGCGGCGTCGTCGTGCGCCGCGGGCGGCTGTTCCGGGCCGCCGCGCAGCTCACCGAGCCACGACTCGAGTCCCCGTTCCCCGCCGGGTTGCTGCGGCGCCGGCGAGCCGGGCGCCCGCGGGGGAATCCGTCTCGGGGTGGCGCGTGGGGGCGTCGGCTGGGTCGGGTCGTGCGGCCGCGGCGGGCGGGCCGGTCCGGACACCTCGGCGCCGACGGGCACGGCGCCTTCGTCCTCTGCGCCCGGGTGCTTGCGTTCGTCGGGCAGCTCGATCTCGCCGAGGCCCAGTCGCTCCTGGATGCGCTTCATCCAGCGCGGCGCCCACCAGCAGTCGTCGCCGAGCATCTTCATGATCGCCGGCACCAGGAACATCCGGATCACGGTGGCGTCGAGCAGCAGCGCGGCGATCAGCCCGACCGCGAGGTACTTCAGCATCACCAGGTCGCTGAACACGAACGCGCCGCCGACGACCACCAGGATCAGCGCCGCGGCGGTGATGATCCTGCCGGTGGTGGCGGTGCCGACGCGGATCGCCTCCGACGTCGACAGGCCGCGGGCCCGTGCCTCCACCATGCGGGACACCAGGAACACCTCGTAGTCGGTGGACAGGCCGTAGATCACCGCGATGATCAGCCCGACGACCGGAGCGGTCAGCGGTGTCGCGGTGAAGTTCAGCACCCCGGCGCCGTGCCCCTCGACGAAGATCCACGTCAGGATGCCGAGCGTGGAGCCAAGCGTCAGCGCACTCATCACCGCGGCCTTGATCGGCAGCACGAGCGACCCGAACGCCAGGAACATCAGCAGCGTCGTGGTGGACACCAGGATGAGCAGCATCATCGGCAGCTTGTCGTAGAGGCTGTGGATCGAATCCTGTTCCAGCGCGGGTGTGCCGCCCACCGAGATCGTCACCCCCCGCGGCGGTTCGATCGCGCGCAGTTCGGCGAGTCTCTTGGCGGCGTCGTTGCGGACCTCGAGCCCGTTCTGCAGCACGGTCACGTCGGGGTCGGATTTCTGCGGGGTGTTGCCGCTCTCGTCCGGCGCGACCGGACGCTCACTCCACTGCGGCTCGGTGAAGCCGCTGATCTGCGCCGCCTCGCTCTTGATCTGGTCGACCTGGGTGGGCGACCCGCCCTCGATGACGAGGGTCAGCTTCTCGGTGCGGTAGCCGGGGAAGGTCCGGTCGAAGTCCTCCTGCGCCATCCGGACGGGATTGTCCGGCGGCAGGTACTTCTCACTGATACCGCCGAGCGCCAGCTGCCCCAGCGGGACGATCAGCAGCACCATGATGACGAGGATCGGCACGGAGTAGAGCACCGGCCGCTTCATCACCCGGTTGACGAGTCTGCCCCAGAAGCCGTTCTCCACCTCGGCGCGCGTCATGGTCTTCTGGGTCCGCTCGGCGAACCAGTCGATGATGCGGCTGGTGAACTGGTTGTCGCGCAGGAACGGGATGCGGTAGAGCGTGCGCACGCCCAGCGCGTCGACGTTGAGTCCGAGGATCGCCAGCGCCGCGGGCAGCACCGTGATCGACAGCAGCGCCGACAGTGACACCGACGCGATGCCGGCGTAGGTCAGCGACTTGAGGAAGCCCTGCGGGAACAACAGCAGGCCTGCCAGTGAGGCGACGATCAGCACGGCGGAGAACGTCACGGTCCGCCCGGCGGTCTGCACGGTGCGCCGGACGGCGGTCTCGGTGTCGTAGCCCTCGGCGATCTCCTCGCGGAATCGGCTCACCACGAAGAGGCCGTAGTCGATCGCGATGCCGAGGCCGATCAGGGTGACCACCGGCTGGGCGAAGTAGTGCATGGGTTCGCCGGTCAGCCAGATCACCATCCGCAGGATGCCGAGCGAGCCGATGATCGACAGACCGCCGATGATCACCGGCAGGCTGGCCGCGACGACGCCGCCGAAGACGAAGAACAACACGACGGCCACCAGCGGGAGCGCGATGATCTCCATGCGCTTCTGGTCCTTGGCGATGGTGCCCGTCAACTCGTTGGCCAGTGGGTTCAGGCCGGCCAGCTTGATGTTGCCGTCGTCGACCCTCTGCAGGTCGGGCTCGATCTCCTTGTAGTTGTTGAGGACGGTGTCGTCGTTGTCGCCCTTGAGGGTGATGTAGACGAAGGCCCGGTCCTTGTCCGGCGTGGCGAGGGCCGCCGGGAATCCGCGCAGGTAGCCGTACCACTCGAGGAACTGGTCGGGGTGCTCGGCCTTGACCGCGTTCAGCTGGTCGGTGATCTCCTTGGACCACTGCGGATCGTCGACCTTGCGGCCGTCCGGGGCGGAGATGATGCCCACCACGTGGCTGGTCCGGTCGCGGCCGTACACCTCGTCGGCGAGCACCGAGGCCCGCACCGATTCACTGCCGTCGTCGAAGAAGCCGCTCTGGGTGACGTGCTTGCCGAGGTCGAGGCTGAGCACCCCGCCGAGCGCGCACAGCGCGACCATGACGGCGATGACGATGTACCGGAACCGGTAGACGATTCGACCCCACCAGGCGAACACCTCGAGCTCCTAACGTCGGGACTGTCCGGGGGGACGCGGCACCGGGCTGCCGCTATGCACGAGAGGTCAGCAGCGCAGACAGCGGCCGGAACGGCTGCAGCCACGCGCCCTGCTCGGGAAGCGAATCCAGGCCGATCCTCGGGAGCGGCTCCCGGAACACCCCCGGGATGTCCTCCAGGTCCAGGAAGTGCAGCGCGTCGGACGCCAGTGCCCAGCTGGCGTGTTCGCGGAAGCCGAGCACCTGCACCGGGATCTCGTCGCGGGCGATGTCCTCGAGCGGCTGCCGGAACGCCTGACCGTCGGCCGAGGCGACGATCACCGAGGCCAGCCCTTCGCCGCGGCGCAGCGCGATGTGCGCGAGCATGTCGGAGTCGACGTCGCTGTCGTCGTCGATCTTCGGTTTGGCGAACACCGCGAACCCGACGTTGCGCAGCGCCTCCACCCACGGCCGGACCACGTCCGCGCTGCCCGGGGCGATGTTGGTGAACACGGTGGCCTCGGGTTCGAGGGTGACGTCGGAGCCGCCGTCGGCCAGCTGCGCCGACAGCTCGGCGGTGCGCCCGAGCAGCCAGCGGCCCAGCGCGTCGAACCGCGGCCGGTGCGCGGCGGTGGGCCGCCCGCCGAGGATGGAGCCGAGGCCCATGTCGAGGTTCGGCGCGTCCCACACCAGCAGCACCCGCTGGCTGCCCGCAGGCGGGCCCGCGGGCGGTGGCGGGGTCGTGACGGGGACGTCCTCGGTGAGACTCATCGCGAAGCCTTCTCCCAGAGCAGTTCGGTGACGTCAGGACCTGCCAGCGCCTTGCGCTCGTACTTGGTCACCGGGCGCTGCACCGAGATCGGCAGCTCGGCGTGGCCCGCGACGCTCACCCGGCGCAGCAGTGGTTCAGCGTCCCCGACCGCGGCGATGTGCTCGGCATAGCCGTCGTGATCGGTGGCGGCGTGCAGCACCCCGCCGGGCCGCAGCCGGTCGGCGATCAGGGCCACCGTCGCGGGTTGCAACAGGCGGCGCTTGTGGTGGCGGGCCTTGGGCCACGGATCGGGGAAGAACACCCGCACCCCGGTGAGCGACTCGCCGGCGAACATGTGCTCCAGCACGTCGACACCGTCGCCGCGGACGAGCCGGAGGTTGGTGACCGGCGGGTCGGCGCGGTCGACGGCGCTGAGCAGCTGGGCCAGCCCGCGGCGGTACACCTCCACCGCCACGACGTCGAGATGCGGCTCGGCCTGAGCCATGGCCAGTGTCGACGTACCGGTGCCGCAGCCGATCTCGAGCACCACCGGCGCGGACCGGCCGAACCATGCCGGAAGGTCGATCAGCGGGGCCGGCCGGCCCTCGTCGTCGCGGGCCTGGGCGCCCAGTTCGGGCCAGAGCCGGTCCCAGGCGGCCTGCTGACCGCCGGACAGCGCGGAACGCCGGGAGCGGAAGCTCGTCACCCGCGGATACGGGTGGCCTGCCGGGGCGCCGGTGGCGTCGTGCGGAGCCGGGGTGCCCGCGACGTCGGACCTGCGCGCTTGCATCCGTCCATGGTCGCTCATCACATCTCGGGTACCCGCTTCGTGGTGCATATTGATACCCAACAGTTGCCTTCGGCTGGTACGTCGGCGCAGGCCGGGCCCTGGGGACGAAGCGTTCGCCAAGCGGCGCGGCAGCTGCCACGATCGGCGTGAGCACCAACGCCCGAACCACCGGAAGGGACGCGCCATCTTCGCCGACGCGCTGACGGATTTCGCCGCACGGTCGGGTGACCGCCGGACGGCCCTGGCCCCTCTCATCGCCGGGCTCACCGCGCCGTTGTCGGTCGAGGTGCTGGGCCGCCGCGGAGTGGGACGTCGCACGGTGGCCGCGGCGCTGCGGACCGCCGGTGTGTCCGTCGTGGACGGCCGTGCGGCCGACCTCGCGGTGCTGGTGATCGCAGAGACGCTCAAACCGGAGGACACGGCGATGCTCGCCGCCGCGCGCGTGCCGGTGCTGATCGTGTTGAACAAGGCCGACCTGTCCGGCGCCGCGGGCGGCGGGCCGGTGGCGCGGGCGCAGCTGCGTGCTACCGAGTGCCGCGCGCGCACCGGCGTGCCGACAGTGCCGCTCATCGGGTTGCTCGCCTGCGCTGCACTCGACGCCGAACTGGTCGCGGCGCTCGACGTGCTGGTCCATCACCCCGCCGATTTGCGCTCGACCGACGCGTTCCTCGACGGCGGACACGACCTCGACCGTGCGGTGCGCGAGCGGATGTTGGCTGCGCTGGACCGGTTCGGGATCGCGCACGCGGTGCTGGCGCTGGGTCGGGGCGCCGACCCGCAAGCGCTGCCCGGCATGCTGCGGCGGCTCAGCGGCATCGACGAGGTGCTCGCGGCGATCGACCGGCTGGCCGCGCCGGTGCGCTACCGGCGGGTGCGCTCCGCACTGGCCGAGCTCCAGGTGCTCGCCGTGCGGTCCGGCGACGACGCGCTGTCCGATTTCCTGGCGGCGGACGATACGGTGCTGGCCGTGATGGCAGCCGCGGTCGACGTCGTCGCGGCCGCCGGGCTGGACGTCGACCCGGCGGACGACCAGGCCGCCCACCTGCGCCGCGCGGTGCGGTGGCGGCGGTACGGCCGTGGGCCGGTGAGCGCCCTGCACCGCGAGTGCGCCGCCGACATCAGTCACGGGTCGATGCGGCTGCTCGGCATCGGACGGCACGCCCGATGACGGCCGACCCGATCGCCGCGGCGGACGCCGTGGTCGCGGCCATCGACCCTGGACTGAGCTCACCCGGGGTGGAGAGCAGCGACGTGGTGCTGGTGACGGGACCGTGGCTGGCCGGCACCAGCAGCCTGATCGCGGAGCTGCGCCGCGAGCTGCCCGAGCACACCTTCGTCGAGTCCGACGACCTGCCGCCCGGCAAGGCGCCCGCGGCCGTGGTGTTCGCCGTGTCGGCGGGCGCGCCGCTCACCGAATCCGATTGCACGCTGGTCGAACTCGCGTCGAACTACACCGATCTGGTGGTGGGCGCGGTGACCAAGATCGACGCGCACCGCAACTGGCGCGACGTGCTGTCCGCTGACCGGACGCTGCTCGCCGAGCGCTCGCCCAGGTACCGGCAGATGCCGTGGGTGGGGGTGGCAGCAGCGCCGGATCTCGGCGAATCGCGGCTCGATGAAGTGGTCGGGCTGCTCCGCCAGCGGCTCGCCGATCCCGACCTGCAGCGGCGAAACCGGTTGCGGGCGTGGGAGAGTCGACTGGAAGCGGTGATCCGGCGCTACCACGCCGACGGCGTCGGCGCCGACCGCGAGGCCCGGGTGACGGCGCTGCGCAGCAGGCGCGAGGAGATCCGCCGGGACAGCAGGCTGGCGAAGTCGGAGCGCGGCATCGCGCTGCGCAGCCAGATCCAGCAGGCCAAGGTGCAGCTCGCCTACTTCGCTCGCAACCGCTGCACGTCGGTGCGGGCCGAACTGCAGGAGGACGCCGCCGCTCTGAGCCGGCGCCGCCTGGCCGGTTTCGAGGACGAGGCACGGGCCCGCGCCGCCGACGTCGTCACCGAGGTCGACGAGGGCATCACCGAGCATCTCGCCGGTGTGGCGGCCGAGGTCGATATGTCGGCCCCGCCCGCGCCGGCCGCACGCCCGCCGATCCCGGACTTCCCCGCGCCACCGCTGAAGAACCGCCGCCTGGAGACGGTGCTGATGATGCTGCTCGGCGCAGGCTTCGGCCTCGGGGTGGCGCTGGCCGTCAGCCGACTGTTCGCCGGGGTCGCGCCGGGTCTGACCATCGCCGGCGTGGTCGCGGGCGGTGCGGTGGGCCTGCTGCTGACGGTATGGGTGGTCGGCATCCGGGCGCTGCTGCACGACCGGGCGGTGCTCGACCGCTGGGTCGGCGAGGTCACCACCACGCTGCGGTCGGCGGTCGAGGAGCTCGTCGCGACCAGGGTGCTGGCCGCGGAGGCGGCGCTGACCACCCAGGCGACCGCCCGCGACGAGGCCGAGGCGGCCACAGCCGGGCAGCAGATCGCGACGATCGACGCCGAACTGCGCGAACACGCCGTGGCCACGGCCAGGGCGGCGGCGCTGCGCGACCGACGGTCACCGCCGCTGCAGCGGGCGCTCGACGCCGTGCGCACCGAGCTCTACGGATCGGCTCCCGCGGCTGAGCCGAACGGGTCCGGCCCGCCGCCGTCCGGTGCCGAACCGGTGGCCGCGGAGGATCCGGCCGAGAACTGAATCGGTCAACCGCGGCCCAGCTCTGCTGAATCGTTCTTTCTGAATCGTTCCTGTGAGTGATCGGACATGATCCAGAATTTCCCCGGGTATGTCACCCACGTTAACCTCACTACAAGGGACGACCGCGGCACCACTGATTTCGTAGTTTCGGCGGCGTCGGGGTCTGCGTCCGGCAGCGCCCGTCAGCAGAAGATGCAGGAGACGAGAGATGACCTCAGCGACTATTCCGGGTCTGGACACCGCACCGACCAAGCATCAGGGCCTGCTCGCCTGGGTTCGGGAGATCGCCGAGCTGACACAGCCCGACCGGGTGGCGTTCGCCGACGGTTCCCAGGAGGAGTACGAGCGCCTCGCGGCCCAGCTCGTCGAGGCGGGCACGTTCCAGAAGCTGAACGACAAGAAGCAGCCGAACTCCTACCTGGCGCTGTCGGATCCCTCCGACGTCGCCCGCGTCGAGTCGCGCACCTACATCTGTTCGGAGCGGGAGATCGACGCAGGCCCGACGAACAACTGGATGGATCCGGCCGAGATGCGCGGCATCATGACCGACCTGTACCGCGGCTCCATGCGCGGCCGCACCATGTGGGTGGTGCCCTTCTGCATGGGCCCGCTGGACTCCGAGGACCCCAAGCTCGGGGTGGAGATCACCGACTCCGAGTACGTCGTGGTGTCGATGCGCACGATGACCCGGATGGGCGCCGCCGCGCTGGACAAGATCGGTGAGGACGGCTTCTTCGTCAAGGCGCTGCACTCGATCGGCGCGCCGCTGGAGCCGGGCCAGCAGGACGTGCCGTGGCCGTGCAACGACACGAAGTACATCACCCACTTCCCCGAGACCCGCGAGATCTGGAGCTTCGGCTCCGGGTACGGCGGCAACGCGCTGCTGGGCAAGAAGTGCTACTCGCTGCGGATCGCGTCGGCGATGGCGCGCGACGAGGGCTGGCTCGCCGAGCACATGCTGATCCTGAAGCTGATCTCGCCCGAGGACAAGGCCTACTACATCGCCGCCGCGTTCCCGTCGGCGTGCGGCAAGACCAACCTCGCGATGCTGCAGCCCACCATCCCGGGCTGGCGCGCCGAGACCGTGGGTGACGACATCGCGTGGATGCGGTTCGGCAAGGACGGCCGGCTCTACGCCACCAACCCCGAGTTCGGCTTCTTCGGCGTCGCGCCCGGCACCAACTGGGACTCCAACCCCAACGCGATGAAGACGATCGCGAAGGGCAACACCGTCTTCACCAACGTCGCCAAGACCGACGACGGCGACGTGTGGTGGGAGGGCCTCGAGGGCGAGCCCGACCACCTGATCGACTGGAAGGGCAACGACTGGGTCCTGCGTGAGACGGAAACCAAGGCGGCGCACCCGAACTCGCGCTACTGCACCCCGATCTCGCAGTGCCCGACGCTGGCCCCCGAGTGGGACGACCCACAGGGCGTGCCGATCTCGGCGATTCTGTTCGGTGGCCGTCGCAAGACCACCGTCCCGCTGATCACCCAGGCCCGCGACTGGCAGCACGGTGTGTTCATCGGCGCCACACTGGGTTCCGAGCAGACCGCGGCCGCCGAGGGCAAGGTGGGCACCGTCCGCCGCGACCCGATGGCGATGCTGCCGTTCCTCGGCTACAACGTCGGCGACTACTTCCAGCACTGGATCGACATCGGCAAGAACGCCGACGAGTCCAAGCTGCCCGCGGTGTTCTTCGTCAACTGGTTCCGCCGTGGCGACAACGGCCGCTTCCTGTGGCCGGGCTTCGGTGAGAACAGCCGCGTGCTGAAGTGGGCCGTCGAGCGCATCGAGCACAAGGCGGACGGCAAGACCACGCCGATCGGCATCGTGCCCACCGCCGAGGACCTCGACCTCGAGGGCCTCGACGTGGACGCCGCCGACGTCGACGAGGCGCTGGCCGTCAACCCCGAGGAGTGGCGCAAGGAACTGCCGCTGATCGAGGAGTGGTTCGAGTTCGTCGGCGAGAAGCTGCCGACCGGCATCAAGGACGAGTTCGACGCGCTGAAGACCCGCCTCGCCGAAGCGGAGTAGCTGCACGCTCGACGCTAGGTGAGAGTGCGTGCCCGGTCGATCTGCTCGAGGGCGTACTGCGCGATCGCGGAATTCGCCATGTTCGCGCCCAGCCGGTTGAGCCGGGCGTACTCGTCGTCGCCGAGCGCCGAATGCAGGTGCTCGGCGGTGGCATCCACCTCGGGAAAGGTGGCCCGCGCGAAGACCGTCTGGGCGAACCCGATGAGGACGGCTGCCTGCTCGGACAGTCCGAGGCGGCCCAGGTGTGCGCCAAGCACCCCTAGCGGACTGACCATGTGGGCGTAGGTGCCGGCATCGTAGAAACTCTTGATCGCCGACGCGAGGAAGTCGAGCGCATCAGTGGCATCGCCGTAGGTGCCCGCCAGCGTGGAGAGGTTCACAGCGAGGTACAGCTCTGTCATCCGATTGCCGCTGTCCATCGCGATCGACAAGCCACGCCGCAGCGCGTCGTACGCGGCGGCGCCGTCGTTCACCCGGCGGGCATAGCCGTATGCGAGCAATCCGTATGCACGGGCACACGGGTTGTCGGTGGACTCGACGTAGGCCAACAGTTGATCGCACGCACGCTCGGCCTCCTCGACTTGCCCGTTTGTCAGTAGTGCGATGACCAGTGACCCCTGATTGAAGGCATCAGCACCCTCGCCGGTGGGAGTCGTGTTGCGGCACAATTCGACCCAGCGCTTCGTCGAACCCACCGTGATGTAGGTGCCGCCGAGTGCTGTGGGTTCGATTCCAAATGGAGAGCGCAGGAAGCGGGCGCCGTCCATCAGCGCAATGGCGGCGTCGGCGTACTCGACGGACTGAGTGAGCCGACCCGTGCGATAGCACGCGGCGGCCGCAACACAGAGCTGGCCGAGCCGTGGATGATCAGCGGCTCTGGCCGCGCCCAGGAGCGATTCGGCCCACCGTGCCGGTTCGTGCTGTTCCATCCAACCGCTGATGAACGCCGCATACACGGCGATGGTCGCGGCGGCGTCGAGGTCGCCGCGATCCGCCGCGAAGCGATACGCCGCGCGGAGATTCGCCAATTCCGTTTCGTACCAGCGGTAGACCTCCACCTGTGCCGGTCCGTCCCATCGCGTGAGCACATCCGCCTCGAGGCCGGCGAAGTGTCGTGCATGGGCTGTCCGAACATCATCGGCTTCACCGCGGCCCCGCAATTCGTCCTCGCCGAACTGACGGATCGTTTCCAGCATCGAATATCGCGTCCGCTCACCGGAACGGTCGGCGATCAGCAGTGACTTGCGCACGAGTGCATCGAGCACATGCAAAGTGGTCACCTCGTCACCGGTCGCCGTCACGGCATTTGCTGCAGACAGGTCGAATCCACCGGCGAACACCGAGCACCTCGCCAACGCCCGCTGCTGGTCGTCGTCGAGCAGGTCGAAGGACCAGCGCACGGCGTGCGACAGCGTGTGGTGCCGCGGGCTCGCGCGACGGGACCCGATCAGGAGTCGGAACCGGTCATCGAGGCGGTCGCGCAGCTCGAGGACGGTCATCGACTGGAGGCGTGAGGCCGCGAGTTCCAGCGCGAGAGGTATCCCGTCGAGGCGGCGGCAGATGTCGGCGACAGCCTCGTCGGCGGCACTCACGTGTGCTCCAGGTGCTGCGGCGCGGGAGCGGTCGACGAACAACTCGACTGCCAACGAATCGCTCGGATGCATTCCGAGCGGGGACACCTGGTGGATCTGTTCGTCGGCGACCTGCAGGCCTTCGCGGCTGGTTGCCAGGATGCGCACGGTCGCCGATCGGCTCAGAATCAGCTCGACGAGGTCCGCCGCAGCGTTCAGAACGTGTTCGCAGTTGTCCAGTACGAGCATCCTGGACCGTCCTTCGAGTGCGACGGCGACACTTTCCGCCACTGTCATCCCGGGTTGCTGGACGAACCCCAATATGGCGGCAGCCGCTTCAGCGACGGCGTTGGAATCGCTGACCCCAGCCAGCTCGACGACCCAGACACCGTCGGGGTGGTCGCTCACCGATCGCGCCGCAACCTCCAGCGCGAGGCGGGTTTTCCCGACGCCGCCGACGCCGGTCAGGGTCACGAGCCGATGCTTGCGGAGTGTCGCAGCAATCGCGCTCAACTCTTCGTCGCGTCCGATCAAACTCGTCGGTGGCACGCGCAGATTGCCCGGGGCGGCGTCAAGGGACCGCAGCGGCGGGAAGTCGGTCGCCAGCCCGTCCGCGCACACCTGGAACACCTCGACCGGTGCGGCGATGTCCCGTAACCGCTTCTTGCCCAGAACGATCAGGTCGGCGTCGCCGACGAGGCCCGAGGCGGCGCCGTCCAGGAGGATCTGTCCGCCGTGCCCCGCGGACATCAGCCGGGCCACCCGGTTGAGCACCGGGCCGAAGTAGTCGCCGTCGCGCTGCTGGGCCTCGCCGGTCGCGATGCCCATCCGCACCGGCAGGTCCAGCGCCCGCTGTGCGGCGACGGCGGCGTCGACAGCGGCTCGCGGTGAGCCGAAGACCGCGCACACGCCGTCGCCGGTGTGCTTGAACACCTCACCGCCGCGGGCGGTCACGGCGTCCCGCAGCACGGCGTCGTGCTCGGCGAGCGCGCCCCGCATCTCCTCTGCGTCTGCCTCCCACCGGCGCGTCGAGCCCTCGATGTCGGTGAAGAGGAAGGAGAGCACAGCCGAGGGCGTGGACGTCGTCATGGGCACACCTCAGAACCCCCATTCCCCGGCGGTTCATCGTAGGTCTGCTTAACCCCCCGCCCTCGGGTTTCGGCACATTTGGGCCGCCCACTTGACACCCGTCAAGTACGGGCGTCGTAGAGTCTGTCCATGCAGATCCGCGAGCATGTCGGCACCGGTAAGCCGGCGATCGTTCTCCACCCGTCCGGCACCGTCATCACCTTCGACGACCTCGAGGCACGGGCCAACCGGCTGGCGCACCACTTCCGCGCCAACGGCCTGCAGGAGGGCGACGCCGTCGCCATCCTGATGGAGAACAACGAGCACATGCACGCCGTCATGTGGGCGGCACGCCGCAGCGGCCTGTACTACGTGCCGATCAACACCCACCTGACCGCGGCCGAGGCGGCCTACATCATCGACAACAGCGCCGCCAAGGCCGTCATCGGATCGGCGGCGCTGCGCGAGACCTGCGCGGAACTCGGTGAGCACCTGCCGCGCGGCCTGCCCGCCGTGCTGCTCATCGCCGACGCCGACCTCGACGGCTGGACCCGCTATCCCGAAGGCGTTGCCGGGCAACCCGACACACCGATCGCCGACGAGATCGAAGGCGACCTGCTGCAGTACTCCTCCGGCACCACCGGCAGGCCCAAGGGCATCAAACGCCAACTCCCGCACCTGCCGCCGTCCGAGGTGCCCGGCATGATGGCCGCGCTGGTCTCCTTCTGGCTCGACCCCGAGGCCGTCTACCTCAGTCCGGCACCGCTGTACCACACGGCGCCGTCGGTGTGGTCGATGCAGATCCAGGCCGGCGGCATCACCACCGTCGTGCTGGAGAAGTTCGACGCCGAGGGCTGTCTCGACGCCATCGCGCGCCACCGCGTTACCCACGGGCAGTTCGTGCCCGCGATGTTCACCAGGATGCTGAAGCTGCCGGAGTCCGTGCGCAACAGCTACGACGTCTCCAGCCTCAAGCGGGTGATGCACGCCGCGGCGCCCTGCCCCGTGGAGATCAAGAAGCAGATGATCGACTGGTGGGGCCCGATCGTCGACGAGTACTACGCCTCCTCGGAAGCACACGGGTCGACGCTCATCAGCGCCGAGGAATGGCTGGCCCACCCCGGCTCCGTCGGCAAGCCGATGAGCGGCGCCATCCACATCCTCGACGAGGACGGCAACGAGCTGCCGCCGGGGCAGGCCGGCGAGATCTACTTCGAGGGCGGCAACTCCTTCGAATACCTCAACGACCCGGACAAGACGTCGGCGTCGCGGCACGAAAAGGGTTGGGTGACAGTCGGAGACATCGGGTACCTCGACGAGGAGGGATACCTGTACCTCACCGACCGGCGGCACCACATGATCATCTCCGGCGGGGTGAACATCTACCCCCAGGAGGCGGAGAACACGCTGGTCACCCACCCGAAGGTGATGGACGCCGCGGTGTTCGGTGTGCCCGACGACGAGATGGGTCAGCGCGTCAAAGGGGTGGTGCAGACCGTCGATCCGGCCGACGCGACCGAGGCGTTCGCCGAGGAGCTGCTCGGTTGGCTGCGGGACCGCCTGGCGCACTACAAGTGTCCGCGGTCCATCTCGTTCGAGGCCCAGCTGCCCCGCACCGACACCGGCAAGCTGTACAAGCAGGAGCTGATCGCGAAATACTCCGGCTGATGCGCGTCGTCGACCTGTCGGACCCGCCGGACCTGGACTACGCGGAACCGACGGGCGTCGTCGTCGCGACCGGCGACCTGACCGCGCCGGGCGCCGAATACTGGTTGCAGCGAGCCACATTCACCCTCACCGAGCGGCCCTGTGAGGACCGCCGCGCGGTGGCGGTGCCGTCGGTGCAGCGCACCCTCGCCGATCTGGACCAGCGCTGCCGCACCTGGCCGCATGCGGCCGAGGTCGGGGACGATGTGCTGCGGGCTGTGGACGTCGCGGCGCCCGCCTACGCCGGCCTGATCGCGGAGTCGCTCGCGTACTCGACGCTGCAGGGCAGCGCCGAGTTCCAGGCCTGGCTCGCCGCGCGCGGACCCGAAACCCCACCGGCGCTGCCCGATCCGGTACTGGCGGAACGCAGGGAGGACACGCTGCGGGTGCGGTTCAACCGGCCCGGCCGGCACAACGCCTTCTCCACCGACGCACGGGCCGCGCTGCTCGAGGCGCTCGAGATCGCCCGGCTCGACCCGTCCGTCACCGAGGTCGTGCTGTCCGGCAACGGCCCCTCATTCTGCAGCGGCGGCGATCTGGCCGAGTTCGGCTCGTTCACCGATCCGGCCGACGCGCACCTGGCCCGCACCCGGCACAGCCCCGCGCTGATGCTCGACGAGTTGCGCCGCCGCCTCGGGCCGGCGCTGCGGGCCGAGGTGCACGGTCAGGTGCTCGGCAGCGGACTGGAAATGGCCGCGTACTGCGGACGGGTGACCGCACATCCGCAGTCGGTGATCGGGCTGCCGGAACTGCAACTGGGCCTCATTCCCGGGGCGGGTGGCACCGTCAGCATCACCCGCCGCATCGGACGGTGGCGCACCGCCTACCTGTTCCTCACCGGCTACACCGTCGACCCCGCCACCGCCCTGCACTGGGGCCTCGTCGACGAGATCGCCGCCCACCGGTAGGACGGCACCCGATCAGCGGCGCGTCAGGTGTGACTGTGCTGCGTCAGGCAGTAGGTGCGGGCGGGTTCCGGGAAGGCCAGCGCCCTCGCCGGCGGCGTGCACGCGCCGGGGTCGTTGCTGTCAAGGCGCGTCTCGACCTTGCCCGCGGCGTTGGGGTCCGTGCAGTCGACCTTGTTGAACATCGTCTGCACCGAGTCCACCCGGAAGCAGTTGCCCTCCTCGAAGTTGGGGAGGAAGCACCTGGTCCTGCCGGCGGACGTGGGCTGGTAGAGATAGGCGCCCAGGCTGGCGGGGCCGTCGGGGCACTGGTCGGGCCCCTCGATGGCGCCCAGTTCGAGCTGGGCAGCGGGGTTCGAGCAGTCGACGACCTCGAAAGGGCCGGTCGCGGGGATGTCGATGACGCAGTCGCCGACGTCCAGCCCGTCGTCGCTGCGCGCCGTCGTCGACGAGGCCGACGACGAGGAACGCTCGGACGACGACGAGTTGGGCGACGACGACGTCGCCAGCCGGCCGATGTTTCCCAGCAGTCCGAGGGCCAGGATGATCGCACCGGCGACGATCAGGCCGGTGCCCTGTTTCTTCGGCTTCGGCGCGAACGGCGGGTAGCCGGGCGGCGGGTACGGCGGTTGCATGCCCGGTGCGAAGTAGGGCTGCTGCTGGGGGTGGGGCGGCGGATAGCCGGGTTGCTGCGGGTAGCCGGGGTAGCCGCCGGGCGGTGGCGGCTGACTGCCGTAGGGCGCCTGGCCCGGCGCCCAGCCGTACGGCGGGTTGGGTTGCGGTGAGCCCGATTTGCTTCGCTTGACGAGCCCGACGATCAGCAGGACCAGGCCGATGATGGGGATCACGGCATAGCCGACCATCTCGCCGACGTCGGTGGCGGCGGCGAGCACCGAGATGTTGGACGTCACGCTTTCCTCCGCACCCGTCTGGCGCGCACCGTGCGCCGCCCCGACAAGCCTATGACGGATGACGCCGCCGCACCGTCACCGGATCGCCCGTCAGCGCTGCCGTGCGGGCCGGATGATCAGCTCGTTGACATCCACGTCGGCGGGCTCGCCGATGGCATAGGAGATCGCGCGGGCGATCGCGTCGGGCGGGATCGAGTCGGCCCGGTACTCCTGCATCGCGCCCGCCGCCGTCGGGTCGGTGATCGAGTCCGCGAGCTCGGATTCGACCACGCCCGGCGACACGGTCGTCACCCGGATCGACGGGTCGACCTCCAGTCGCAGACCCTCGGTGATGGCCCAGGCCGCGAACTTCGAGGCGCAGTACACCGCGCCGGTCGGCACCACTTCGTGCGCGCCGACGGACGCAACCGTGATGAAGTGGCCGCTGCCTTGCCGCTGGAAATGCGGGAGCGCGGCGGCGATGCCGTGCAACAGCCCGCGGATGTTCACGTCGATCATCCGGTCCCACTGGTCGACGAGCAGTGCGTCCAGCCGCGACAGCGGCATCACGCCCGCGTTGTTGACGACGACGTCCACCCGGCCGTGGGCGGCCACCGCGGCGTCGACGAACGCCGCCACGTCGGCACGGTCGGTCACGTCCAGGCGGCGGACCTCGATGCTGCCGCCGTCCTGCTCGATGCGGCGCGCGAGGTCGGCGAGGCGGTCCTCCCGCCGGGCGCCCGCAATGACGTGATGGCCCTCGGCGGCCAGGCGTGCGGCGACGGCTTCACCGATGCCGCTGCTGGCGCCGGTGACGAGAATGATCTTCGAATCGGTCATGCGTCCAGCATCGTGCCAGCCATGCCGGTCAGCCAGGGTGTACTGCACCCTGCCTGACGCCCACGGCGGATCTAGGCTGGCACGATGGCCGAGTTGGGTGACTACCTCAAGGGGCGTCGGGCCGCGATCAGCCCCGCCGAAGCGGGTCTGACCAGCAGCGGCGTCCGGCGGGTTCCCGGGCTGCGCCGCGAGGAGGTGGCGATGCTGGCGGGTGTCAGCGTCGACTACTACAGCCGCCTCGAACAGGGCCGGGAGCGTTCGCCGTCGGTGCAGGTGCTGGAGGCGCTCGGGGCGGCGCTGCGGCTCGACGACGACGGCCGCAGGCATCTGTTCCGGCTGGCCGGCCTCGCCCCGCGGGAGCAGCACGCGCGGGTGACCGACCGCGTCGACCCCGGGCTGCTGCGGCTGATGGACGCCTGGCCGAACAACCCTGCGCTGGTCTACAACCGGGCCTACGACGTGCTGGCAGTGAACGCGCTCGCCGAGGCGCTGTTCGGCGAGTTCGGCGCGGTGGGGAACCTGATGCGGCTGGTGTTCACCGATCCGCGGGCCCGTGACTTCTACGCCGACTGGCATGCCGTCGCGGCCGACTCGGTCGCCGGGTTCCGGATGGGCTACGGCGCCGCCCCGGACGACCCGCACGCGCGGGCGGTGCTGACCGAGCTGCTCGACGCCAGCGAGGAGTTCCGGACGCTGTGGGGTCGGCAGGACGCCCGGCGGAAGTGTCTGGCGGTCAAGCGGTTCCGCCACCCGGAGGTCGGCCTGCTGACGCTGAGCATGCAGACGTTCGACGTGCGGTCCGCCCCGGGGCAGGAGCTCGTGGTCTACGACGCGGAGCCGGGCAGCCCGAGCGCCGACGCCCTGGTCCTGCTCGGCAGCATCGCCGCAACCCACGCCGTCTGAGCGATTTCGGCGCGCTGACGTTCGCTCAGCGTCGGCCAGCGCGCCGAAATCACAATCCGGAGCGGCGCAGCGTCACGCGGTACGTGTACTGCTCGGGCAGGAAGTGGCTGATCGCCAGTTCGACCGGGCGCCCGGAACTGTCGGAGTAGAGCCGGTCGACCCGCAGCATCGGATGGCCGGGTGCACAGTTCACCGCGTCGGCCACCGCCGCATCGGCCTCGGCGACGGTGATCGACTGCGCCGCTTCGACGATCGGCTCGCGAAGATGCGGCTCGAGCAGTCCGATGACGGTGTGCGTGCCCGCGGATCCGGTCGTCAGCGCGCCGACGCCGGCGACGGAGGCGGCCACCGATTCGGGCAGGTGCACCGTGGTGGCGACGAACGGAACCCCGTCATGCAGACGGCGGAACGTGACGGTGTGCACCGCGTCGTTGTCGAGGCGCAGCCGGCTCGCGGCCGCCACGTCCACCCGGCGCGACAACCCGTTCAGCACCTCCATGGTGGTGTCCTGTGACAGGTTCATCAGGTCCTCGATGGAGCCCAGCTGCCGCAGGTAGCGGCGCGCGGAGTCGCTGGCATAGGTGCCGCGCCCGGGCACCCGGTACACGATCCCCTCGGCGACCAGGTCCTGGAACGCCCGGCGCACCGTCTGGCGCGACAACCGCTCGCGCGCAACGAGTTCGGACTCAGTGGGCAGCCGCACACCGTTGCGGTAGCGACCCGCGGCGATCTCGTCGCGCAGCCGGTCGCGCAGCAGTCGGTATGCCGGCGCGGTCAACTCGTCAGATCCCGCCCCGCGCGACGAGCTGGCCGGCGATGACGTTGCGCTGGATCTCGTTGGTGCCCTCACCGACGATCATCAGTGGCGCGTCGCGGAAGTAGCGCTCGACGTCGAACTCGGTGGAATAGCCGTAGCCGCCGTGGATCCGGACCGCGTTGAGCGCGATCTCCATTGCCACCTCGGAGGCGAACAGCTTGGCCATCCCCGCCTCCATGTCGCAGCGTTCGCCGCTGTCGTAGCGTTCGGCCGCATAGCGGGTGAGCTGGCGGGCGGCGGTGAGTTTCGTCGCCATGTCGGCCAGGTAGTTGCCGATCGACTGGTGCTTCCAGATCGGCTTGCCGAAGCTCTCGCGCTCCTGGGCGTAGCGCAGCGAGTCCTCGAGCGCCGCGGTCGCCACACCCAGCGCCCGGGAAGCCACCTGAATGCGGCCGGTCTCGAGACCCTTCATCATCTGCGCGAAGCCGTGGCCGGGGGTGCCGCCCAGCACGGCCGACGCGGGCACCCGGCAGTCGTCGAAGGACAACTCGCACGACTCGACACCCTTGTATCCCAGCTTGGGGAGATCGCGCGACACCGTGAGACCGGGGGTGTCGCGCTCGACGAGCACCACCGAGATGCCGCGGTGGCGCGGCTCGGCGTTCGGATCGGTCTTGCACAGCAGGGCGATCAGGCCGGAGCGGCGGGCGTTGCTGATCCAGGTCTTGGTGCCGTTGATCACCAGGTCGTCGCCGTCCCGGACGGCGCCGGTGGAGATGTTCTGCAGGTCGGAACCGCCGCCGGGTTCGGTCAACGCCATCGTCGCGCGGATCTCGCCGCTCGCCATCGGCGGCAGATAGGTGCGCTTCTGTTCCTCCGTGCCATACAGCGCGAGCAGCTTGGCGACCACGGTGTGCCCGCCCATCGCGCCCGCGAGGCTCATCCATCCGCGGGACAGCTCCTGGGTGACCTCGACGTAGCAGGGCATCGACACCGGGGAACCGCCGTACTCCTCGGCGATGGCCAGGCCGTAGATGCCGATCCGCTTCATCTGGTCGATCCACGCCGCGGGGTAGTCGTTGGCGTGCTCGGTCTCGCGGACGGTCGGCTTGACCTCCCGGTCGACGAAGGCGCGCACCGTCTCGACGAGGAGTTTCTCTTCTTCGGTCATATGTACGGCCATATTGACACACCCATTGCTGCACTGCCAGCATGACGCCTTGTGACTTTGTACGGCCAAATCGAGGGCGGCCCCTACTTCGACGATCTGCACGTCGGCGAGGTGTTCGACTCGGCGCCGTCGATGACGCTGACGCCCGGCACCGCCGCCGTGCACCACTCGATCATCGGCGACCGGCTGCGGCTGACACTCGACGCCGAACTGGCCACCGCCGTCACCGGCGCCACCGCGCCGATCGCCCACCCGGCGCTGGTGTGCGACGTGGCGATCGGGCAGTCCACGCTGGCCACCCACCGGGTGAAGGCCAATCTGTTCTACCGCGGCCTGGTGTTCCACCGGTATCCCGTCATCGGCGACACCCTGTTCACCCGCACCGAGGTGGTGGGTCTGCGGCAGAACTCGGCGAGGGCGGGCCGGGCGCCGACCGGTCTGGCGGCGCTCCGGATGACGACCGTCGACCAGCTCGGCCGTCTGGTGCTGGACTTCCACCGGTGCGCGATGCTGCCGCTGTCCGAGGGTGCGGGCGAGACCGGCCACGCCGACGATCTGTCGGCCGTCGGCGCCGACATGGCGCCCGCGCCGGATCCGACCGCTGCCTGGGACGCCGACGCCTTCCGTGCCCGGGTGCCCGGTGCCCGGTTCGACGCCGGGCTGGCCGGACAGGTGCTGCACGGCACCGCGGACGTCGTCAGCAGCGCCCCGGAACTCGCCCGGTTGTCACTGAACATCGCTGCGACGCATCATGACTCGCGGGTGAGTGGACGCCGCCTGGTGTACGGCGGGCACACCATCGGTCTCGCGCTGGCGCAGGCGACACGGGCGCTGCCCGACCTGGTGACGGTGCTCGGCTGGGAGTCCTGCGACCACACCGGGCCGGTGCAGGAGGGTGACACGCTCTACAGCGAACTGCACGTCGAGGGCGCGATCCCCGCGCCGGAGGGTCGCGGCGGGGTCTACCGGCTGCGGTCGCTGGTGTACGCGGTCGAACCGGACGGCGGCGCGGATCGCCAGGTGCTGGACTGGCGCTTCACCGCCCTGCAGTTCTAGCCCGCGGGACAATGGCGGCGTGACTGCGCTCGCGATCCCGGCAGCGGTGCTCACCCGTGCCCGCGAGACGGCGGCCGCGGTCGCGACGTGGCTCGGTGTCGCCGTCGACGCCGACGAGATCCTCACCGGCCGGGCGGCGCTGCTCGGCCTGACCGCAGGCGGCCGGGTGTCCGCCGGCGGTGCGACCCGGCTACTGCCCACCGGTGACGGCTGGTGCGCCCTCACCCTGTCCCGTCGCGACGACCTCGACGCCGTGCCCGCCCTACTGGAAACCGATGCGCTGGAGCCGGATTCGTGGCCGGCGATCACCGCATGGGCGGCACGCCGCAGCGCCGCCGACGCGGTGGCACGCGCCCGCCTGCTCGGCCTGCCCGCCGCCGTCCTCGGTGAGACTCCGGCGGCCTCACCCGTGGTGCGTCCGCTCGGCCGGCGGGCATCGCCGCGGACGATCCCCGGCCTGCTGGTGGTCGACCTGTCGTCGATGTGGGCCGGCCCGCTGTGCGGGCGGCTGCTCGCGCAGGCCGGCGCGACCGTGGTCAAGGTGGAGAGTCCGCGCCGCCCGGACGGCACCCGCGCCGGAGCGCCGGCGTTCTTCGACTGGATGAATCACGGAAAGCTCTCGTACGCGGTTGATTTCGATGAGCCCGCGGAGCTCGAGGGATTGCTCGGTGCCGCCGACGTGGTGATCGAGGGATCGCGCCCGGCGGCGCTGCGCCGCCGCGCCCTCGGGCCGCAGGACATCGACGGGCGCGACGGCCGGGTGTGGCTGCGGATCACCGGCCACGGGACCGCCGGTGAGTGCGCCGACCGGGTGGCATTCGGTGACGACGCCGCCGTCTCCGGCGGGCTGGTGGTCGCGGGCGCCGACGGTCCGGAGTTCTGCGGCGACGCCATCGCCGATCCGCTCACGGGCCTGCATGGCGCGCTGGCGGTGGCCGAGTCGCTGGGGCGCGGCGGCGGTGAACTCGTCGAGATGTCGATGGCTGCGGTGGCCGCCTGCTACGCCACTGCGGCCAGCCCTGCTGTGCAGGTGCAGGCCGCGGCGCCGCCGTCGCCGGGCCGGGCCGCCGGGTTGGGCGCCGACAACGCGGCCGTCGCCCGCATGGTTGCCCGACGGCGGCCTGCGCCGTGCTGATCACCCGGGCCGTGCTGCTCGACGGCACGCCCACCGACATCCGGGTCGGCGATCAGATCCTCGACATGGCCGTTGGACTCACGGCCCGACCGGACGAGACGGTGCTCGACGTCGCGGGTGGCACGGTGATTCCCGGCCTGCACGACCATCACGTGCATCTGCATTCGACAGCGGCGGCGGCGGATTCGCTGCGGGTCGGTCCGGCCGACGTGCGCGGCCGCGACGGCCTCGCGCATGCCCTGGCGGGTGCCGTCCCCGATGCCGATGGCTGGATCCGGGCGGTCGGCTACCACGAGGCCGTCGCGGGCCCGCTCGACCGGGATGCGCTGGACGCGGTGGCGCCGCCGGTGCCGGTGCGGGTGCAGCACCGCAGCGGGGTGCTGTGGACGCTGAACACCGCAGGCCTGCGACGCGTCGGCATGGCCGATCATCCCGACGGCGTGCTGCGCAGCGCCGATCCGAGCTGGGCGCCGGAGCGCCGCGGCGCCACCCTGGCCGGGGTGTCACGCCGGCTCACGTCCTGGGGTGTCACCGGGATCACCGACGCGACACCGGATCTCACGGAACACGATGTCGTCGGCCTGCGCGACGCGCATCGTCGCGGCGAACTCGCGGTCAGGGTGCACGTGCTGGCGCCCGGGAAACGCATCCTGCACGACGACGGCCTCGACCTCGACGAGTTGACCCGCTGGGTCGCCGCCCGCCACGCCGGCGGCACCCCTGTCGCGGTGCATTGTGTGACCGCCGCCCAGCTCGTCGTCACCATCGCCGCATTGCGCGCCGCCGGAACGCGTCCGGGCGACCGCATCGAGCACGCGGCCGTGGTGCCCGACGACTGCCTGGCCGACCTCGCCGAACTCGGGCTCACCGTCGTGACACAACCGAACTTCGTCGCCGAACGGGGCGATCAGTACCTCGTCGACGTCCCGGCCGACGAACTCCCGCAGCTGTGGCGGCTGCGTTCGCTGCTGGAGTCGCGGGTCGGGGTGGCGCTGTCCACCGACTCACCGTTCGGCAGTGGCGACCCGTGGGCGGCCATGCGAGCGGCCGTGCACCGCGAGACACCGGCGGGCGCCGTCCTGAACCCTGCCGAACGTGTCACCGCGGCAACAGCGTTGAGCTTGTTCCACGGATCGGCGGAGCAGCCGTCTGTGCCGCGCTGGGTGGCGCCCGGTCAGCCCGGCGATCTCTGCGTGCTCGCCGCGTCACCGCGCGAGGTGCTCGATGCGCTGGACGCCGACCTGGTCGCCGCCACGGTCGTCGGCGGCGAGGTGGTGTACACGAGTCAGTGGAGCCGCAGACCGTTCGACGACAGATAGCGCTCCGCCAGGACGCAGCTGCCCCGCGCGTAGGTGATGGCCTTGGTGCGTGACTCTTTCGAGTGGGTGTGGGTGCTCATCCATGCCAGCAGCTTCAGGCGTCGCAGCATGACGAACGACGGCAGCATCTCCTCGTCGGCAGCCGTCATCGGTCGTCGGCTCCGGTAGCCGGCGACCCAGGCGTCCTGCCACTCGGGAAGCGCCGGATCGTCCTCGATGAACGACACCGCGGCGCCGAAATCATAGAAGTACCAGCTGAACCCGGAGTCGTCGAAATCGATGACGGTGGTGTCGGACCCGTCGACGATGAGGTTGGCCAGCCGCAGGTCGGCGTGGATCAGGCCGAATCTGTCGGGTCCGGCGCCGTACTCCGTGAGGCGGTGGTGCAGGACGTCCTGCGCCCGGTCCAGCATTGCGTGCTCAGCAGGCCCGACACCGGCGGCCTGCTGCCAGTGCCCCCAGCGGGCGCCCGCCCCGAGCGAACTCTCCCAGTCCCAGGTGAAGCGGCCGAAACCCGCCGGGCGCCGCCAGGATCGGGAATGGTCGTGCAGCGCCGCGGTGATGCGGCCCAGCGTGCGGAAGTCGTCCGCGGTGACCGTGGCCTCGTCCGGTTCCGCGCCGGGTACGAGGGCGAAGTGCACGACGTGCCGCGGTGTCCCGTCGACGTCGACGGTGACCATCCGGCGCCCATCGCGGGCGGGCAGCACCGTGGGCACCGCGACTCCGGAGTCATCACGGCGCAGCGCGGCGAGCCAGTCCAGCTCGGACTCGATCTCGTACGGCCGGTGATAGTTCCGGCGATGCACCCGCAGCACGGAGGTGACGCCGGTGCCCTCGTCGTCGACCAGGTAGGTGGCGTTCTCCGACAGGTTGAGCAGTCGCAGCGCCGAGTCCGGTGCGAGCTCGAAGTGCGGGATCGCCAGGCGCGCGACGTGGATGTCGTCGGTGATGATCCCGTCGTCGTGCATCCGGTCACGCTATGGGCACACCGCACGCCCGTCAAAGCCGGTCCGGTGGGTCAGGCCGCGATGTCGAACGCCTTCCGCAGCGCCTCGCACTGGCTCTCGAAGAACTCAACGGCGACATCGGCTTTGGGGACGATGGCATCGAACCCGTGAAACGCCCCCTCCACCACCTCGACGTCGCACGGCACTCCGGCGGCGCGCAGTCGTTCGGCGTAGGCGAGACCCTCGTCGTGGAACAGGTCGAGCGTGCCGACTCCCAGCCAGGCCGGTGGCAGGCCCTCGAGATCGTCGCGGCGCGCGGGCACCGCGACGTCACGGTCGGCGTCGGCGAGGTAGGCGTCCCAGCCGAACCGGTTGCTCCACTGGTTCCAGAGCCGGTGTCCGGGGTTGTCGAGGTCGTCGCGCTCGACGGTGCGGTCGTCGACCATCGGATAGATCAGCAGCTGCGCCACCAGCGGGATCTCCCCGCGGTCCCGGGCCAGCAGCGCCAGCGCCGCGGCCAGTCCGCCGCCCGCGCTGCCGCCGGCGATGGCCACCCGGTCGCGGTCCACGGCGGGCAGCCCGGCCAGCCACTGCAGCGCTGCGTAGCAGTCGTCGAGCGCGGCGGGATAGGGGTGTTCGGGGGCGAGCCGGTAGTCCACCGACGCGACCGTGATGCCGAGTTCGGCGGCGTAGCGCCGGCACAGGTCGTCGTCCTGCGCCGGGGTGCCGAGGACGTAGCCGCCGCCGTGCATCCACAGCAGTGCCGGCGTGTTGCCCGTGACGCCGGCCGGCCGGTAGAGCCGCAGCCGGATGCCGGAGTGCAGGGTCAACTCCTCTACACCCTTCGGGGTGCGCTTGGGCTGCATGCGGGTGACGGCGCGCAGCAGCGGCAGGGTCACCGGCGTGACGATCTGCTTCGGGACGTACTTGGCCGCCTTGCGCAGGTCCGGGTGGAAGTGCACGAGGGACTCGGCGGACGGCTTGCGCATCCGCTCAGTATTACCAGCGTCGCCGCGCCGTAATCCGACCCGAGCACCTGCTACTTGATCAGCGGATCGCGCGGCAGGCCGAGGATCCGCTCGGCGATGGTGTTGCGGGTGATCTCCGACGTGCCGCCGGCGATGGTCATCGCCCGGTTGCCGAGGTAGCCGGTGGTCAGTGCAGGCGTGGCGCCGGTGACGGCCGCGGTGCCCGCGAGTTCCACGCCCAGCTCGGTCAGCCACTGTGAGTGCTCGGCCACCAGCAGTTTGGTGACGTTGCCCTCCGGGCCCGGCTCCGCCCCGGCGATGGCTCGGCTGGCCCGGCGCAGGTTGAGCAGCCGCAGGGTGTGGCCGGCCGCGATCACCTCACCCGCCCGCCGCGTCCGGGCGGCGGCGACGTCCGCGGGTGCGCTGTCCAGCAATGTGATCAGGTCGTCGGCGCTGAATCCGGTGGGCGCGCCCGACCCGCCGCCGATCGAGATCCGCTCGTTGCCCAGGGTGGCGCGGGCCACCAGCCAGCCGCGGTTGACGTCGCCGACCACGTCGGCGTCGGGCACGAAGACGTCGTCGAAGAACACCTCGTTGAAGTGGCTGTCGCCGGTGATGCCGCGGAGCGGATTCACCGTCACTCCGTCGGCCTTCATGTCGATCGCCATCATCGTCACCCCGGCGTGCTTGGGGGCGTCGGGATCGGTGCGGACAGTGGCAAGGCCCCACTGGCACAGGTGCGCGAGGCTGGTCCAGACCTTCTGACCGGTGACCCGCCAGCCCCCGTCCACCCGCTTGGCCGCCGTGCGCACCGCCGCGGCATCGGACCCGGCGCCGGGTTCGGAGAACAGCTGACACCACATGGTCTCTCCGCGCAGCACCGGTTCCACCCAGCGTTCCCGCTGGTCGTCGGTGCCGGCCTGGCTGATCGTCAGCGTGACCCATCCGGTGATGCCCATGTCCGGAACCTTCACGTCGCGGAACTCTTCCTCGATCACCAACTGCTCCAACGTGCCCGCCCCGCGGCCCCACGGCTTCGGCCAGTGCGGCACCAGATAGCCGGAGTCGACCAGGAAGTCGCGACGGCGGTCCTCGGGCAGCGCGCGCAGTTCGGCGACCGCGCTGCGGGCGGCCTGCCGGTACTCGTCGGCCTCCGGGGGCAGCGTGAAGGTGGCGCCGCGGGCCTGCCCGCTGCGCTGCGCCTCGACGATGTCGGCCAGCGGGTCCGCGCCGTCGCTCAGCAGCGCCGCGAGGGTGCGGGCGCGCCGCAGATACAGGTGTGCGTCGTGCTCCCACGTGTATCCGATTCCGCCGTGTAGCTGAATGTTGTTCTGCGCGTTGGCGACCTGCGCGCGCACGGCGTGTGACGCGGCGACCGCCGCCGGGAACCAGGCGCTGTCGAGGTCGTCGGAGCGGGCGGCGTCCCAGGTGGCCGCGGTGGTCAGCTCGGCATCCACCAGCATGTTGGCCGCGTGGTGCTTGACCGCCTGGAACGTGCCGATGGTCCGGCCGAACTGTTCGCGCACCTTGGCGTATTCCACCGCCATCTCCAGGCATGCCCAGCTGATCCCGACGGCCTCGGCGGAGGCAAGGATGCGGAACACGGTGCGCGCGTGGCGGGCCGCGCCGCGGATGACTCGGTCCTGCGGCAGTCGCACCCCGCGCAGCGCGACCGAACCGATGCTGCGAGTGGTGTCGAGGCCGGTCAGCCCGGTGACGGTGACGCCGTCGGCGTCCGCGTCGACGACCACGAGGTCGTCACCTGCGACCAGCACCAGCACATCGGCGTCGGGTGCGCCGAGCACCGCCGGGCTCTCCCCGTCGGCCACTGTGTCCGAGCCGGCCGCCACCGTCCCGGACAGCCCGAGCGCTGACACCGCCGTGCCGTCGGCGAGGCGCGGAAGGAGTTGCGAGCGAACGGATTCCGATGCGCAGCGGTCGATCACCACAGCGGCGGCCACCGTGGGCAGGAACGGACCGGGGCACACCCGCCGGCCCTGGGCCTCCAGCACGACGGCCAATTCGGCCAGGCCGAATCCCGAGCCGCCGTGCTGCTCGGGGAGCGCAAGGCCGGTGAGTCCGAGGTCGGCGTGGGCGGTCCAGAGCCCGGCCGGGTGCGCCGAGCCCTCGTCGAGGGTGGCCCGGGCCGCAGCGAGCGCCTGCAGTCGGTCCAGCAGGCCGGCGGCCGATTCCGCGAGATCGCGGTGTTCGTCGGTGATGGCCAGGGCTGATCTGTTCACGGCGGACGTCCTCTTCGCTTCGTCATCGAGTCGTAACTTGACGGTCGTCAAGTGCACGTTAGCGGCAAACGTGCCGGTCAGAAAGGTGTGACTCCGGTCACATCGCGTTACGAAAGTGCCGCTGGTTGACAAGTTCCAGATGTCGTCGTTTAGGAACTGACCTGCGGGGTACAGTCGCGATCATGACCGTGCGACCGGACACCCGGTACCCCGGACCGACAATGTGGACGCGCGCACGTTGGCTCCTCAACGCCAAGCCTGCCGATCACCTGCTCGCCATGAGCGTGGCCTCCGCCTCCCTGCCGGTGATCGGGAAACACCTTGAGCCGCTTGGCGCCCTCGCCGCGATGGGGGTGTGGGG
Organism: Mycobacterium sp. NPDC050551; assembly: GCF_040674075.1. Classification (NCBI taxonomy): domain Bacteria; kingdom Bacillati; phylum Actinomycetota; class Actinomycetes; order Mycobacteriales; family Mycobacteriaceae; genus Mycobacterium; species Mycobacterium sp. NPDC050551. The sequence goes on along the minus strand of NZ_JBFARC010000003.1, from coordinate 404,905 downwards.
GTACCGGCAGATGCCCGAACTCCTGTCCGCGTCGGCGAAGTCCTGGTTCGAGCCGGGTAACGACGAGGTGCGGCAGAAGGAGCGCGATATGACGCACTCCGTCACCGACGCCGCCCTCCGCGGCGTCGTCCCGGCCGCCGACCTCGCCATCGACTGGCCGGCCCCGGAGAAGGCGCCGCCGTTGTGGAAGGCATTCGAGCACCGCCGCAACGTCTACAAGTCCTCGGTTCGTTACGGCCCGTTGCCGTCTCAGCTCCTCGATGTGTGGCGGCCCAAGAACCTGCCCACCGAACCGGCGCCGGTGCTGCTGTTCATCCCGGGCGGGGCGTGGGTGCACGGCAGCAGGCTGCTGCAGGGCTACGCATTGATGTCGCACCTGGCCGAGATGGGCTGGGTCTGCTTGTCGATCGACTACCGGGTGTCGCCGCACAACCCGTGGCCGGCGCACATCACCGACGTCAAGACGGCGATCGCGTGGGCCCGCGCCAACGTCGACCGATTCGGCGGTGACCGCAACTTCGTCGCGATCGCGGGCACCTCGGCGGGCGGCCACCTCGCGGCGCTGGCCGGGTTGACCATCAACGACGCCGAACTGCAGTGCGAGCTGCCGGAGGGATCCGACACCTCGGTCGACGCGGTGATCGGCATCTACGGCCGTTACGACTGGGAGGACCGCTCCACCGTCGAACGCGTCCGCTTCGTCGACTTCCTCGAGCGGGTGGTGGTCAAGCACCGGCTGTCGCGCCATCCGGAGATCTTCCGTAAGGCATCGCCGATCGCCAGGGTGCATCCCGGGGCGCCGCCGTTCCTGGTCATCCACGGCAGCGGCGACAGCGTGATCCCGGTCGCGCAGGCGCGCAGCTTCGTCGACAGGCTGCGTTCGGTGTCGCGTTCGGTGGTCAGTTACGTGGAACTGCCCGGTGCCGGGCACGGCTTCGACATGATCGACGGCGCACGCACCGGATCGATGGCCACCGCGGTCCGGCTGTTCCTCAACCAGATCCATCGAAACCGGATGAGCGCCGCGGCCAAAGAGGTTATATAGACGCCTCCGACAGGGAGGTATCCGGTGAAACGGCTTCGCGGGTGGGACGCTGTGCTGCTGTACAGCGAGACGCCGAACGTGCACATGCACACGCTCAAACTGGCGGTCATCGAACTCGACGATCTCGGCGGGCGCACTTTCGGCGTCGAGGATTTCCGCAAGGTCCTGCACGGGCGGCTCTACAAGCTCGACCCGTTCCGCTACCAGCTCGTGGACATCCCGTGGAAGTTCCACCACCCCATGTGGCGGGAGAACTGCGAGGTCGATCTCGACTACCACGTGCGGTCGTATCGGGTGGACAGCCCGGGCGGCCGGCGTCAGCTCGACGAGGCGGTCGGCCGGATCGCCAGCACGCCGCTGGACCGCAGCCGCCCACTGTGGGAGATGTACCTGATCGAGGGGCTGGCGGGCGGCCGCATCGCGGTGCTGGGCAAGATCCACCACGCGCTGGCCGACGGCGTCGCCTCGGCGAATCTGCTGGCGCGCGGGATGGATCTGCAGACGGGGCCGCAGGCCGATCGGGACTCCTATGCCACCGACCCGGCGCCGAGCCGAGCGGAGTTGGTGCGCACCGCTTTCGGTGACCACATCCGCCAGTTGGGCCGCATCCCGGGCGTGATGCGCTACACCGGCCAGGGGCTCGGTCGGGTGCGGCGTAGCTCGCGCAAGCTCTCGCCCGAGCTGACCCGGCCGTTCACGCCGCCGCCGACCTTCATGAACCACATGATCGACGCGACCCGCACCGTCGCCACCGCGACGCTGGCGCTCGCCGACGTCAAGCAGACCAGCAAGCACCTCGGCGTGACGATCAACGACCTGGTGCTGGCGATCTCCGCCGGCGCGCTGCGAAAGCTGTTGCTGCGCTACGACGGTCATGCCGACCATCCGCTGCTGGCATCGGTGCCGATCAGCTTCGACTTCTCACCGGACCGGATCTCCGGCAACTTCTTCACCGGCATCCTGGTCGCGCTGCCCACCGACTGTGAGGATCCGCTGGACCGGGTGCGCAAGGCACGGGAGGCGGCCATCTCGGCCAAGGAGAGCCACGAACTGATCGGGCCCGAACTGGTCAGTCGCTGGTCGGCGTACATGCCGCCCGCGCCGGCGGAGTCGCTGTTCCGGTGGTTGTCGAAGAAGGACGGCCAGAACAAGATCCAGAACCTGACGATCTCGAACGTGCCGGGGCCGCGGGAACGCGGGCGGGTCGGCGGCGCGCTGGTGACCGAGCTGTACTCGGTCGGTCCGCTCACCGCGGGCAGCGGGCTCAACATCACCGTGTGGAGCTACGTCGATCAGCTCAACATCACCGTGCTGTCGGACGGCTCCACACTCGACGACCCGCACGAGGTGACCGATGCGATGCTCGCGGCGTTCGTCGAGATCCGCAAGGCCGCAGGGCTTCCCGAGGAGCTGACGGTCGTCGAGACCGCGATGGCGCCCTGACGGCCGCGCGCCGGGACTACGGTTGCTGCGCGATGTCGGCCGGTGCGGCGTCGACAGCCGTCGTGTCGGCGGCCGTCGACGAGGACGCGCGGGTGGCGTACACCCAGGACAGGAACCGCTCGATCGCCTGGCCGGTGTAGTGCCCGCGGGGTGAGCCGAAGAAGTCGAACGCGTGCTGAGCGTGTGGCACCTCGACGTAGGCCACCGGCGACGTCGACACGTTGCGCAGCGCGTCGACGAACTCGCGGCCCTCCCGCACCGGGATGATGGAGTCGTCCTGGCCGTGCAGCACGAAGAACGGTGGGGCGTCGGCGCGTAACCGTGCGATGGGTGACGCGTCGACGTACAGCTGCCGGTTGCGGGCGAAGCTCTTCTTGACGACGAACCGCTGAAGGAAGGCGATGAACTCCGGGCGGCCCGTGCCCTCCCTGCCGACCCAGTCGTAGCGGCCGTACACCGGCACCGCCGCCTTCACCGAGGTGTCCGCGTCCTCGAAACCCGGCTGGAACTGCGGATCGTTCGGAGTGAGCGCGGCGAGCGCGGTCAGGTGTCCACCCGCAGAACCGCCGGTGATGGTCACGAAGTCGGGATCGCCGCCATACTCCGCGATGTGCTGCTGGATCCACGCCAGCGCACGCTTCACGTCGACGATGTGCGCCGGCCAGGAGTGCCGCGGGCTGACCCGGTAGCCGATCGACACGCACACCCAGCCGCGTTCGGCGAGATGGCTCAGCAGCGGATAGGCCTGCGGGCGGCGCATTCCGATCGCCCAGGCGCCTCCGGGGACCTGCAGCACCACGGGTGCCTTGCCGTCACGGGGGAGGTCGGCGCGGCGCCAGATGTCAGCGGTGTTGGAGCGGTGGGGGCCGTACCGTACCGCCTTCTCGGTGTAGCGCCGCCGCGACCATCCGGTGCGGAACACCCCTGACCGCCGACGGGGTGTCGGGGACTTCGCGGTCACGGATTCGTAGTTGGCACCGAGGGTTTCGCGCAGGCCGGCCTCGAAGACCGGCTCGCAGCGCACGTTGCGACGCTGGAGGAACACCAGCACCGCCCACGTGACGGCGTTGAGCGCCAGCGCGACAGCGCCCCGCTTGCCGGTGAAGTGCCCGCGCCAGTACCGGCGCGCGGTGTCGAGCACCGACGCCGTCAGGAACAGCGGCGCCAGCTCGCTGGTGGGCCAGCCGAGGAAGAAGACCGGGATGGTGACATAACCCTTGCGTGCCAGTGGTTGCACGCCGTTGGCGGCGTTGGCCAATTCACCCACCGCGCGCAGCACAGGGCGCGGCTTGACGATCTTCCTGAGCACAGACATCTCCCCCGGAGCGTTGGTGATTGGCCGACGGATAGCCTATGCGGCCCGCACTGAAACCCGGTCAGCCCAGCACGGGCAGCCTGCGGTCGGCGGCCAGCTCGTCGAGCGCCCGCTGCATGACGCGGCGGACGTGGGCGTCGACCTCGTCGATGTCGGGGTTTTCGCCGAACTCGGCGACGATGTCGATCGGCGTGAGCACCTGGGTGACGATCTTGGTGGGCAGCGGCATGTTCAGCGGCACCACCGCGGACAGGCCGAAGGGGAAGCCGAACGACACGGGCACGATCTTGGTGCGGGCCAGCCGCGCGATCGGGCCGAGCCGCTTGGCCAGCCAGGTCCCGCGGGTGAGGAACAGCTGGGCCTCCTGGCCGCCGATCGAGACCGTCGGCACGATCGGGACACCGGCGTTGAGTGCGGCCTTGATGTAGCCGGTGCGGCCCGCGAAGTCGATCTTGTTCTGGGTCAGCGTCGGGCGGTACACGTCGTAGTCACCACCGGGGAACACCACCACCACCCCGCCCGAGCGCAGCGCGTCGTCGGCGTTGTCGTGGTTGGCCCGGATGAAGCCGATCTTGATGAAGAACTCCGCGGTCGGGCCGGTCATCAGCATGTCGTGGCTCAGCGTGTACACCGGCCGGTCGTAGCCGAACTTCTCGTAGAAGCCGCTGGCGAAGACCGGGACGTCCATCGCGAACAGGCCGCCGCTGTGGTTCGACACCACCAGCGCGCCGCCCGGCGGGAAGTCGTCCAGGCCGCGCACCTCGACCCGGTGGTAGGCCTTGAGGATCGGTCTCAGCACCGCCATGACCTGCGCGGTGAACCCGGGATCCCACTTGGAGATCTCCGACGGGATGCTGTCGGTCGAGCTCATGAGGTGGTCCCTCCGGTAGAATTGAAACGTGTTCTAGTTTTTCGATGGTACCGGCACAGCGGCGCCGCTCGCTAGCATCACGTCGTGAGCAATGACGCCGACAGCGCCCAGGACCCCGTACTCGTCGAACAGCGTGACCGCATCCTGATCATCACCATCAACCGGCCCAGGGCCAAGAACGCCGTCAACAAGGCCGTCGCGGAGGGCCTCGCGGCCGCCGTGGACCGCCTCGACGACGATCCCGGGCTGTCTGTCGGCGTGCTCACCGGCGCCGGCGGGACGTTCTGTGCGGGCATGGACCTCAAGGCCTTCGCCAGCGGCGAGCTGCCGATGGTGGAGGGCCGCGGGATGGGCTTCACCGAGCGTCCGCCCGCCAAACCGCTGATCGCCGCCGTCGAGGGCTACGCGCTGGCAGGCGGCACCGAGCTGGCGCTGGCCACCGACCTCATCGTGGCCGCGCGCGATTCGGCGTTCGGCATCCCCGAGGTGAAGCGCGGCCTGGTCGCCGGCGGCGGCGGGCTGCTCCGGCTGCCACAGCGGATCCCGTCGGCCATCGCCATGGAACTCGCCCTGACCGGCGAGGCGCTGCCCGCCGAACGCGCCTACGTGCTGGGCCTGGTCAACGCGCTGGCCGAACCGGGTCACGCCCTCGACGAGGCGATTGCGCTGGCCGAGCGGATCACCGCCAACGGCCCGCTCGCCGTGGCCGCCACGAAGCGGGTGATCGTCGAGTCCCGCGGCTGGTCGCCCGAGGAGTTCTGGTCGAAGCAGAACGCGATCATCATGCCGGTGTTCGGCAGCAAGGACGCCCAGGAGGGGGCAATCGCGTTCGCCGAGAAGCGCCCACCCCACTGGACCGGCAGCTGAAGCGCGTCTTCTCCGGCCACATCGCGGGGGTCGGATCCGAGTCCGGTCACCGCCTCGTCGTCGGAAGCTGGCAGACCTCCCCGTTCGGCGAGTTCACCGATGTGATGGTGCAGCGAGCCGACGACGAGCGGGTGCTGCTGGCGCCCACCCGCGAGGTGGCCGACTTCGTGTCGACCACATATGCGTTCGACCGGGTGCTCGTCGGGCCGGTGCGCGCCGAGCTCACCGGGGACCGGCTCACGGTCGCGGCCCCGAACCTCGACCTGCGGATCGACATCGGTGGCGCGGCGCCGCTGGACCGACTGCTGCGGCTGGTGCCTGCGCGGCTGGCCGTCGCGCCGTGGTGGCTGCGGGCGATCGACCCGGTGGCATCGCGCATGGTGCCCGGCGTGCACACCGCGGGCACCGCGGGCAACGGCAGGCGCGAGTACTACGGCGTCCGGCGGTCCCGCCGCATCGTCGGAGTGTCCGGCCGGCTCGACGGTGAGGACCTCGGCGCACTGGCCCCGCTCCGACCGCCGGTGCGCTTCGGGTTCGCCTCCGCCCCGGCCGAACCGCAGATCGTCTCGGTGACCACGACGATCATCGAGACCGCGTAGCCCGCGTTTCGGTCCCGGCACTCGGGGGCACACGTCGGAGATGAACACGCTGTCCCGGCTGCGCGACGTGCAGCGCCGAATCCTCAAGGCCCAGCGGCGGGTATGGCTGCTGCAGGCCTCGCTGTGGGTGACGCTGGTCCTCACCGGCCTGTCCGCCGTCGTCGGCGGCGCGTGGTGGCTGACGCACCGCCGCACCGAGACGCCCCAGGCCGGCGCCGCGTCGCGCGACACCGTCAACCCCGCGACCAACGGCCAGCTGACGCACACAGGATCCCGAGGAGACGTCTGATGGCACACGACGAACTGCCGCTGCCCGACTACGACCAGCTGCCGCTGACCGAACTGCGGCACCGCATCCGCTCGCTCGAGGAGCCGGCACTGCGCGTGCTGTTCGACCACGAGACGGCGCACGGCAACCGCATCCCGGTGCTCGAACTGCTGCACGCCCGCCTCAAGGAGCTGCACGGCGGCGCGGAGCCGTCGGGCGGCGACCCGGCCAACGCGCCGCGGGTGTCGGGCACCGCGGGGGACTCCCCGGTCAGTACGGCCACCGCCGCGGAGGCGAACACCCCGCTGCGGCACGGGGTGGCGGCGCAGACCCCCGCCCGCGGCAAGCCCTGAGGACGCTCAGCTCTCGACCACAATCGGTATTGACCTCAACCACCGTTGAGGTCGCAGGATGAGGCGATGACCATCGCCACCACAGTCGACGTCACCGGATACCTCGACCGCATCGGTCACCAGGCAGCGGTGCAGCCGGACCTGCCGACACTGCGCGCCGTCGTGGCCGCGCACAACCGGACGATCCCGTTCGAGAACCTCGACCCCGTGCTGGGCATCCCCGTCGCCGACCTCGGGGCGGCGGCGCTCACCGACAAGCTCGTGCAGCGTCGCCGCGGCGGCTACTGCTACGAACACAACGGCCTGATGGGCTACGTGCTGGAGGCGATCGGGTTCGGGGTGGACCGGCTGGCCGGCCGGGTGGTGTGGATGAACGACGACTGGGATCCCGGCGACGACGGCTTCGCCGCCGCACTGCCCGCGCAGACCCACCAGCTGCTGGCGGTGACCGTGCCCGGTGAGGACGGCCGCTTCCTGGTCGACGTCGGGTTCGGCGGGCAGACACTGACCGCACCGATCCGATTGGTGGCCGGGCCGGTGCAGCAGACCCGCCACGAGCCCTACCGGCTGCGTGAGCACCGCGACGGCTTCGTGCTCGAGGCGCTGATCCGAGACACGTGGCGCCCGCTGTACATCTTCTCGCTGCGGCCGCGGCCACTCATCGACCTCGAGGTCGGGAGCTGGTACGTGTCGACACATCCGCGGTCGGGCTTCGTGGTGGGCCTGACCGCCGCCCTGATCGCCGACGACGCGCGGTGGAACATGCGTGGCCGCAACCTCGCCGTGCACCGGGCCGACAGCACGGAGCGGATCCGGTTCGACACGGCGGCGCAGGTGCTCGAGGCGCTGACCGACCGCTTCGGCATCGACCTCGCCGATCTCGGCGACCGCGTCGACGTCGAGGCCCGTGTGCACGAGGTCCTCGACCGCTGATCAGGGACCGACGACGACGTCCCACGGGTCGCCGGTGAGCGCGGCGCGGCCCAGTTGCCTAGCGTACGAGGCGGTGTCGCCGAATTCGTCGGCCCAGCTGCGCGCCCGCATCGTGACCGACCACAGCGGGTGCTCGATCGTCACCCCGATCGCCCCGTGCAGCTGATGCGCGGTGGTGGTCACCGGCCCGACCGCGCGGCCGACGGTGACCTTGGCCACCGCCACCGCGTATTTCGTTGCGGCACTGTCGAAGCCGTGTTCCTGTGCGGCGGCGACGGCCAAAGTCACGGTGGCGCGCGCACGCTCGATCTCACCGGACATCCCGGCCAGCGCGTGCTGCACCGCCTGGAACGCACTCAGCGGCCTGCCGAACTGGACGCGACCGCGGGTGTGCTCGACGGTCAGGGCAGCGGCGGCGTCGAGGGCCCCGACGATCTGCACGCACCGCGCCCATGCGCCGCGCCGTACCAACTCCTCGCCGACCTCGGACGGCATCCGCAGGCAATCGGCTACCGCGACGTCCACAGCGACCGCGCCGCGGGGTTCGCCTGCGAGGTTCTGGCCGTCGGTCACCGATGTGTCCGTCAGGTGAGTCACGTACAGCGCGTCCGCGGTGCGCCCGGCCAGCACCATCGCCGCGTCATCGGGCCAGGGCACGTCACGCGCGACGCCGGTGATACGCCCGCCGGATACCCGCACGTCGGCCAGCGCCACGGTCATCGGGCCCGCCGCGGGCACCGGCACGCCGGCCCGGGCGGCCAGCCAGGCGGCCAGCAGGTCGGTCTCGGCGACGGGGACGGCGGCCGCATGCCGGGCCAGCCCGTCGAGCACGATCGCCGCGTCGGCGGGCCCGGCGTCCTCTGCGCTGGTCAGTCGGCTCAGCCCGGTCTCCTCAAGGTGGCGCCACAGCGCGCCGTCGAACCCGTCGGGGCGGCGACGCCTGCCTGCGCGCGCGTCGTGTGATCGCTGTCCGAGTTCGTCGACCAACTGCCGCAGTTCGTCGCTCATCGCACTCCCAGGCCCTTGGCGACGACGCCGCGCAGCACCTCGTTCGTCCCGCCGCGCAGCGTGAACAGCGGGGCCTGCAGTCGCGCCGTGGCCAGCATGGCGCGCAGCCGGGCGGCGTCAACACCCTCGGGATCGAGGCGGGTCAGCAGGTCGGCCACCAGGTCGACGGACTCCTGCTCGAACCGGGTGCCGAGGTCCTTGACCAGCGCGGCGCGGGAGTTGGCGTCCTCGCCTGCGGTGAGCGCGCGGGCGACCGAGATGGACAGCTGACGCAGGGCCGCGACACGGGCGATCAGCTCGCCGACCGCGGCGGCTGCGCTGTCGTCGGCGCCGGGGCCCAGCGCGCGGACCGCCGCGAAGATCAGCGTCGCGGTGGACAGGAACCGTTCGGGCCCACTGCGTTCGAAGCCCAGCTCGGCGGTCACCTGATGCCATCCGTCGCCGACCTTGCCGAGCACTGCGGTGTCGGGGACGGTGACGTCGTCGAAGAGCACCTCGTTGAAGTGGTGCTCGCCGTTCATCAGCACGATCGGACTGACGGTGATGCCGGGGGCGTCGGTGGGCACGATGAACTGGCTGAAGCCGGCGTGCCTGCGGTCCGGGTCGACCGGGCTGGTCCGGGCCAGCACGACGATCTGGTGGGCGACGTGCGCGCCGCTGGTCCACACCTTGGTGCCCGACAGCCTCCAGCCGGCGTCGGTACGGGTGGCACGCATCTGGGCCGCGGCCAGGTCGGACCCGGCGGCGTGCTCGCTCATCCCGATCCCCGAGTACAGCTGCCCTGCCGCGATCCGGGGCAGCAGGCGCCGCCGCTGCTCGTCGGTGCCGTAGACGAGCAGTGCGGGCGCCACCTGCCGGTCGGCGATCCAGTGCGCGGCCACCGGCGCGCCGTGCGCCAGCAGTTCCTCGGTGACGACGTAGCGGTGCAGGTGTCCTGATCCGGTGGGCGGCGCGTGGCCGCCGTATTCGGCCGGGATCGTCAGCCCGACGAAGCCGGCCGCGGCCAGTCGCGCACTGAAGTCCGGATCCCACCCCGTCAGCCAGCAGTCCACCGCCGGCGTCCAGCCGTGCTCGGCGCGGTCGTCGGCCAGGAAGCCGCGCACCTTCGCGCGCAGCGGGGCCAGGTCCCCGTCGTTGGCGCACAGCGCCTCGAATTCACCCACTGAGCAGGTGAGTCTAGTGAGCAGGAATCGTCATGTTCGCGGCGGCGGGTCGCGTCCATACTCGGTCGGGTGAGCGAGCAACCTCCGACGCCCGCGGGCAGGGACCGTCTACGCGAACTGCTCGACGCGGTGGTGGACGCGGACAACACCGGCGTGGGCGAGATGGCCCGCAGCAGCCACGCCTCGGAGTTCCACTTCTCGCGTGAGGTGCGGCGGCTGACCGGTGAGTCGCCTGCCGCGCTGCGGCGCCGCATCATGCTGGAACGGGCGGCCTGGCGACTGCGCGGCGGTGAAGGGGTGGCCGCCGTCGCCGCGGACGAGGGCTGGTCGTCGGCCGAAGTGTTCTCCCGGGCGTTCCGGAGGGCGTTCGGGGTGCCGCCGTCGCGCGCCGCCGACGTCGCCTTCCGGGTACCTGCGCCCAACGGTCTGCATTTCCATCCGCCGCAGTCGCTGTGGCTCGACGGCGACGGGGCGACGAAGGAGCCCGACATGTCCCAGCTGATGGTGGCGCACGACATCGCCGACACCGCCTACCTCATCGACCGGGCGGCCGAACTGTCGGCCGAGCAGTGGACCGCCGCGCTGACACCGGGGCAGGTGGTGCTCGACTGGGACGGTCCCGAGCCCAGCGTCGGCGCGGTGCTCGGCGCGATCGTGTGGGCCAAGGAGGTGTGGCTGGCCACCATCGAGGGCCGCGACATCCCCCGGCGCGACGCCACCGATCCGGCGTCGGTGCCGCCGGCCAGCCTGGCGGCCCATCACGCCGACATCGGAAACCGCTGGGCAGCAATGGTTTCGGAGTACAGCGCCGAGGGCCGGATGGGTGACACCGTGATCGACGCGCTCTGCGAACCGCCGGAGTCGTTCCAGCTGTACGGCATCGTCGCCCACGTGCTGGAGTACGCCGCGCTGCGCCGCGGCCTGGCCCGCGCGATGCTGACCCGCCTCGGCGTGACCACCCATCGCGGAGACCCGCTGGAATGGATGAGAGGGCACTGATGGCGACGATCTACTACACCGCGTCGAGTCTCGACGGCTACATCGTCGACGAGGCCGACAGCCTGGACTGGCTCACCTCGCGGGCGATCGACGCCGACGGACCGTTCCACTACGACGCCTTCATCGCGACGATCGGTGCGGTGGTGATGGGGTCGGCGACCTACGAGTGGATCGCGAAGAACCATCCGGGCGAGTGGATGTACTCCCAGCCGTCGTGGGTGCTGACCAGCCGGCCGGACGTCGTGGCGGGCGACCATCCGGTGCGGGTCTTCTCCGGCGCGGTCACCGAACTGCATCCCGAATTGGTGGCGGCCGCCGCGGGCAGGGACGTCTGGGTGGTGGGCGGCGGGCTGGTCGCGGCGCAGTTCGTCGAGGCCGGCCTGATCGACGAGATGATCGTCTCCTATGCGCCGTGTTCGCTCGGCGCCGGTTCCCGCGTGCTGCCGGTGCGCTCGGAGTGGGCGCTGGTCGAGTCGGCGGCGAACGCCGACTTCGTCTGCGCGCGCTGGCGAACGGCCTGACACAGCCATTCGGCGCGCGCTCGTGACGTGGCGGCGGTGGTCCGGCTCCGGAGCCGCCACCACGTCACGAGCGTGACCCCTCGTTACTCCGGGGTGTACCCGAACGGCAGCAGGGTGCTCTTGGCCTGGCAGTACTGCTCGATGCCCTCGGGCCCGTTCTCACGTCCGATGCCGGAGTTCTTGTAGCCGCCGAACGGCGCGCCCGGGTCGAACGCGTACATGTTGACCGCGTAGGTGCCGGTGCGGATCTTGGCGGCGATCTCCAGCGCCTTGCGGTTGTCGGTGGTCCACACGCTGCCTGCGAGTCCGTACACCGAGTCGTTGGCGATGCGCACCGCGTCGGCCTCGGTGTCGTAGGGAATGACCGCCAGCACCGGGCCGAAGATCTCCTCCTGGGCGATCGTCATCGAGTTGTCGACGTCGGCGAACACCGTCGGCTGCACGAACCAGCCGCTGTCGAGGCCCTCGGGCCTTCCGCCGCCGGTGACCACCCGGGCGCCCTCGTCGACGCCCTTCTTGATGTACTCCTCGACGCGCTCGCGCTGGCGCTCGCTGATCAGCGGGCCGATTGCGGCGTTCGGGTCGTCGGGCAGGCCGACCGGCATCGCGGCCACGAAGTTGGCGAGCTTCTCGACCACCTCGTCGTACCGCGACCGGGGCGCCAGGATCCGGGTCTGCGCGACGCAGGCCTGCCCGGAGTTCATCACCCCGGAGAACGCCAGCATCGGCAGCGACGATTCGAGGTCGGCGTCCTCCAGCACGATGGCCGCCGACTTGCCGCCGAGCTCCAGCGTGCAGGGCTTGAGCCGCTCGGCGGCCAGCTTGCCGATCTCCTTGCCCACCGCCGAACTGCCGGTGAAGGTGAACTTGTCCAGCTCGGGATTCGCGGTCAGCGCGCGGCCGGTCTCGGCGCCGCCCGGCACCACCGACAGCACGCCCTCGGGCAGGCCGGCCTCGGCGAACATCTGGGCCATCGCGAACACCGACAGCGGCGTCTCGGCGGCAGGCTTGAGCACCACTGTGCAGCCCGCCAGCAGCGCCGGGCCGAGCTTGTTGGCGGCCAGGAAGAACGGCACGTTCCACGCCGTGATCGCCCCGACCACGCCGATCGGCTCGCGGGTGACCAGCGTCTGCCCGTAGATGCCGTCGCGGATCTCGGACCACTCGAACTTGTCGGCGGCGCCGGCGAAGTAGCCGAAGGCCGACATCGCCGCGCCGTACTGCATCATGTCGACGATCGTGGCGGGCTGCCCCGTCTCGGCGGTGAGCAGGAACTTCAGCTCGTCGGCCCGTTCGCTCATCAGGTTGACCGCGGCGCCGAGGATCTCCGCTCGCTGCTGCGGGGTCATCGTCGGCCACGGGCCCTCGTCGAACGCCTTGCGCGCCGCGGCGCAGGCCGCGTCGACGTCGGCCGCGGCGGCCAGCGGCACCTGGCCGACCTTCTCGCCGGTCGCGGGGGAGTGCACCTCGATGACGTCGGAGGTCGACGGCGTCACCCAGGCGCCGCCGATGAACAGCTTGTCGTACTCGGTCTTGAAGGCAGCCGCCTGCACCGTCTGTGTCATGAGCGTCACACTACCGAAGGACGTGCCAAACGAGAACCTGTTCCAATCACGGCCTCAGGACGAGCACCAGGTTGCTCACCAGGAACTCCCGCAGCAGTGGCACCTCGGTGCACGACCATGCCCATCGTGGGTGGTAGCGAGGGAATGCGCCGATCAGCGCGCCGGTGCTGCGCGCCCACTGCAGGCCGTCGGCCGCCGACACCGCGAACAGTGACGACCCGTAGTCGTTCTTCGGTCGATGCCCGTGTCTTCGGGTGTACCGATCAGCCGCCCGCGCCCCACCGAGGTAGTGCGTCAGCCCCATCTCGTGACCGCCGAACGGCCCCAGCCACACCGTGTAGGACAGCACCACCAGCCCGCCGGGACGGGTGACCCGCAGCATCTCGTTGCCCAGCCGCCACGGTCGCGGCACGTGCTCGGCGACGTTGGACGACAGGCAGACGTCGACGGCGCCGTCGGCGAACGGCAACGCCATCCCGGATGCCCGCACATAGCGTCCGCTCGCCGCGCCGGTGTCCGGGCCTGTGTCCGATGTCGCCGCCAACGCGGCTCCGGCGTGCGCCTCGCGCGGATCGGGCTCGACACCGAGGTAGTCCATCCCCGCCCTGGCGAACGCCGCCGCGAAGTATCCGGGTCCGCCGCCGACGTCCAGCACCATCCGGCCCGCCGGCGAACCGCCCGCGCCTGCGCGCCACAGGTCGGCGACCATCGCGGCGGTGTCGTCGGCCAGGGCTCCGTAGAACCGCGCCGGGTCGGACTGCTCGAACCGGAACTCCGAGAGCAGCCGCACCGAACGGCGCAGCGTCGCCCGCCGCGCGAACAGGTCGGTGACGGCCACCGGGCCACCCTATGCAGCCGGGCGGGAATCTCGTGCGCCGCGGCGGGTCCGACGACAAATAGGATTCGAGTTCGCCCGACGTTGCCATCGACGGCGTATCCCGCCGGATCCCCGAGGAGGACTCGCTGTGAGTGTGCCGCCCCAAGGACCGCCGCCGGGATGGCCGCCCCCGCAGGGACCGCCGCGGTGGGGGCCGCCGCAGGGCCCTCCGCCGGGGGTTCCGCCGCGGTGGGGGCCGCCGCCGCAGGGCCCGCCGCAGTGGGGTGCGCCGCCGCCGCACTGGCCGCCCGGACAGTGGCAGCCGTGGCGACCGCCGACCGCACCGCCGCCGGCGAAGAAGACCGGGCTGATCATCGCCGTGGTGGCGGCGGTGCTCGTGGTCGTGGTGGTCGTCGTGCTGGCCGTCGTCGTCGTGGGCTCCGGCAGTGACGGCGTCAGCGACGAGCAGCGCTTGGCGAACGCCACCACCGCGACGGACGCGTCGGACTTCAACGTCGTGTGCGAGGACGGCTCGGTGAGCAACGCCGCCGCCTACCGGAAGCCGTACACGATCGCCGCGTTCCGCCAGACGACGGGCTTGATCGGAAGAGACGTGATCTGGACAGGTGTCACCCTGGACGGCTCGTACGCCGCGGACGACGCGAAGTGGTCGGCGATCAACGCGGTGGCCTGTGTGTCCCGTGTCGCTGGCAGCGAGGTGAAGTCCGGAACCTGCGAGTTCGACGACGGCGAGGTGGCCGACCACTATGCGGTCGAGTACGAGATCACGGTGCACGAGGCCAAGTCCGGCAGGGCCGTCGAGAACCTCGGCACGGTCAACGGACCCGCCACCGACTGCCCCTTCATGGCGACCGTCGAGAGCGACGATCCGAGGATCTACGGTCTGCCCGACGCCGCCGCCGTGGACGCCGAACTCGCCGAGTTCGCCGCCGGATAAGCTGGCGCCCGATGTCTGCCCCGGTCCGCTCCGTCCTGCTGCTGTGCTGGCGTGACACCGGGCACCCGCAGGGCGGCGGCAGCGAGACCTACCTGCAGCGGATCGGCGCTCACCTGGCCGCCGACGGGGTGGCGGTGACCCTGCGGACCGCCCGCTACCGCGGCGCGCCCCGGCGCGAGACCGTCGACGGCGTGCACCTCAGCCGCGCCGGTGGCCGCTACTCGGTGTACGTGTGGGCGGGCCTGGCGATGGTGCTCGCCCGGATCGGCCTCGGCCCGCTGCGGCACGTCCGGCCCGACGTCGTCGTCGACACCCAGAACGGAGTGCCGTTCCTGGCCCGGCTGGCCTACGGCAGGCGGGTCGCCGTGCTGGTGCACCACTGCCATCGCGAACAGTGGCCGGTGGCAGGCCCGCTGATGTCGCGTCTCGGCTGGTTCGTCGAGTCCACGGTGTCGCCGCGGGCGCACCGCCGCAACCAGTACGTCACGGTCTCGCTGCCCTCGGCCCGCGACCTCACCGACCTCGGCGTCGCCCCGGCCCGGGTCGCCGTGGTGCGCAACGGCGTCGACGCCGCGCCTGTGCACACCCTGAAGGCCCCGCGCGCCGAGCGGCCGCACGTCGTGGTGCTGTCCCGGCTGGTGCCCCACAAACAGATCGAGGACGCACTCGACGCCGTCGCCGCACTGCGGCCGCGCATCCCGCACCTGCACCTGGACATCCTCGGCGACGGCTGGTGGCGGCGGCGCCTCGTCGAGCACGCCGCACAGCTGGGCATCGCCGATGCGGTGACGTTCCACGGCCACGTCGACGATGAGACGAAACATGCTGCGCTGCAACGTGCCTGGGTGCACGTGCTGCCGTCGCGCAAAGAGGGCTGGGGACTCGCCGTGATCGAGGCCGCGCAGCACGGCGTGCCCACCATCGGCTACCGCGACTCCGGCGGGCTGATCGACTCGGTGGTCGACGGCGTCACCGGTCTGCTGGTCGACGACCTCACCGGGCTCGTCGACGGGCTCGACCGGCTGCTGACCGACCCGGTGCTGCGCGACCAGCTGGGCACCAAGGCCCAGACCCGCAGCGGCGAGTTCTCCTGGCGCCAGAGCGCCGACGCCATGCACCACGTGCTGCACGCGGTGCGCGACGGCCGGATGGTCAGCGGTCTGGTCTAGCAAAACCCCGGTGAACGACCGCGGGTGGGAGCACGATTGACGGATGACTCCGCCGCCGAAGGTCCCGGGCCCCAAAGAAGTGAAGGCCGCCGCGCAGTTCGCGGCCGAGACGGCGCAGGGAGCGGTGAACGACGCGGTGCGCGGCTCGCGCGCGTCCCTGGAGCTCGTCGGTCAGCTGCCGGACCTGATCGAGAACCTCGCCGCGGCGACCGAGCGACTGAACCAGGCGATCGACCGCGCCGAACGCTATCTCGCGCTGGCCGACCCGATGATCAGGACGATGGACGCGGTGCTGCCCCAGCTCGAATCGCTGGTGAACACCGGCAACGACGTCTTCAACGCCGTCTCCACGATGCCCGGGGTGTCGACCCTCGGGCGGTTCACCGGACGTGGCGGAGCGGCCGCCACACCCAAGACCCCACCGCCGTCACGCGGCCGTGGCGCACCGAAGAAGCCGCGCTAGGAACCCGCGCCCGCAACACGTCGCCGTCGCAGCGCCGTGACGGCCGTCCCGGTCGCTCCGCCCAGCAGCACCGCGAGCCATGCCAGGTGCACGCCGATCATCAGCGCGCGGTGCGGCGACGCGGACCCGGAGCCGCCCACCCGGTAGACCGTGAGATCGGCGTCGCGGAACGCCACGGGCAGCGCGAGGTCGCCCGAGCCCGACTCGACGACCACCCAGCCCACCCCCGCGGCGGCGAGCTCTTCGCGCGTCGCGCCGCGCAGCACCATGTCCTGCACCTCGCGGGCTCTGGCGCCCTCGCCGGGCACCGTCCGGCCGCCGATGACGAGGTCGCCCGTGCTCAACACCTCCGCGCGCACCCAGCGCGGCAGCGGATCGAGCACCGGGGCCGGTCCCGCCCAACCGAAGCGGCGCATGCTGTCCGGCGGCAGCACCGCCACCGGGCCGGGATCGGCGTCGATCAATGCGGCCGCCGAGCGCCAGCCCTCCGGGTAGGTCACCGCGGTCATCCGGCCGCCGACGCCCCACGCGAGGTCCGGCAGCGTCGCGATCAGGGCCGCGCAGCACACCGCCGCGACGGCCGCACCCGGCAGCCACCGCCGCAGCAGGATCACCGCACCGGCACCGGCCAGCGCGTAGCCGGGGACCGCCAGCGCCACCCATTTCTGGCCGTCACGCACCACTCCGAGACCGGGCAGCGCGTGCACCACCGCCTCCACCGCGGCAAGCCCGGGCCCGGTCGCCATCGCGGCGGGCACCATGACGGCGAGCGCCGCCAGCGCGAGCAGCGGGACGGCCGCCGGGCGGCGCACCACCACCGGCAGGCCGACGGCCACCACGGTCAGCAGCACCAGCGTGGCGACGAGCGCGAACACCGTTGTCCGCGAGCCGGGTACCGCGTCGGCGTTCCAGATGCCGCCGAGACCGGCGAGGCTGCCCAGCGTCGCGAGCCCGGGTTCGGCACGCGCGGCGAACGCGGGCACCCCTGCGGCCTGCGACACCGGCAACGAATCCGCCACCGCCGACGCCACCAACCACGGCGAGGCCACCAGCAGCGCCAGGCCGAGCGTCACGGCGGGCACCCGCCAGGACCGCACGCCAGGCGCGCACGCCGCCGCCAGCGCGACCGTCGCCGCCAGCATCAGACCGGTCGGTGTCAGGCCCGCCAGCGCCAGCCAGAACGCCAGCGGCCACCACCAGCCGCCCCCGTCGCGGCTGCGCAGCACCGCCGCCGCGACCCACGGCAGGCAGCCGTACCCGACCAGCAGGCTCCAATGCCCCTGCAGGAGGCGTTCGGCGACGTACGGATTCCAGATCGCCAGCGTGGTCGCGACGGCCTGCCCGGCGCGGCCGGCGTCGGGCAGCACCACCGCCGTCAGCCGCGCCGCACCCCAGCCCGCCAGCCACAGCCCGGCCACCAGCAGCGCCTTGACCACGACGCCACCGTCGACGACATGAGAGCCGAGCGCCACCGCGAAGTCCTGGGGCAGCGCCCGGGGTGCGGCGTCGGACAATCCGAGCGCGGCGTCGGTGAGGTGCGAGCGCGGGGTGGACACCGCGTCGCGCAGCAGCAGGTGACCCGGCGCCAGCAGCGGCCCGGTCACCACCAGCGCGAGTGCCAGCGCGTACGCCGGCAGCACGAGCGGCCCGATCAGACCGGTCTGTCGGGCGGCAGGTCGGTCGGCCGTTGCGCCGGGAGTTTCTCGGTCTTGGCCTCGGCGCCCGGCACCTGGATGCCCATCGTGTCGAAGAAGCCGTGGTCGGCCTCGTCGAGTCCGGGGTCGATCAGGGCCGACTCGGCGCGGATGCTGAACGAGCCGAGCAGTGCGCCGCCGACGAGGGCCACCAGGCCGATCGCGGTGAACGTGATCGGCAGGACGCGGCCCCACAGCGACACCCGGTCACGCTCACTGCGCGCCGCGGCGACCTGCGACTCGACGGTCTCGTCGTTGGACGTCACCTTGTAGTCGACGAAGGTGACCTCGGGCTCGAGGGCCTGCCGCGCGTAGTAGTGGTAGCTGTGCTCCTCGTTCTTCACGATGGAGCCCGACACCGGATCCACCCACAGCGTGCGCTGGGCCGCGTAGTAGCGGCTCATCGTGATCGGCTCTTCGGGGTCGCCGGGCACACCCCACAGGGCGGCCCGCGCGGTGACCTGGCTGTCGGCATCGTCCTCGTAGAGCGACGAGTACTTCACCGGCTCGACGAGCTTGCCCTCTTCGTCGTAGCCGACGTTCTGGGTGAACTTGTAGGTGGTGAGCCCGTTGACGTCCTCTTCGCCGTCGTAGTTGGCGTCGTAAGCCTTCTGCGCGATCGGGTCGAACAGCGGGTAGGTCTTCTTCTCGGTGTCGAACGGGAAGCGGTAGGTCAGCCCCTCGTGCGGCAGCGCGATGCTGGTCGGCGGCTGGTCGTCGTCGATGCCGCGGGGCTTCTGCACCGCGCCGCCGGGATTGCTCTCGCTGGAGACCGCCATCGCCGTGGACCGGTCGAGCGTCACGGTGTCCACCATCGCCAGCATCAGTCCGTTGTCCTGTTGCTTGTCGGTGCGCCGAAGCGTCGAGCCGACCTGCAGCGTCACCACGTCGGCGTTCGACGGGGCCTCGACGCTCACCTCCTGCTGCATGCTCAGCGGCACGTCGCGGTCGACGACGAAACGCTCGCCGAGCAGCGATGCCGGATCGAACGCCGTGCCCGACCCCTCGCTGACCAGAGTGGCGTCGATGTCGAGCGGGACCTTGGCCACCTTGCTCTTGGTGTAGGTCGACAGCAACAGCGCGGCGATCAGAAGGGCAGCTCCGAGCCCCATGAGTCCGCATGCCGCAATACGCAGCGCGACTGCGCGGTTCAAACCGTGCCTCCTTCGGCTTGGACTCCGGCCGGATGGCCTGAGGTCGCGGCAAAACCCGTCTGACCCTAACAGCAGACAATAAGGCGGGTACTTACTACGAGGTCGCGGCCAGGGGGCCGCTCGGGGGGTGGGGAGGTACTACCCGTTCGACCGCCCGGCACACTGGTCGCCGTGGCCGATGCGACCGGATCCGGAGGGCAGCGCGATTTCCTGCCCGCCGTCGAAGGCATGCGCGCCTGCGCGGCGATCGGCGTCGTCGTCACCCACGTGGCGTTCCAGACCGGGCACACCGGCGGTGTCGACGGCCGCCTGCTCGGCCGCTTCGACCTCGCGGTGGCGGTCTTCTTCGCGCTGTCGGGATTCCTGCTGTGGCGCGGTCACGCGGCGGCCGCCAGAGGTCTGCGGCCCGTCCCGCCGACCGGGCACTACCTGCGGTCGCGGATCGTCCGCATCATGCCGGGCTACCTGGTCGCGGTCGTCGTCATCCTCACCCTGCTGCCCGACGCCAGGGCCGACCTCACGGTGTGGCTGGCCAACCTGACGCTGACCCAGATCTACGTTCCGCTGACGCTGACCGCCGGGCTGACCCAGATGTGGAGCCTGTCGGTGGAGGTGAGCTTTTACCTGGTGCTGCCGCTCCTCGCGCTGCTGGCGCGGCGGCTGCCGGTGCGGGCGCGCATCCCGGCGATCGTGCTCGCAGCGCTCGCCAGCCTCGGCTGGGCGCTGATCCCGATCAGCACCCCCGTCGGCGTCAACGCCCTGAACTGGCCGCCGGCGTTCTTCTCGTGGTTCGCCGCCGGGATGCTGCTCGCCGAGCTGACGGTGTCCCCGGTGTCCTGGCCGCACCGCCTGGCGCGCAGGCGGATCGTGATGGCCTTCGTCGCCGTCGCGGCCTACCTCGTCGCGGCGTCGCCGGTGGCGGGTCCCGAAGGGCTGACGCCCGGCACCACCGACCAGTTCATGGTGAAGGCGGCGATGGGCGCGGTGCTGGCCGCGGCGCTGCTGGCCCCGCTGGTGCTCGACCGCCCGGACACCCCGCACCGCCTGCTGGGCAGCGCGGCGATGGTGACGCTGGGCCGGTGGTCCTACGGGCTGTTCGTCTGGCACCTCGCCGCACTGGCGATGGTGTTCCCGGTGATCGGCGAATTCGCCTTCACCGGGCACATGCCGGTGGTGCTTGCGCTGACACTGCTCTTCGGGTTCGCGATCGCGGCCGTCAGCTACGCGCTGGTCGAGTCACCGTGCCGAATGGCGCTGCGGCGCTGGGAGTACCGCAGGCAACGGCCGGTGCCGCCGCTCGACAGTTCGATCACCGATGCGGCGGAACCGATCTCGCACTGACGCGTCAGTGCCCGAGCCTGCGCAGCGTGACGCGGACGGTCTCGGCGACGGCGTCGTTCAGCGGCGGCACCTTCTCGCGTCCGTCGCGTGAGCGGGTCAGCACCGTCACCATCAGGCGCTGGCCGGCCGGGCCGATCAGCAGCCCGGAGTCGTTGGTGCTGCCGTAGTCGCCTGCGCCGGTCTTGTCGGCGCTGGTCCACCCCGCGGGCAGGGCCGCCCGGAACCGGGTGCCGGAGGTGACGTTGGCCAGCATCCAGTCCAGCAGCTGCTGCCGCGACGGCGGCAGCAGCACACCGCCGGTGAGCAGCTCGCGGTAGCCGCCGTTCAGCGCGCGGGGAGTGGTGGTGTCGCGGGGGTCGCCGGGCTCGGCGTCGTTGAGGTCGACTTCCCAGCGGTCGAGCCGGGTCTGGTCGTCACCGATCGAGCGGGCGAAGGCCGTGATCGCGGGCGGACCGCCGATCGCGCGGAGCAGCAGGTTGCCTGCGGTGTTGTCGCTGTTGATCAGCGCGGCGGCGCAGAGTTCGGCCAGCGTCATCGTGCTGCCGACGCGTTTCTCGGTGACCGGTGAGTTCGCGACGATGTCGCCCGCCGTGACCGGCACCGGGGTGGTCTCGAGCCGCGTCGCGCCCTGGTCGGCTTGCTGCAGCAACCGGCCCGCGGCATAGGCCTTGAACGTCGAGCACATCGCGAAGCGCTGATCCGGCCGGTGCATCAGGGTGGCCGACGACGCCAGATCCACCGCGTACAGTCCGATCTCGGCGTTGAAGCGGTCCTCGAGTCCCGCGATGTCGGCGTCGGCGACCGGGGGCATGGCCGCGGCGACGCCCGGACAGGCGGCGGCTCCGGCCGCGAGTGCGAGGGCCAGGCCGATCGCGCGGCGCCGGTTCAGTTCTGGGCTCATGGTGTGTACCGAACCATGCCTGGCGCGGCGGCCGGGTCACCGGGTCAGCGCCGCGACCTCGCGATGACGGCGTCGCGCACCGCCGACCGCCGGGCCTTGCCCGCGTCGTCGCGCAGCGGCTCGTCGGTGAACTCGACGGTGCGCGGCACCTTGTATCCGGCGAGGCGCTGCGCGACGAAATCCCGCACCGCCGCCTCGTCGAGCGTCGACTCCGGTGCGGGCTGCACCAGCGCGTGCGGCACCTGACCCAGGTCGTCGTCGGGGAGGCCGACCACGAGGCAGGACAACACATCCGGATGCGCCGACAGCGCCGACTCGATCTCGGCGGGATAGACGTTGCGGCCGCCGACGGTGAACATGTCGACCCGCCGGTCGTTGAGGTAGAGGAAGCCGTCGGAGTCGAAATAGCCGAGGTCGCCGAGTGATTCCCAGCCGTCGCGGCTCTTCGCGGTGCTGCCGATGTAGCGGTAGGTGGGGGCACTGCCCGGCGAACGCCGCATGTAGATCTCGCCGACGACGCCCGGCGCGCAGGTGTTCCCGTCGTCGTCGAGCACCGTCATCTCGCCGGCGACGACGGTGCCCACCGACCCCGGATGGCTGAGCCACTGCTCGCCGGAGATGAACGTCAGTGCCTGTAATTCGGTGCCGCCGTACAACTCCCACACCACCTCGGGGCCCAGCAGGTCGATCCATGCCCGCTTGACGGTCGGTGGGCACGGCGAGGCGAGATGCCAGAACCGCCGGATCGACGACAGGTCGTAGGCAGCGGAGTCGGCCCGGTACACCGGCAGCAGCCGCTGCATGATGGTCGGCACCGTGGTCAGGAACGTGACCCGGTGCTCGGTGACCAGGCGCAGGAACTCGTGCGGGTCGAACCGCGGCATCACCACCATGTGGTGGCCCATCAGCAGGCCGATCGCGAATGTGGTGAACCCGGTGTTGTGGCTCATCGGCACCGAGATCAGGTTGACGTCACCGTGCTCGGCGCCCAGCGGCACTCCGATGAACGCGGGCACCCGGCTGTCGTTGCCGGCTTCGATGAGCTTGGGCCTGCCGGTGCTGCCGCCCGAGGCCATCGACTTCCACACGGGTGAAACGGCTTCCGGCAGTCGGTCCGCCGACACTGTCGAGTGGGGCTCGAAGTCGGCCGCGACGCTGCGCGCCACCCCGTTGGGATCGGCCCTGCCGACCAGGAGCGCAGGCGTTCGCAGCGCGAGCAGCGCGGCCAGTTCGGCATCGGGCAGCCGCGCCGACAGCGGCTGCGGCACCGCGCCGAGCTTCCATGCGGCCAGCACGGCCTGCACCCAACCGATCGAGTTGGGTAGCACGATCGTCACGTAATCGCCCTGTCGCACACCGAGTTCGGCGTAGGCGCGGGCGAGCCGGTTGGTCGACGCGTCGAGCTCCGCCCGGCTGAGGGTGCGCCCGGCGCAGGTGAGCGCGGGTGCGCCGGGGTCCTGCGCCGCCAGCTGCGACACCTGCGTGCCGATCGGGTCGACCGGTGACATCAGTACCCGCCCCGGCGCTCGAAGATCCGGCGCGGATTGTCGACCAGCATCGTGGTGATCTGCTCCTCGGTCACACCCTGCCGGCGCAGCGCGGGCAGCACGTCGTTGTGGATGTGGAGATAGTGCCAGTTGGGCATCGCCACCGGCAGCGTCGCCTCGGGCAGCGCGTCGAAGTAGCAGGACGCGTCGTGCGACAGCACCAGTTGCCCGGCGTGGCCGCGCGCGCACAGTGTGGCGACGGTGGCGACGCGGTCCTCGAACGACAGGTAGGCGTCGACACCGAAGCGGTCCATCCCGAGATACGACCCCGCCGCCATGAGTTCCTCGAGGTAGGCCAGGTCGGTGGTGTCGCCGCAGTGGCCGATCACGACCCGCGACAGGTCCACGCCCTCCTCGGCAAAGACGCGCTGCTGGTCGAGCCCGCGGCGGCTGGCGGCGTGGGTGTGGGTGGAGATGGGGACACCGGTCTGCCGGTGTGCCTGCGCGACGGCGCGCAGCACCCGCTCCACGCCGCGGGTGAGACCGGGTTTGTCGGTCGCGCACTTGAGGATCGCGGCCTTGATACCGGTGTCGGCGATGCCGCGGGTGATGTCGCGGACGAACATCTCCGTCATCACCTCGGGGCCGCCCAGCGCCGTGCCCGGGCCCTGGAAGTGGAACCGGAACGGCACGTCGTTGTAGGTGTACAGGCCGGTGGCGACCACGATGTTGAGCTCGGTGGCCGCGGCGATGGTGGCGATGCGGGGCACGTAGCGGCCGAGGCCGACCACGGTGAGGTCGACGATGGTGTCCACCCCGCGCGACTTGAGCTCGTCGAGGCGCTCGATCGCGCGGGCGATGCGGGTGCGCTCGTCGCCCCAGGCCTCCGGGTAGTTCACCGCGATCTCGGTGGTCATGATGAACACGTGCTCGTGCATCAGCGTGACGCCCAGGTCGGCGGTATCGATCGCTCCGCGGGCGGTGTTGAGCTGCGGCATCATCGACGATGCTAGGGCTGTGCGGGTTGCGGCGGGCCCGGTTCGCGGCGATCCGGCACCGCCGAGGCGGCCAGCGACGCGACCGAGATCAGCGCCAGCAACTGCACACCCACCGAGTGTCCCGCGTACCCGTCGACCGAGCGCCAGGGCGTCTGGCTCAGCACGGCGCCCGCCGCGGTCAGGCCGGTGGCGACGGCGCCGACCGTGATCTTCTCGCGCAGTCGCGCACGGCTGCGCAACAGGTAGCGCACGCCCAGCGCGGCGCCGACGACCAGCGCGCCGACCGCACCGGCGACGACGGCGCCGACTCCCACCGCGGCTGCGCCCGCCGGCCACGGACCGGGCCGCCACGGCCGGGCCGGGTGGTCGGGGAGGGGGCGGCGTCGCGCAGGCAACCAGGCCAGCAGGGCCAGCAGCGGGAGCAGGCACAGCCCGCCGACCAGGCCGGCGCGGTACAGCGCGTTGGACGCGAAGCCCAGCGTGATCGTGCCCGACGTTCCGGCAGGCACCACCCAGCCCTGCTGCCAGCCGTTGACGATCACCGGGGTGAGCTCGTCGCCGGCTTCGGTGCGGGCGTGCCAGCCCGGGTTCACGCTCTCCGGCACCACCAGCACCCGGGATGCCTGCGCCCCGGGGACTTCGATTTCCCGCCGGTCGGCGCCCCACTGCCCGGTGTCGACGGGAGTCGTTGTCGCAGAACGTATCTCGCCGGCCTGCGGGCCTGCCAACTGCACGCCGTCCACCACGAACGTCGGCCCGGGACTGATCACCAGTTCCTGCTGGCCCGCGGGCAGCGGGATGGGATCGGGGCGGCACGTCTGCGCGGCGATCGGCTCGCCGTCGAGCAACGCTCCCACGGTGGTGCGTACGGACGTCGGCACGAACTGCCCTGCCACACCGATGACGGGGCCGCGCCCACAGGGCAGGACCACCGGACGCGACCGGTTGCCTGCGGCGTCGGCGGCCGCGATCGGCCTGCCCTTGCCGTCGAGCACCTCGATCTCGGCGAGGCCGGGCGGTTTGAGCTGATCGAATCCCAGTGCGGTGCGGTCGATCACGTCGTTCCAGTCCAGCAGTGACACGGTCACCGTGTCGGTGCGGTGCGGGTGTAGCTCGATGGTCTGCGACTCGTCCTTCCCGGACAGCCGGCGCACCTGCGGGCCGTCACCCAGATTGACCGCGACCATCGTGGGCCGGGCGGGCGGTTCCACCGCGCTCGGCGTGATGCGCAGCGCCGCAACGTCGGTCGCGGACGGCAGGCGCACGCTGAGGGTGGGTGGGGTGCGTTGCTGCACCACCCGCTGCGGCGCGATCCACGTCGTCCGAGGATCTCCGTCGGTCGCGGCGAACGCCGATCCCTGCACGTCGATCAGGTCGGCGTCCCCGGTGGCCCTCGTGGTGCCCGGCTGACCGACCAGGTCCGCCAGCTTCGGGCCCTGCCGGGCGCGCAACCACACCGTCGGCGTCACCGCGACGGCCTCCGGAACGGTCAGCGTGCGGCTGAGGTTCACCGGCTCTTCAGGCGCCAGCGCCATCGTCGCCGCACACCGCACGCCGTCGGGGGAGTCGACGCAGCCCGGCCGGCCCAGCAGTTCGGAGCCCAGATCCCACTGTCCGACCGTCGATCCGGCCGGCGGGCCGGGCACCTCGACGGTGTGGCGCACCGTGACCGGCGTCGCGAAACCCCCTGCGTCGTACTGGGTGACCGACAGATCTGTGATGCCGAACTGCACACCCCCCGACCCGTCGTCGGTGGCCGCGGCGGTGATCCGGACCCACGGCGTCTCCCCGTAGGGCAGCGCGACCGTCAGCGGCTCGCCGGCCTCCTCGAAACGCACCGAGCTGGTGCCGTTGACCGTCGACACCTCCAGCCGGCGTACCTGGGCGCCGACGGCGGTGGCGCTGGGGGTGATGGTCAGCGTGGCGTTGGTGACCGGGCGGTCGAAGTCGATCTGCAGCCACTGCCCGACGGCGGCCTGCAACGCGTTGGACACCCAGCTGGTCGAGGTGTCGGAGTCGACGGCCGACGCGGGCCCGGTGGCGGGTGCGACGTTGGGCAGCGCGGTCGAGTCCGCCGCCGAGCTCGACACGCTCACCCGCCCGCCGGTCCACCGGCCGTACACCGGATCGGCGCCGTCGACGGGATAGTCCGGGACGCGGTTGAACGTGTGCCGGGTGTCGTCGGGCGTCCGGATCGCCGAGGCGTGGTCGTCGACCCGGCCGTAGTCGATCTCGCGTGCGAGCGGCGTGTCGGTGACGGTCACCAGGGGAGCCGGGAGGCCCGCGCGCTCGGCATCGGCGGTCAGCAGCATCGGCCCCAGCGGCGGCCGGCCGGTCAGGCGGCGCCGCTCGTCGAGCCGCAGCAGCGCTTCGGGCGCACCGTCCACCCGGGCCATCGTGTCGGTGTCGACGAGGTAGGGCGCCGCCGGATTCGTCGCGCCTGTGCCTGCGTCCACCCGGTAGACCTCGACCGCCGGGTAGGGCGGGCGAAGACCGCTGTCGGTGACGAAGCCGTCGAGCGTGCCCGGCCCGACGGGGTCACCGAACTGGGCCACCCTGGTCAGCCCGGGGGAGCCGTCGACGGCCCGGTGCACCAGCACCGGCCGAGCCGACCGCGACGATTCCGGGTCCAGGTCGTTGCGGACCACGACATAGGAAATCCCCTGTCGGGCAAGGGTGTCGGCCAGTCCGGCGGACGGCCGTCCGGCAGCGAAGAGGCGTTGCACGGAGTCCAGTGCGCGGATCGTCTCCGGCGGCGTCAGTGGTATCGAGTCCCGCACGCCCCACGGGCTGCGGCCGAGCACCTGCAACGGCTCGTCATGGCTGCTGCCCCACACCTGGGTGGCGAACGGCGCACCGGGGGCCACCAGCACCCGCCCGGCGGTGGGGGTGCCGGTGTTGTGCTCGTCGAGCCAGTCGGCGGTCCGCTGCCAGTACGGCGGGATCTCGTCGAACGCGCCCGGCGGGGCGAGGCGGCCCGTCCATGCCAGCGACGTCCCCGCCGCCAGCGCCACCAGCACGACGATGCCCACCGCGACCCGCTTGTCGCGTTCGGGATGGCTGAACGCCTCGCGCACCACCGGACGTGGCGCGCTGCCCGGCAGGGGGATGCGGCCCAGGAGGTGGATCAGCCCGAGGGCGAGCGGCACCCGCAGCAGCGGGTCGAGCTTCTGCAGGTTGCGCAGCGGTGTGCCGTCGGCGTCGAGAAACGCCTGCACCGCATGTGCGACAGGGGATCCCAGTCCGCCGGAGTAGCCCGCGGCCAGCAGCACCACCCCGGTGAGCAGCACGGTGATGAGCCGGCCGCGCGCGGGCATCGACCGCATCGCCAGGCCGGCCATACCCGCAGCGGCCACCAGCGTCGTCGCGAGCACCGCGACCGAACCGGTGACCAGCGAACTGCCCGCGGTGGCGCCGGGCGCGACGAACGGCGTCCAGCTGCCGGTGCCGCGCAGCATCTCGGTCAGCGACATCCACTGGGTGGTGACGCCGGACGACTCGATGAAGTCGAGGAACGGCGGGCTGATGCGGCCCAGCAGCAGCAGCGGCACCACCCACCAGGCGACCGCGAGCGCCGCACAGCCGAACCACCACGCGGTGAACCGCCACCAGCGCCGGTTCGGCCGATGGCACGCCCACCAGATCACCGCGACCAGACACCCGGTCAGCGTCGCGACCGCATTGACCGCGCCCATCAGCGCGACCGCCACCGCCGAGCGGGCGGCGAGCAGCCGCACCGGCCCGGTGCCCCGCAGCGCCAGGATCACCGGCAGCAGCACCCACGGGGCCAGCATCATCGGCAGCGTCTCCGACGACAGCGCGCCGAGCGTGGTCAGCGCGCGCGGCGACAGCACGAACGCGACGGCGCCGAGGACGCGCGACGTCGGCGTGCCGATGCCCAGCGCCTCGGCGACGCGCAGCACACCCCAGAACCCGACGACGAGCAGTAGCGCCCACCACAGCCGCTGGGTCACCCAGCCGGGCAGGCCTACGAGGTCGCCGGCGAGGAAGAACGCGCCGTGCGGGAAAAGGTATCCGTAGGCCTGGTTCTGCGCCTGGCCGAACGGCAGCTCGCTGTTCCACAGGTTGGCCGCGCGGGCCAGGAAGCGCAGCGGGTTCGCGGTGAGGTCGAGTTTGGTGTCGGGCGAGACCTGGCCGGGCGACTGGGCGAACGTCAGGATCAGCGCCGCCGCGGCGGCCACCCACAACCAGCGCCGCGACAACGGCTCGAACCGCTCGGGGGGTGTGGGCGGCCCATCCTCCCGGGCCACCCGGGGGCTAGCTTCTGTCGCCGTACTCGACCCGGTTGAGCACCGATGACGCCGGATCGCCCGCCTGCAGCGGAGGCCTGTTGTCCTGCTGCACCATCAGTGTCACGCCGAACACGGCCGCCGCACCCAACAGCAGGCCGACGACGATACTGGCCGCGGAAGGCACGATGAACCTGTCCATGCCGTCAACGTAGCACGGGCAGGTCAGCGGCCCGGCGGCACGATGAGCACCGGCCGGTGACCGTGCCGGAGCACCTGGCGCGACGACCACGGGATCGATTCCGCGTCCACGTGCCGCTAGTGTCGGGCCCTATGGTCTTTTCCCGCGTGAGCGCGCTGGCGGCGATGGCCGGGCTGCTCGTAGCCTGTGCGCCGGCCGGTGAGCAGTCCACCTCGACACCGCAGCCGAGCCCCGTCAACAGCGTCGTGCCGCAGGCGGCGCCCAACGCGCCGCTCACGGGCCCGCTGCCCGCGGCGCCCCCTCCACCGGCCTGTGGCGACGTGCTGGCGGGCATGTCGGCCCGCGACAAGCTGGCTCAGCTGCTCATGGTCGGGGTGACCGGCGCCGCCGACGCCCGCGCGGTCGTCGACACCCACCACGTCGGCGGGATCATGATCGGCAGCTGGACCGACCTGTCGATCATGGGCGACCAGCTGCGCGACATCTCCGGCGCGGCGGGTCCGCTGCCGCTGGCGGTCAGCGTCGACGAGGAGGGCGGCCGGGTGTCGCGGCTGGCCGGGCTGATCGGAAGCCAGCCGTCGCCGCGCGAGCTGGCGGCCGGCCAGTCGCCCGAGCAGGTGTACGGCATCGCGCTCGACCGCGGTCGCAAGATGCGCGGCCTGGGCATCACCATCGACTTCGCGCCGGTCGTCGACGTCACCGAGGACGCCGACGACACCGTGATCGGCGACCGCTCGTTCGGGTCGGACCCGGTCACGGTCACCGACTACGCCGGCGCCTACGCCCGCGGGCTGCGCGACGCCGGCGTGCTCCCGGTGCTCAAGCACTTCCCGGGCCACGGGCACGGTTCGGGCGACTCGCACACCGGCAGCGTGACCACCCCGTCGCTGGCCGATCTGCAGGCCAACGACCTGGTGCCGTACCGGACGCTGACCACCCAGGCGCCGGTGGCCGTGATGGTCGGCCACATGCAGGTGCCCGGGCTGACCGGCAGCGACCCCGCCAGCCTCAGCCCGGCGGCCTACGCGCTGCTGCGTTCGGGCCAGTACGGCGGCCCGCCGTTCGGTGGCCCGGTGTTCACCGACGACCTGTCGTCGATGCAGGCGATCACCGACCGGTTCGGGGTCGCCGAGGCGGTGCTGCGCAGCCTGCAGGCCGGTGCCGACACCGCGCTGTGGGTGAGCACCGGCGAGGTTCCCGCGGTGCTCGACCGGCTGGAGAAGGCGCTGGCCGCCGGCGAGCTGACCCCGGCCGCGGTCGACGCGTCGGTGCTGCGGATGGCCGCGGTCAAGGGCCCCAACCCGCGCTGCTGAACTACAGCTCGTAGACGCGGGTGGCGTTGTCGACGCCGATCATGTCCACGATCCGCACCGCGTCGTCCACGCCGCAGTCGCCCGAGCGCACCCATTCGCCGAGCACCCGCCCCATCGCGCGGCGCCACAGCACCGAGCCCAGCACGTGCAGTTCGGGCGGGCCGAACGCGTCCGAGCTGTACAGCTGCTTGGCGAACGGCGCCGTCTCCAGCGCCTCGGCCACCAGTGCGGTCGACCGCACGCCGAGGAAGTTGATGCCCAGCCCGACGTCGAAGTGCACGTGGTCGAAGGCTTGGGCGAGGTAGCCGGCCTGGCGGTGGAACGGGTAGCAGTGCAGCAGCAGCACCGGGACCGGCGCCATCGTGCGCAGCAGCGGCAGCATCAGCAGCGGGTCGGTGCGGTGCAGGTCCAGATCCCGGTCACCGAAACCCACATGCACCTGCAGCGGCAGACCGTGTGCGGCCGCCTCGTGCACGCCGAACGCCGTCAGCACCGGGCTGTCGAGCCGCAGCGGCGCCGGACGGGCGGCCAGCTCACGGGCGGCGGCGGCGACGTCGGCGTCCGTCGGCCGGGTCCAGTCGATGTCGAATCCGGTGCGGTAGGCCGCGATCGTCTTGGCGCCGACGACGCCGTCGGTCCCGGCGGCCGTCGCCAGCGCCGCCCGCAGCGCCTCGGGGAACTGCTCGGGCGCGACGCCGCCGCTCAGCAGGTCCTCGGCGAGCGTCTCCAGCCGCACCACCTGCGACGCCGGCCTGCCGCTGAGCGCGGCGAGCGCCTCCGGCGTGGTGATCCGGTCGCCCTTGAAGCCGGGGTCGACGATCCACCGCGCCACCCTCGCGGCGGGCAACATCGTCGTGGCCAGTTCCTCGGCGGTGAACCCGCTTCTGCGCTGCCAGTACTCGTCGGCGCCCGCCAGCGGCGCCAGGCCGAGCAGCGGCGCACACCATCGCCGCACCGCAAGGCCCGGCGGTGAGTCGAACTGCGTCATGAACTCCGGCACCGGGTCGGGGGATCCCTCGTTCAGCGACGCCTCGAACTCCGGCCGGTCGACCGGCACGGCGTAGGCGCCGTGCACGTGGTGGTCGACGAGTTCGATCTCGCGCAGCCGGTCGGCCAGCGCCTGGGGCACGTCGGCCTCGACGCCGCGGAACACGTCGGGCAGCGGCATGGTGTGATTCTCGCTCAACCACCGCGCCGCGGACGCCGTCCGGTCACCCATTGCTTACCCTGAGGTCATGGCAGGCGGAACCAAGCGGTTGCCCCGGGCGGTCCGGGAGCAGCAGATGCTCGACGCCGCCGTGCAGATGTTCTCGGTGAACGGCTATCACGAGACGTCCATGGACGCGATCGCGGCCGAAGCGCAGATCTCCAAGCCGATGCTCTACCTGTACTACGGCTCGAAGGAGGAGCTCTTCGGCGCCTGCCTGTCCCGCGAGCTCACCCGGTTCGTCGACGAGGTGCGCAGCAAGATCGACTTCTCGCAGAGCCCGAAGGACCTGCTGCGCAACGCGGTGCTGTCGTTCCTGACCTACATCGACACCAACCGGGCGTCGTGGATGGTGCTCTACACGCAGGCCACCAGCTCACAGGCGTTCGCCCACACCGTGCGCGAGGGCCGCGACCGGATCGTCGACCTGGTCGGCAGGCTGCTGCGGTCGGGCACCCGGCACCCCGAACCGGACACCGACTTCGACATGATGGCCGTCGCGCTGGTGGGCGCCGGTGAGGCGGTGGCGGCCCGGGTCAGCACCGGCGACGCCGACGTCGACGAGGCCGCCGAGCTGATGATCAACCTGTTCTGGCGCGGCCTGAAGGGCACACCGGCCCACGAGGACGCCCCGTCGGTAGCCGACGCGCACACCTGACGTTGAGATTGCACTCAGATCGCGTCCAGGCGCGAAAACGCGATCTGAGCGCAGAGTCAACGCGCGGCGGGCCTACTTCAGCGCCGTGACCGTGCCCGTCAGATGCGGGTCGCCCTTGCTCAGGTGATGCAACGCCAACTGCCAGCCGCCGTCGTTCCCGCGGCTGACGTAGAGGCCCGCGCTGGCGGGCAGGACCACCGGCTTGGCGAACCGCACCGTGTACTCGACCGCGTCGGGCAGCTGTCCCTCGATGTTGGCCAGCACGGCTGCGGCGGTGAACATCCCGTGCGCGATGACGCTCGGGAAACCGAACAGCTTGGCGGCCACCGCGTTGGTGTGGATCGGGTTGTGGTCGCCGCCGACCGAGGCGTACTTGCGGATCTGCGCGGGAGTGATGCGCAGGACGGCGTTCGGCGGGCCCAGCTTGGGCTTCTTCTGCGGCGGAGGCTTGGGCTCGTCGGACAGGCTGGTGCGCTGCTGATGCAGGAACGTGGTGACCTGGTGCCAGGCGAGGTCGTTGCCCACCTTGACGTCGGTGACGATGTCCACCAGCAGTCCGCGCCGGTGCTCCCGCAGATCCTCCGCATGCACCGACACCCCGACGGTGTCGCTCACCAGGATCGGCCGGTGCTGGGTGATGCGATTCTCGATGTGCACCGAACCCATTGCGGCGAAGGGGAAGTCGAAACCGGTGACGAGTTCCATCACGGTGGGGAAAGTCAACGCGAATGGGTAGGTCAGCGGCACCCGGTCGCCGAACCGCAGCCCGGTGACAGCCGCGTAGGCGGCGACGTTGGCGGCGTCGATGCTCAACTCGTCGACGGTCAGCGTGCGGTCGGGCAGGGTGTCGCCACGCGGCACGAACGGCAGGGCGCCCGCGGCGGCACGCGCCAGATTGCGCAGCCCGGAGGGTTGTGTCACGTCTCAGGCCCCCAGCATCGCCTGGCCGCAGACCCGGATCGTGTTGCCCGTCACGGCATTCGAGGCCGGACTGGCGAAGTACGCGATGGTCTCGGCCACGTCGACGGGCTGGCCGCCCTGGTAGAGCGAGTTGAGCCGGCGACCCACCTCGCGGGTGGCCACGGGAATCGCCTCGGTCATCTTCGTCTCGATGAAGCCGGGCGCCACCGCGTTGATCGTGATGCCCTTGTCGGCCAGCTTCTCCGCCAGCGCGTCGGTCAGACCGATCATGCCGGCCTTGGTGGTCGCGTAGTTGGTCTGCCCGCGGTTGCCCGCGATGCCCGCCATCGAGGACAGGCCGATCACCCTGCCACCCTCGGCGAGTACGCCGTTCTCGGCGAGTCCTTCGGTGAGGTGAAGCGGCGCAAGCAGATTGACGGCCACCACCGAGTCCCAGCGGCCTTCGTCCATGTTGGCCAGCAGCTTGTCGCGGGTGATGCCCGCGTTGTTGACCAGGATGTCGAGGGTGCCGCCGTGGTTCTCGCGGAGGTGCTCGGCGATCTTGTCCACGGCGTCGGCCGCCGTCACGTCCAGCGTCAGGGCGGTGCCGTCGACCTTGTCCCGGACCTTCGCCAGGTCTTCTGCGGCGCCCTCGATGTCGACGACCACGACCGTGGCGCCGTCACGGGCGAACACCTCGGCGATGGTCGCGCCGATGCCTCGCGCCGCTCCGGTGACGAGCGCGACCTTGCCCGCGAGCGGCTTGTCCCAGTCCGACGGGGGCACGGCGTCTTCGGCGCCGACCCGGTAGACCTGGCCGTCGACGTAGGCGGACTTGCCGGAGAGGATGAACCGCATCGTCGACTCAAGGCCGGTGGCCGCGGGCTTGGCGTCGGGGGAGAGGTACACCAGCGACGCGGTCGCGCCGCCGCGCAACTCCTTGCCCAGCGAACGGGTGAAGCCCTCGAGCGCACGCTGCACGATCTGCTCGTGCGGGCTCGAGGTCGCGTCGGGGTCGGTGCCGATGACGACGAGGCGGGCGCTCGGCGTCAGGCTGCGCAGCACCGGGGTGAAGAACTCGTAGAGCCCCTTGAGGCCCTCGGGTTCGGTGATGCCGGTGGCGTCGTGCACCAGGCCGCCGAACTTGTCGGCCCAGCGGCCGCCGATGTTGTTGGACACCACGTCGTAGTCGTCGGCCAGTGCGGTGCGCAGCGGCTCGACGACTCGGCCCTCGCCGCCGATCAGCAGGGCGCCGGGCAGCGGCGGTTCGCCGGCCTTGTAGCGCCGCAGCGTCTCGGGCTGCGGGATGCCGAGCTGCTTGGCGAGGAACGATCCGGGTGCCGAGTGGACGATTTGGGAATACAGATCCGAAGGCATGGGTACGAACTTACTCCAGAGTAAGAAGCGTGGGTACTATGACCCTCATCGATAGCCCTGGATAACCGACAACGGAGGCAGACAAACGTGGCTGACACCAATTCCCGCCGGCGGGTCGCCGTCCTCGGCGGAAACCGGATCCCGTTCGCACGCTCGGACGGCGCGTACGCCAACGCCTCGAACCAGGACATGTTCACCGCCGCCCTGGGCGGGCTGATCGAGCGCTTCGACCTCGACGGCGAGCGGCTCGGCGCCGTGATCGGCGGCGCGGTGCTCAAGCACAGCCGCGACTTCAACCTGATGCGCGAGTGCGTGCTCGGCAGCGCGCTGTCGTCGTACACCCCGGCCTTCGACATCCAGCAGGCCTGCGGCACCGGGCTGCAGGCGGCGCTGGCCGCAGCGGACGGCATCGCGCTGGGCCGCTACGAGGCCGCCGCAGCGGGTGGGGTGGACACCACCTCGGACGCCCCGATCGCGTTCGGCGACAACCTGCGCAAGAACCTGCTCGGCCTGCGCCGCGCGAAGTCCAACGTCGACCGGCTCAAGCTGGTCGGCAAGCTGCCCGCGTCGGTGGGCATCGAGATCCCGGTCAACAGCGAGCCCCGCACCGGGATGTCCATGGGCGAGCACGCCGCCATCACCGCCAAGGAGATGGGCATCAAGCGCGTCGACCAGGACGAACTGGCCGCCGCCAGCCACCAGAACATGGCCGCCGCCTACGACCGCGGCTTCTTCGACGATCTGGTCAGCCCGTTCCTCGGCCTGTACCGCGACAACAACGTGCGGGCGGACTCGTCGGCGGAGAAGTTGGCCAAGCTCAAGCCGGTGTTCGGCGTCAAGTTCGGCGACGCGACGATGACGGCGGGCAACTCCACGCCGCTGACCGACGGCGCCTCGGTGGCGCTGCTGGCCAGCGAGGAGTGGGCGCAGCAGCACTCGATCGAGCCGCTGGCGTACTACGTCGACGGGGAGACCGCGGCGGTGGACTACGTCAACGGCGCCGACGGTCTCCTGATGGCGCCCACCTACGCGGTGCCGCGGCTGCTCGCACGCAACGGCCTGAGCCTGCAGGACTTCGACTTCTACGAGATCCACGAGGCGTTCGCGTCGGTGGTGCTGGCGCACCTGCAGGCGTGGGAGTCCGAGGAGTACTGCAAGGAGCGCCTCGGCCTGGACAATGCGCTGGGCTCGATCGACCGCTCCAAGCTCAACGTCAACGGGTCATCACTGGCCGCCGGGCATCCCTTCGCGGCCACCGGCGGGCGGATCATCGCCCAGCTGGCCAAGCAGCTGGCGGAGAAGAAGAAGCAGACCGGCCAGCCGGTGCGCGGGCTGATCTCCATCTGCGCCGCCGGAGGGCAGGGCGTCGCGGCGATTCTCGAGGCCTGAGCCCCGAATATCGACTCGTGAAAATTTCTTCGGCACGGCTGTAACGCCTCCGGCGAACCGTTCGATACAGGGGATAGCTCCGTGTTGCCGTCTGACCCCCCGACCCGACGGCAACACGGGGCCACTTACTTCGGTGCGACGTATTTCCTCTGGTACGAGGGGTGTCAGAGGCGTACAGTCGGCCGTACGACGGGTTCGGGAGTGACTGATCCGAACAGCCGGCGAGGGGTGAACAGCCGGCGGCGTGTATCTCGCGAGAGACGCCCCCATATGTCCTCCCGAACCCGCCCTCATGTCTTCTGCCGCCTGAATCGTTGCGGCGCACTCATATCTCGGTAGCCCCTCGTATTCGCGCTCGCCCCACGCAAAAGGCCCCCGGACGAATCCGGGGGCCTCTTGGTCGAATCAGATCAGAACGCAGCCTCGTCGAGTTCCATGATGTCGTTGTCGAGGTTCTCGACCACCTGACGGGTGCTCGTCAGCAGCGGCAGGAAGTTCTTCGCGAAGAACGACGCCACGGCGATCTTGCCCTCGTAGAAGGCCTTGTCGTCGCCGGTCGCGCCGGCGTCGAGCGCCTCGATGGCCACCGCCGCCTGCTTCTGCAGCAGCCAGCCGATCACCAGGTCGCCGACGCTCATCAGGAAGCGCACCGAACCCAGACCGACCTTGTACAGCTCCTTGGGATCTTCCTGCGCCGACATCAGGTAGCCGGTCAGCGAGGCCGCCATTGCCTGGACATCCGTCAGAGCGGTGGCCAACAGAGCGCGCTCGGCCTTGAGCCGGCCGTTGCCCGACTCGTTCTTGACGAACTCCTCCATCTGCCCGGCCACGTGGGCCAGCGCCACACCCTTGTCGCGGACGATCTTCCGGAAGAAGAAGTCCTGCGCCTGGATGGCGGTGGTGCCCTCGTAGAGCGAGTCGATCTTGGCGTCGCGGATGTACTGCTCGATCGGGTAGTCCTGCAGGAAGCCCGACCCACCGAACGTCTGCAGCGACTCGGTCAGCTTGGCGTAGGCCTGCTCGGAACCGACACCCTTGACGATCGGCAGCATCAGGTCGTTGACCCTCAGCGCCAGCTCGCCGTCGACACCGTGCACGGCCTGGGCCACCGCCGCGTCCTGGTAGGTGGCGGTGTACAGGTACAGCGCGCGCAGACCCTCCGCGTAGGCCTTCTGGGTCATCAGCGAACGGCGCACGTCCGGGTGATGGGTGATCGAGACGCGCGGGGCGGTCTTGTCGGTCATCTGCGTCATGTCGGCGCCCTGGATCCGCTCCTTGGCGTACTCGAGCGCGTTCAGGTAGCCGGTCGACAGCGTCGCGATGGCCTTGGTGCCGACCATCATGCGGGCCTGCTCGATGACGTCGAACATCTGCGCGATGCCGTTGTGCACCTCGCCGACCAGCCAGCCCTTGGCGGGCACGCCGTGCTGACCGAAGGTCAGCTCACAGGTGGCCGAGACCTTAAGGCCCATCTTGTGCTCGACGTTGGTGACGAAGGCGCCGTTGCGCTCGCCCAGCTCGCCGGTCTCGAAATCGAACAGGAACTTGGGCACGAAGAACAGCGAAAGACCCTTGGTGCCCGGGCCCGCGCCCTCGGGGCGGGCGAGCACCAGGTGGAAGATGTTCTCGAACAGGTCGTCGGAGTCGGCGGAGGTGATGAACCGCTTCACGCCGTCGATGTGCCACGAACCGTCGTCCTGCTTGACGGCCTTGGTGCGGCCTGCGCCCACGTCGGAACCGGCGTCGGGCTCGGTCAGCACCATGGTGGCGCCCCAGCCGCGCTCTGCGGCGAGCTGCGCCCACTTCTTCTGCTCGTCGGTGGCCTGCTTGTAGAAGATGCTGGCGAAGCCTGCGCCGCCGCCGTACATCCACACCGCAGGGTTCGCGCCGAGCAGGTGCTCGTGCAACGCCCACACCAGCGCGCGGGGCATCGGCATGCCGCCGAGTTCCTCTTCGACACCGACCTTGTCCCAGTCGTTGTCGATGACGGCACGCGCCGACTTCTTGAAGGACTCCGGCAACGTCACGGTGTGCGTTTTGGGGTCGAAGACCGGCGGATTGCGGTCGCCGTCCTCGAACGATGCGGCGATCGGACCTTCGGCCAGGCGGGCGATCTCGCCCAGCATCTCCTTGACCGTGTCGGCGTCGAGGTCGCTGTACACCCCCTCACCGAGGGCCTTGTCGACTTCGAGCACCTCGAACAGGTTGAATACCTGGTCCCGGACGTTGCTCTTGTAGTGGCTCACTATGTCCTCCTCGACGAGAATTGCCACCTGCGGTTGGGTACTTCGGTTAAGTTACCCACCAGTAACTAATGGTCACTATACCGCCCGGTAACTTCAACGCAAAGCGCGCGCGAGCAATTTCCACCGGCTAATCAACCAGGCGGTTGGCCGGACGCTGCCAGTCCTCGATTTCGCACCGCTGACCTGCGCAGATGACCCAGTGTGACGATGATCACGTTCGGCCCGCTAGGGTGTTTCAATGCTTCGCGTCGCAGTGTGGGGAACCGGCAACATGGGCTCGACCGCGATCCGGTCGGCCACGGCTTTTCCCGGCCTCCGGCTCGCCGCCGTCATCACCTCCACCGCCGAGAAGGTGGGCCGCGACGCCGCCGACTTCGCCGGGCTCGATGCGCCGACCCGGGTTGCGGCCACCGACGACGTCGACGGTGTCCTGACGGAGTGCGACGCCGTCGCGTACATGGCCTCCGGCGACATCCGCCCCGACGAGGCGATCGCCGACATCGAACGGTGCCTGCGCGCCGGCCTGCACGTGGTGACGCCGTCGCTGTACTCGCTCTACGACCCGGCGTCCGCCCCGCCGGAGTGGGTGCAGCGCCTGACCGCCGCCGCCGAGGAGGGCGGATCGACCCTGCTCGTCAGCGGCGTCGACCCGGGCTGGGGCAACGACGCCCTCGCGGTGACGGCCGCGAGCCTGTGCACCCGCATCGACACGATCACCTGCCAGGAGATCTTCGACTACTCCACCTACAACCAGCCGTTCGCGGTGAAGGTGTCCTGTGGGTTCGGCGGATCGATGGACGAGACCCCGATGATGCTGCTGCCGACCATCCCGACGATGGTGTGGGGCGGCAACGTCCGGCTCATCGGCCGCGGACTCGGCATCGAGATCGACGAGATCACCGAGGAGGTCGAGCGGCTGCCCCTCGAACAGTCGGTGGACACCGTGATGGGCCGCTTCGAAGAGGGCACGCAGGGCGCGTTCTTCCTCAAGGTCGTCGGCTGGTCCGGGGGCAGGCGGCGGATCGTCATCGAGCACATCACCCGCATCCATCCGTCCTGCGCGCCGGACTGGCCGCAGCCCGATCAGGGCGTCGGCGATCACCGCGTGATCATCGACGGCGACCCACAGCTGACGATCGTCACCCGCGCGGACGTGCCGGGTGGCACCCGCGCCGACGGCGGCAACACCACCGCCGCGAACCGGCTGCTCGGTGCCCTCAACTGGCTGGTCGAGCAGAAGCCCGGCATCTACGACGGTCTGCAGGTGCCGCTGCGCTCGGCACTGCCTGCCGACGCCGAAGCCGTCCGCTGGGCCCAGTAGCCCGGCGGGTCACTCCGGAGCGGACGCCGCGACAGCTGCAGCGACCGGTGCCTCCTCGGCCGCCGCCTCCGGCGTCGCCTCGGCGTCGGGCAGCTGGCCCACCAGGTACTCGGCGAGCCCCCCGATGGTCGGGTAGTCGAACACCGCTGTCGCATTGATGGTGAACGCGCCGCCGAACTGACTGTGCAGCCTGTTCCGCAGCTCGATCGCCATCAGTGAGTCCGTGCCGAGGTCCAGGAACCGGCTGGTCGGGGCGGGCGGCGACGCCAGCCGCAGGAAGTTCTGCACCTCCTTCTGCAGGAACTCGGTCACGAAGCCCGCACGCTGCGGCACCGGGATCTCCTGCAGCTGCTTGAGCAGCTCGCTGTCACCGGTCACCTCGCCCGCGGCACTCGGCAGCACCAGGTCGAGGATCGGTGGCCGGGAACTGCCCAGCACCTTCGCCGCACGCTGCCAGTTCGCCCTGATGACGGTCGCCTGGCCGGTCCCGTTCGCGACGACCTCGCCGAGCGCGCTCAGCGCGGCCGCCGGATCGAGCGGCACGAGGCCCTGGGCACTGATGTTGGCGGTCGCGGCCTCCGAGGACGCCATGCCGCCCTGGGCCCACGGGCCGAAGTTGATGCCCGTGGCGGGCAGGCCGCGGGACCGCCGCTGGGCGACCAGGCCGTCCAGCCAGGCGTTGGCGGTGGCGTAGTTCGACTGCCCGGGCGAGCCGAACAGGCTCGACACCGACGAGGACACGATGAAGAAGTCCAGGTCGTCGTCCGCTGTCAGACGGTCCAGGTGCCACGCGCCGTATGACTTGGGCGCCAGCGTGGTCCGGAACCGGTCGAGGCTCTGCTGCGACAGCAGCGCATCGTCCAGGACGCCCGCCAGATGCGCCACGCCGGCCAGCGGCGGCAACTCCGCGCGGATCCGGTCGAGCAGCGTCGCGACCTCGGACTCCTCACCGACATCGGCGGTGAAGACGTGGACGCGGGACTTGTAGCGTTCGGTGATCTCCTCGATCGCCTTCTGCGCGGCCGGATCCAGCGCACGCCGGCTGGTCAGCACGATGTCACCGGCGCCGAGCTGAGCCAGATGCGAGGCGGTGTGCAGACCGATCGCACCGAGGCCACCGGTGATCAGGTAGCTCCGATCGGGCCGTGGTGTGAGTGGATCGGGGATCTGCACGACGATCTTGCCGATGTGGCGCGCCTGCTGCATGCGCCGGAATGCCGCCCTCGACTCGTTCAGCGGGTAGATCTCGGCGGGCAGGGGCGTCCACTCCCCACCGGCGAGTCCATCCGACACCTCGGTGAGCAGGTCGCGGATGCGATCGGGTTCGGTGAGCATCACCGTGTCCAGTGCGACGATCTCGTAGGCGATGTCGGGGCGGGCCTCGGCCATCTGCTCATGCGGCCAGATGTCGCGCTTGGCGATCTCGGCGAAGCGCCCGTTACGGGCGGTGGCCTTCAGCGTCGCCTCGATGAACCCTTCGCTGGTCAGGCTGTTGAGCACCACGTCGACGCCGGCGCCGTCGGTGTCCGCCAGGATCTGATCGGCGAAATCGGTTGTGCGCGAGTCGTACACATACTCCACTCCGAGCTTGCGCAGCGTGGCGCGCTTGAAGGTGCTGGCCGTGGCGAAGACCGTGGCACCGCACCGCTGCGCCATCTGGACCGCCGCCAGACCTACGCCGCCGCTGGCCGCGTGGATAAGCACCTTGTCACCCGGCTTGAGCTGCGCCCAGTCGAAGGACAGCCGAACCGTCAGCGCCGCAGCGGGAATCGTCGCGGCCTCCACCGCGCTCACCCCGTCCGGGATCGGCGCCAGGAACTGCGACGGCACGTTGAACCGGCTGGAGAACGCACCCTGCATGGAGCCGTAGACGCGCTGTCCCACCTCGACGCCACTGACACCCTCGCCCAACTGGGTGACGACGCCGGCGAAGTCGCCGCCGATCGGTCCGGGATCACCCGGGTAGAGGCCCAGGACGTTCAGCACGTCGCGGAAGTTGAGGCCCGCGGCCTCCACCCGGACCTGAACGTAGCCCTCGTCCGGCGGCGGCACCTCCTTCTCGGTGATCCGCAGGTTGTCGATCGCACCGCGCTCGGTCGGCGCCAGCACATAGTCACTCCCGCGCGGCACGGTGAGATTGCCGCTGCGCGCCCACGGCACCAATCGGGACGCCAGCAGCTTGCCTTGGCGCAGTGCGATTTCCGGCTCCTCGACCGGCGTGGCCAACAGGCCGGCGAGCACCTGCACCGCCTCCGGTGATCCGTCGCAGTCGACGAGCCTGGCGCGCAGCGCGGGTTCCTCGTTGATCGTGGTGCGACCGAAGCCCCACAGCGCGGCCTGAACCGGGTCGACCGGTTCGCCGGACTCGGTGGCCACGGCCCGCTCGGTGACGATCCACAGTCCGCCGGGCAGTTTCACGCCGGCGTTCTGCACCGTGTGCACGGCGCTGAGCAGGTGGCCGATCTCGTCCTCGAGCCGCGCGGTCGCGGCTGCGCCCGACTCCTGCACGCCCGGTGCTGCGCTGCGCCAGACGACGCCGGAGAACGGCAGGCCGCGCTCGGCGGCCGCCGCCAGCAGTTGTCCCAGCGGCTCCGGATCGGTGTTCCGGTCGAACGGGATGCAGCCCGGCACCTTCGCGGCGAGTTCGTCGAACCCGGCGACCAGCCAGGTGCCACTGGGCGTGACGGCGTCATCGCCGGCCGGCGGTGTCGGCACCTCGTGCCAGCCGAGGGTGTAGAGCAGCCGGGTGGCGTCGCCGCCGAGGCCGCGCAGCAGCGCCTCACGCGGTGCGCGTTTGACGGTGAACTCGCGGATCCCGCCGAGCAGGCTGCCGTCCCGGTCGAGGAAGTCGAGATCGAAGACCTGCGTCTCGC
This sequence comes from Mycobacterium sp. NPDC050551, assembly GCF_040674075.1. Lineage (NCBI taxonomy): Bacteria > Bacillati > Actinomycetota > Actinomycetes > Mycobacteriales > Mycobacteriaceae > Mycobacterium > Mycobacterium sp. NPDC050551. Next base: position 363,237 of record NZ_JBFARC010000003.1, on the reverse strand, counting down.
TGTCGAGGCCGCTGTTGTGCCACCTCGCCCGGCAATAGAACCGCCGGGGCATCTTCTCCTTCAGCGTCACCTGCCCGTACCGCAGCGGCAGGAACAGGTCGTTGACGCCCTGCTCGGCCGCCAGCAGCGCCGGGAACGCCGGGAAGGCGACACCGGTGCACAGGTCCATCAGCACCGGGTGCATCGGCTCGGTCCCGAGGTGCTCGGCGAGTTCCTGTCCGACGAGGATGTCGCCGATCGCCTCGCCGTCGCCCAGCCACAGCGACTTCAGGGATCCCGACCAGGTCGGGCCCCAGGCCAGTTCCAGGTCGGCGAAGGTCTCGAACAGCTCCTGCGGACGCATGCGGGTGCACCGCTCGATGGCCTCGTCGACCGGATCCTGCTCGGGATCGGGGTCGTCTCCCGCGCCGGAGACACCGCTGACCACGAGGCCTTCGGCGTTCAGCGACCACTCGACGTCGCGCTCACCGTAGGGACGACTGTGCACCTGGAACTTCGACTCGCCGCCGTCACCCGCGGGGTGCAGTGTCAGCTGCACTTCACGGGAAGCCTTCTCCGGCAGGATGATCGGCTCGTAGAAGAACACCTCTTTGACCCGAGCCGGCGGGCCGACCGCGGCCAGCGCCATTGCCGCGTACGTCGCCCCGGGGACGACGACCGTGCCGTAGATGACGTGGTCGGACAGCCACGGCTGCGATCTGACCGACAACCTGCTCGTGTACACCACGTCACCGGAGGCCAGGTCCTTCGCGCTGCCCAGGATCCCCGAGACGCCTGCGCCGTTGCTGTCGGAGCCGGTGATCGCAGAGGTCTTGGGCCAGAAGCGGCGGTGCTGGAACGGATACGTGGGCAGTTCGAGTCGGCGGCGCGGCCCTGAGCGGAACGCCGCGAAATCGGGCTGGTGCCCGCCGACGTAGGCGGCGGCCACCGCGTCGGCGATCTGGCGCCGGTCGCCGACGCCCTTGCGGAGCGAGACGATCGCCCGCGGGGCGGGTAGGTGCTCCGGCCAGACCTGCACCGCGGCTCCGGTCAGCACCGGTTGCGGGCCGATCTCCATCAACACCGAGCAGCCGAGGGCGGCCACGGTGCGCACACTCTCGGCGAACTGCACCGGCTGGCGGGAATGCCGCCGCCAGTACTGCGCGTCGAGCGGGGTCTGGGCTGTCAGCACCGCGCCGGTGCGGTTGCAGACCAGCGGCAGGGTCGGCGCCGCGAATTCCAATTGCGCGGCGTACGACTCGAATTCATCGAGCACCGGATCCAGCAGCTCCGAGTGGAACGCGTGGCTGGTCTGCAGCCAGGTGCAGCGGATGGCGTCGTCGGTGAAGGTGGCGACGATCTTCTCGAGGTCCTCGCCCGGTCCGGAGAGAACAGTGTTGGGTCCGTTGTACGCGCCGACCGAGACGCGCGGGTACTCCGCGGCGACCTGCTCGACCCGCTTGGCGTCGGCGAACACCGCCACCATCCGGCCGCCTTCGGGCAGGCTGCCGAACATCCGGCCGCGCTGGGCCATCAGCCGTGCGCCGTCCTCGAGGCTGAAGACACCGGCCACACACGCCGCGGCATACTGGCCGACGCTGTGTCCGAGCACCACGTCGGGCTTGATCCCCCACGACTGCCACAGCCTGGCCAGGCCCATCTCGACGGCGAACAGCGCCGGCTGCGCAAAGGACGTGTGCCGCAACCTCTCCGAGACCTCCCGATCGGTGGCGAACAGCACATCGAGCAAGGGGTGGGGCAGCAGGTCGGCGACGGCGTCCGCGCAACGCGTCACGGTCTCGGCGAAGACGGGCTCGGTGTCGAACAACTCCCGCGCCATCCCGGGATACTGGCTGCCCTGCCCGGTGAACAACCACGCCGTCGTCGGGTTGTGCGTGTGCTCACCGCGGATGACGCCGGGTCGCAGGCGGTTCTGCACCAGTTCGGCCAGGCCGTCGCGCGCCCCGGCGACCGAGTCGACCACCAGGGCGGCACGGTGTTCGAAATGTGACCGCCCGGTGCCCGCGGTGACGCAGATGTCGGTGAGGTCGGCCTCAGGGTGGACGCTCAACCAGTCCTCGAACCGCTGCGCCAGTGCGGCAAGCGCTTCCGGTGACCGTGCGGACAGCGTCAGCACGTCGACGGGCGTCTCCTGAGGGGCCGGTTCGCCGTCGGCGGCGGCGACCTGCGGCGGCGCCTCCTCGATCAGCACGTGGGCGTTGGTGCCGGTGAATCCGAAGGAGCTCACCCCGGCGCGTCGCGGCCTGCCGTTGGCGTGCCACGGGGTCGCCTTGTCCACCACTCGCACGGGCAGTGAGGCCCACGGGATGTGCGGCGAGGGGTTGTCGAAGTGCAGGCTCTGTGGCAGCACGTCATGTTGCAGCGACAACACGACCTTGATCAGACCCGCTGCGCCAGAGGCGGATTCGAGGTGGCCGATGTTCGTCTTGACCGATCCCATCAGCAGTGGCCGGTCGGCGTCCCGCGAGCCGCCGTAGGCCGCCGCGGCGGCCTGGACCTCGATGGGGTCGCCGAGCGGAGTGCCGGTGCCGTGCGCCTCGAGGTAGTCGACGTCGCCGCCGGTCAGTCCGGCGCGGGTGAGCGCCGTCCCGATGAGCCGCTGCTGTGCGCCACCGTTGGGCACCGTCAGACCGCTGGACGCGCCGTCCTGGTTCACTGCGGTGGCGGGGATGACGGCGCAGACCCGATCGCCGTCGCGCACGGCGTCGCTCAGCCGCTTGAGCACGAGAACGCCGCAGCCCTCGCTGCGCACATAGCCGTCCGCGGAGGCGTCGAAGGTCTTGCACCGCCCGACGGGCGACAGCATCCTGGCGCGTGAGGCGGCAACCACCGTCACCGGGCTGATGAGGACGTTCACCCCGCCGGCCAGTGCGAGGTCGCAGTCGCCGGAGTGCAACGCCTGCACGGCCTGGTGGACGGCCACCAGCGACGAGCTGCACGCGGTGTCGACCGCCACCGCGGGTCCCTCGAGTCCCAGCGCGAACGCGACCCGGCCGGAGATCGCATTGAGCGCATTGCCGGTGATGAAGTGGGGCTCGATCTTGTCGATGGACTCCGACGACAGCAGATGCGCGTACTCGTTGGCGGCCACGCCGACGAAGACGCCGGTCTTGCTGCCGCGAAGCGCAGCCGGTGAGTACCCGGCGCGTTCCAGGCCCTCCCAGACGGTTTCGAGCATCAGCCGCTGCTGCGGCTCGATCCACACGGCCTCGCGCGGGGAGATGCCGAAGAACTCGGGGTCGAATCCGTCGATGCCGTCCAGGAATCCGCCGAAGCGCGTGTAGGTCTTGCCCGGGGCGTCCGGGTCCGGGTCGTAGAATTCGTCGATGTCGAACCGGTCCTCGGGGACCTCGCGGATCGCGTCGACACCGCCGGACAGCACCTCCCAGAAGGCTTCCGGGTTCGGCGCGCCGGGAAAGCGGCACGAGACGGCGACGATCGCGATCGGATCGTCGGCGGGCGCCGTGGTCGCGGGCTGACGTTCCGCGGGGGCCGCCGGCTGCTCGCTGAGGCCGAGCACGTCACCGAGCAGCCAGTCGGCCGCGTCGGAGAGCCGGGGGTGATCCATCACCAGGGTGACGGGAATGTCCTTGCCCACGCCCTGTTCGATGCGGCGCCGGAGTTCGACGGCCATCAGCGAGTCCATGCCGAGGTCGAAGAAGCCGGCGTCCTCGCGGATCTCGGCGGCGTCGACGCGCGTCACCTCGGCCACCGCGTCGCGCAGGTAGTCGGTCATCAGCCTCTTGCGCTGCTGCAGTGGTGCGCCGGTGAGCCGCTCGACCAGTGCGGTCTTCCCGGACGAGGTCACGGCCGGCGCCGCGGCGGCCGGCTGGGCGGGTACCTCGCGCTCCAGCTCCGCGAGGAACGCCCGCCGCCCCGCCTGCTGGTAGAGGGGCAGGAAGCGGGCCCAGTCGATGCGGGCCACCACTCCGTGGGCGGACCCGCCTGCCGACGAGGCCGCCACGACGTCGGCCAGACCCGCCAGCGCATCGGCGGGTGACAACGTCGCGATGCCGCGCTGCTCGAGCCGCGCGCGTGACTCGGCGTCGGCCATCCCCGCCGACCAGGGGCCGAAGTTGACGCTGGCCCCGGCGACGCCCTGCTCGCGCATCCGCCATGCCATTGCGTCGAGGAAGGCGTTGGCCGCGCCGTAGGCGGTCTGACCGAAGCCACCCCACACCGAGGCGATCGACGAGGTGCTGATGAAGAAGTCGAGCTTGAGGTCGGCGGCGGCCTCACTCAGATGCCATGCACCCCAGACTTTTCCGGCGAAGACGCGATCCACCTCGGCGTCGTCCAGGTCGCTCAGCGGGGTGGTGCCGATCTCGCCGGCGGCATGGACGATACCGGCCAGCGGCGGCAGGCCGTCCTGTACGCCCGCCAGCAGCCGGGCGACGTCGTGTGCGTCGGCGACGTCGGCGCTGACGACCCGCACCTCGCAGCCGTGTTGTGCGCCCAGTGCGTCGATCCGTTGCTGCGCGGCGTCGCTGGGCGTGCGTCGACTCGTCAGCACCAGGTGCCGGGCGCCGTTGGCGGCCAGATGTGCGGAGATCTCGAGGCCGATGGATCCCAGTCCGCCGGTCACCAGATAGCTGGCGTCACCGCGCAGCGGCAGCGGTGCGCCGCCGGCGGGCTCGGTCCGGCGGACCAGTCGGGGGACATGCAGCGTTCGATCGCGAAGTCCCAGTTGGTCGTCCCGGACCGCCGTGTCGTGCGTCGAGGTGATCCGGTCGATCAACCGGGACCATTCCTCGGTCTTGTCCCCGCTGCCGTCCGACAGGTCCGCGAGTCCACCCCACACGTGCGGGAGTTCCAGCGCCGCGGCACGGCCGAAGCCCCACAGGCACGTCTGGTCGGGCGACACGGTGTCGGTGTCGGTGATGCGCTGCGCGCCACGGGTCACCAGCCAGACGGGGCTGCGCAGTTCGGCGGCGGCCGCAGCGCGGAAGAGACGCCGCGTCCCCACCAGGATGCGATGCTGCATCCGCAGCAGTGACCGCATCGACGGCCCGGAGTTGGCGTGGGCGTCCGCGTCCAGCGCCGCGACGTTCAGGATGCGCAGCGTCGAATCATCCTCTGCCGCTGAGCGTAACGTCTCGACGAGCTGTTCGGAGTCGGCGTCGGAGACCGGCAGCCCGACGAGGCGATGCCGCTGACCGCGGGCGTCGAGGACGGCCACCAGCGGCGCGACGGCATCGGCCGAGTCGCCGACGAGGATCCAGGTGTGGTCGCCGCCGGCGACGGAGACCGAACCGGGGGATTCCTCCCAGCGGAACTCGTAGCGGCTGTCGGTGACGGACTGCGTCGATCGTTGCTGATTGTGTTGTGCGGCAAGTCTGGTGAGGACCTGCAGGGTCTGCTCGTCGCCGCCCGGGCCGTCGAGCAGGGCCGCCAGCTCGCCGATCCGGCCGTCCTCGAGAAGCCGGACGGCCTGCGTGCGTGCGGCGGGTGGCAGGTGCGTGCCTGCGCCGTCCCGGTCGTCGGCGCTGTTGTCGGGCCGATCGTCGGAGAACCAGTACTGGCGCCGCTCGAAGGGGTATGTGGGCAGATCGAGCTTTCGTGCGTGCGGCTCCCTCATGGCGGCGAAGTCAGGCAGGTGGCCAAGCACGTAGGAGTCCGCGACGGCCTCGGTGATCTGCCGGTGGTCGGCGGTGTTGCGGCGCAGCGAGGTGATCACCCGGGGCGCGGTGGCCGGGTCGGGCCAGGTGCTCAGTGCTGCGGCGGTGAGCACCGGCCGTGGGCCGATCTCCACCAGCAACTTGCAGTTCATGTCGGCCAGCGTGCGCACGCTCTTCGCGAACTCGACCGGCTGGCGTGCGTGGCGGCGCCAGTATGCGCCGTCGAGCTTGACGCTCCTGCCGAGCGCGGCGCCGGTCCGGTTGTCGATCAGGATCCGTTGCGGTGCCGCGAATGTGAACCGCTCCGCGTACGTCTCGAATTCGTCGAGGATCGGGTCGAGCAGCGCCGAGTGGAACGCGTGACTGGTGTCCAGCCAGTCGCATCGCACGTTGTCGGCCGCGAGTCCGGCGACCGCCTTCTCCAGATCCTGTGCGGGTCCGGACAGCACGGTGTTGGCGCCGTTGTAGGCGGCGACGGACAGTGTCGGGTATTCGTCGGTGAGGCCCTCGACGCGCTCGGCGGCGGCGAACACCGCGACCATCCGGCCGCCCGCGGGCAGGCTGCCGAACAGCCGGCCGCGTTCGGCCATCAGCTGCGCGCCGTCCTCGAGGCTGAAGACCCCGGCCACGCACGCCGCGGAGTACTGGCCGACGCTGTGCCCGAGCACCACGTCCGGGTCGAAGCCCCACGACTGCCACAGCCGGGCCAGACCCATCTCGACCGCGAACAGCGCGGGCTGCGCGTAGGAGGTCTGCCGCAGCGTCGCCTCCGGGCCGTCGAGGTCGAAGATCACGTCGAGCAGCGGCCTGTCGAGCGCGTCGCCGACTGCGGCCGCGCACCGGTTCAGCGTCTCGGCGAAAACCGGCTCGGTGTCGTACAACTCCCGGGCCATGCCGGGGTACTGGCTGCCCTGCCCCGTGAACAGCCATGCCGTCTTGGGGACGTCCTGGGTGTCCCCGCGCACCAGACCGGGCGCCGGGCGGTCGTCGGCCACGGCGCGAAGCAGTTCGACCGCGGATTCCCTCGAGTCGGCCACCAGCGCGGCGCGGTGCTTCAGGTGTGCCCGTCCGGCCCCTGCGGTGAAGCACACGTCGGCCAGGGTGGCCTCGGGATGTCCGCTCATCCATTCGCGGTACCGGTCGGCCAGCGCGGCCAGCGCGGCCGGGGTGTGCGCGGAGAGCGGCAGGATGCTGAACCGGGCCGCGTCGGCGGCGTCGTCGAGCACCGGGGCCGCACTCGCGGCGATCTGTGCCGCCTCTGCGGGCGCCTCCTCGAGGATCACGTGGGCGTTGGTGCCGGCGAACCCGAATGAGCTGACGCCCGCGATGCGCGACCTGCCGTTGCTCTTCCAGGGCATGGTCTCTGTGACCACCTGGACCGGGAGCCGGTCCCAGGGGATGTGCGGTGACGGGTTCTCGAAATGCAGGTGCTTCGGCAGGGTCTCGTTCTCGAGCGAGAGGATCACCTTGATGACACCGGCGATGCCTGCGGCGGCCTCCAGGTGGCCGATGTTCGTCTTCGCCGAACCGATCAGCAGCGGCCGGCCGGGATCACGTCCGGCGCCGAGCACCGCGCCTGCGGCCTGCGCTTCGATCGGGTCGCCCAGCGACGTCCCGGTGCCGTGCGCCTCCAGGTATCCGACGTCGCTGGGTTCGAGGTCGGCGCGCTTCAGCGCATCGGCGATGACCCGTTGCTGCGCAACGCCGTTCGGAACCGTCAACCCGCCCGATGCGCCGTCCTGGTTGATCGCGCTGCCGCGGATCACCGCACGGATGCGGTCACCGTCACGGATGGCGTCCTCGAGGCGCTTGATGACGATGACGCCGCAGCCCTCGCCGCGCACGTAGCCGTCGGCGGCGGCGTCGAAGGTCTTGCACCTGCCGTCGGGCGCGAGCATCTGGGCGTTGGAGAACGTGATCATCGTTGCCGGAGTGAGCAGCACGTTCGCACCGCCCGCCAGCGCGAGGTCGCACTCTCCCAGGCGCAGCGCCTGGCACGCCTGGTGGATCGCGACGAGCGACGAACTGCACGCGGTGTCGACGGCCACCGCGGGACCCTGCAGCCCCAGCCGGTAGCTGATCCGGCCTGCCGCCGCGGCGCTCGACGTGCCGATGGCCAGGTAGGCCTCGATCTCGGGATAGGTCAGTTGGTCGGATGCCATTCCCAGGTAGTCGTGGGTGGCCAGACCCACGAACACGCCGGTGTTGGACTCGGCGAGCGCGGTGGGCGCGGTGCCCGAGTGCTCCACCGCGCGCCACGCCGTCTCCAGCAGGATCCGATGCTGCGGGTCCATCATCCTGACCTCGCGCGTCGACATGCCGAAGAACGGCGCGTCGAAGCCCGTCACGTCGTCGACGAAACCCGCACGCCGGGTCACCACCTTGCCTGCGGCGCCGGGCTCGGGATCGAAGAACGCCTCGGCGTCCCAGCGATCGGCGGGGATCTCCGACACCGCGTCACGGCCGTCGCGCAACACGTCCCAGAAGCCGTCGGCATCCGCCGCACCGGGAAAACGCGCCGCATAGCCAACGATGGCAAACCGCTGGGCCGGCTCGGTCGGGTGTTGAGCAGATCCCATGCGGTTGTCTCCTTGGGGGGCCTTGCGGTAATTTACGCAGTAGTCAGGCTAACCTACTGGACAGTAGTAACGACCGCGTGAACCAAGATCGTGTGAACTCCGACGCACACTATGGCACGCCTGCCCGACGTATGCGCGCCTCCATGTCCCGGCTCCGGTCGTGCACGGCGGGTGCGGCCGAACCTCGGGTACGTTGATGCCGCGGCACGATTTGCCGGGTCCGGAAATCGGGCCGACGAGAAGTGAGCGAAGGGACCGGGTTTTGCGCATCGGGAAGATAACTGTTGGCGCACTTGGTGAATGGTCACTGACTCCGGGATCGGTCACTTCCTGGCATCCGACGGCCGCGGCTCAGGAAACAGCGAGCCGCGCTCCGGTCAGTTCTGTCCCGGTTAGCTACATGCAGAGCCAGCACCTTCGCAACTACTGCGAACGCGAGGCCGCAGGCCTCAACTTCTCGCGACAGATCATCGCCAGCTGCGAGGTGGCCGGTGTCTGTGACATAGCCGCCATGGACCACGCCGTCAACTCCTACATCCGCCGCCACGACACCTTCCGCAGCTGGTTCGAACAGACCGATCCTGGCAAATTCGTGAGGCACGCTATCGAAGATCCGGACGCCATCGAATTCGTCCCCGTCGACCAGGGGCGGATGACGGTCGACGAGATCCGGAACCACGTCGTGGCTATCCCCAGTCCGCTGGAGTGGGCCTGCTTCACCTTCGGGATCGTCCAGCACGAAGACCACTTCACGTTCTTCGCCGCCATGGATCACGTGCACGGGGATGCGACCTTGATCGGCACGACGATGATGGAAGCCAACGGCATGTATTCGGCCATGAGCGGCACCGGTCAGGCACTCGCGCTGCCCGACGCCGGGAGCTTCGACGAATTCTGTGTCCGCGAGCGTGAACACACCTCGACGTTGACCCTGGATTCGCCGGGGGTGCGTGCGTGGATCGAATTCGCCGAGAACAACAGTGACGGGTTCCCGGAATTCCCGTTGCCGCTTGGCAACCCGAATGAGGCCATGAGCAGCGCCTGGTCGTCTCAAGTCCTGATGGACACGGCGCAGACGGACCGGTTCGAATCTGCCTGCAGCGCCGCGGGCGCCCGCTTCGTCGGCGGCCTGTTCGCCTGCCTGGGTCTGGTGGAGCACGAGTTCACCGGTGCCCTGACGTACTACGGGCTCACCCCGAGGGACTCCCGCACCGGTGGCGACAACTTCATGACGCAGGGCTGGTTCACCGGCCTGATACCGATCACCGTGCCGATCGCGGCGACCTCGTTCAGCGATGCCGCGGGCGCGGCGCAGACGGCGTTCGATTCCGGCCTGGACATGGCGAGGGTGCCGTACTACCGGGTCCTGGAACTGGCGCCGTGGCTGAACTGGCCGCAGGCGAACTTCCCGGTGACGAACTTCCTGCACGGGGGCGCCGCACCGTTGAACGCCATTCTGGCGGCGGGCGAGATGGGCTTGGCGAACAACATCGGGATGTATCCCGACAACCGGTTCTCCTACCAGTTGACGATCTACATCTTCCGGTACGGCGAGGGCACGGTCATGGCGATCATGCATCCGGACAACGGTGTCGCCGAGAAGTCGGTCACCCGGTACATGGAGGCGATGAGTTCGGTCACGAGCCGGGTTGCTGACACCGGGCACTGGGGGCGCGTCGCGTAGCGGCGGGCAAAGGAATGGCCAGGGATCTCCGCGATGCGTGACTTCGGCGTGAATGTGAGTGCGATATGCGACGGCTAGCCGATCTGGTGGTGCGCTGGCCCTGGGCGGTGATCGGGGTGTGGATCGCCCTGCTGATCGCCCTGCCGCTGTCGTCGCCGTCCCTCGGCGAGATGGCCCAGAAGCATCCGCTGGCGATCCTGCCCAGTGACGCGCCGTCGAGCGTCACGGCCGCGAAGATGACCGAGGCCTTCCAGGAACCGGGCAACGACAACCTCCTGCTGGTGGCGTTGATCAACGAGAACGGCCTGGAACCCGCCGACGAGGCGACCTACCGCAAGCTCGTGGACGCCCTGCGTGACGACGTGACCGACGTCGTGTCGGTGCAGGACTTCGTCGGCACCCCCCAACTGCGGCAGTTCCTCACCAGCGAGGACAAGACGACGTGGGTCCTGCCGGTGGGCCTCGCGGGCGAGCTCGGCACGCCGCGGGCGTTCGAGTCGTTCAACCGGGTGGCCGACGTCATCAAGACCGCCGTCGCGGGCAGCACGGTCGACGTGCACCTCACCGGCCCCGCCGCCACGGTCGCCGACCTCACCGTCGCGGGGGAGAACGATCGGCTGCCCATCGAGATCGCCATCGCCGTCCTGGTGCTCGGCGTGCTGCTGCTGGTCTACCGCAGCGCGGTCACCATGCTGTTGCCGCTGGTGACCATCGGATCGTCCCTGCTGATCGCGCAGTCAGTGGTGGCGGCGTTCTCCGAGTTGACCGGTTGGGGTGTCTCCAACCAGTCCATCGTCTTCCTCAGCGCGATCATGGCCGGCGCCGGAACCGACTACGCGGTGTTCCTGATCAGCCGATACCACGACTACCTGCGGGCGGGTAAGGACTACGACCAGGCGGTCAAGGCGGCGATGATCTCGATCGGCAAGGTGATCACCGCGTCCGCCACCACGGTCGGCCTGACCTTCCTGCTGCTGAGCTTCACGCAGATGGGGGTGTTCCGGACGGTCGGGGTGTCGGCGGCGATCGGCATCGCCGTCGCGTTCCTCGCCGGCGTGACCCTGCTACCGGCGATCCTCGTGCTCGCCGGACCGCGCGGCTGGGTCAAACCACGGCGCGAACTGACCGCCGGCTTCTGGCGGCGCTCCGGGATCCGCATCGTGCGCAGGCCGGTGCCGCACCTCGTGGTGAGCGTGCTCGTGCTGGGCCTGCTGGCCGGCATCGCCGTCTTCGCGCGCTACAACTACGACGATCGCAAGGTGGTGCCCGCCTCGGCCGCCAGCTCGATCGGCTACACCGCGCTGGAACGGCACTTCCCCATCAGCCAGTCGATCCCCGAGTACATCCTCATCCAGTCACCGCACGACCTGCGCAACCCGCGGGCCCTCGCGGATCTGGAGCAGCTGGCGTCGCGCGTCGCACAGCTGCCGGACATCGGGCTGATCAGCGGTGTCACCCGGCCACTCGGCGACGTGCCGCCGGAGTTCAGGGCCACGTACCAGGCGGGCCTGGTCGGTGACCGGCTTGCCGACGGCTCGGCCCAGATCGGCCAGCGCACAGGCGATCTCAGCCGACTGACGGCCGGGGCGGACACGCTGGCCGACAGCCTCGCCGACGTGCGCGGCCAGATCAACCAGATCGCGCCGAGCATCCAGAGCCTGGTCGACACGTTCTCCTCGGTGCGCACCGAGTACGGCGGCGACAAGCTGGTGCGCGACGTGGAGGTGGCGGCCAAGCTCGTGCAGAGCGTCAACGCGCTCGCGAACTCGATGGGCGTCAACTTCCGCGCGGTCAAGGACATGTTCGCCTGGATCGGGCCGGTCCTCACGGCGTTGCAGGGCAACCAGATCTGCGATGCCAACCCCTCCTGCAGCGCCACCCGGATCCAGTTCCAGAAACTGGTCGACGCGGACAACGACGGCAGCCTCGACCAGATCAACGAGCTCGCGCACGAGCTGCAGGACGTCGACAACAAGCAGACCCTCAACGCGACGGTGAGCAAGCTCAACAAGGCGCTCGCCAACGTCACCAAGGCGGTAAACGCGATGGGGCTCAACGGGCCCGGCGGCCCCCAGCAGGGTCTGAAGGAGCTGCAGCGGGGCGCCAACCAGCTGGCCGGCGGAAGCCGCGAGGTGGCAGGCGGCGTGGACGAACTGGTCAAGCAGGTCAAGGTGATCGCCTCAGGACTGAACGAGGCGTCGACGTTCCTGCTGACGATGCGGAACAACGCCGCGGATCCCGCACAGGCGGGCTTCAACATCCCTGCCGAGGTGCTGGGTCTGGCGGACTTCCAGAAGGCCGCCAAGGCCTACATCTCGCCCGACGGCCGATCGGTGAGGTATCTCGTCCAGACCGAACTGAATCCGTTCAGCGCGGAGGCGATGGATCAGGTCAACCAGATCGCCGACATCGCCAGGGACGCCCAGCCGAACACCACCCTGGCCGACGCCACGATCTCGATGGGCGGATATCCCGTCGCCCTGCGGGACACGCGCGACTACTACCAGCAGGACATCCGGTTCATCATCGCCGCGACCATCATCGTGGTGCTGCTGACGCTGATGGTGCTGCTGCGTGCCGTCGTCGCACCGCTCTACCTGGTCGGGTCGGTGGTGCTGTCGTACTTCGCGGCGATCGGCGTCGGCGTGCTGACCTTCCAGTTCTTCCTCGACCAGCAACTGCACTGGAGCGTGCCACCTTTGGCGTTCGTGGTGCTGGTCGCGGTGGGCGCCGACTACAACATGCTGCTCGTCTCGCGAATGCGTGACGAGTCACCACACAGCATGCGGTACGGCATCATCCGGACCCTCGGTTCGACAGGCGGTGTGATCACCGCCGCGGGTCTGATCTTCGCGGCCTCGATGGCCGGCCTGTTGTTCTCCAGCATCGGCATCGTGATCCAGGGCGGTTTCGTGATCGGGGTGGGGATCCTGCTGGACACATTCGTGGTGCGCACCATCACGGTGCCCGCCATCGCCGCACTGCTCGGCCGGGCGAACTTCTGGCCGTCGCGGGTGGCGGCGCAACCGACGGTGTCGCGGACACCGGAACCGAGTGCCTAGCCATGGGCGGCGAGCGCACACACACGATGTATGCAAGGCTTCGGAACGAAGCGGAGCGATCAGGAGTACGGATGACGAAGCTCCCCACGGATTTCAGCGGTACGGATGTTCCCGCGTCGACGATCCTGTCGATGCTGCACGGGCGCGCCAGCATGCGGCCCGACGACGTCGCATTCACCTTCACCGAGTACGCCCAGGACCCGTCCGGGATCACCGAGACCGTGACCTGGTCGCAGCTCTCGCGCCGAACCATGAACGTGGCGCGCGAGATTCGGCTGCACGCCTCGGTGGGTGACCGGGCGGTGATCCTCGCCCCGCAGGGCATGGAGTACATCCTGGCCTTCCTGGGCTCCATGCAGGCCGGTCTGGTCGCGGTGCCGCTTCCGCTGCCGCATCGCGGATCGAGCCACGAGCGCGTGAGTTCGGTCTTCCTCGACACCAGGCCTGCGGTCGTGCTCACGACGTCGGCGGCCGCCGAGGACGTCGGCGACTACGTCGATCAGTCCCAGATGGACACCGCACCGAAGATCGTCGCGGTCGACGCGCTGAATCTCGACGTCGCCGCCGACGGGCCGGGCCTCGAGGCGGCCGGATATCCCAGCACGGCGTACCTGCAGTACAGCTCGGGCTCGACCCGGCTGCCGACCGGGGTCATCATCTCCCACCGCAACCTGCAGGTGAACTTCGAGCAGTTGATGCGCACCTTCTTCGCCGATGCGCGGGCGTCCGCGACCGGTGGCACGTTCGTGTCGTGGTTGCCCTTCTACCACGACATGGGTCTGGTTCTCGGCGTCTGCGCTCCCATCCTCAGCGGCTATCCCGGTGTGCTGATGAGCCCGGTCGCCTTCTTGGAGAAGCCTTCCCGATGGCTGCGGGCGCTGGCGGAGAACCCCCGCGCATTCTCTGCGGCGCCCAACTTCGCCTTCGACCTGGCCGCCCGCAAGACCAAGGACAGCGACCTCGACGGGCTGGACTTCGGCGGCGTGGTGGGCATCATCAACGGCGCCGAACGTGTCGAGCCGGCCACTCTGGAACGCTTCGCGGACCGGTTCGCGCACTTCGACTTCCGTGATCACATGCTGCGCCCGTCCTACGGGCTGGCCGAGGCGACGGTCTTCGTGGCCACCGGGACCTGGAGCGAATCGGCCGAGCCCGCCCATTTCGACGTCGACGAACTGTCGGCGGGCCGCGCCAGGCGGTGTGCGCCGAAGGCCGGCTCCGCGCTGGCGAAATATGTTCTGCCGCAATCACCCGTGGTGCGGATCGTCGACGTCGACACCTGCCGGGAATGCCCCCAGGATGTGGTCGGCGAGATCTGGGTGCACGGCGACAACGTCGCGGCAGGCTACTGGAGCAGGCCGCCCGAGGAGCAGCGCTGCTTCGGGGCGACGATCGTCGACCCGTCGCCGGGTACGGCCGAAGGGCCATGGCTGCGCACCGGCGACCTCGGATTCGTCTCCGAGGGTGAGCTGTTCATCGTCGGCCGCATCAAGGACCTGCTGATCATCCGGGGGCGCAACCACTATCCCGAGGACATCGAGGCGACGGTGCAGCAGATCACCGGCGGCAGGGTCGCGGCGATCGCGGTCCCGGTGAACAGCACCGAGAAGCTCGTCACCGTCATCGAGGTGAAGAAGCGCGGCGAGTCGACGGTCGAGGCGGGGCACTGGCTCAGCGGGGTCAAGAGCGATGTCACCTCGGCGATCTCCAACGCCCACGGCCTGAACGTCGGCGATCTCGTCCTGGTGCCTCCGGGTTCGATCCCCACGACGACGAGCGGCAAGATCCGGCGCGCGGCGTGCGTCGAGCAGTACCGGCAGGACGAGTTCGTCCGGTTGGACGCCTGATGCCGATGGTGAGACACGGTAGATTCGATTCAGTGGACCAGGCGGGAGTGATGATGCGCAGACTTCTCGTCTCGGTCACTGCGGTGGTGACGGTCAGTGCCACAGGGATTTTCGGCGGCGCCGGTACCGCGTCGGCCGAGGAACCGCAGCCCGGCTGGACGGCCGATCGTGGCGCCCCCGACACCTCACCTCCGCCGGGGATCGGGACGCCCGGCAAGGGCTACGCGCTCGGCGGTGCGCACGTGCTGGGCATCCCGTACGACCAATACATCATGGACACCGGCAAGAAGTGGTTCCCCGCCAACCAGGAACAGAAGCAGATCGTCCGCTACCCGGCGGGGCAGGTGCAGGGACACACGCTCGAGCGGTTCTTCCCGGGAATCGGCGCGGCCGGCGAGGAGATCCTGCCGGGGCTCGGTCTCGACGGCCCCAGCGTCGGTGAGTCGATCACCGTCGGGGCGCCGCAGACCGTCCAGGCGATCAAGGCGGGCGGCCCGGGCACCGTGATGGGGCTGTCCGAGGGCGCGATGGTGCTCAACGAGGTGCAGGCGCAGCTCGCGAACGACCCGAACGCGCCGCCGCGGGATCAGCTCAGCTTCGCGATGTTCGGCGACCCGGTGGGCAGGCACGCCTTCGGTGAGGGCTTCCTGACGCAGATGTTCCCGGTCGGCGCCGTGGTGCCGTCGCTGGACTATCGCATCCCGGCCCCGGTCGAAAGCCAGTACGACACTTACCAGTTCATCTCGCCCTACGACAGCATCGCCGACTGGCCGGATCAGCCGGACAACAACTGGATGAGCGTGGTGAACGCGATCGCGGGCCTGGCGACCGGACACACGGCGGTGGCGTTCACCGATCCGAGCAACATCAATGTGCCGGAGCGCAACATCCGGACCACGGTGAACTCCAAGGGTGCGAAGACCACGTCGTACATGGTGCCGGAGCAGCATCTGCCGCTGGTGATGGCGTTCAAGTACCTCGGCGTCGACGAGCCGACACTGAACAGGCTGGACGGTGTCCTGCTCCCGATGGTCGACGCCGGCTACTCGCGCAACAACGATCCGGCGACCGCGCCGATCACGGTCGATCCGGTGCACGGCTACGACCCGGCGGAGGTCACCGCGCCGTCCACCGACGCATCGTTCGGCGGCGGCGGCACCGATCCGATCTCGCAGTTGCTGTCCGGTGCGCAGTTCGTGCTGAACAATCCGCCGAAGCCGTAGCGGCCTACAGTCCCGAGAGCCCGGCGCCTACCAGCACGCAGCCGACCAGCGTCAGCAGGGCGGCGACGCCGAGGCGGCCGTGTGAGCGCAGCCAGTCGTACAGCGCAGCCAGCATGGCGCGGGTTTTGTCCGGAGCCACCACGTAGGCCAGCAGCGGGATCTCCACCAGTGCGAACGCCACGACGTTGAACAGCACCAGGGCGCTGACCTGAACGGAGGCGGTGGCGCCGGAGGCGACGATGAGCGCCAGCGCCGCGACGTAGTCGACCGACGGTAGCGCGATGCCGAGGCCCGCGACGCCCGCCGTCCACAGTGAACCGCCGGTGAGCAGTTGGCGTGCCCGGGTGGCCAGCGGCCCCTGGAGTCGGCCCGGTGTCCCGTCACCGCGCCTGCCGCCCCACAGGCCCGCCGCCACCAGCGCCGCGTTGGCCAGCAGCAGGGCGCCGACCACGATCTGCACCCGGGGCAGCGTGACATGCGCGGACCCCATCGCCGGCCGCAGCACGAACAGCACGATCACGCCCACCGCGGTGCCCATCGCGAAACCGCCGATGAGGAAGGTGACCAGTTGAAGAGCCGGTCTGGGCCGGTTGACCATCAGTACCGTCATGCCGATCCGGAACGGTTCGAGGCTGACCGCTACGGCCATCATCAGTAGCGGTATCCACATGGTCGGCGTCACGTTACCGGCCGCGCGAGAACTTCTCCCGGGTCCTCCGCCTGGCTTGCGTTCACGACGATCGCGACCGTGGCCGGCGGCGCCGATGACGGCCATCATGGACAGGTGACCCGCTGTGTGAAGATGGGAAGGACATGAGCGCCACAGACCTGAGTCCGGCCTCGCTGCGCGAAGCGTTCGGGCACTTTCCCACCGGTGTGATCGCGATCGCCGCCGAGGTGGACGGCATCCGGATCGGACTGGCGGCGAGCACCTTCGTGCCGGTGTCGCTGGATCCGCCGCTGGTCTCGTTCTGCGTTCAGAACAGCTCGACCACCTGGCCGAAGCTGAAGGATCTGCCGTCGCTGGGCATCAGTGTGCTGGGGGAGGCCCACGACGCCGCCGCGCGCAGCCTGGCTGCCAAGACCGGTGACCGCTTCGCGGGGTTACACACCGTCTCGACGGATTCCGGGGCGGTATTCATCGAGGGCACCAGCGTGTGGCTGGAGAGCGCCATCGACCAGTTGGTGGCCGCCGGCGATCACACGATCGTGGTGCTCCGCGTCAACGACATCCGGGTGCACGACAACGTGGCACCGATCGTCTTCCACCGCAGCGCCTTCCGGCGGCTGGGTGACTGACACCGGCTGGACGTGTCCCCGTCAGGGACGGGCGGCGAGCTCCTCGCGGTAGTGCTGGATCCGCTGCTCGATCTCGTCCGCGTCGCCGGGCCTACCCTCTTTGCGTGCCAGTGCGGCGCGGGTGGAAAGCTCGCGGATGGCGGTGCGGATGTCGTTGACGCTGACGATCTGAGACATGGACGGGCTGCCTTTCGTCGTTGATTGGCCGCTGTTGCCGAGGGTACGCCGATGAACCCCCGACGGTGGGCCCCGAAAGTGAAACGTGGGCGGAGATCCCTGAGGATCTCCGCCCACGTTTCATACTCGCGACGACGCTGGCATCAACTCCGCCGGAACAGCTTGTTGCCCAGCCACACCACCGGGTCGTACTTGCGGTCCGCGACGCGCTCCTTCATCGGGATCAGCGCGTTGTCGGTGATCTTGATGTGCTCGGGGCAGACCTCGGTGCAGCACTTGGTGATGTTGCAGTAGCCGAGGCCGTGCTCCTCCTGCGCCATGTTCTGGCGGTCGGCGACGTCGAGGGGATGCATGTCGAGCTCGGCGATGCGCATCAGGAATCGCGGCCCGGCGAACGCCTCCTTGTTCTCCTCGTGGTCGCGCACCACGTGACACACGTTCTGGCACAGGAAGCACTCGATGCACTTGCGGAACTCCTGGCTGCGGTTCACGTCTTCCTGCTGCATCCGGTACTCACCGGGCTGCAGGTCCTTCGGTGGCGTGAACGCCGGGATCTCGCGGGCCTTCTCGTAGTTGAAGTTCACGTCGGTGACGAGGTCGCGCATCACCGGGAACGTCCGCAGCGGCGTCACCGTGACGGTCTCGTCCTCCCCGAAGGTGGACATCCGGGTCATGCACAACAGCCGCGGCCTGCCGTTGATCTCCGCCGAGCACGACCCGCACTTGCCCGCCTTGCAGTTCCACCGCACGGCGAGGTCGGGGGTCTGGGTGGCCTGCAGGCGGTGGATGATGTCGAGCACCACCTCGCCCTCGTTCACCTCGACCTGGAAGTCGCGCAGCTCACCGCCGCTGACGTCGCCGCGCCAGACACGCAGGTTCGCGGTGTAGGCAGCCATCTTCAGCCCTTCCGTTCGGGATGCGCGGTGAGTTCACCGTCGGTGTAGTACTTCTCCAGCTCGGACAGTTCGAAGCAGCCCAGCAGGTCCTCCCGCATCGGCACCTGCTCCTCGGACTCCACCGTCACGCCCGGCACCATCTTGTCCACGGTCGCGACGTCGTCGGTGCGGCACACCAGCAGCGTGTTGCGCCACTTGGAGTCCATCTCCGGGAAGTCGTCGCGGGTGTGCCCGCCGCGGCTCTCCGTGCGCTGCAGCGCGGCCTTGGCCACGCATTCGCTGACCAGCAGCATGTTGCGCATGTCGATGGCCAGGTGCCACCCGGGGTTGAACGCCCGGCCGCCTTCGACGGTGACGTTCTGCACGCGGGCCCGCAGCTCGTCCAGCTTGTCGAGGGCGGACTGGATCTCGTCCTCCTTGCGGATGATGCCGACGAGGTCGTTCATCGACTCCTGCAGTTCGGCGTGCAGGGTGTACGGGTTCTCCGGATTCTCGTGCGTGTCGTACGGGGCCAGTGCCATCTTGACGGCCTCGTCGACCGCCTCCTGCGACACCTTCGGCCGGTCGTCGGACAGCGCCCGCACGTAGTCCGCGGCGCCGAGCCCGGCACGGCGGCCGAACACCAGCAGGTCCGACAGCGAGTTGCCGCCCAGGCGGTTGGAGCCGTGCATGCCGCCGGAGCACTCGCCCGCGGCGAAAAGCCCCGCGGTGGCGGCGCCCCCGGTGTCGGGATCGACCTCGATGCCGCCCATCACGTAGTGGCAGGTCGGCCCGACCTCCATCTCGTCCTTGGTGATGTCGACCTCGGCCAGCTCGATGAACTGGTGGTACATCGACGGCAGGCGCCGCTTGATCTCCTCGGTCGGCATGCGCGAGGCGATGTCGAGGTAGACGCCGCCGTGCGGTGTCCCGCGACCCGCCTTCACCTCGGAGTTGATGGCGCGCGCCACCTCGTCACGCGGAAGCAGGTCAGGGGTCCGGCGGGCCGAGTCGTTGTCCTTGAGCCACTGGTCGGCCTCTTCCTCGGACTCGGCGTACTGGCCCTTGAACACGTCCGGGATGTAGTCGAACATGAAGCGCTTGCCCTCGGAGTTCTTCAGCACTCCGCCGTCGCCGCGCACACCCTCGGTGACCAGGATGCCCTTGACGGACAGCGGCCAGACCATGCCGGTGGGGTGGAACTGGATGAACTCCATGTTGATCAGGCTCGAACCCGCCCGCAGTGCCAGCGCGTGACCGTCGCCGGTGTACTCCCAGGAGTTCGACGACACCTTGAACGACTTGCCGATGCCACCGGTCGCGAGCACCACGGCGGGCGCCTCGAACAGCACGAAGTTGCCGGTCTCGCGGTAGTAGCCGAACGCGCCGGCGATCCTGCCCTGGTTCTCGCCCTGCGCCCCGGTCGCCTCGTGTTCGGCGCTGGGGTCGTCGCTCGGCCCCTTGTCCAGGACGAGGTCGGTGATGGAGCACTCGTGGAAGACCCGGATGCGGGCCTCGTAGTCACCGAGTTCGCGCTTGTCCTCCTGCTGCAGCGACACGATCTTCTGCTGCAGGGTGCGGATGATCTCCAGGCCGGTGCGGTCGCCGACGTGCGCGAGCCGCGGGTAGGTGTGGCCGCCGAAGTTGCGCTGGCTGATCCGGCCGTCCTTGGTGCGGTCGAACAGTGCGCCGTAGGTCTCCAGCTCCCACACCCGGTCGGGCGCCTCCTGGGCGTGCAGCTCGGCCATCCGCCAGTTGTTCAGGAACTTGCCGCCGCGCATGGTGTCGGCGAAGTGGATCTGCCAGGTGTCCTTCGGGTTGGCGTTCTTCATCGCCGCCGCGCAGCCGCCTTCGGCCATCACGGTGTGCGCCTTGCCGAACAGCGACTTGGTCACCACGGCGACGCGCAGACCCCGTTCGCGGGCCTCGATCACCGCTCGCAGTCCTGCGCCACCGGCACCGATCACGACGACGTCGTACTCGTGCCGTTCCAGCTCGGCCTCAGCCATGTGTCCTCACTCGTCTTCCAATGTCCTGTTGTCTCGAATTGCGCTGTCGGTCGGGTGATCTCAGCCGATGAACCTCAGGTCCGAGATCGTGCCGCTGGCCACCAGCATGACGTAGAAGTCGGTGAGCATCAGCGTGCCGAGGGTGATCCAGGCGTACAGCTTGTGCCGGGTGTTGAGCACGCTGACCTTCGTCCAGAGCCAGTAGCGCACAGGGTGTTTCGAGAAGTGCTTGAGGCGTCCGCCCACGACGTGGCGGCAGGAGTGGCACGAGATCGTGTAGACCCACAGCATCACCACGTTGACCACGAGGATGATGTTGCCCAGGCCGAATCCGAAGCCGCTGGGCGAGTGGAAGGCGATGATCGCGTCGTAGGTGTTGATCACCGAGATCAGGGCCGCAATGTAGAAGAAGTAGCGGTGGGTGTTCTGGATGATCAGCGGGAAGCGGGTCTCACCGGTGTACTTGGCGTGCGGTTCGGCGACGGCGCAGGCGGTGGGGGCCTGCCACACCGACCGGTAGTAGGCGCCGCGGTAGTAGTAGCAGGTCAGCCGGAACAGCAGCAGGAACGGCAGCGACAGCAGCGCGTACGGGAAGATCGGCCAGTCCGGCACGAACTGCGGCCAGAAACCGCTAGCCTCCGGCAGGCAGCCGGTGCTGATGCACGGCGAGTAGAACGGCGTCAGGTAGTGGTACTCGGGGACGAAGTAGTCCCGCTGCAGGAATGCCCGCACCGTCGCATAGATGACGAATGCGGCGAAACCCAGGTCGACGACGAGCGGTGACTGCCACCAGCGATCGGTGCGCAGCGTGCGCTGCTTGATCTCCGCGCGTGTCGATGAGAAGACGCCGGTGCCGTCCCGGTCGGCGGTGGGTGCGCTCACTGTTGCCTTTCGCAGATCTGTCGAGGTCGACCAACCGGGCGGTTACCCGCGGCGGTGGGTTTCAAGCGGTGCGCGGGCAGACGTCACCCGCGCTCACTCATCGGGTGCCGCCGAGGCCCTCGTCGTCGACGCCGCGCCAGAACTCGGTGTCGTACTGGGTGTCGGGGATGGCGATCTTCTCTCCGATGTGGTGGTGGCGGCTCATCCCGCGACCGAGCTCGAGCTCCTCGGCGTCGATGTCGAGGCGGTCGACGTCGTTGAGGATGCGTTCGGCATCATTGACGATGCGACGCATCGCGGGCGAGTCGCCGTACTTCGACGCCAGCGAAGCGACGCATCGGCGCAGGCCGCCGATGAGTTCGTGCAGCTCGCTGAACTCGGTTGTGCTGGACAAGTGACCTCCTTGGGCTGAAGGGTGTCGTGAATCACATTACGCAATTGATGCTAGCCACATCACCGACTGCGGCGTGAGACAGATCACGTCAGATGGAGTGATTTCGTAATGGACAAGCAAATTCTGAAGAGCCGGGCGGACGAGTTGCTGGCGCTGCACCGCCCCGGTGACCCGGTCGTCCTGCCGACGGTCTGGGACGCGTGGTCGGCCAAATTGGCGGTCGACGCCGGGTTCGCGGCGTTGACCGTGGGCAGCCATCCGGTGGCCGACTCGATCGGCAGGGCCGACAACGAGGGCATGACGTTCGACGAACTGCTGACCCGCGTCGCGCAGATCACCGAAGCCGTCGACGTTCCGGTGTCGGTGGACATCGAGTCCGGTTACGGCGAGGCGCCGACGCGGCTGATCGAGGGCCTGCTCGGGGTGGGCGCGGTCGGGCTCAACATCGAAGACACCGTGCATGCCGAGGGTGGCCGCCTGCGGTCGTCGGCCGATCACGCCGAACTCGTCGGCGCGCTGCGCCGGGCCGCCGACGACGCGGGGGTGCACGTGGTGGTCAACGCCCGCACCGACCTCTTCCTGCGCAAGGACGGCGACGACGCCGATCGCGTCGACCGGGCCGTCGCCCGGTTGACCGAGGCCGCGCAGGCGGGCGCCGACGTGCTCTACCCGGTGGGCCGCCACGACGCGGACACGCTGCGCCGGCTGACCGCCGAACTGCCGCTGCCGATCAATGCGATCGGGCTGCCCGACGAGGACGACCCGGCGTCGTTCGGTCCGCTGGGCGTCGCCCGGATCAGCTTCGGGCCGTTCCTGCAGTTCGCGCTGGCGAAGCGGGCCACGGAGTTGCTCGACCGCTGGAAGTAGCCGGTCGAGCCGGCTCACACCCCCGCTCCGCCGCCCGTGAGCACACCGTGATGGCAGCGTCACACAGGGCGACATTTCGGCAATATCGGCTCCGTAGCCTCGGGCCATGCCGTCAACGAAGAACGTCGTGGTCGTCGGCCACGGCATGGTCGGACACCGGTTCGTCGAGGCCCTGAGGTCACGCGACGAGGCAGGCACCTGGCAGGTCACCGTGGTGGCCGAGGAGGCCGACGCCGCCTACGACCGGGTCGGGCTGACCGCCTACACCGAACACTGGGACCGCGCGCTGCTGGCGTTGCCCGGCAACGACTACGCCGGCGACGACCGCGTCACGCTCAAGCTCGGCAGCCCGGTTACCGCCATCGACCGGGACGCCCGGACGGTCACCACCGCCGACGGCACCACGATCGGCTACGACGCGCTTGTGCTCGCGACGGGTTCCTACGCGTTCGTGCCGCCGGTGCCCGGCCGCGACCTGCCCGCCTGCCACGTCTACCGCACCCTCGACGACCTCGACGCCATCCGCGCCGACGCCGTGCGGGCCCGCGAGACCGGCCGCACCCCGGTGGGTGTGGTGATCGGCGGCGGTCTGCTGGGCCTGGAGGCCGCCAACGCGCTGCGCGGCTTCGGACTGGACGCCCATGTCATCGAGCGGTCCCCGCGGCTGATGGCGCAGCAGCTCGACGAGGCGGGCGGCGCACTGCTGGGCAGGATGATCAGCGAGCTCGGCATCACGGTGCACACCGATGTCGGCACCGAGTCGATCAGGCCGGCGCAACGCAACCGGCCGCTGAAGCGGTCCGCGGAGGACGACTCGATGCGGGTGGCATTGAGCGACGGGTCGTTCATCGACGCCGCGGTGGTCATCTTCGCCGCGGGTGTGCGCCCCCGCGACGAACTGGCCCGCGACGCCGGGCTGGAACTCGCCGAGCGTGGTGGCGTGCTGACCGACCTGTCCTGCGCCACCCGCGATCCCGCGATCTTCGCGATCGGCGAGGTGGCCGCGATCGAGGGCCGCTGCTACGGGCTCGTCGGCCCCGGCTACACCAGCGCCGAGGTGGTCGCCGACCGGCTGCTCGGCGGTGCGGCCGAGTTCCCCGAGGCCGACCTGTCCACCAAGCTCAAGCTGCTCGGCGTCGACGTGGCGAGCTTCGGCGACGCGATGGGGCGCACCCCGAAGTCCCTCGAGGTCGTCGTCAACGACGCGGTGAATCAGACCTACGCGAAGCTGGTGCTCTCCGACGACGCCAAGACGCTGCTCGGCGGCATCCTGGTCGGCGACGCGTCGGCCTACGGGGTGCTGCGGCCGATGGTCGGCGAAGAGCTGCCCGGCGACCCGATGGCCCTGATCGCACCGGCCGGAAGCGAGGGTGGCGCAAGTCAACTCGGGGTCGGCGCACTGCCGCCCGCCGCGCAGATCTGCTCGTGCAACAACGTCACGAAGGGCGATCTCACCGATGCCATCGCCGGTGGCTGCTGCGACGTCGCCGGCCTGAAGGCGTGCACCAAGGCGGGCACGTCGTGCGGGTCGTGTGTGCCGCTGCTCAAGCAGCTGCTGGAGGCCGAAGGCGTCGAGCAGTCCAAGGCGCTGTGCGAGCACTTCAGCCAGTCGCGCAGCGAGCTGTTCGAGATCGTCTCCGCGACCTCGATCCGCACCTTCACCGGGTTGATCGAACGCTTCGGCACCGGAAGGGGTTGCGACATCTGCAAACCCACGGTTGCCTCAATCCTGGCGTCGACGAGTTCGGACCACATCCTCGACGGCGAGCAGGCGTCGCTGCAGGACTCCAACGACCACTTCCTGGCCAACATCCAGAAGAACGGCAGCTACTCGGTGGTGCCGCGGGTGCCGGGCGGCGACATCACGCCCGAGCACCTGATCCTGATCGGCGAGATCGCCCGCGACTTCGGCCTGTACACGAAGATCACCGGCGGTCAGCGCATCGACATGTTCGGCGCCAGGGTCGATCAGCTGCCCGAGATCTGGCGCCGGCTCGTCGAGGGCGGAATGGAGTCCGGCCAGGCCTACGGCAAGTCGCTGCGCACGGTGAAGAGCTGCGTGGGCAGCGACTGGTGCCGCTACGGCCAGCAGGATTCGGTGCAGATGGCCATAAACCTCGAACTCCGCTACCGCGGCTTGCGGTCCCCGCACAAGATCAAGATGGGCGTGTCGGGCTGTGCCCGGGAATGTGCGGAGGCGCGCGGTAAGGACGTCGGCGTCATCGCCACCGAGACAGGGTGGAACCTGTATGTCGGCGGCAACGGCGGGATGACGCCCAAGCACGCGCAGCTGCTGGCCGGCGACCTCGACGACGACACTCTGGTGCGCTACATCGACCGGTTCCTGATGTTCTACATCCGCACGGCCGACCGGCTGCAGCGCACCGCGCCCTGGGTCGACGCGCTCGACGGCGGGATGGACCACCTGCGTGAGGTGGTCTGCGAGGACTCGCTCGGCCTGGCCGCCGAGTTCGAGGAGGCCGTCACGCGTCACGTCGACGGCTATGCCTGCGAATGGAAGGGCGTCCTCGAGGACCCGGACAAGCTGTCGCGGTTCGTGTCGTTCGTCAATGCGCCCGACGTGCCCGACCCGACTGTCGAGTTCACCGAGAACGGCGGTCGCAAGGTGCCGGTGTCGATCGGAATGCCCACGATCAAGCCCATGCAGGAGACCACATGACGCTCGTCGACGATCGTAGAGAACGTGATCCGAAGCAGGACTCGGGCTGGACGCCCGCCTGCCGGTACGACTACCTGATCCCGAACCGCGGCGTGGGCGTGTTGCTCGCCGACGGCTCCCAGGTCGCTCTCTTCCGGCTGGACGACGGTTCGCTGGCCGCCGTCGGCAACATCGATCCGTTCTCCGGCGCCGCGGTGATGTCGCGGGGCATCGTCGGGGACCGCGCCGGCCGCGCCATCGTGCAGTCGCCGATCAAGAAGCAGGCTTTCGCGTTCGACGACGGCAGCTGCCTGGACGACTCGGCGGTCTCGGTGCCGGTGTACCGCGCCAGGGTCACCGCGGACGGGTTCGTGGAGGTCGCGCCGGCCTGACGGCCGCGAATCCGACAACACATGTTTGCCTGACCGCTGCGCGGGTACGCCCGCCGCATGTCGCCGGGTGGTGAATGCGTCGACGAACCTTCGCTGGAGCGCCGCGACATCGGTAGGCGTATCGATGACGCGATCGCGCTCATGGCGAACACCGGTCAGCGCCGCCCCAGCACCGAGCGATTGGGTGACATCACCATGCTGGCCGTGCGGCTGCTGCCGGGTGTCGACCACGCGGGCATCACCTGTGTCGGGGAAGGCGTCCTCATTCGGTCGATGGCCGCCACCGACGGCCATCCGCTCGTGCTGGACAACATCACCCGCCGCGTCTGCGAGGGCCCGAGTCTCAGTGCGGCCTACGACGGCAGGCCGTACCGCGCCGACGACCTGACCGACGACAGCCGGTGGCCGGCGTTCGCCCGGCAGGCGCTGGTGAGCACGCCGGTACGCGCGGTGGTGGCGGTGCCGGTGTGTCTCGGAGCCGAGGTCCGGGCGGCGCTGAACCTCTACGCGGACAACGCAGGCGCACTCGAGGACGGCGTCGAGGGAACCGCCGAACTGCTCGCGCGGCACATCGGGCTGCTGATGACGGGGCAGTCGCGTCGCGGGTCGGCCCGCAGGGACGTCATCAACCAGGCGAAGCTGCTGTTGATGGAGAAGTTCGGCGCCGACGTCGCGCAGGCGTACTCGCTGCTCGTCGCGATGGCCAAGGAGCAGCACGACTCGATCGAGTCGGTGGCCCGGCTTCTCGTCGCAGGCGGCCCGCAGGACGCCGACAACGTCAACTGACGACCGGTTCCCCGCTCAGGGCTACGCCGGCACCGTCACCCGCGCCCGCCGGAATCGGCTGGCGATCAGGCGCACCAGCCCCGGATGCGTGCCCAGCGGTGCGGTCACGACGTCGGCGCCGCTGTCGCGCAGTCGATCCTGGAAGAGTCCCTCGGACAGCAGGTAGGAGGCCACGACCACCCGCCGCCGGCCACGCCGGCGCAGATCGGCGACCGCGTCGGCCACCCGCGGCTCGCCCGTGGCGGCGAAGGCCAGCTCGACGCGTGATCCGGTCAGCGCCGAGAGCCACGTCGCGGTGGTGTGCAGATCGCGTTGCGCCACCGGATCGGAGGTACCCGCCGCGGCAAGGACCACCGAATCGCCCTGCTGCCAGCCGGATTCGACGAGCCGGTCGGCCAGCACCCGGATCAGCTGCGGATCGGGCCCCAGCGCGTCGGTGACCGTCACGTCGGGGTGACCGCTGGCGTCGACGTGTGCGGGGATGTCGACGCCCACGTGGTATCCCCGCGACAGGAAGGCGGGCACGACCAGGGCAGGCGCATCGGGCAACCCCCGGAGGACCTCGGCCGGCGTGGGCCCGAGCACGTCGACGAACGCGACGTGCACCTGACGCCCCAGCGTCGCGGCGACCTGTGCCGCGATGTCACCGACCAGTGCGACACCGCGCTGCTTGCGGGTGCCGTGCGCCACGAGCACCAGGTTGGCCGCGGGGTTCACCGGGCCGCCGCCAGTCCGTCGTCGACCGCCAGCCGGTATCCACGCTTGACCACGGTCGAGACGATGTGCTTGTCGCCCAACGCTGTTCGCAGTCGCAGCACGGCGGTCTCCACGGCGTGGGTGTCGGTGCCGCCGCCGGGCAGGGCATCGAGCAGGTCGGTGCGCGACACCACATCGCCCGGCCGGTGTGCCAGCGCGCGGATGGTCGCCATGGCGGCAGGCGAGAGCGACTTGACCACCCCGTCGACCATCACGCAGGTACCTCGGATCTCCAGGACATGCCCGGCGACCTTCACGGTGCGCGACTGCAGCAGCGGCAGCTCGTCGGTGATGTGGCGGGCCAGCGCTCCGAGGCGCATCCGTTCCGGCGCGGAGGTGGGCACGCCGAGGCGCACCAGGGGCCGCGCGGTGACGGGCCCGACGCACATCGCGTGCACGTCGGTGCGCAGCGCCGACAGCACCCGGTCGGCGATGCCCAGTTCCGTGGCCCGCATCAGCACCGACGCCACCGCAGGCGCCGAGGTGAAGCTGACCGCGTCGAACTTCTGGTCGGCGATGCCCGTCACCAGCTGGTCGAACTCACCGTCGCGTGGGGCGGGGTGCCAGCGGTACACCATGATCGGCACCACCTCGGCGCCTGCGGCACGCAGTTCGTCGAGAAATTCGGGGAACGGGTCCCAGTCGTTGGTGGCGCCGTGCAGCTGCACGGCGATGCGCATGCCGGCGATGCCACCCTCGACCAGGTAGTGCACCAGTTCGCGGGAGGACTCCGACTCCGGCGACCACTCCTCGGGCAGCCCGGCGGCGCGCAGGGCCCCGGTGGCCTTGGGCCCGCGGGACACGATGCGGGCCTTGCCGAGCGCGGTGATGAGCTCGCCTGCCAGCCCCCAGCCGTCGGCGGCGGCGACCCAGCCCCGGAAGCCGATGCCCGTGGTGGCGATGACGATGTTGGGCGGCAGGTCGATCAGCGCCTCGGTGTGCGAGCGCAGCTCGTCGTCGTCGGGCAGCGGCACCATCGTGATGGCGGCGGCACTGGTCACCGTGGCTCCTCGGCGCCGCAGCAGCGTGGCCAGTTCGTCGGCTCGGCGGGCGGACGTCACCGCTACCCGGAAGCCGGTGAGCGGCGCCCAGTCAGGCTCACTCATGCTCTCTGTCTATTCAGCTCGTGTTTCGGGACGGTTACCCGGCCATTGCCGAGGTATGTCGCTGGTCGCGGTCCGGGGTGATCTCAGCCATGCCGGGACGCCGCACGTAGCGCGCCCAGGTGACGACGGAGGCCACCACGTAGAACACCGCGAAGATCCAGAACGCCGAGGTCGCCGACCCGCTGCTGAGGTAGGACTGCCGCAGCGCGAGGTTGATGCCCACCCCGCCCAGCGCGCCGACCGCGCCGGCGAAGCCGATCAGTGCGCCCGACATCGCCCGTGACCAGTTCACCCGTTCGGCCTCGCTCAGATCGAGCGACCTGCTCCTGGCGTCGAAGATCGACGGGATCATCTTGTAGACCGACCCGTTGCCGAAGCCGGACAGCAGGAACAGTGCGATGAAGCCGACGACGTAGCCCGCCATGGTGGTCGCGGTGGCGGCGCCGACGCTGTGGTCGTCGAGCGTGCTGATCGCGACCAGCAGGCCGGCGGCCAGGATCATGCCGGCGAACACCACGAGGGTGACCCGTCCGCCGCCGATGCGGTCGGCGAGCTTGCCGCCGTAGACCCGCGCCAGCGAGCCGAGCAGCGGCCCGACGAACGCGATCTGTGCGGCGTGCAGCGAGGCCTCGGCAGGCGACTGCCCGCCCGCGGTGAAGTTGATCTGGAGCACCTGGCCGAATGCGAAGGCGAATCCGATGAACGAGCCGAAGGTGCCGATGTAGAGCAGCGAGATCACCCACGTATCCCGTTCGCGCAGAATGTCTTTCATCGCAGTGAAGTCGATCTTGTGTTGCTCGAGGTTGTCCATGTACTTCGCGGCGCCGATACCGGCGACGGCCAGCGCCACCAGGTACACCGCGCACACCCAGTACGGCTGGCGGTTTCCCGCGGCGGCGATGACGAGCAGACCCACCAGCTGGATCACCGGCACGCCGATGTTGCCGCCGCCGGCGTTGAGGCCGAGCGCCCAGCCCTTGAGCCGCTGGGGGTAGAACGCGTTGATGTTGGTCATCGAGGAGGCGAAGTTGCCGCCACCGAAGCCGGCCAGCGCCGCGCACAGCAGGTAGGGCCACAGCGGCAGGCCGGGATTGGCCAGCAGCAGCATCGTGCCGACCGTGGGAATGAGCAGCACGAAGGCGGAGAACACCGTCCAGTTGCGGCCGCCGAACGTCGAGGTGGCCAGCGTGTAGGGGATGCGCAGGCAGGCGCCGACCAGCGTGGCGGTCGCGCCGAGCAGGAACTTGTCGCCCGCCGAGAAGCCGTACACGCTCTCCGGCATGAACAGCACCATCACCGACCAGATCGACCAGATGGAGAAGCCGATGTGCTCGGCGGCGACGGACCAGATCAGGTTGCGGCGGGCGATGTGCTTGTTGCCGGCTTCCCAGGCGACGACGTCCTCGGGATCCCAGTCGGTGATGCGATGCGACATGACGCACACGCTAGGAATGCTGCGTTACCCCAAAGCGCTCGGCGATGACTCGTGCGTGAAATTCCACTCACCCGCCGCAACTCGGTCCTGTGAGGACCGCCCACTCACCAGACGTCGCCGGCGCGCCAGTCGCAGACCAGGTCGGCGGAGCGGTCCAGTTCGACGGACACCGGGAGTACGAACACGTCGTCGTCGGGTGTGCGGACGGTGCCGGTCGGTGTGAGCGCCGAGGTCTGGCCCTGCCACGGGAGCCAGCCGCGCGCGACGTACATCTCGCGGGCCATCTCCGAGGCGCCGAGCGCCCCGACCTGATAGGCGCCCCGGATCACCTGCTCGACGGCATCCATCACGGCACTGCCCAGCCCGCGACCCCGCCACTCCTCGTGTACCGCGACCCCTTCGACGTAGCCGCAGCGCAGCGCGGTGTCGCGGTGGATCAGCCGGCGCTGCACCACTGCGCCGTGCGCCACGATTGCGCCGTGGTGCCAGATGAGGGCGTGCATGCCGCCCAGCGCGTGCTCCCAGTCGTCGTCGTCGAAGTCACCGTCGAAGGCGTCGACCACCATGCGGTGCGCGCGCTCGCGCGTGTCGGCGTCGAGGTCGGCGGTGTGGACCAGGCGTGCGGTGTGGACCACGGTGTGCACACAGACGTTCTACCAGGATGTGCGCCGGCGCACACCCGGGCCGGTTGTCGTCAGCCGGCGCCGAACGGCAGGCGTGGCCGCGTCCAGTGCAGACGCACGGTCTGGCCCGGCCGGATCTGCGCCAGCCTGTCGATGTCGTCGCCGCAGACCACGCCGATGACGGGATAGCCGCCGGTCACGGGGTGGTCGGGACCGAGGATGACCGGGAATCCGTTCGGCGGCACCTGGATCGACCCGCGGGTGGCGCCCTCGCTGGGCAGCTGGCGGTCGGTGTTGCGGTAGTCGAGCGGCATGCCGACGAGCCGGATCCCGACCCGGTCGCTGTGGTTGGTGACCTTCCAGTTGGTGCGCACCAGCACGTCGGGGTTGGTGAACCAGTCGTCACGCGGCCCGGGGACCACCATCAGTTCGACCACGTCGTCGTCGATCGCGGCCACCGGCGCCTGGTCGAGTTTGGGGAAGTCCGCGGTGTGCTCGCCGACCGGCAGCACGTCACCGGGTTGCAGCGGTGTCGGCCCGATCGCCGACATCACGTCGTAGCTGCGTGACCCCAGCACAGGCGCCACGTCGATGCCGCCGCGGACGGCGAGATAACTCCGCAGGCCGGAGTGGGGAACCCCCAGTGAGATCACGTCGCCGTCGTGCGCGTAGCGGATACTGTTGGTGCCGAACGGCTTTCCATTCACCGACGGGTCGGCGTCGGCGCCCGTCACCGCGATGGCGACGTCGCCGCCGCGCACCCGGGCGGTGAGACCGCCGAGGGTGACCTCGACGGTGGCCCGGTCGTTGGGGTTGGCCACCAGGCGGTTGGCCAGCGTGTGGGAGCGGCGGTCGGCCGCGCCGGAGCGGGACACGCCGAGATGCGACATGCCGGGCCGGCCCAGATCCTCTACGAGCGCCAGCGGTCCGGTCCGCAGGATCTCCAGCGATGTGGTCATGGGTGCCTCCCTCAGTCGACGGACCGGAACTGGACCCACTTGCCTGGTGTCAGCAGGGCGGGTTCGTCGCGGGTGATGTCCCAGAGCGCGGCCTGACCGTCGGCGGTGCGGCCGATCAACTGCCAGCCGCCGGGGGACTGGCGCGGGTAGACGCCACTGAACTCGCCGGCCAGGCCGACGGATCCGGCGGGCACCTTGGTCCGCGGCTCGTCGCGGCGCGGCACATGGAGCCGGTCGTCCCCGCCGACGAGGTAGGCGAAGCCGGGCGCGAAGCCGCTGAACCCGACGCGCCACAGCGTGCCGGTGTGAGCCGCCACCACCTGCGCCGGGTCCAGTCCGGTCAGGCGCGCGACCTCCTCGAGATCGGCGCCGTCGTAGACGACCTCGATGACGACGTCGGCCTGCCGGTCCGCACTGGAATCCGCGGCGTCCGACTGGTCCGGCCGGATGGTCGAGAGGCGTTGCCGGGTGGGTGCCTGGTACCGCGGCCCAGCAAGCGTGACCAGCACGGTGCGCGCGCCGGGAACCACGTCGAGGACGCCGGGTAGATCGGCCTGGCGAATTGCCGCGGCCCACGCCAAAACCTCGGCGATATCGTCGAAGTCAAGTAAAATCGCCTGATCCCCGTAGTCGTGCACGGTGCCGAGGGTCATCTGCTGAGGTGACTCTGCTGCCACTGTCATCTGCACAAGCTACCGCCGAGTAGCCTCACGTGGGCGAACTTTGTAGAAGTTGCCAGAAGAGCCTTAACGCTCGCTCAGACGGCTGGCTGGTAGGTCGGCTCGCGGTGCTTGATGGCGGCGATGACACGGTAGGTGACGGGCAGCAGCGCCGCCTCCACCGCGGTCTTGTACAGCCAGCCCAGCGCCGCGTACACGGCGAACGAACTCATGTTCCCGAACCCGATGATCGGCGCCGCGATCGCGCAGAACACCAGGGTGTCGCAGAACTGGCCGACGACGGTCGAGCCGAGCAGCCGGGCCCACAGGTGGCTCTCCTTGGTGCGTTGCTTGATCCAGACGACGAGGTAGGCGTTGACCATCTGGCCGGCCAGGAAGCCGCCGAGGCCCGCGATCGCCAACCCCGTGATGGACGCGACGGTGCTGGCCAGCGCCTCCTGGTTGGCGTAGTCGGGCGCGCCGGGCAGCCGCACGGTGAGCCACAGCACCAACACCGCAAGGGCCTGCATCGCGAAGCCGACGAACACGGCGCGACGTGCCGCGCGGAAGCCGTACACCTCACTGAGGACGTCGCCGATCACGTAGGTGAGCGGGAAGACGAGGAAGCCCCCGTCGGTGAGCAGGGGCCCGAACGCCACACCCTTGGTGGCGGCGACGTTCGAGATCAGCACCAGTCCGGTGAAGACCGCCAGCAGCGTCGGGTAGTAGGCCGAGCCGATGCTGGCGGATCCGCGGTGGTCGAGGTCGGTGCTGGTCACCCGGACAGTGTCTCAGGACAGGGCGGCCGCCAGCCGCGGTGGGAGCTGGTCGGCGACCAGCGGGTAGGACAGCGGCGAGGCGAAGGCGATGGCGCCTGCGAGTTCCCGGCCGGTGAAGACGTGCCGGTTGCGGGTGGTCGCCGTCAGCCGCGCGATCGTGGGGTCGGCCAGCAGTGCGGCCTGCTCCTCGTCGCTCTCGGTCGTCCAGATCAGCACGTCCGCGGCGTCGAGAACAGCGGCCATCTGATCGCGGGCGATCAGCGCGGGCACCCCCGGAACGGTGAATCCGAGCGCGGTGAGGAATTCGGTGCGCCAGCCGGGCACGGTGGCCTGCGCGCTGTCGCGGTACAGCGTGCCGCGCAGCAGGATGGCCTTCTTGCCGCCGAACTCGGGATTGTTCTGCCCTGCGGCCGTGAACTTCTCGTCGACGGCACCGATCTGGCCGGCCATGTCGTCGGCCTTGAAGACCGCCTGACCGATGACGGTGGCCTGCTCCTTCCACGGCTCGAAGAAGGCAGGCCCGGATTGCGCGATGGTCGGCGCGATCTCCGACAGCCGGGTGTAGGTGTCGGCGTCGAGCCCGGCGTTGGTGGCCACGATCAGGTCGGGCTTCAGTGCCGCGATCGCCTCGATCTGCAGGCCGTCGGCGAGGCTGAGCACCACGGGCTGGGCGGCGCCGAGCCGGGGTCGGGCCCACGGCCAGACGGCGAACGGTTCCGCGCCGAACCACTCCGTCACCGCGACGGGCACCACGCCGACGGCGAGCAGGTCGTCCTGTTCGGTGAGGCCCGCGCTGACGACGCGGGTGGGCGGGGCCGGGATGCGGGTTTCACCGAAGGCGTGGGTGACGGTGACGGACCCGTCCTTCGCGACGGTGCCGGGTTTGTCGGATCCGCACGCGGCCACAAGTGCCGCGACCCCGGCTGAGGCCAGGAAGCCGCGCCTCGACCAGGCCGTGCGCACCGGCCGAGCGTAACCGCTAACCGACCGTGAAGTTGCCGAACAAGACCAGCGCCAGACCAAGTGCCACGACGATGTTCACCACGGTCGCCGAGGCGAACAGCACGACCGGCCGCCATCCGGCTTCCCGCAGGCCCTTCAGCGAGAACTCCAGGCCGATCGCGACGAACGCGAAGATGAGGAACCAGGTGCGCAGGTCGTTGACCGTGGTGATGGCGGCCTTGTCGCCGCCCCACTGCAGGTACAGCGTGCCGATCACCGACGCCGCGATGAAGCCGAGCACGAACTTGGGGAACCGCTCCCAGAACTGGCCGATGGTCGGCCGGGCGTCCTCGGCGCTGCGCCGCTCGACCTTGAGCGCGAAGTAGGCGGTCAGTGCGATCGCGACGACGCCGATGAGCGCGTTCTGTGTGGTCTTGACGATGGTCGCGATCTGCAGCGCGTCCTCACCGGCGATCGCGCCTGCGGCCGCCACGGCGGCCGTGGTGTCGATGTTTCCGCCGATCCACGCCCCGGCGACGGCGTCGGACAGCCCGAACTCGCCGGCCAGCCAGGGCAGCAGGAAGATCGAGGGCAGCGCGAAGGCGATGACGAGTGAGGCGGCGTAGGCGAGTTGCTCCCGCTTGGCCTGCACCGCACCCGCGGCCGCGATCGCCGCGCTCACTCCGCAGATGGAGACGGCAGACGCGAGCAGTGCCCGCAGCTTGTCCTCGAGTCCGAGCCGGCCGCCGAGCCACCAGGTGAAGCCGAAGACGATCGAGATCAGCAGCAGTGCCTGGATGATCGCCGGGCCGGCGGCGGTGACGAGCAGCTTGAGGTTGATCGACGCGCCGAGCAGCACCAGCCCGGTCTTGATGAAGAACTCGGTGCGGAAACCGGCCGACAGTGCGTCGCGCAGTGCCAGCCTGCTCAACACCGCGTTGCCCAGCAGGCCGAATGCGATGGCGTACACCGGGAATTCGATCGCCTTGGCGACCCGCTCGAACGGCGTGCCGTCCGCCCACTGGGGCACCTGTGTCTCGAAGAAGCGGGTCAGGGCGCCCAGCGCCAGCACCACGAGCACACCGGCGACGGCGTAGCCGATGCCCCGGTTGTCGCGGCGTTCCTCGCCCGCCTGACCCTCCTCGGTGGCCTGCTCGGTCACGGGATCACGCTGCCCGGGATCGCCCCGACGAGCACGAGCGCGAGCAGTGCCAGGCCGACGATGACGGCGAGCCAGTCCTCATTCATGGGTTGGCAACCTACCGGTGAGCCGGGCCGCCGATACCGGTTGCGATCAGCGCGAATCCAACACCGCGGGGTCGACGGTGCCCGGTGGTAGCCACATCGCGAAGCGGATCGTCGTCGGGTAGGTCATTGAGCGAACGATCGGGCCGGAGCAGAAGGTAGCCCACCGCGTCAATACCTCTGCCTCACAGCCTGACTCGCCGATCCCGCGGGGCGCGGCATCCACGCGTGGGGCTGCCGGCGCAGCCCTGATGAACTAAATTGACGCCAGGGAAGACGCAACCCTCGGTCTGCACCGGGTTGGTTCCCACCTCGCGACCCGCTGTCGTGCCGTGTGAGACATCGACGAGTGGATCAGGAGATCAGGGTGAGTGTCGACAGTGCGATGAGAACGGGTCCGATACTTCGGCAGCGGCAGGCGCACGTGCTCCACTGCGGCGGTGCGCGGCTGGAGTCGCAGGCGTCGAGTTCTGCGGTCGTCGTCAGGCTGGGCGGCTGGGTCGACGCCTCCAATCTCGACCAGGTCACCGCGACTCTGCGCAGGTTCACCTCCATGCGCACTCCGCTGATACTCGATCTGAGCAAGCTCGAGTTCCTCGGCGTCTCGGCATTCCGGGCGTTGTTCGCGGTCGCCGACCAGTACGGCGAAGCGGGTGTGCCGTGCGTGATGGTCGACGGCCCGGCGCTTCGGCCTTATATGAACCTCGGTGCACAGAGCCGGTCGGTGCCGGTCGTGGACTCGGCCGCGGCGGCGCTCACCCGGGCGGCGTGCGAAGCGCCTCGCCGCCAGCGCGTCGTTGCGCGCGACCGCACCCGCTGCTGACCCGCTCGCCTCAGGAGCCCGCCAGCCGCTTGTTCACCAGCCGCGTGAGCCACGCCGGGGAGAATCGGGCGCCCGTGGCGAGCACCTTGGTCTGCGACCCGACGGCGTAGTGCACCTGGTGGATCGCGCGCCGCAGCAGTGGTGGTTCGACGGCCGCCACGATCGAGTCGGCGATGTCCTGGGCGGTGAGCCGGATGCCGAGTGCGCGGGTGGTGCCGGTGGTCACGTCATCGGTCATCGCGGTCTGGACGTAGAGCGGCCACATCGCGATCACCCGGATGCCGTAGCGATTCCACTCCAGGTCGAGCGCCTCGGTCAGACCGCGGACGAAGAACTTGGTGGCGCTGTAGTTCGCCAGTTCGGCCTGCCCGTAGATCGCCGAGGCCGACGCGAGGTTGACGACCGTCGCCCCTGGCGTGAAGCGCAGGTACGGGAACGCCGCGTGCAGGCCGTTGACGACGCCCTTGGCGTTGATGTCGATCTCCTTGAGATGACGCGCGACGTCGATGTCCTCGAAGCGCCCGGCCGCCATCACGCCGGCGTTGTTGATCAGCACGTCGAGCCGGCCGCCCGCCGCGACGACGAATTCGCCGACCCGCTGCGCCATCTCGTCGAGATCGGTGACGTCGAGGTGACCAGTGACGACGGTCCCGCCAAGACCGTCGATCTCGTCGGCCAGCGACTCGAGGCCTGTCTCGTCGACGTCGTAGCCGCCGACGGTGTACCCGCGGGCGGCGAAGGTCAGCGCGGTGGTTCGTCCGATTCCCGCCGCGGCGCCGGTGATGAACACGGCTTTGTTGGTGCGCATACGAAATTGTGGCCCATGACGGGCGTTCGCAAACCTGGCACCCGGCGGCAGACAAGGGCCTGGAGCCCGTCTTCTCGGCGCTAGGGAGTACCGGTCGGAAGGGCTCCAGGTCACCTCCGAGGCTACGCCGCCGACCTGGGGTCAGCGAGGGTTTCTCGCATCCGGCGGGTGGTCACGACGCGGCGCTCAGCCCGGCAGCGGCGGGGGTGGGCAGGGCGGCGGCGGCGATCGACCGCAGAGCGCGCAGGACGGCCGCGACGTTCGGGTCGTACTGCCTGCCGTTGCGGACCACCGAGCTGATGGTGCGCCCGCCCAGATCCAGGTCGCCGACGACGAGCGGTCGCAACGACACGGGTACCGACAGCGCGGGCACCAGCGCCGACGTCGTCTCGGTCGCGGCCAGGTCGCAGATGTTCTGCGCGCCGACGAGGCGGTGTTCCACGTGTGGGGCGAAGCCGGCCGACTCGCATGCGCGCCGCAACGCGACGTCGAGTCCGGAGTCGCGCGGCCCGCTCACCCACGGGCCGTCCGCGAGGGCCGCGAGCCCGCCGGTGCGGATCCCGGCGTGATCCTCGGTCGGTGCCAGCAGCACCAGTGGCTCGAACAGCAGTGCCTCGGTGACGAGCCCGCCGGGAATCTGCTGCCCGACGAAGTCGTAGTGGCAGGTGATGGCGACGTCGATCTCGCCCTGGCGCAGCAGGCGCAGCGCGGCGGCACTGTCCTGCTGCTGCACCTGCACGGCCAACTCGGGTTCCTCCGCACTGATCCGCTGCATCATCGGTGCGGCGAGAGTCGGGACGCCCATGTTGAACGCGGCGACCGCGACGCGGCCGGACACGCGATCACGGCTCGCGGCGACGGCGCTCATCGCCTCGTCCACCGCGGCCACCACCCGCCGGACGTGTTCGGCCAGCACCTGACCGCTGCGGGTCAGGCCCAGCGTGCGGCCGTCGCGCCGGAACAGGGTGGCGCCGGCCTCCTCTTCGAGCACGCGGAGTTGTTGTGACACAGCGGAACTGGAGATGTGACGACGTTCGGCGACGGCGGCCACCGTGCCCAGGTCGGCGAGGTCGTTCAACAGCATCATCCGGCGTAGGTCGAGCATTGGGACCTCGTAGCGGTGAAGGGACGGCTGGGTTTCAGCGAATCTCATGCTGGCACAGGGGTCTTACCCAAGGAGTCCGCGATGTCGCCGTCGGCGTCGCGTCGGAGCTCTGGACTGCGGGGTTGAACGCAACCGCGCAAGAATCAGGGTGGTCGGAACGTCTGACGGTCGGTCAGCCGACGGCAACGGTGACGCCGAGCGCGATCATGACGACGGCGATCAGCCCGTCGAGGATGCGCCACGTCGCGGCCGAGGCGAACAGCCCCGCCAGCCGGCGGGCTCCGAGGCCGAGGCCGACGAACCACACAGCGCTGGCGGTGACGGCGCCGACGCCGAACAGCCAGCGGTCGTCACTGTGCTCGTTGGCCAGCGCGCCGAGCAGGACCACGGTGTCGAGATAGACGTGCGGGTTGAGCCATGTCATTGCGGCGCAGGTGATCAGGACGTCGACGAGTCGCGCCGGACCTTTCTCGGCGGGCGTGAGTCCTGACGGGCGCCAGGCGCGCCAGGCGGCGAGCATTCCGTAGCCGATGAGGAACAGGGCGCCACCGTAGCGGGCGACGTCGACTGCGGCGGGGTGGGCGTTGATCAGTGCGCCGAAGCCCGCGATGCCCGCGGCGATCAGCACGATGTCGGACACTGTGCACAGCGTCACCACGGCCGCGACGTGCTCGCGACGGATGCCCTGGCGCAGCACGAACGCGTTCTGCGCGCCGATGGCGGCGATCAGCGTGAACGATGCGAGGAATCCGACGACGACGGGAGTGGCCATGCGTGTGACGGTAGGCACTCGGGACATTGCAGTACAGCTAAAGATTCTTCGGCTGCATTAGGAGTGCTAAGGGACGCTGCTTGACGTCTCACTGGTGGAACCTGCGGCTGTAGGTTCCAATGCCAATCCTTCAGCGATGACTTGTTCGCAGCGGCGGTAGGTGGGCCAAAGTCGAGTGAGATCCTGCATGCCGAACCCGGCGAGCTGGTAGACAAAGTCGATGGCTCCAGCTCCGTCACGCTTTGAATACGCGGTCTGGTTCCGTAACCTCCGCCGAGCGCATGACGATCAAGACTACGAATGGCCTGCGGTGTTCGCCATTGAGGCCGACACGGCCGAAGCCGCGCAAGCCTGGGGCGACCATCTCGCCCGCTCCTTTGCTGCGCGAAGCGACGAAATTTTCCTCGGCTCGAAGATTAAGCCATTGTCTGATGAAAAGAAGTTGCTCGAGCGGATATGTGACCGCCCGGTGGTACCGCTGGTGGTGTGCGGCGAAGAAGTCGCCGACGACGAGATCGGTTGGTAACCGGTCCGATCGAGCCGAGCGCCGACCAGTCGCGACCGGTGTGGATTCGTGGAGCGCACCCGAATGTCAGGTGTACTCGACGAGGCAGAATTCGTTGCCCTCCGGGTCCTTGAGGACGACGACAATGCCCTCCGGATACTCGTAGCGCTGACCGGTCTCCTCACCGCCTAGAGCAAGTACACGTTGAATGGCCGGGGCCACACTGTCGACGGTGACATCGAGGTGTATGCGGACCTTTCCCTGTTTCGCTTCAGGAACCGGTTGAAAGTTGATCCGTGGCTCGTGGTCGTGCCGAGGTTTCAGTTGCACCCATCCCGGAAGCCCAGGCTCCTGATCTCGATCGAGCAGCGCTCCCCAAAACGCGGCCAACCTTTCCGGGGCGGCGCAGTCAATCGTCAAGCCGCTCAACTGAGTTCTCATCCGGAGATTGGACCGCGCTTCTGTGCCGCGTGGCAATAGATTTGCTGGGCCGAGAGCGCGAATCCTTGCCTCCGGCGACCGGACCGACGGTCAGCGAACTTCGAAGTATTCGTCGTAATAGATGCCCTCGCCCGCCGCGCCATCACCCACGACGACACCGCGGAACACCGCGTGCACCTTGTTGAGCCAGCGGTACTCGTCGCTGCCGGTCTCGAAATGCGCACATCCTCGCAGGACTGTCCCGCCTCCGAAACCCGCCGAGATGTCACAACGACCGTGACTATAGAGATAGATCGCCGCCCCATCCTCGGTTTCCACAGTGCCGCGGGCGTCTACCGTGCCCGTTCCATCCGGACCGATGACGAACCAGTCGGCGTTCGCGCCTCCCTTGGTTCGCGCGCAGATGCCGCGCCCCTCCAGCCTGCCGTCCGGCATTTCGACGACAGCCCGTGTACCGGCCGGCGTGTTGGGCATGATCACGTACGGAGCCAGCCGCCACGCGCCCGTGAAGAGTGGGACCAACGAGATGGCGTTCTCGATTCCTGGCAGTTGTTCTTTCACGCGCAGCATCAGTGGGTCTCCAATCGCGGTTCTAACCTTGCCGTGCCAAGGTAACGGCCATACATTGGGCCGTCAAGGTAAACTTCGCGTCCATGAGGCAGCCGCGAACCCGCCGACGTCCCGCTGAGGCGCAGTCATTGATCCTCGAAGCCGCGGAGGAATTACTGGTCGACGGCGGCCCGCACGCGGTCGAGGTACGCGCTGTCGCCGACCGCGTCGGCATGACCGACGCTGGTGTCGCCCATCACTTCAAGAGCCGCGACGGCCTGCTCGTGGCCCTGCTGCGTCATGGCGGTGGCCGGATCCGCGCCGCAGTCGAGCACGCCACGCAGGACTGGGTCACTCGTGGAGCCCGGGTGTCCGAGCTCGTGGAGTGCATCGCCGATGTCTACGCAGACGGCTACGGGGAGCTGGCGATCGCGCTTCATGCCGCCGGATGGCGCGACGACGGCCTCGGTCTTCTCGACCCAGTCGTCGACGCCCTGCACGCAGCCCGGAAACCATCCCGCGGTCGCCGTCCTCCGCGCAGCGATACCCGTCTTGCCGTCGCCGCGCTGCACCAGGCACTTGCCACCGAAGCCGCCTATGGGGCGGCGTTTCGCCGCAGCGCGGGCATTGTGGAACCGGAGGCAAGCCGGCACGGGCCACAACGGCGATGGTGGGCGCGCACCCTGGCGACCGTCCTCGATATCGACGAGCCGCCCACACGCGTGAAGGCAAGTCGCTCAAAGCAAAGCGGCGATCGCGGCCATCCGCCGAACTGAAAGGCGACGACGTACTGGCTGGTAGCCCTCAGCAGCCCGGTTCGAGACCGGGAGTCCCGTTCGCGTTGAGTGTGATGCGGCATCGGCCCAGGCGCAGTGCGTCAAGGACTTTCGTGACCGAATGACGATTACTGTCGGCAATTCTCGCCGGCTCGGTGATGAAGACGTGTCGCGCTCCGGCGGTCAAGCCGGCGAACTCTGGATCGGTAGCCGCCTGGAAGTGAAGCTCCCAGCCCAGCTTGTCTCCCACGTTGCGCGCCATCGACTCGAGCACGGCGATGTCGTCCCTCGTGAGCCCTGCCATGCGACTCACACTATCGCGTCCGCTGGCAGCGTTCGACCCCGAATGTATTGTCGGACTTGTCTATTTGGCTGACGATGACGAGGTGGCTGGTGTTGAGCTGCTCGTGCCAACCCCTCATACCCCGCGTCGTGCGCGCATATTCTCGGTTCAGAGGGCGGACCTCAGCAGTTGCGGCGGTATGCGGGCCACGATCCTCGATAGCCGCTCGAACCTTGCCGAGGGCAGGCCGAGTGCATCGCACATCTCGTAGCGGTCGAAGAAAAAGTGCTCGCTGGCGATCAACCCGTCTCTGATCGTGAACACGCAGACGAACGGAAGGGTCGCGGTGCGGTGAGTCGCGGGCCAGGGGCCCAGGCGCCCGCGCATGGTCATGCGCAACGTTCCCCAGCATGTGTAGCCGTAGCCACTGAGAGCGCTGTCGTCGAGGGTGACGTGGTAGTCGGGGAAGATGCCGAAGAAGGCGTCGAGCAGGCGGCGGACGTTTCGTTTACCCACCGTGGTGTTGTGCACCGCTTCGGTGTGGAGGAGAAAGCCGTCGGTGCACAGCCGCAATGCCGCCTGGGTGTCTTGGCGACTTTTCGCTTCGGCGTAGCGGCCCACCAAGTCGTGAACCGACTCTGCTGACACGAGATCTTCGTCCATGGACTTCTCCGTTCGGTTGCAGTGCGCGGCACAGGGCAAGGGGCGCCTTCAGCGGGTGATCCACCGCCACCACACCGAGGGGTGTCGCAGCAGCGTCGGCAGCACCTCGAGCGGGTCGAAGTAGGTCACGCGCTCGATCGCTTTGCCATCACGAAGGACGAGGCGGTTGACCGTCGGCCAGGTGAGGGTGTTCCTGCCGACGTTGGCGTGCAGGGTGAATTCGATGAACACGTGATCACCGTTGGCGACCCAGTGATCGATGCTCGCGCGCAGACCGGGCAGGCAGCGGCAGAAGCGCTCGAACTGCTGCTGGGCCTGTGTGATTCCGACCGTCGGTCGTGCCAGTGGTTGGCGCAATACGACATCCGGGTGCAGCAGTTCGGGCAGTCGTGCTGGGGACGGCGTGTCCCAGAAGTCGGCGAACCTCGCCACGAAGGCAAGTCCTGGCGGGCAGGTGTCCATGCTGTCGAGCCTGCTGGGTGACCCGGTTGGTGTCACTGCAATCTGCTGCCAAGTCCTGCCTGCCGGCGCGAACTGCGAGTTCATTGGCGCACTTTGCGAGCACGGCGCCGACTCCGTTGTCGTAGCTTGGAAATCACTGAGCATCGACGACACGAGGAACACCCATGAGCTGGTCAACGAAGAACATCCCTGATCTGCACGGCAAGGTCGCCGTCGTCACCGGAGCCAACGGCGGGCTGGGGCTCGCCTCCGCCAAGGCGCTCGCCGGTGGGGGCGCGCACGTGGTGATGGCGGTCCGCAACAAGGCCAAGGCAGCCGACGCACACGCAGAAATCCTCGCTGAGCACCCGGCCGCGTCACTCGAGATCGTCGACCTGGATCTCGGGTCGCTCGCCTCCGTCGCGGCCGCGGCGAAGACGATCGCCGCCGCGCACGACCGCATCGACATCCTGATGTGCAACGCCGGCGTCATGGCGCTGCCTCAGGGAACGACGGAGGACGGCTTCGACACCCAGATGGGCATCAACGTCCTCGGCCACTGGGCTTTGATCTCCCACCTGCTGCCCGTTCTCGTCACCACGCCCGGCGCACGAGTGGTGACCCTCTCGAGCACTGCGCAACACACCGGTCGCGCCGTCGATCCCGCCGACCCGCACATGCGCGAGAACTTCGACGAGTGGCGCATGTACGGCCAGACCAAGCTGGCGATGCGCCACCTGGCGGTCGGCCTACAGAGGCAGTTCGACGACGCGGGTATCGACGCGAAGGCGCTGTCCGCCCAGCCGGGTCTGACCAACTCCGATCTGCAGACCACCACGCAGGCCCACGGCAGCGCCGGCCTACTCGGCACCGTCTCCGAGAGGCTGGTCAAGGTGATCGGCATGTCGACCGACCGCGGCGCGCTCAGCCAACTGCGAGCAGCCGTCGATCCGGGCGCCCCCGGTGGCGGGTTCTACGGACCACTCTGGGGTACGAACGGCCCGCCGGTTCGCAAGCCGCTGGTACGGCCCGGCAGCGACGCCGCGATCGAGGCGCTGTGGCGCGCGGCCGAGAGTGAGACCGGCCTCCGAATCGACGTGGGCGCCGTCGTCGGAGCATGAGCACTCTGGTCGCGCCGTTCCGCCTGTCGCTGCCGTTCGTGCGGGTACTCCTCGCCGACCTCGGCGTGCGGGCGGCGGACCTGCTCGATGCGGCGGGGCTACCCGGAGACCTGCTGGGCCGCGAGGATGCGGCGCTGACCCCGCCGCAGTACTACGCCCTGTTCAGTGCTCTTGACCACCTCGTCGGTGATCGGGAGCTGGCGACGACGATCGCCGGCACGCTCAGCCCCGAGGTCTTCGACCCGCCGATCTTCGCGGCGATGTGCAGTCCCAATCTGCAGGTCGCGGCCGACCGCATCGCCGTGCACAAACGTCTGCTCGGGCCGATTCGCCTACGTGTCGACGCCGATGCCGACGGCGTGAGCCTCGAGTTCTGCTGGCCTGCAGGCATTTCGCCGCCCGCGGTGCTGCCGGCCGTCGAAGTCGCCTTCTTCACGGCTCTGGCTCGGCTCGGCACCCGTACCCGCGTCGTCCCTGCGCGCGTCGTGCTGCCGCAGCCGCCGCGCAACCTCGCAGCAGTCGAGGACTGGCTGCGCACGCGGGTGGAGCGGGGCGACACCACCCTCATCCGGTTCTCCCGCCTCGACGCCGGCCGCCCGTTCCTCACCGCCAACGCCGGGATGTGGGAGTTCTTCGAACCCGAGCTGCGGCGCCGCCTCGACGATTTCGCGACCGACGCCGCGCTCGGCACCAAGGTCCGCGCCATCCTGGTCGAACTACTGCCCGCCGGTGCCGGAACGACGCACGGCGTCGCACGCAACCTCGGCATCAGCACCCGCACACTGCAGCGCCGCCTGGGCGAGGAAGGCGCGACGTTCCAGGAAATCCTCGCTGACGTCCGCGTAGACCTGGCCCGCCACTACCTGACACAGTCCGCGCTGTCATTGACCGAGATCGCGTTCCTCCTGGGCTACGACGACCCGAACTCCTTCCACCGCGCCTTCAGCCGCAGGACCGGGCGCACCCCACTCGGAGTCAGAGTCACCGCGACCGGATGACGGCGCCCGAACCGTGTGTGTCCGGTGCCTCCGACCCAGTCCGGTGCGGATGATCGACGTCTCCCGCATCGACGCTCACAAGTGATGTTCCTCATTCGTGCGATCCAGACCATCGCCGGTTTCGAACGAATCACTGAGTGAAATATTGTAAGAGTCA
Source organism: Mycobacterium sp. NPDC050551 (assembly GCF_040674075.1). NCBI lineage: Bacteria > Bacillati > Actinomycetota > Actinomycetes > Mycobacteriales > Mycobacteriaceae > Mycobacterium > Mycobacterium sp. NPDC050551. The sequence continues at coordinate 318,938 of NZ_JBFARC010000003.1, read as the reverse complement.
GGAGGAGGGGTCCATGGATGCCGATCGACCCGATGTGCTGAACCGGTTGGATTCGACGATGGCCGCCCTGGCAGAGCTCAACGCCATCATCGCCGATGAGGAGTCACTGGACGCGGCGCTGTCGCGCATAGCCGCCAATGCGGTCTCGGCCGTTCCGGAAGCCGACATTGTCTCGATCACCGTCATCGGCAGCACGCCCCGCACCGCCGCACACACGGATGAGTCGGTACTGGAGCTGGATGCGGCGCAGTACGCGGAGGGGGACGGGCCATGCCTGGTGGCCGCGCAGACGCGGCAGCCGGTGCGTGTGGTGATCGACTCCGCCGAGCGGCGATGGCCGCGTTTTCTGGCTGCAGCGCAGGCTGAGGGCGTCCGCGCCACCTTGTCCATCCCGCTCATCGTCGGCGCTGTGGCCGGTGACGACGGCGAGCTCGTCGGATCGGTGAATGTCTACAGCCGAACGGTCTCGGCCTTCGACCTGGTCGACGAGAAGCTGCTGTGCCTGTACACCGACGCGGCGAGCCGGGCGGTCACCGACGCCCACCGCTGGCGGCGCACGCAGGAGACCGTCACTCAACTCGAGCAGGCATTGCGCTCCCGCTCCGCGATCGATCAAGCCAAGGGAGCGCTGCGCGTAGCGACGGCGTGCACCGCCGAGGAGGCGTTCGACCTGCTGGTTCGGCGATCTCAACGCGACAACGTCAAGCTCCGGGACGTCGCTCATCAGGTGATCGAGGACCTGTCGCGCAAGACGGCGTCAGACTAGATCGGGGCGGCCTCGCCGGCTCGTGGTCTGAACCGGCGTGGCCTGAGCGCATGTAGAAGTCGACCTCCACATTCGCCTGGGACACAGTTGCCCCACACACGGCCCCGCAAAACCATTGCGGCCCGCGATCCCGCACCCTGAGAGAGACTGACTGCGATGACGATGCACGCCGAGCAACCGGACCTGGCCGCACGGATGGCCGAACTGGCCCGCGCGTTGGCCAGCCCGAGCAGGATCGACGACGTGCTGTCGGGGGTCGCCACCGCCGCATTGGAGCTGATCCCAGGTGCGGACGTCGCAGGGATCCTGTTGATCGGCAAGGAGCGGTCCTTCGAGACGCTGCCGGGAGACAGCGATCTCGCGCACAAACTCCACGAGCTGCAGATGGCATTCGACGAGGGTCCCTGCGTTCAAGCAGCACTCGACGACGTGATCGTGCGCACCGACGATTTCCGGGACGAGACGCGGTGGCCGCAGTACGCGCCGGCGTGCGTGGAAATCGGCATCTACAGCGGTCTGTCGTTCAAGCTGTACACCGCGGACCGCACCGCGGGCGCGCTCAACCTGTTCAGCTTCCGCCCGCACGCCTGGAGCGTCGAGGCGGAGACCATCGGAATCGTTCTTGCTGCCCACGCGGCCGCCGCGGTTCTCGCCAGCAGGCAGAGTGAACAGCTGCAGTCCGCGTTGTCGAGCCGGGACCGGATCGGTCAGGCGAAGGGCGTCATCATGGAGCGCTACAAGGTCGACGATGTGGCGGCTTTCGAGATGATGCGCAGGCTCTCCCAGGAGAGCAATGTGCGGCTCGTCGACATCGCGCAGCAGGTCATCGACTCCCGCGAGTGACCGTGCACCCGAGCCTCAACGGGTGTCGTCGTCGGGCCACTCATCGGCCGGTGGCGCGTCGAGCACCGTCAACGCCGGGTCGTGCACATAGGTGACGCGGTTTCCCCCCGCTCGGCGGGCGTCGTACATGGCGTTGGTGGCGACGGCCAACAGCTCGTCGATCACGCCCGGAGCGGGCAGCTTCGCGACCGGCGCGAGCGGCGTGCAGACCACCCCGATGCTGGCAGTGAGTCGGGCTGACGCCGCGTTGATGGTGCTTTGTACCCGCTCGATCAATGGTGAGGTGTCGGGTTCGGTGAAGAGGTCGGCGATCACGAATTCCGAGTCACTGGGATGGGCGAGCACCGCATTGCTGCGGGCGGTCTCGCGCAATCGGCGCGCGACCTCGATCCGGGCCCGGTCGACTCCGGTCGTGCCGGCCAGGCTGCGCAGCAGTGAGTAACTGTCGAGATTGACGACTGCGACGACGAAGAAGCGGTCGTCGGTGCGGCTGCTCGAGGTCAACAGGGTGGCGGCCTTCTCGTGGAACCCGTCGTGGTTGAGCAGACCGGTGAGGGCGTCGAGGTTCGGGTGGAAGATGTCGGCGTCGAGCAGCCAGATGGTCATTCGGCCGGCGAAGGTCACAAAAACGACGACGAGGGCGACGAGCAGTGCCGAGGACACCACGAATGCGACGTCGTGGCGCGCCCACCGAACAGTCAGCACGGCCAACGTGACGGCTGCCGCGGTCCAGCACAGTGCCAGCAGGCGCGGGGTGTGGAAGAGGGCGGTGTAGGCGGACACCAGTCCGAAGGTGGCCGCCCCGAACAGGCCGGCTACCGGCTCGGACTGGATCAGGCATGACACCGCGATGCACACCGTCCCGATCACCACGGTCATCCGGGACTCCGTCGCCGACGGCCAGCGGCGGCGCAGCCACACCGCGCTCATCACCAGGCAGCACACACCAATCCCGACGGCGACCGCTCGATTCGCGCCGTGCGGTCCCAGTGGGCTCGCGATCAGTGCCACCGAGATGACGCCGAGGCCGATGATCATGGCCGCGACGACGCGACAACACAACGCCTGGACGTCCCGCGAAGCCAGGAACGCCGTCAGGAAGTAGTAGTGGTCGAGACGTCGCCACAAGTTCTCGGGCATCGTCATCAACGAATCTCCAACCGGGGAAACGATTCTTGCGCTGGCACCTCGCTACCGGCGCGCTTCGCTCCCGTCACGCTCATTCGAGCAGGCTAACAGCACCAGCAAACACCCATCGAGAGTTTTTGCAACGCCCCCGCGCCACGGCTGCGGGGGCGTTACATCGGAGCTACTTCGGTCAGCTGATGCCGACGACTTCCTGTGCGATCGCAGCAAGGCGGGTCTGCGCCGCGGACACGACGCGCGCACGGTTCTTGTGCGCTTCCTCCCAAGCCACGATGGCGCGGATGTCCGAGGGATCGTTGAGATCCTTCACCGCGGCGACTGCATCGGCGACAGTCAGCTCGTCATAACTCGAGATCGGCAGCTCGGACGGGTCCAGCACGCCGGTGGCGCTGCGCGCCGAATGCAGCGCGTCCGCTGCTTTGTCCACGCCTTCCTCGCGGGTGACCTGCTCGGCGGCAGCCAGCGCCGCGTCGCGCGATGCGCTCAGCGTCTTGGTGGCCACGTCGGTCACGCGCTGACCGCGGTTGACGAGTTCGGTGAACGCCGGGCCGGTACTGCGCAGGGCTTCGACGGTGCGGTCGACGCCGCGGGTGGTCCAGGTGATGGGCAGATTCACCGCGCGCACTGCGGCGCCGGTGGCGGCCTGCAGCGGCGTGCGGCGCAACGCGGCCGGTCCGCCCAGGGCATCCTCTGCGAGAACGGTGACCAGCCATTCGACTGTCGCCGTGTGCGCGATGATCAGCCGGTCGGCAAGCGACTGCACGTCGCTGTTCTTCGCCGCCACGGCGAGCGCCTTGAGATAGCGCGACCGTTGCAGGAGCTGGTCCTCGAGCGCGAGGTCACCCAGAAGTGCTTCGTCGAACGGCGACGCCTGCTCGGTCATCGCCTTGACTGCGGCGGCGGCGCGGCCGATGAACGGGCCGATGACGTCGGGGTAGCCGCCGAGGTCGCGAATGGCGGTCTCGATGGCCTCGGCGCGGGAGCGGCCGTTGGAGGCGTTCTGTTGCAGCTCGGTGCGGACGGCTTCGGTGCGCGCCTGGGCGATGCGGGTCTCGGCGATCTGGATCTCGGTGTTGGTCAGGTCGAGAATCGCTCTGAGCTGGGTGAGCACTTTTGCGGTGTCGATGGTGGACAAGATTGGAGCCCTTCTGGGTCGGATGACATTGTTCTGGCGCTGACGCGCTCGTGGTAGTGGAATTGCCGCCAACGTCACGGGCTAATCGCGGAATTGTGGAATGTGACGAATCACCCAAGATCAGCGTGGCACCCATGGCGCTCCGTATGTTGCGCAGCAACTGAGGACCATCGACCCTCACCGCAACCGCACACCCGCCGCGCTTTCGTCCGCGATCCGCTTTGGCGACACGGTGGGAGGTTGCTGACGTAGCGGGTAGCTTCGTTCCATGACCAGTGTCGAGGGGGAATCGGCGTTCACCTGGCCGGCCCGCCGCGAGCTCGTCACGCGGATGCATGAGCAACTCGACGAATTGGTCGCCGTCCGCGATGAGATGGAATTACTGGTGCGGGTCATCGTGGAGATCAGCTCCGATCTCGACCTCAAGGTGACATTGGATCGGATCGTCAACGGGCGCTGACACTGACCGGCGCCAGGTACGCAGCACTCGGGATCCGCGCCGTCGACGGCTCGCGGATGTCCTTCGTCGACGCCGGGATGCCCGATGCCGCGACGCGCCGACTCGGCGACATTCCGGTGGGCGACGGCCTACGCGTCGACGACCTTGCAGCTCACCCGGAGTTGGCCGGGCTGCCGATCCTGGCGCTCCTCGCCACGCCGATCACGGTCGGGGGGCCGCTTTCGGCAACCTGTACCTGGCCGACGACCGGCCTGGCTGGGCGTTCTCGGACATGCAGGAGAGCGCGGTGCGGGCGTTGGCCACGGCTGCGGCCGCCGCCATCGACAATGCGCGACTGTTCGAGCGTGAGCGCGAGTCGGCAAGGTGGACCAGGGCGAGCCGGGAGATCACCAGTGCGTTGCTCTCCGGCGATCCACAACTGGGCCCGCTCCAGTTGATCGTCAATCGGGCACTCGAACTGGCCGATGCCGAGCAGGCGATCCTGCTGGTTCCCAAGGAACCCGATGTGCCTGCTCACGAAGTCGACACGCTTGTGGTGGCCGCGACCGCAGGCCGTTACTCCACAGAGGTGATCGGTCAGCAGGTGCCCATGGATGCCTCCACCACGGGCGGCGTGGCCCGTCGCGGCTTACCGCTGATCACCGATTCGTTCCAGTACCCCATCGAGGGTTTCACCGACGTGGGCGAGCGCTCGGCGATCGTCATGCCGCTGGTCTCCGACGACGCGGTCCTCGGTGTCATCGCCGTCGCGCGTCGGCCTCATCAGCCGCCCTTCGACAACGACTACCTCGTGCTCGTCAGCGACTTCGCCCGCCACGCCGCCATCGCCCTGGCGCTGGCGGCTGGTCGTGAGCATGCGCTCAACCAGGAGCTCGCGCTGGCCAACACCGTCGACCAAGCCGTGCAGGCGGCCGCTGAGGAACTCCGGCGGCTGTGGCGGGCACGCCGCGTACTGGCGGTGACGTTCCTCGACCACCGTTCTCCGGCGCGCGGCAATTACCCAGGACCGCACGTGGTGGCGGTCGGCGAGTCGACGCAGTGGGCCGACCTGCCGGCCGACACCCGACAGGCGGTCATCGCGTTGCGCGACGGCGACCTGATGACGGCCAATGTCGTGCAGCCGGGCACGGCCGCAATTGCGTTGCGGCATCCCGAAGGCGTGCTCGTGGTCTGGATCGACCTCAACGAGGCGCGGTCGTTCACCCTGGAGGATCAGACGCTGCTGACCGTGCTTGCCGGCCGGCTGGGTCAGGGTTTGCAGCGCGTGCATCAGGTCGACCAGCAGCGCGAAACCGCACTGGCGCTGCAGCATGCGATCCTCGGTCCGGCTCAGCTACCCGACGGATTCGCCGCGTGCTATCAGGCCGCCAGTCCGCCGCTACAGGTGGGCGGTGACTGGTACGACATCGTCGACCTCGACGACGGACGCATCGCGTTGGTGGTCGGTGACTGCGTCGGCCACGGACTCACTGCGGCCACCGTGATGGGACAGGTGCGAAGCGCTTGTCGTGCCTTGCTTTTCGACCACCCGAGTCCCGCTGCCGCCCTCATAGGGCTGGATCGTTTCGCGGCCCGACTGCCCGGTGCCCGATGCTCCACTGCTGTCTGCGTGGTGCTCGATCCCAGTACCGGTGAGCTGGTGTACTCCAGTGCCGGGCACCCGCCGCCCCTCCTGATACACGCGGACGGAACCATCCGCATGCTCGACGACGCTCACACCATCGCGTTGGGGATGAGAGCCGGATGGCCGCGACCGGAGGCACAGGTGACGATGCCGACGGGCGCCACGCTGGCGCTCTACACCGACGGCCTCGTCGAACGCCGGCGCACCGCGCTGGAAGAGGGCATCGGCCGCCTCGCCGACCTGATCTCCGAGCGACGCGACACGACACTCGATGACCTTGTCGGCCAAGCCATGTCGAGTCTCGAGCCGCCCAGCGGCTACCAAGATGACGTCGTCCTGCTTCTCTACCGCCATCCCGCGCCGCTCGACCTGACATTCCCCGCCGACGCCGAACACCTCGCGCCGGCCCGCAGCGCACTGCGGACGTGGTTGAACAAGATTCGCGCCGATCCGGAGCAGACGATGAAAGTGCTTGTTGCCGTGGGCGAAGCTGTCGCGAACGCCGTCGAACACGGTCACCGCGCAGACCCGGGCGGAGCCATCACCCTGAACGCGACCGCGATCGGTGACGAAGTGCGGATCACCGTCTCCGACACCGGCACGTGGAAGGCGCCGCTCCCGACGAATTCCCTCCGGGGCAGGGGCACCACCCTGATGAGGTCGCTGATGCACCACGTCACCGTCGACACCGACGCCTCGGGAACGACCGTTCACCTGAAAGCGAGGATTGCCTGATGCCAACGCTTCTCACGCTCGACACTGCTCGCCGTGACGACGGCAGGCTGGTGCTCAGAGCCGCAGGCGAGATCGACTTGAGCAATATCGACGACTTCGATCGAGCGCTCTCCGCAGCGACCGGCGCTCTCGGGCAAGGTGATGAACGGCTGATCGTGGATCTCAGCGCACTGGAGTACCTGGACAGCGCCGCGATCAATGCGCTGTTCGTTCGCGGTGAGCAGATCCACGTCATCGCCCCACAGCTGCTGATGTCCACACTCGCCATGACCGGGCTCACCGAACTGGTTCCGGTGGAAGCCGCGCCGTCGGCTTGAGATCACGCGATGTTCGGCCGACTCAGTTGATGATCCCGCCACGATCGTCGGACCGGAGCACAGACAGCCGTTCCCGCCACGTGTGCAACTGCTCGGGTGTCAGTCGCGTCCACTCGGTGATCTCGCCGACGATCCGCAGGGGGGCCGCACTCCGGTAGGACCGCGTGGGGTTGCCGGGGAACTTCTTGTCGGTCACATTCGGGTCGTTCTCGAACTCTCCGGTTGGCTCTACTTCGTACACCCTCGGCAGGGCGTCGCCGTCGGCGAGCTCTGCGGCGATTTCCGCAGCAAGGCCGGCGCCATCGACGAGCGCGGTGAAGTAGATGTGGTTCATCACGACCTCGGGACGATAGTTCGATCGATGGCCCGCAGAGAGGAACTCGCCCACCCTCAGTTCCGCGATCGTGCCATGGAAGAACGGACCCTCATCAAGGGATGTGGACAACTGGCACCCTTCTGACGAAATGCTGGGGACGCGCAAGCATGCAGCACCACCCGGGCCTTGCGGCAAGCCCCCGGTCACGCCGTATTCTGAAGTGGGAAGTGGATCAAGCCCCCCACGTATGCGCGCCGCCAAAACACCCGTCGGCCAGGACATCCGCCGCTACGTCAGAGCTGACCACGGCCGCCGCTCGGGCGGTCACGAAGGCCGAGCTTTGTGCTCCCAGCGACTCGGGTCGGTTTCGAGGGCGCGCCGGTCCCATCCCATCAAGTCGGCGGCCGCGCCATAGGTGAACTCGAGGAAGTCCATCACCGCCTCGTCTGGGTCCTCGGCCTGGCGGGCAACCTCGTACGGCAACAGGTACTGCCGCAGGCCGGTGTCGTAGAACGCACCGGCGGGACCGTCCGCGGTGTCGGCGTAACCGGTCGGCTCTGGATAGGCGTAGGAGTAGAACGCCCCTTCGGCCGCACCGCCGGGCCAGAATCCGCAGCTACTCAGCTCGTGGGAGTACCCCTCCTCCATCACCCAGTCGCCGCAGTTCGGCGCACCTCCGGGATGCCGGGGAGCCAGGCCACCGGAGAATCGGGTGCACGCCAGGTCGAATGATCCCCAGAAGAAGTGGACAGGGCTGACCTTGCCGATGAACCGGGCACGGAACCGGCCGATCACCCGGTCGGCTTGCACCAGCTGCCGCCAGAACGCGTTGGCCGCTGCGGGGTCGTAGCCGACATGGGTGTCCTCCGCGAACGGGATGGCGGGGTCCACCTCGTTGGGTCCGTTCGAGATGTTCGCGTCGATGCCCAGTCCGCCCAGCGTGTCCAGCACTGCTCGGTGGAACTGCGCTACGGAGGTGTCGCGCAGATCGATGCTGGCAGCGCCGCCATCACTCACTCGCACCGCGAGTGCATGGTCGACGAAGTCGAACTCCATGTCGAACGATTCGGTGCCCACAGGGATCGCGGACGTCGTCAGGCCTCGCGGTGACACGTACAGCGGCACCTGCCACCAGTGGTTGAGCAGCGGCGCGTGCGCCAGCCGCACCTTGCCCACGATCTGGGTCCACATGTGCAGCGATCTGCGGGTCGGCTCCCAGTCGTCGACGCGTAATGCCGGCCAGCCCTCACCCGATCGGACCTCTGTCATGCGAACCCTCCTCAATCTTGTGAAAACTGAACGGCGCCCGTATCGGTGAAGCGGCCGACCCGGCGACCTGAGACCAGGATGCCCTCAGGCAGTTACAGACTCGGGTTGGGGAACTGCCCTTCGAGGGCGTCGATCGCCGAAGCGGTCAAGCTGTTCTCGATATGGATTCGCGCCAGGTCGTGCACCGCGGCGGCGTCACGGTCGACGACGAGTTCGAGCATCTGGTGGTGCTGGTTGAAGTCGATCATGCGGGGTTCGTCGCCCGCAGGCAGCATCAGGCCGAGGCGGCGGTAGCGGTCGGACTTGGCCCACAGGTCGTCGAGGGTCTTGATCATCACGGCGTTGTGTGCGGCGACATACAGTGCGCGGTGAAAGGCGCTGTGGGCGCACAACCCGTCTTCGCCCCATTCCCGGGTGACCGGGACCAGATCGGCCAGTCTCGTCCGCATGGCCGCGATGTCGTCGTTCGTGCGGCGTTCGGCTGCCAGCGCCACCGCCGCGGGTTCGAGGGCCAGCCGCACCTCGAACAGCTGGCGGGCCTCGTCGGCGCCGATGGATGAGACTCGGGCGTCCCGGTGATTGTCGAGTTCGATCAGGCCCTCGCCGCTGAGCCGGCGGATCGCCTCCCGCAGCGGCGTGATGCTCATTCTCATCTGCTCGGCGAGCTCGTACTGAGAGAGCCGCGAGCCCGCAGGTAGACCGCCACTGAGTATCAGCCGCCGCAGTTCTGCATAGGCCACGTCGCTCTTACTGGAGAAGACGTTGGTGACCTGCGGTGATGTCATGTGCGCCCAATCTCATCGATCCATCTGATGTGACCAGTGCCACAAATTGCCCCTTGTGCTCACGGTCACACCGAGTCTAGCATTGGCACTCATCAGTTACATCTCACATCTTATAAGTTACGAGAGAGGCGAACGGCATGAAGATCTTGTCCATCCACGAGGGCGTGGTCCCGATCAGTTCGTCGATCCGCAATGCCTGGATCGACTTCAGCTCAATGGACTGCTCCATCGTGGCGATCGTCAGCGATGTGGTCATCGACGGCGAGCCGGTGATCGGGTACGGGTTCAATTCCAACGGCCGCTACAGCGCGGGGGAGATCCTGCGCCGCCGCGCGATTCCGCGTCTGCTGGACGCCGCACCGGAGAGCCTGCTCGATGAGGCAGGCGACCTGGACCCGACGCTCGCGTGGCCGATCATGATGAACAACGAGAAGCCCGGCGGCCACGGAGAACGCTCGGTCGCGGTCGGAGTGCTGGACATGGCACTGTTCGACCTGGCCTCGAAGATCGCCGGTCAGCCGCTCTACCGCTATCTGTCCGACCGCTACGGCGACGGCCGGCCCGACGACTCGGTTTTCGTCTACGCCGCAGGCGGCTACTACGCCCCGGGCAAGACCCTGTCCGATCTGCAGGACGAGATGCGCCGCTTCCTCGACATGGGTTACTCGGTGGTGAAGATGAAGATCGGTGGCACCGATCTGGCCGATGACCTCGAGCGCATCGAGGCGGTTCTGGAGGTCCTCGACGGCGACGGCTCCCGCTTGGCGGTCGACGTCAACGGCCGCTTCGATCTCCAGACCGCCCTTGATTACGGCAAGGCCATCGAGCCCTACGGCTTGTTCTGGTACGAGGAGGTCGGCGATCCGCTCGACTACCGCCTGAACGCCATCCTCTCGGAGAACTACCGGGGCCCGATCGCCACCGGCGAGAACCTGTTCTCGGTCCAGGACGCCCGTAACCTGATCCGCTACGGCGGGATGCGCCCCGACCGCGACTACATCCAGGTCGACCCGGCGCTGGCCTACGGGCTCACCGAATACCTGCGCGTGCAGGAGATGTTGAAGGAGCACGGCTGGTCATCGCGCCGCTGCATCCCCCACGGCGGGCACCAGTTCTCCCTGCACATCGCCGCTGCCCTCAAGCTCGGCGGCAACGAGTCCTACCCCGGGGAGTTCCAGCCCACCGGCGGCTTCGCCGATGACGCGGTGGTCTCCAACAGCCAGGTCGGGCTCACCGAGATCCCCGGCATCGGCTTCGAAGCCAAGAGCGCGTTCTACAAGGTTCTGCGCGAGCTGCACCACTGACCGCTGTTCCGGTGCCACTCGGTGTTAGACCGCCGGGCGGCGCGCACGACATCTCGGCCGGCAAGACCTCAAAGCTGCATCGGATCAAAGGAGTTCCGCCATGTCCACGAGCACCGCCACCGCCCCACCCCGTCGATCCAGATTCGGCGCCCTGATACGCCAACTCTGGTTCCAGGTCGTCGTCGGGGCCGTCCTCGGCATCGCCGTCGGCATCCTGCTGCCCGACGTGGGCGCCGCAGTCACCCCGCTCAACGACTGGTTCATCGGACTGGTCAAGATGATCGTCGTACCCGTGGTCTTCTGCGTCGTCACGCTCGGCATCGCCACCATGGACAGCCTGCGCCGCGCGGGACGCATCGGCGTCAAAGCGCTCGGCTACTTCTTCGTTCTCTCGCTCGTGTCGATGTTGATCGGCCTGGTGGTCGCCAACATCTTCAAACCCGGTGCGGGAATGAACATCGACGTCAACAGCCTCGACGCCAGCACCATCCCCGGGGTCGATTCAGGCGAGAAGATCGGCTTCGTCGAGTTCGTCACGAACCTGATCCCCGAATCGCTGTTCGGCGCCATCACCGGCCACGCCATCTTGTCTGCGCTGCTGGTGTCACTGCTGATCGGCTGCGCGCTCAACGTCACGAAAGCCCACAGCGCTCCCATCACCACCATGATCGAGTCCCTGTCTCACGTCGTGTTCAAGATCGTCGGCTGGGTGATGCGACTCGCCCCGATCGGCACGTTCGGCGCCCTGGCCTCCGTCGTCGCCAAATACGGCGCATCCAGCCTGCAACAACTCGGCTTCCTGATCCTGTTGTTCACCGCCACCTGCGTCGTCTACGTCATCGTGCTGCTCGGACTGATCTCCAGAGCCTGCGGCATGAACGTCTTCACCCTGATGCGCTACCTGAAAACCGAACTGCTCATCGCGCTCAGCACCTGCTCCAGCGAGGCGATTCTGCCGCAGCTCGTCCGGAAACTCGAACACCTCGGCTGCGGCAAACCAGTTGTCGGCCTGGTCATCCCGGCGGGCTTCTCGTTCAATCTCGACGGCTCGGCGGTCTACCTCACCATGGCGTCGCTGTTCCTGGCGCAAGCCGTCGGCATCGACCTGTCCTGGCAGGAACAACTCATCATGGTGGGCGTGATGATGCTGACCAGCAAGGGTACCGCCGGCATCGCCGGAGGCGCATTCATCGTGCTGGCATCCACCATCACCGCCGTCGGCCACGTACCGCTGGCCGCTCTCGCCCTGATCGTGGGTATCGACCGCATTCTCAACGAGGGCCGCGTCTTCATCAACGTCCTCGGCAATGCCATCGGCACCATCGTCATCGCCAAGTGGGAGAACGACTTCGACGACGACCAGGCCCGCGAAGTACTCGCCGGGCGACGCGAGTTCCGTATCGAGGCCGACGATCACGATCAGGTGGTCGTGTCGGGTTCGCACGAGCAGGAGGCCATCGACGGGCCGGCCGGCGCGGTCGAGGACACCACAGTCGGCGGCAGCCGCCACACCGCCGCCGCGTCATCCTGACCGCCATGTCACGCGTTCTGGTGACCACCGACTACCTTGTTCCCGGCGACGAGGTGGACGACCTTCTGCGCCGCCACGGTCACGAGATCGTCTACCGGCCTGCGGTAGGGCCGCGTAGTCCCGAGGAAGCACACGCCCTGTTCGACGGTGTACACGGCGCCATCGTCGCCAGCGAACCCGTCACCGCCGGCATGATCGGGGCAGCGACCGAGTTGCGGGTGATCGCACGAAGCGGCGTGGGCTACGACTCCGTCGACGTGTCCGCCGCCTCCGCGCACGGAGTCCGGGTCTGCAACACCCCGGGCGTTAACCATGACGCCGTCGCGGAGATGACCATCGCTCTGATGCTCATGGCGGCGCGTCGGCTCACCGCCGTCATCGACGGTGTGCGGGCGGGCGGATGGCCCCGTCACGCCGGAAGTGAACTACGCGGGACCACGTTGGGAGTCATCGGATTCGGACCCAGTGGCCGCGCCGTCGCCGAACTCGCCACCGCGTTCGGGATGACCGTCCTGGTCCACACCGCACACCCGGACGGCACGGCAACCGGCGTGCAGTTCGTCGACCGGGACACCGTCATCGCCACCTCGGATTACCTCAGCCTGCACACCAGGACCGACGACCGCACCCGGCGGATGATCGACGCATCAACGTTGGCGGCGATGAAGCCCAGCGCAGTGCTGATCAACACCGCACGCGGATCGTTGGTGGACGAACATGCGCTCGCCGACGCATTGGACTCCGGCGAGATCGCCGGTGCAGCTCTCGACGTACTCGATACTGAACCGTTGCCGGCCAAAAGCCCCCTGAGGGGCCGCGACGACGTCATCGTCACGTCCCATCTCGCCGGGCAGACAATCGAAGCCCGACTGCGGGCCGGCCTCAGTGCCGCCGCCGACGTCATCGCCGTCCTCGACGGTCGCGAACCACTCCATCCCGTCAACTGACTCCCCAGCTGATCGAAAGGACCCTCCCCATGTCACGAGCCCACCGCATCGCGGTCATCCCCGGTGACGGTATCGGCTGCGAAGTGGTGCCCGAAGGACTGCGCGTCCTCGAGACCGCCGCCCACGCGTTCGACCTGAGATTTCGGTTCGAGCACTTCGACCACTCCAGCGCCGACTACTACCTCGAGCACGGAAAGATGCTTCCGGACAACTGGTTCGACGAGTTGCGTGGCTTCGACGCCATCTTCTTCGGCGCTGTCGGGTGGCCCGATGTGGTTCCGGACCACATCTCCCTGTGGGGGAGCCTGCTGCAGTTCCGTCGCGCCTTCGACCAGTACGTGAACCTCCGGCCGGTCAAGCTGATGCCGGGAGTACCCAGCCCCCTGGCCGGACGCAAGCCAGGAGACGTCGACTTCTACGTCGTGCGTGAGAACACCGAGGGCGAATACTCCAGCGTCGGAGGCAAGATCTTCGAAGGCACCGACCGCGAGATCGTCATGCAGGAAACCGTCATGACCCGTACCGGTGTCGACCGGATCCTGAAGTTCGCCTTCGACCTCGCGCAGTCCAGGCCGAAGAAGCACTTGACCTCGGCCACCAAGAGCAATGGCATATCTATCTCCATGCCCTACTGGGATGAGCGCGTGCAGGCGATAGCCGCCCACTACCCGGACATCGACGTCGACAAGTACCACATCGACATCCTCACGGCGAACTTCGTCATGCACCCCGACTGGTTCGACGTCGTGGTCGCCTCGAACCTGTTCGGCGACATCCTCTCCGACCTCGGGCCTGCCTGCACGGGCACCATCGGCATCGCGCCGAGCGCCAACATCAACCCGGAGCGCACGTTTCCGAGCCTGTTCGAGCCCGTCCACGGGTCGGCGCCGGACATTGCCGGCCGGGGGGTCGCCAACCCCGTCGGGCAGATCTGGTGCGCCTCGATGATGCTGGAGCATCTCGGCGAATCCGCCGCTGCCACCGCGGTGCTCGCGGCCGTCGAGACGGTACTGGCACGCGGCGGCGACGCGTTGACCCCGGACATGGGCGGCACGGCCACCACCGAGGCGCTCGGCAAGGCCGTCGCCGACGCTGTGACAGCGCCGTGAATCACGCCGACGACAGCTTTGGCGGCACACCTAGTGTCGGAGCCAAAGCCGAGAGCGCAGGCAGTGGGTCCCCGGTCCCGATGACCTGAACAGCGACGTGATCGGCACCCGCCGCGCTGTGCTGTAGAAGTCGTTGAGCTATCTGATCCACGGTGCCGTAGGCGATCACGGCATCGATGAGTGCGTCGCTGCCGGGTTTGGCGACATCGTCGTCGTGGAAACCGATTCGCTTCCAACTGTTGCGATAGTTCGCGAGTCCGAGATACAGATCGAGTGCCGCGCGCCCTGATGCGCGGGACTCTTCGGCGTCGTCGGACAGCACGATCTTCTGCTCCGGCGCCAAGAAGGCGGCCGGTCCCATCAGGCCGCGGGCTCGAGCGGTGTGCTCAGGAGTGGTGAGGTAAGGGTGTGCACCCGCCCCGCGCCGCGCGGACAACTTCAGAATCCCGTCGCCGAGCGCGGCAAGGATGCGGCGGTGAGCGGGCACGCCGTAACGGTCCAAGTCGTCAAGGTAGGCATTGAGTGCGTCGAAGGGCTTCTCCCACTGGGCGATGGCTTCGCGGTGGCCCGCACCGATGCCGAGCACGAACCGTCCGGGGTAACGGTGTTCGAGGCGGTGAAACGCCTCGGCCACTCGATCCGCCGGAGAGGTCCAGATGTTGATGATCCCGGTGGCCGCCCTCAACGAGCTGGTTCGTTCGAGAATCGGGTCGGCCCAGGACAGGTCATCGGGGGCAGCGCTGCTGACCCACACCGCCCCGTAGCCCAGTCTTTCGATCTCTACGGCGACCTCTGGGGTGACGGGTGTTGTCGTCCACACGCCGAACTTGCCGAGGTCGGGTTTGCCGGCCGCATCACGCGGTGCCGCCTGCGCTGTTGTGGTCTTTGGGTTGAGAATCATGATTTCCGTTCTGGATTCGTTGCGAAGGGCATCTCTGCGCCCGTCACATGTTGAGGGCGCGAGCCAGGCGAACGCCGTAGTCTTCGTCCGGGTTGGTGCCGTCCGCGCCGAACCGTTCAGCAACCGCTGCCATGCCGATGTCTCGGCGTATGGGTGATCGGGCAGCATCGGCCGTCGCGAGCGCGCCCGGCATCTCGTCGCTGGTGAGATCGGTGCAATATGCCGGTGCACCGGGTTGCTGGCGCCACGACTGATCCAGCGTTCCGGCGTCGTAACCGTCGAAACCGGTGTCCTCAACCAAGGCAAGTCCGACGGCCCGCGACGTCACGTCGTCAGCCGCGACGGGGATCGCGATGCGGCCCGGCGTTCCCGGCGGCATGCCTTTGTTCGCGAACGATCCTGATCCGATGGCGTTCCATGCCTTGACCACCGGACGTCCGAGCTGTTCGGCGACCCAGAGGCTTTCGACTTGGCCCTCCTCGATCGCCCGAATCCGGGAGTCCCGGGCCGGGTAATAGTTGGACGTGTCGATGACGACGGTCTCCGGCGCCGCCCGGCCCACGATCGCCGCGATGTCGGCAACGCGGTTGAGGGGGATGGAGAGGATCACGACGTCGACGCCCTCCACCGCCTCGGATGCCGGTACTGCCCGCGCTCCGGTCTGCAGCGCCTCGGCCACGATCGTTTCTGGGCCACGCGAGTTGGCCACCTTGACGTCGTGTCCGGCGGCGGCGAGCTTCTGGCTCAGGGTCTTGCCGATGTGTCCGACGCCGATGATTCCGATCTTCATGGTGTTCCCTTCGTAGTGCCTCGCCTAGTCGGCAGCGGGGTGTGCGAGTCCTTCAAGCGTGCGCCGGAGGTCGTCGATGCCCGTGTCGGTGAGCTGGCACGCTGTCTTGATCTGGTCGGTGATGCCCCGAACCTGGGATTCGAGCGCGCGGCCTCGGGCTGTCAGGTCGACGAACACTCTTCGCTCGTCGGCCATGTCCCGTGTCCGCGTCACCATCCCGATGGCTTCCAGCCGCTTCACCAACGGCGTGATCGTGCCCGTGTCCATGTCGAGGCGGGCGCCGAGAGTGCCGACTGGCAGCGGTGCGCCATCCAGCAGCGCCAGTACCGCGAGGTACTGCGGAAACGTCAAGCCCAGCGGTTCGAGGTACGGCTTGTGCAGGCGAACCATCCGGTTGGCGGCCCCGTACAACGCAAACGAAAGCTGCTGACCCAAGTGATCACGTGATGCCTGCGACACAGTCCGACCATTTCCTAGCAGACCATCTGCTATCGCACCAGAGTCTAGCACGCTAGATATATCCGCGCGGACGTCGACGCCCGCACGGCGCACCGATGCACAGCCGTCTCACAGGCTGCGGTGTGTGACGACGACCACAGCGGCGGGTACACGGTTGGCATGATCGAATCCGATTCCCGCCCCGCCGCCGTTCGTGAGCAAGCGCAGCAGCATGCTGAGCAGGCACGGCGCAAGATGGCCGAGCGGCGCAGCGGCGAGGACGGCGGGATCAGCGGCTGGCTCAGCGAACGGGCCGGGCAGTGGGATCTGGGCGGTCAAGACGAGGCGACCATGCAGCGCCAGAAGTACCTGTGGAACTTTCTGGTGGATCACTGGTTCCGGATGGAGTTCGACGGCTGGGAGAACCTGCCCGAGCCGCCGGTGCTGCTGGTCGGAATCCATTCGGGCGCCCCGTTCGTCTGGGATGCCTGGACGGTCGGCGTGCAGTGGTGGCGCCGGTTCGGTCAGGAACGCCCGCTGCACGGCACCGCCCATGACGCGTTGATGGCGATACCGGTGATCGGCCGGTACTTCCGCGCGATGGGGGTGCTGCCGGCCGCGCCCGACTCGATGGCCACAGCGCTCGCCGAGGGTCGCGACGTGGCGGTGTGGCCGGGCGGTGAGGTGGATTCGCTGCGGCCGTGGACCGAGCGCGACGTCGCGAACCTGGCGGGCCGCGCGGGTTTCGTTCGGATGGCTATCCGGGCGGGAGTGCCGATCGTGCCGATCGCGACGGTCGGCGGCGCCGACGCGATGCCGGTGCTGATCCGCGGTGACGGTCTGTCTCGGGCGCTGCGTCTGGACAAGTTGCTGCGACTCAAAGTCTTTCCGGTGGCGGTGTCGCTGCCATGGGGTATCGCGCCTGCGGCACTGCCTCAGCTGCCGCTGCCGGCGAAGATTCGTACCCGGTTGATGCCCGCCGTCGAGGTCGATCACGACCCGGCGCGCGCCGAGGATGACGACTACGTCGAGCAGAAGTACCGCGAGGTGGAGGACAGCATTCAGCGCGGCATGTCGGCGCTGGCGCGCAAGCGGGCGCTGCCACTGTTCGGCTGAAGGTCGAACAAGCGAGTGGTCGGATCAGAAGACGCAGGCCTGACGGATCATCGCTGCCGTCTGCGCCGGCTGTGACATGTAGACGGCGTGGCTGGCGGCGACTTCGACGCTGTCGGCACCGGCCCGCAGCGCCATGGCACGCTGCGCTGACGGCGCGATCATCTGGTCGCGAGTGGCGATCAGGAACGAGCTGCGCCTGCTTCTCCAGGCCGGGCTGGTGACCGGTTGTTCCATGGCTGCCAACGCGAATGGCACCTGTGCGTCGGCCAGGAAGGCGGCGTCAGCGGCAGGCAGGTCAGCGCCGAAAGACCTGTGGAAACCTGATCGGTCCTGAAACAGGAAGCCGCCCGAAGCTGACACCAGCGGTGAACCGGGCGCGTCGGGGTCGCCGTTGAGTGTCCTCACCGACTCGCCCTCGTCTGGTGCAAAGGCCGCGATGTAGGCCAGGGCGGCAACCTTCGGGTGAGTTCCCGCCGCGGTGATGACCGCTCCGCCGTAGGAATGCCCCACCAGCAGAACCGGTCCGCTCTGCGCGTCGATGATCTGTCGCGTCGCGGCAGCGTCACCGTCCAGTGACAGAGTGGGATTCTGGACCACGGCGACGTGGAACCCGTCCTGTGTGAGGAGCTCGTACACCGGCCGCCAGGTGGATCCGTCGACGAAAGCGCCGTGCACGAGAACGATGTTCGTCAGTGCCGAGCCGGTGACCATCGCTACCTCCTGTGTGATCCTCGCCCGCTCAACCGTGCGGATCGTCGACCTTGAGTGGCTGCCCGGTATCGGCGATGAAGACGACGAGGAGTTTCGCCGGGTCCGTCGGGCTCGTGTTCTCGGTGGCCAGGTGGTGGGCGCCGGGCTGCTCGGACCAGTTCTGTCCCGCGTGGTACACCTGCGCGGGCGCGCCCTCGAGCCGGCTGCGCACCGTCCCCTCGAGCACATAGGCGTAGACGAAAGCGTCGCCGTGTCGGTGCGGCACCGCGCGGGCGTCCGGCGGGAAGGTCACGATCGCCGAAGTGAAGGTCTTGCCCGCGACACCGGGGAGCGGCTGTTCGAACAGTGGAGCCAGGGTCTCCGACGGATACCTCGGAGTTGCGGCGGCCTGCGGCTCCGCCGACGACCCGCAGCCGGCGACCACGGCAGCGACCGCGGCTGCCAGCACGCCCTGGCCAAAATGACCTGCCCTCATGGACGTTCCTCTCTGTCGGTCGCCATCTGGATGATCGTCCGACCGTGCGTGCGCCGACGGTGGGCGAACGCGTCGGCCGTCTTCTCGAGGGGATACACGGCGCCCACCAGGAGCTCGAGCCGCCCCGTTCGCAAGCGCTGGGCCAGATCCGCCAGCTGCGCACGATCGGGTTCGACCACGAAGAACACGGCGCGTCCTTCCCTGGGCTGCACCGTCGGCGGCGCCGCGACGGTCACCAGCGTGCCGCCGGGACGGATCAGTGCCGCCGACTTCTCGAGGACATCGCCGCCGATGACGTCGAACACCACGTCGACGTGGCCGATGCCTTCCAGGGCCTCGTTGCCCAGGTCCAGGAACGCGTGTGCACCGAGGCCGAGCACCACATCGCGGTCGTTCGTCCGTCCGGTGCCGATCACCTGAGCACCCACCTCGCGCGCGAGCTGAACGGCGACGGACCCCACGGCACCGGCGGCACCGTGCACCACAACAGTCTGGCCTGCGGTGAGGCCGGCATGGACGAAAAGCCCTTGGTATGCCGTCAGACCCGAGATCGGCAGAGCAGCGGCCACGGTGTGGTCGATGTCGGCGGCGAGGGGAGCGAGATTGCGAGCCTCAACGGCCGTGTATTCCGCCAGCGTGCCGTTCCGTGCCCAGTCGGTGAGGCCGAAGACCCGTTGGCCGACGCTAAGGCCGGTGGTGCCGTACCCCAACTCGGCGACGACTCCGGACAGTTCGTGCCCGGGCACGCTGGGCGTGCGGTCACGGCCCGCCCGGTCGGTCCAGGTGCTGGGCCACTCGAGCTCTCCGGGCGTGAAGCCGGCGGCGTGTACGCGCACGACGACGTCGTTCTCCGCCGCATGCGGATAGGGCAGGTCGGTCAGGGTGAGCCCGCCGACTCCGGCGTCCCGGTCTCGTGTCGTGATGGCTTGCATGTCGCCTCTTCCCGTCAGCTCGGCCACGGCGAGCCGAGGATGCGCTCGACACTGCTCGTGCGCTGGAAACCTGGAATGAAGTGCTCCAGCACGTCGGAATTCACCGTTCCGTTGGTCGTCTCCGGTCGATGCTTCAGCCCGTCGAAATAGGCACTCAGGAACTCGTTCTTGAAGTCGCCCCGGGGATGAACGGCGATGATCTCGGCTACCTGGTCTGTGTTCAGCCCGTCGAGGCCGACGCCGCTCACGTCGGTCAGCACACCGAGGTGGGTGGCGGCGACCTCTGGCCCCATCCGTCCCGGGATGCCCGGTGTCGTGTGCAGCGCGATGGCCGTCCACACGGTTTCGGCGGCCGCAGTGGAGAATCCGCGTTCGAGCATGAACGTGCGCCCGTGGTCGGCCCCATCGACCTCGAAACGCTGTTCCGCATCGGAGAAAGGCGTCATGAGACCGGTGTCGTGGAACACGGCCGCCAGGTAGAGGAGTTCGGGATCCGGTGTCATGCCCAGCCGGAGAGCGTGGAGCCGGCCGAAGTAGTACACCCGGAGGGAGTGGTGATAGATGAGCGGACTGGTCGTCGCCTCGACGTAACGAGTCGCCTCGGCGACCGCTGCGGTCTCGGGCACCTCGACACCAGCGATGTTGCCTGACATGACCTCTTCCCTTCGCCGTCTCTGCTTGATTCCATGCTGGTCTCACCGTGCGCTGCGCGCCGGTGCTTTCCTGCCAGGAATCCCTCAATTGCGGACGCCGAAGAGTTGCCGTCGATGTCAGAGCTGCGTGAGCGCGGTTGCCTCCCGCCACAGACGTGCCGCGTTGTCGCCGTCGAGCGCGTAGATGGCGACCCCGCCTGCACGGCCGAGATCCTCGGCGCGTTCGGCGACCACCTCGGCTTCGTTGTTGTTCTCGAAGTACCGTCCGCCGATCCCGTCGACGAGCGGCGACGCCGCCAACAACACCGATGTCGACGCGCCCTGCTCGACGGTCTTGCGGAACTCCTCGGGAGTGCGCAACCCGCCGGTGTGCTTCTGCAGGCCCGTGGCGATCGCGCCCGGATTCAGTGCATTGGCGATGATTCCGTCACTCGCCCACCGCGCCGTCACCTCGACCGCCAGCAGTACGGTGGCCGTCTTCGACTGTCCGTACGCGGTCATCGGATCGTAGGGTCGGAAACGGTAGTGCAGGTCGTCGAACACCACGGGTGAGAACAGATGCCCGGTGGAGCTCACGGACACCACACGCGCGCCGCCGGCCGAGGCGAGGGGACGCCGCAACGCCACGACGAGCGCGAAGTGGCCGAGGAAGTTGCTTGCGAACTGCATCTCACAGCCCAGCGCACTGCGCTGCAGCTCGGGCAGGGCCATCACGCCGGCGTTGTTCACCAGAATGTGCAGCGGACCGTTCCATCCCTGCGCGAATGACGTGACCGACGCGAGATCGGACAGGTCGAGCGGCGCCGCCTCGATGGCGTCGTTGCCTGTGGCACTTCGTATCTCTTCTGCGATCTTCCGGCCCGCGTCGAGTCGGCGAACACCCAGCACGACCTCGGCGCCGGCCGCGGCCAACGCCCGCGCAGTCTCCACGCCCAGGCCGCTGGTCGCGCCCGTGACGACGGCCCGCTTGCCGCTGAGGTCGACGCCCCGTATCACCTCATCGGTGGTCGATTCGAAGCCGAACGGCGTCGTCACCGGCTGCAACTCGTCACGTCCTTCGATGCCGGCTGCTGTCTCAATTCGCCGGCCCGGTGGCCAATGCTCGCGGCATGAAGTCGCGGATGTACCCGCTGATCTCCTCGCCGTGGGTTTCCAGCGCGAAATGGCCGGCGTCGAGAAGGTGGAATTCGCCATTGGGGAAGTCGCGGCGGAACGCCTCCGCGCCGGCGGCTCCGAAGATCTCGTCGTTCTTGCCCCAGGTGACCAGCAGCGGGGGCTGGTGGGTGCGGAAGTACTCCTGGAACGCGGGATAGCCGTCGAGGTTGAACTGGTAGTCCCAGAACAGCTGCAACTGGATGGCGTCGTTGTCCTTGCGGTCCAGCCCGAGCTGGTCGAGCTGCCAGGTCTCGGGCGCGATCCGATCGAGACGGTCGACGGGTACGCCGTGGGTGTATTGCCAGTAGGTGGTTTCGGGAGTGAACTTCTCACGCACGCCGTCTTCGTTGGCGGCGCGGTCTTTGGCATGAGCGAACAGGATGTCCCAGAACGGGGTGAAGCCCTCCATGTAGGCGTTGCCGCTCTGGGTGATCAGGGCGGTGATCCGTTCGGGTCGCCGGCTGGCGATCCGCAGGCCGATCGGGGCGCCGTAGTCGTGGATGTAGAGCGCGAACCGGTCAAGGCCGAGATGAGTGATCAAGCCTTCGGTGATCTCGGTGAGGCGGTCGAAGCTGTACGTGAACTGGGTCGTTGTCGGCATCGCCGAGCGGCCGAATCCGATGTGATCGGGCGCCACCAGATGGTACTCATCGGCCAGGGAGTTGATCAGGTTGCGGAACATGTGCGAGCTGGACGGAAAGCCGTGCAGCAGAACCAATGTCGGGTTGGCCGGATCGCCGGCCTCGCGGTAGAACACCTCCAGTCCATCGATGGTCGCCGTGTTGTAGCGGGTGGCAAAAGCAGTCAAGGACGTCACCTGTTCGGAAGCAGTGGGCATGGTGTGCGTCGGCGCTGCCGACCCACTGGAGCCGACCACGGAAGCAGGCCGGCGCGAATCCAGGATGAACCCCAGTGATGCGGAGCGTCGCCCGAGACGGCACGACGTTCGGGCTGTCAGGAATGCCGTTCGATGTACTCGTCGGCATCCTTGTTGCGCTCGTCGATGCCTTTGACGGCTTCGTGCTCGGCATAGAATCGCATCCACTCCATGCCGAGTTGGTGCCGCAGTTCCAGGGAGGCGCTCTTGATGAAGTCGGGCATGGCCTCGCGTTCCTCTTCGTCGAGGTGCTCACCGTTCTCGGTGCGCGCCTTGAACACCGCCGCGAACCATTCCTCGCTGCCCGGCCGGTGATTGCGTGACGAACGCACCGCATCGCGGATCGCGTTGTGGTCGGTGATGGCGTCCTCGGTCTCCTCCTGCGGATCGCCCTCGGGATTCCCGGGGTCGTCACGACCACCCTGCTTCAGCAGCGCCGGGTAGAACACCGTCTCCTCCGCTTCGGCGTGGACATCGAGGCGAGCACTGAGGACGCCCCAGATCGCCGCAAGCTCCTCGTCGGACCGTGCGTCGTCGAGGCGGAAGAACTGTCGGCGCAGCCAGTCGTGATCGGCGTACACGAGCTCGATGATGTCTGCCATCTGTCACTCCGATTGCTCTGGCCCGTCCCGCGGCCAACCCGCGATGACGAAGGGGGTACCCGGGGCGGGCCTGTCCGAACACGGAGTCATGCCGAAGTGGCGCCACCGAGATTCGGCTAGCTTGGGTCTGGACAGGGGAGATGGCAGGCGTGAAGCACATTGAGCGATGAGCCGAAAGTCCCCGCCGGCCGGCCCCGCTCCCTCGTCGGCCGTGCCGCGGAGTGCGCGATGCTCGACAAGATCACTACCGACGTCCTGGAGGGCTTCAGCAGCTCCCTGGTGCTCATCGGCGAACCCGGCGTCGGCAAGACCCGGTTGTTGCAATACATGGCGGACTCGGCCACCGACGTGTCGATCCTGTGGATCGTCGGAGCGCAATCGGAGCTGCGGCTGGGCTTCGCCGCCCTGCACCGGCTCGTGCTGCCCTATCTCGATCGTCTGGACCGGCTGACCGGCCCGCACCGCGACGCGCTGGAGGTGACGTTCGGCCTCACCGGCGGCCCGCCGCCGAGCCGTTTCCTGGTGAGCCTGGCCGCCTTGGCGCTGCTGTCCGACGTCGCGGCCGAGCACCCGGTGGTCTGCCTGATCGACGATGCCCAGTGGCTGGATCAGGAATCGCTCAGTGTCCTTGGCTTCATCGCGCGGCGCCTGTACGCCGACCCCGTCGCGATGGTGTTCAGTGCCCGTGAGCATGCCGGAGATCTGACGCCGCTGGACGGATTGCCGACCCTGCGGATCGAGGCACTGGATCCGGAGTCGTCGCACACCATCCTCGACGAGGCGGTGTCCGGACCACTGGATCCACGGGTGTCAGCGCGCGTGATCGACGAAACCGGGGGCAACCCGTTGGCGATGCTCGAGCTGCTCGGGGAACTCACCGCCGAACAGCTGGCAGGGCGGTTCCCGCTACCGCGCCGCCTGCCGGTCGGTCGGCGGGTGGACGTGCACTTTCTGGCGCAGGTCGCCACGCTGTCACCGGAGGCACGCACCCTCCTGCTCGTCGCCGCGGCCTGTGCCGACGAGAAGCCGTCGACAGTGTGGCGAGCAGGCGCGCTGCTGGGGGTGGCCGCAGCGGCAGCCAATCATGCTGTGCAGCAGGGAATCATGTCCCTCGAGCCGCGCATCGCGTTCCGTCACCCGCTCATCCGGTCGGCGGTGTATGACGGTGCGACACCCGAGGAGCGTCAGCGCGTGCACAACGCGCTGGCCACGGTGGCTGATCGTGACGGTGATGACGACCAGGCGGCATGGCACAGGGCGGCCGCCGTGACGACGCCCGATGAGGCGATCGCCGCTGACCTGCAGGCCTCGGCGGAGCGCGCCCAGCGCCGGGGTGGCTACATCATGCAGGCCGCATTCTTGACGCGCGCTGCTGAGCTGTCACCCGACGCCCGAGGTGGCGCGCTGCGGTATCTGGCTGCCGCGCAGGCCTACTTGGCGGCCGGCGACGGTCGGCTCGCCGAGGCCCTGATGAATCTGGCGATGCCGGGGCTCGGCGGCGCAGGCATGGACGTCGCGGTGCAACGGCTGTCTGCAGCGATCTCGGTGTTCTTCTCCCGTCACAAGGACGCGCCCGCCGTGTTGTTGGATGCGGCGACGAGGGTCGATCCGGCTGACGTGTCACAGATCCGGCAGATCCTGTTCGACGCCATGCAAGCCGCGATCGTCGCCCGCCAGTACACCGTCGGCACCACGCTGGAAGAGGTGGCCCGCACGGCGCTGAGTGCCACTCGCGACCCGCGACGGCCCCCCAGCGGCAACGACCTACTCCTGGACGGCTTCGCGACCCGAATCGCCAGCGGTTACGCCGACGCGGTCCCGCTGCTGCGCTCTGCGGTGGCGATGATGTTCACCGACGAGACGGCCGCGCACGTCGACATCCCGTCGACGATCCTGGGATGGTTCGCCGCCGACGACGTGTGGGACGAGCTGGGCCGTCGCGCGATGTTCGAACGCGCCCAGGACATGGAGCGCCGAGCTGGGGCCTTGGGAGCGATGCGGATCACCCTGGCCGGACTCTCGACGTCCCAGGTCTGGGCTGGGGAGATGAAGGACGCCGAGAACAGCTATGGCGAGGCCGCCGAGATATCGGCGCTGATCGGTGTGCCGCCCCCCGCGACGACCGGGGTGCTCCTGGAGGTGCGCGCCTGGCAGGGCCGAGAGAGCGAGAGCCGAGCGGTGGCATCCTCGACCGCAGACTGGGGTCGTCAGAAGGGCGCTGCCGTCCTGGAAGTCTTCGCGTTGATGGGCCTGACCATCTTGGAACTCGGTCTGGGCCGCTATCCGGAGGCCCTCGTATGGGCCTTGCAGATATTTCACGACGACCCGCCAGGCTTCGGTAATCGGGTGCTGCCCGAGGTCGTGGAGGCCGGCGTGCGCGGCGGTGACCGGGCCGCCGCTGAGGCAGCGTTGACGCGGCTGGCCGAACGTGCCACCGCCTCGGCCACCCCGTGGGCTCTGGGTGTCTTGGCGAGGTCGCGGGCGCTGATGGCCGCCGACACCGACGCCGAGATGTTCTACCTGGAGGCGATCGGTCAACTGGCCGGCACCGCGGTGCGTACCGAACTCGCGCGGGCGCACCTGCTCTACGGGGAGTGGCTGCGCCGCAGGAAGCGTCGCCGCGACGCGGAGGCACAGCTGCGAACGGCGTACGACATGTTCACCGCGATGGGTGCCGCCGCGTTCGCCGGCCGCACGGGTGCGGAGCGGCGCGCCGCAGGCGGAGCCGCGGCAGACGCGCCGCGAGCGCACGACCCGTTCGGTCTCACACCGCAGGAGGCCCAGGTGGCGCGCCAGGCAAGTGTCGGCGCGACCAACGCCGAGATCGCGAGCCGACTGTTCGTGACGACGTCCACCGTCGAGTACCACCTCAGCAAGGTTTTTCGGAAACTGGGCGTGACGTCCCGCCGCCAACTCGCGTCCGCCCTCTCCGAGGACGGGCGTCCCGGCGAATCTGAACAGACGCTCAGGTGCGGTCAGAGATCCAGATCGCTGAGGCCGGGGTGGTCCTCGGGTCGAGGGCCGAGAAGCGCCCAATGAAACTTGCGGTCCTCGTCAGCAATGGGCAGATCGTTGATGCTGGCGTGACGGGCCCGCATCAGGCCGTCGGGGTCGAACTCCCAGTTCTCGTTGCCGTACGCGCGGAACCATTGACCGGTCACATCGTGGTACTCGTAGGCGAATCTGACTGCGATCCGGTCGCCGTCGTACGCCCAGAGTTCCTTGATCAACCGGTATTCGAGTTCCGTGGCCCATTTCGAGGTCAAGAATTCGACGATCTCCTCACGGCCCTGGAGAAAGGTCGAACGGTTGCGCCACCGGCTCTCTGTCGAGTAGGCCTCGGCGACCAGCTGGGGATTCCTTGTATTCCAACCGTTTTCAGCAGCACGCACCTTCTGGGTGGCGCTTTCGCGGTCGAACGGTGGGAGCGGGGGACGCGTCGTCATGTCGAGCGGCTCCGTCCGCTTGCCGGAAGTCTCATCGGTCCAGGGTTCCACATCGAAAATGATGCGGCGCCTGAGACCGATCCCGCATTTCTCTAGAAACGCAGAGAATGTCCGGCTAGGCTGACAGCATCGTTGCATCGAGTGTTTCCAGGTCTGTTCGCCGCTACCGGCTTCACGTCGTTGCCCGCGATGCCGTTGAGGTCGTCACTTCTATCGGGGGATGGGTGTTCGACCAGGCGATGGGTGGGTGGGATGTGCGCGCGAGCCTCACCGATCGGGGTGACGTCCGCGCGTTGCGCATTCTTGGTGTGCGAGTGATCGGCATCGGCCCGCCGGCGGTGGCGGACGACGCCCACGAAGACGCCGACGCCGACGCCGACGCGACGATCCTGGCGGTGTCGCGGGCGGTGTACGACACCGATCCTGCCGTGCGCGACATGGCGCGTGCCGCGTCGCGCGAAGGTCGTGCCGAGGTGGTCCTGTGGGGTGGCCGTCTTCCCGGCGAGCCGCAACTCGGCGCCCGCTGTCACACTGCGTGTTCGAGTGCTGCTGCCCGGGTGTACAAATCCCATGCGATCGCCGCGGCGCGCGGCCTGCGCCTCGCCCCGCGCGAGATGCACGGCGACGAACACTTGGAAGTCCTCGGGTGCCCGCCCGTTGAGGCTTCGCGCACCGGCGCCCGCACGAGCCCCACCATCGACGCGGCGATTCGGCCGGTCCTGCTGGATGCGTCGATCGAACGCAGGTCGCGGTGATGAGCGAGTGGAAACCGTTCGACATGGTGCTTCCTGCGCATTTGAGCCCGCGCGAGGCAGCCCGCCGGCTTTACGAGCAGGTTCGTCTCAACGCCACCGAGGCCGGTGATTTCGTCGATGCGATCCGCATGGAAGCCACCGGTGAAGAACGCGACGGCTGGCAGCGATGGCAGGTCGCCTACCGGCCGGGCCCGCCGTCGTCGTTCCCGGCGTTGCCGCGCGTCCTGCCGAGCGTGTAGCCGTTGTCGGCGCGCCGCCGTGCGCGAATCGGTGATCAGGCGCTTACCGGTATCTTCTGATTCATCAGCGAACGTCGAAAGTACAACGCTCCCGAACGGCGGCGGGAGCTGGCCGACGCTGCCATCGACCTCCTGGGCAGCCGCGGCGCCCGCGAGATCAGTCACGGCAAGGTCGACCGGCACGCCGGGGTCCCGCCCGGCACCACCTCGTTCTACTTCCGCACCCGTCGAGCGCTGCTCGGAGGGATCGCCGAGCGGATGACCGAACTCGACATCGCTGACCTGTCGAGAATGGCCGAACTCTCCGGTGACGCCGCAGGGGGGTTCACCGGCACCCGCGGTCTGGCGGCACTGGTGATGGCGTCCTACGCCGAGCCTTATCGCACCCGCACGCGCGCCCGCTACGAGCTGGCCCTGCATTCAAGTCGGGAACCCGAGTTGGCTGCGAGTCTCGCGCGGTTCACCGTGCGGGTCACCGACCTCATTCGCCGGGTCATCCGAGAGTGGCACGGCGACGACGGCGTGCCTGATCCCATCGTCGAGGAGCAGGCAGCCATGTTGATGACCTGTATCAACGGCGTGATGATGAGCTTCGCCCTCAGCACGCCGGTCGTCACCGATGCCGATCACCTCGACGCCTGGATCCAGACGATCCTCACCGGTGACGAACCGGCGGTGGTGCCGCCGCCACGACGTGGGAAGCGCTGAGCGGATCAGCTCTGACCGCGGCGGCGTCGATGTCGTTGTGAGAGTGAGCGTTCACTCGCCGGGTCGCCATCGCCACGTGTGGGGGAGTGTCGAACGCCCAGCGGGTCAGTTGGGCGGATCGATGCAGGTACGGCTGTGCGATCCACCGATTCACGGTGTCGGGCAGGGTCAATCCCGTCATTTCTCGCGCCCACCGCGGCGCCAGGGTCATCCCGGCGCGGAGGTAGAACTGGTGCGCCGCGACGTCCACCGGGCCGGGCAGTGGCGGTAGGAACGGCGCTGCGAGCAAGAAGTCGATGAACGCCCGGGTCTGCTCATTGACGGCCAGCTTCGGACGGACAGCAGCGACGAGTTCGGCCAGCTCGATGGCGGTCTCCGGGACGCGCTCGGCGCCACTCATGCGGCCGATCACGGCCTGCTCGGTCAGATACCGGTCGCGTTCGGCCGGGGTCAGCGGCCGGTTGAACCGCTCGAAGGCGGTCATCACCATCCACGGAATGCACGTGTGTACCCACGCCAGCAGATCCGGGTCCAGGGCGCGGTAGGCGACGCCGTCAGGCCGCGCCCCGGAGACCTGCGCGTGCCGGTTGCGCACTCCGGTGATGAGATTGGTTGCCGCGGTGGTGTTCCCGAAGGTGGTACCCAGGACGTAACCCATGGTGGTGCGGGCACGCCGGAAAGGGTCGCGCTGGTAACTGGAATGGTCTTGCACGCCGGCAATCACGGACGGATGCAGTATCTCCAACACGATCGCCGCCGCGCCGGCCGTGGCCACCGAGCCGATGTCGCCGTTGATCTTCCACGAGATGCTGCCGGGTCCGCCGCACAGACCGGGATCGCCGGCGGGGCCGCCGTAGAGGTCCGGCTGATCGTGGCGGCCACTGACGTCGTACACCGATTGGGTCAACCGTTCGCGCAACACCGCACCGCTCCCTCGCTCAGCCAAATGATACATATGAGGCCTCAGTCATACCACATGTCTCACACCTGGAGAAGTGCGATGTGGCTCAGGCCGGCGCACCACTGGCATCGAGTCATCAACTCGCGTATCACCAAAGGCGGCTGAGCCGCCGCAATGGGCGCGCCGTTACTCTGCCGGGGTGACGTCAGTGACGTTCGACGAAGCCTTCACCCATCTCGACCCGTTGATCTGGACGGCGGCTTACCTGCCGGCGTGGAGTTCACAGGTGGACGCGGCGGCAACCGTGCAGACCGGTCCGGCCGGGCTGGAGCTGTCAATCCCTGTGACACAGCCGCTGTGGTGTCCGGATCTGCATGATGGTCCGCTCCGGGTCTCAGCGATCCAGAGTGCCAATCGGTCCGGTCGGCTCGGGTCCTCCGACGCACCGCAGCCGTTCCGGGAGGACCTGATCGTCCGGGAGGAACAACCCACAGTGCTCGGATTCGTGCCGCACTTCGGCCGCATCGCCGTCACGTGCTCAGCCGAGCTGAGTTCGCGCTCGATGTTCTCGGCGTGGATGGTCGGACTCGAGGACGAGCCCGAGCGATGCGGCGAGATCTGCCTGGTGGAGGTCTTCGGCGACAGAGCGCCCGGCGGGCATGCCGACGTAGGACAGGGCATCCACTGCTTCCGCGATCCGGCCCTGCGCGAGGACTTCTCATCACAGTCATGTGCTCTCGATGTCGGAGAGCTGCACACCTACGGGGTGCACTGGCGACCCGGCGCAGTGGAATTCAGCATCGATGGTGTCACCACCCGCACGACGCAGCAGGCCCCCGACTATCCGATGTTCCTGATCCTCGGAGTGTTCGACTTCCCCGATCGCCCCGGCGATCCCGCCCACGTGCCGCGCCTGCGCGTGACGCGAGTGACGGCGAGCCCACTGACCTGAGGACGACGCGGTGCCGACCCCCATGACAATCCGCCTCGGGCCGATAGTGTGCACACGTGCGCCTGAGCCGAGGTGAACGTGACCAGATATTCATGGCGGTCGCCGCCGAGCGCCGGTCCATCGCCGAATTCGTCCGTGGTCTCGATGCCGAACAGTTGGCCACGGCGAGCCTGTGCGCGGGTTGGGACGTTAAAACCGTTGCCGCGCATCTTGTCAGCGACTTCGAGGACGGCTTCCGGGGGTTCTTGATCAGTGGCGTTCGCCATGGCGGCCTCGACCGCGGGATCGATGCGCTGGCCCGTCGTCGAGCACGCGGCTCGGCCGTCGACATCGCGCAGGCCCTCGAACGAGGGGCCGACTACCGGCTGAGCCCGCCCGTGGCCGGGCCGTTGTCGGGTTTGGCCGACGTGTTGGTGCACGGCGGTGACATGCGCATCCCCTTGGGTATCGAACACCGACCAGATCCTCTGCTGGTGGCCCGCGTCATCGACTTCCTGACGGGACCAACGCAGATCGGCTTCTTCCCCCGGCGTCGCCTCCGCGGTATCGCCCTTCTTGACGCGGACACCGGCCGGGCCTGGGGCGACGGCGCAGCGGTGCGTGGGCCCGGCGTCGCGGTCATGCTGGCGATCTGCGGGCGGACTGCGGCATTCGACATGCTGACCGGGTCAGGTGTCTCCGTTCTGCGGTCACGTCTCACATGACCGGCGGCCGCCGTGGTGACGTGGAGAGCAACAGCCAAAGGAGAGCGCGGACATGAGCGACGAATGGCGAGCGAAATATGGGCCGTGGGCGCTGGTTGCGGGCGCATCCGACGGAGTCGGTGCGGCCTTCGCCGAGGCGGCCGCCCAGCGGGGGGTGAACGTCGTTCTCCTGGCGCGTCGTGCGGAGGTGCTCGACGAGGTCGCCGACGGCATCCGTCGGCGCACCGGCGTCGCCACCCGGGTGCTGGTCACCGACCTGTCCGCGCCTGACGCGGTGCCGTCCATCGTGGATGCCACGTCCGACCTCGACATCGGATTGATGGTCTACTGCGCGGGGGCAGACGCCGACTTCGCGCCCTTCCTCGAGAACTCCGTCGCGGCGGCCGAGAGCATGCTGCGGCGGAACTGTCTGGTTCCCATGCAACTGGCGCATCATCTCGGCCGGTCGATGGTGCGACGTGGGCACGGCGGCATCGTCGTCCTCAGTTCGGGCGCGGGTTTCGTCGGCGCCCCGAACATGGTCACCTACGGCGCGACCAAGGCCTTCGACATGATCTTCGCCGAGGCGCTGTGGTGCGAGTTGAGACCGCAGGGTGTCGACGTCCTGGGTGTCATCCTGGGCGAGACCGACACGCCCTCACTGCGTCGTCTGCGCGCCGCTCGGGGCCTCGCCGAACCGGATGCCCCGGTGCCTGGCGCCACGACGGTCGACGAAGTCGTCGACGCGGCGTTCACGAATCTCGGCAAGGGTCCGACGTGCATGGCAGGCAGGCAGATGCGGTGGGGCGCTCGCCTCATCAACCCGATTCCTCGTGGTCTTCTCGTTCGACTGATGGTCCGAATGAGTCGCCGCACGATGGGATCCGCGTGATGAAGCGCCTGCTGCTGAGGCGGGGTCGGCGGTCCGCCCGATGACGATTCCGGCTCGAGTCGAAGTGCCTTTCACGCATCTGCTCGCGCTCAATCCGGGCGGCCAGTCACTCGTCAGAGTCGATGTGTCAGACGGCTCGGTGACCGAATTGGTCGGCGGGCTGTCCGCATTCCCCGACGGAATCGTGGTCGACCGGCGTCGTCAGCTCGTCTACTGGACGAACATGGGCGCGCCGACGCTGCCTGCCGGTCGCGCTCCATTGCAGGAGAGCGATCTCGACTTCTATGCCCGCAACGGCTCGATCGAGAGGGCCGCTCTGGACGGTTCCGGGCGGACGTGGCTTCTGCGGGAAGGAAGCTTCGTGACCGGCAAGCAGCTGGCCGCGGCATGGTCCAGAGGCCGTCTCTACTGGGCGGATCGGGAGGGCGCAGCAGTGCGGAGCGCTGCTCTCGACGGCACCGGCATGCGCGATGAAGTGCGTACTGCGGGAACGGATACCGAACGTCGCGTCGCACGAAATCAGTGTGTGGGGATCGCGGTCGACGAACAGCGCGGGCACCTCTACTGGACGCAGAAGGGGCCGTCCGACGGCGGCGACGGCCGGATTCTGCGCACACGCCTGGACATTCCCCCCCAAGCGAGGGCCGACGGTCGCGAGGTCGAGGTGCTCTGGGCCGGGCTACCCGAACCGATCGATCTCGAGATCGACTCCGGCGCAGGACTTCTCTACTGGACCGACCGCGGCGCGCCGCCGTCGGGGAACACCCTCAACCGAGCTGAACTCCCCGACGAAGGCCAGGTCGGTGGCGCCGTGGACATCGTGTCCTCGGGGTTCCGTGAGGCAATCGGGTTGGCGGTGGATTTCGGCGCCGGCATCGCCTACGTCAGCGACCTCTACGGGGACATTCGCGCCGTTCCCTTGGGCAAGGGCAGTGAGCGCGTGGTGACGCAAGTCGCGGGTGGCCTCACAGGGCTGGCCGGCGTCCATGCCGCGTAGGATCGTATGACCCTCGCAGACGAAGGATGCATGGTGCGATACCGCGATCAGCCCACCGTCGAAGTCACACAGATCGTGTCCTGCGACACCGGGACCGCTTGGCAGTACGTCACCGACATCGAACTGCCCGTGGGCCGTTCGGCTGAACTCAAGCGCGTCGAGTGGCTCGACGGTGCCGACCACGTCGAAGTCGGGGCCCGCTTCCGCGGGTGCAGCCAGCACGATGCCCTCGGCGACTGGCAGACCATCTGCGAAGTCACCGAAGTCGAACCCGGCCGGCGCTGGACCTGGAACGTCCACGGCGCCGAGGGTGTCACCGCTACGTGGGGTTTCGAAGTGGAGCCTTCCAGCCGGGGCGCCCTCGTCCGCCAGTGGGCGAGGATGGGCCCGGGTCCTTCGGGACTCACCTTCGCCATTTCCGCCACGCCGGAAAAGGAAGCCCGGATCGTCGCCCGACGCCTCGAGGAGTGGCAGCAGAACATGCGCGCCAATTTCACGTGGCTCGCCGAGCAATTCGGCCCTGCGTCGTGAAGGTCGGCCTCGTCGTCGAGCCCCGCTTGCCGGGCGCCGCGGACTTCGCCACCGAGGTCGAGCAACTGGGAGTGCACTCGCTGTGGGTGCCCGAAGTGTGGGGCTACGACGCCCTCACCGGCCTCGCCTACCTTGCCGCGCACACTGAACGCATCGGACTCGGCACCTTCGTCGTCCAGCTCGGTTCGCGCAGTCCCGCACTGCTCGCCACGTCCGCGCTGAGCCTGCAAGAACTCTCTCAGGGCCGATTCATGCTCGGTGTCGGAACCTCCGGGCCGCGGGTCATGGAGGGATGGCACGGCGTTCCGTTCCGCAAGCCCGTCCAAACCACCCGGGAGACAATCGAAATCCTCCGGATCGTCAGCCGCGGTGATCGGCTGGAGCACTCCGGTGAGATCTACCCCCTGCCGTTGCCCAACAGCAGCGGCGCTGCACTGCGGCCACTCGTGTCACCGCGCCACGTCCCCGTCTACATCGCCGCCATGGGCCCGCGGAACCTTCGACTGACCGGCGAGGTCGCCGACGGCTGGCTGGGAAACGCCTTCATTCCCGAGGCCGCAGAAGTCTTCCTCGGCCCGCTGCGGGAGGGTGCCGGCGCCGCAGGCCGCATCCTCGGCGACCTCGATCTGGTGGCGCCGGTCGCCCTCGAATTCCACAGCGACACAACGGCGGCCGACGCCGCGGCGCGCCGTCACGCCGACGGCTACGCGTTCACCATCGGCGCCATGGGGGATCGCGGCCGCAACTTCTACAACGACGCGTTCAACCGCCTCGGTTATGAACGCGAGGTCGCGCGCGTCATCGAACTCTGGCAGGAAGGGCGGCGGGACGAGGCCCGCGCCGCAGTCCCCCTCGACCTGGGCCGCCTCACCAACCTTCTCGGAACACCGGAGGCCGTCGCCGAGCGCATCGCCGCGTACCGCGACGCGTCCATCACCACCCTGTTGGTCAAACTCGACGGCGATCACGACCACCAATTGGCCACCTTGAAACGTCTGATGCCGATCGTGTGAGCCATGTCACCGTCGGATGCGGCGGTGAGCGGATTAGCTGTGCTAGATATTTGACGCGAACGGACATTATTCGAGGCCTCTGAGCTGGGTGTTCAGGTGCTCGAGGCGCGAATTCAAAAATCGGAGGTTTCGCTGCCCGGCCCTGGGGAATCTATGGGTCTGCGAGCCGGGGGGCGAGCACACGCTCGGGGTCATACGGCTCCAACCAACACCCACATTTGGAGGAGCACGCACATGCGCAGGACGATCGTCATCGGCACCACCACCCTCACCCTTCTGTTCGGCGGGGCCGGTGTCGCCCAGGCAACCGAACTGACCTCGCCGGCGCCGGCGAACACCACCACGGTGGCGCAGCAGGCCGAGGAAGAGGACGGCGACAACACCGGCCTGTGGGGCCTGGCCGGACTGCTCGGCCTGATCGGGCTCGCGGGCCTCAAGCGGCGCAAGGACGCCGACTTCCCGACCACGCGGGGAACCGCGGCCGGCCCCGGGACTCCGCGCACCTAGCGAGCAGGTGGCCACCCCCGCCGGTACAGCACCGGCGGGGGCGCCGTCGCGATCGCGCTGAATGCGTTGCGGCACAACCATACCCAGATTCGGATGCGCCGTGGGCCGACCTGGTGACCGGCACCTTGGACCGGCACCGTTACCGTCCCTGATATGGAATCAGTCTCGATCATCACGGGCGGCGCCGGCGGCATGGGCCTGGCCACGGCCAAGATCGTGGGACGGCAGCACCGCATCGTCCTCTGCGACGTCCGCGACGACCGTCTCGACGCCGCGACCGCAACGCTCGACGATCTCGATATCACCGTGACCGCGGTGCACTGCGACGTCACCGATGCGGACGCGGTTGCGGCACTACTGCAGACCGCGACCGATCTCGGTCCGATCGCCTCGGTGGTCCACACCGCAGGCGTGAGCCCCAGCATGGGCGACGCCGACTACGTGATCACGACGAATGCGATCGGCACGGTCAACGTCAACGAAGCCTTCTTCAGCGTCGCCGGCGAGGGCGCCGCCATCGTCAACGTGGCTTCGATGGCCGCACACATGTTGCCCGACACCCTGATTCCCACCGGACACTTCCCGCTCGCCGTCGCCGACCGGGATGCCTTCCTGGCCGAGATGGCAACGGCGTGCAGCATCGCGCCCGAGGAGTCACGCTCCGGACTGGCCTATGCGCTGAGCAAGAGCTTCGTCAAGTGGTACAGCATCGCGCAGGCCGAACGGTTCAACGGCCGCGGGCTGCGCATCGTCTCGGTGTCCCCGGGATCGGTCGACACCGAGATGGGCAGGCTCGAGGAGAAAGCCGGCGCCGGCGCCATGGTTGCCGACGCCGCCGTTCCGCGCTGGGGCACCGCGCAGGAGATGGCTGAACTGCTGGCCTTCTGTGTGAGCGACAAAGCGGGATACCTCACCGGCACCGACATCCTCAACGACGGCGGCGTGATCGCCTCCATCACCGAGCGGGCCAGGCGGAACGCCGAAACCGGATCAGCATCGCCGTAGTCGTCATCGACTTTGCGTTCAGATCGCAGAATGCGCGGTGGCGGCGCTCTGAGAACAAAGTCAACGCCGAAACCGGCCGAAACCGGCCGCCGGTAGCATCGTCGCGGCGAGGGGGTGGGCATGGCAGACGCGGACCGACCGGGAGTCCTGAAACAGATCCACGAGTACTTCATGGCGCTGTCCACCGCCGGACGGCTCATCCTTCTCATCTCTCTCGTCGCGGTGATCGGCCTGCTGGGCTTCGGGCTGGTGCAGTGCTCGAACGAGATGGCCTTCAACGACTGTGTCGACAGCAGGAGAGCCGAATACGGCATCGAGGGTGGTGGGGGCGTGATCGCCACACTCATCGAAGAGGATTGCCGCAAGATCACCAGCTGATCGCCGACGGCACTGTTAACGCTCCCGGGTAGCGGGGCGATAAACAGTGTGGGGGGTCGCGACAGGGTCCGTACCACTCGAGTTTGCGGTGGTGGGCCGCGTTCCTGCACAACGCGTGCGTTGTCTTCACGACACGGCTTCGCGCGAAGGAAAGGAAGAACAATGCGGAATTTCAAGAAAATCGCGGTCACCTCGATCGCTGCGGGCGCCATGGGCGCCGCCGCGCTGGGACTCGGCGCAGGCCTGGCTCAGGCCGAACACGACGACTACTGGGTGCCGGTGCCCGGTATCCCGCACGTTGACTTCCAGGCGCCGCCGGGACAGATCGGCCACGTGACGGGTATCCCGCCGGGTCAGTTCAAGAAGCTGCCCGGCCCCTTCAACGGGGTTCCGCCGGGTCACTGGGACGATGTCCGTCTGCCCCATTTCCCGGGACACATCGGCCGCTAGCACGGTTGAAGATGGCCGCCTCGCTCACCAGCGGGGCGGCCATCGTCAGTTCGTCGAGGGTTCGCCCGCGTCCGGCGCGATCGTCAACGTCACCGGTTTGCCGTCGCGTAGCACCTCGAGCGGGGCGTCCTTCCCGACCTCGAGCTGCCGCACGGCGACGATGAAGGAGTTCAGGTCGGAGATCTCGCGATCACCGAGCTTGACGGCGATGTCGTTCTGCTTCACCCCGGCCCGCTCCGCGGGACTGCCGGCCTTGACCTTCTGGATCTGTGCGCCGCCCTCGGCCTCGTCGCCGACAGACTTCGCTTCGACCCCGATGGTGGGGTGAGCGATGAACCCGTCCCGCATCAGCGCCGAGGCGACGCGGGCGACCTCGTTGACCGGGATGGCGAAGCCCAGACCGCTGGAACTGCCGGACGCCGACTTCGCGGCGGAGTTGATGCCGATCACCTCGGCGTTCATGTTGATCAGCGGTCCGCCCGAGTTGCCCTGGTTGATCGACGCGTCGGTCTGCACGGCGGCGATCACGGTGGACTCGTCGCCGGATTCGTCCCGCGGCACCGCCACCGCACGATCCAGCGCGCTGATGATCCCCTGGGTGTCGGTGCTGCGCAGGCCGAGTGGCGCGCCGGCGGCGATGACCTCCTGGCCCACCCGTAGGGCGTCGGAATTGCCGAGCCGGGCGACGGTGAGCTTGTCGACGTTGTCCACCTTGAGCACCGCCAGATCGGTGTCGGGGTCGTGACCGACGAGGTTCGCCGGCACCGTCTTGCCGTCGTTGAAGATCACCGTCAGCTTGTATTCCTTCGGCTTACGGGCGGCGTCGGCGATGACGTGGGCGTTGGTGACGATGTAGCCGCGGCCGTCGACGACCACACCCGAGCCCTGATGGCCCTGTGACTCGCCCATCGCCTCGATGGTCACCACGGAATCCGCGACCGCGGCGGCCACCCGCGCGAAGCGGCCCTCGGGCGCCTCGTCGGGATCGGCCTGGGACAGCTCGACCTTCGGGGTGGTGAAGGCCTCGATGATCGACGTCGTCTTGCTGCCGATCCAGCCGCCGAGGAGTCCGAAGCCGATCGCCAGGACGGCGACGAGGACGAGCGCGAAGCGCGACACCTGACCGCTGAACAACAGGTCCCGCACACCCAACTTGGGTCCGCGGACTTCGGACGGAGCCGGTGCGGGCGGCGGTGCGACGGCGGGAGTGGCCTCGTCGTAGGCAGGCTGAGTCGGCACCGTCTCGGACGCGTCGTCGGACCGCCCGTCATCGACGTCGGTGCGGCCGAACGCCGCTGCGAGCACCGGCTCGGGCGACTGATTCGTCGGGGCGTCGGCGCCGTCGGCGGGCGACCGGTCGGGTCCGGCGAATGCGCCCTGGACCCCCTGGGGCCGACCGAACACCCGGCGGGTGGCCGGATCGGGTTCCGAAGGCGAGCCGGAACGCGACGTCGGGCCATTCGCGGCGGACTGGTCCTCATCGGTCACGCGGGCATCACCTTCTTCCTGACACGGCGCAGCCCAGCCTACCGACGTCCCGCTCTCGCCTCGGACATGCAGGTGAGCGCCGCCTCCACGACGGCGATGCGATGAAGCAAATCTGCAGTCGAACTGTGAAGATTAGAATTGCTGAGGTGAACGTCGACGGTCAGCAGCTCGCCGCCTTCGCCGCGGTGGTGGAACTCGGCAGTTTCGACGCCGCGGCCGGACGTCTGCACGTGACCCCGTCCGCGGTGAGCCAACGCATCAAGGCCCTCGAACAGCGCGTCGGCCAGGTACTCGTCATCCGGGAGAAGCCGTGCCGGCCCACGCCGTCGGCGGCTCCGCTGCTCCGCCTGGCCGCACAGTCGGCGATGCTGGAGGCCGAGGCGCTCGCGGAGATGAGCGGTGGCTCCGCCGCCCCGCGGGTCGCGCTGGCCGTCAACGCGGACTCCATGTCGACGTGGTTCTCCGCCGTGCTCGGCGCGCTGCCCGACGTGCTGCTCGACATCGTCATCGAGGACCAGGATCACTCCGCCCGGCTGTTGCGTGAGGGCGCGGCGATGGGCGCGGTGACCACGGAGCGCACGCCGGTGGCGGGATGCCGCGCCGTGTCACTCGGCGTGATGCGCTACATCCCGGTCGCGGCGCCGGGGTACGTGCAGCGCCGGCTACCGGCGGGATTCACCGCCGACGCGGCCGCGACGGCCCCGTCGCTGGCGTGGAACCGCGACGATGCACTGCAGGACATGCTGGTGCGCAAGACATTTCGGCGCAACATCAGTCGCCCTGTGCACTACGTGCCCACCGCGGACGGATTCGGTGCGGCGGTGCAGGCCGCCCTCGGCTGGGGGATGTATCCGGAGCAGTTGGCGGCGCCCAGACTCGAGGACGGCGCATTCGTCCGCATCACCGACGTGCATCTGGACGTGCCGCTGTTCTGGCAGTGCTGGAAACTCGACAGCCCGCTGGTCGACGCTGTGACCGCCGCGGTCCGGTCAGCGGCGGGGAGCCTGCGCTAGCGGGGGCTCAGCCACGCGGACAGCTTGTCGTACACCCGCGGATGGTTGAGCAGGTCGAAGTGGTGCAGGCCCGTCAGCACCAGGCCGTGGTGTTCTTCGAACGGAATCCGTCGGGTTCGGCCACGCCCCGAGGCGCTCGACGGGCGCACCAGGTGGTCGCCGAGCACCGCGCCGAAGGCGGCGGGGGCGATCGACGTCGCCACGAAGTGATACCTCGCGTGCGGTAGGAACGGCACCTCGTTGCAGCGGTCGCGCAGGAACTCGTCGGGGTCCGCGTCGGACCAGTCGGTGTCGGTGAGGGCGCCGAATCGCAGGTCCTTGATGCCGTCGCTGCGCAGGTTGAGGAACTCGGCGACGGCCCGGGTCTCACGGAGCTTCGCCAACAGCCAGGACGCGGCGTTGACGCCCTTCTCCAGGTCCGCGCCCAGGTGCGGCGAACCCAGGCAGACCACCTGTCGCACCGCCCGCGTCCACTCGTGGTCCGCCTGGTCTCCGTAGTGGCAGGCGCTGCGCACCACCAGACCACCCATGGAGTGGCCGACCAGGCTGATGTCCCGCACGGGCACCGGCCACACCTCGACGAGCCGGGTGAGCAGCTCGTCGAGCTCGTGGCCGTTGGTCGAGATGTGCAACCCGGTGTTGTACCGGATGTCGACCGGAGTGAAGCCGAGGTTCTCGCGCAACCGGTCACCGTAGGAGCGGGGGTCGGCGTCCTCCACGGGACGCGGCGGACGCCGCCACGACGCCTCCGTCTGGCACAGCCCGTGCACGAAGATGACGATGCGGTCGGTCGGTCGGGCGAATGCCGCAGCCACCCCGTCGGGGGTCAGCTCGACAGGCCGGCCGTCGACGCGAATCGACAGAGGTGCGGCGAACTGGTTGCCGCGCTCGGCGAGCTCGTCGCCGTAGATCCCGTTTAGAGCGGCGATCGCTTCGGCCACCCCCGCGCGTTCGTCGAGGGGACGGTCGTCGTCGAAGGCCACGCCGGCCGCGGCGAACGAGCCGATCGCCGGGGGTAGTCGGTGCCCCGCCGCGTCGATGGTGTTGTAGACGGCGCCCGCGATGACGTCGTGGACAGCCTCGACGGGTCGGGCCACCGGGCCGATCGTGCTGAACACCCGCCCGGCGATTCCGGTGTGGACGCCCCTCACCACGCTGTTGAGCACCGTCAATCCTTCGGTGACGACGCCGCCGAGTGCCTCCATGTCTGCGGTACGCATGTCCTGGTTGTACCCGTCCTGTCCCGCGATGTGCAGGTGAAGCGCCGGGATGTGACGCGACGCCGACGTGCGGTCCCCGTGCGCCTCGCGGCACAATCGGACCGCAGTTGTGACCATCGGCATATCCGCTGCGTATTCGCTTCCACCCGACCCGGGTGTCCAACACACTGACAGAGGAGGGTGACGATGTCAGAGGTGGCGGAGGACGCGGCGGGGCCCGATGAGGTCCTCGATTCCGGCGATGTGGCGATACTGAGGCCGGGGGACACGTGTTGGCGCACCGGGCATGCGGACCGGTTCGCCCGCGTCGTCGACGGCGCGGACTACCTGCGCCACGTCAAGGCGGCCATGCTGGGTGCGCAACACCGGATCATGGTGATCGGCTGGGATCTCGACTACCGGACCTTCTTCGAGCGGGAGCCGACGCTGCCGGGACCCAACAAGCTGGGCCCGTTCCTGCACTGGCTGGTCTGGCGGCGGCCGGAGCTCGAGGTGTACCTGCTTCGGTCCAACCTGCGGCTGCTGCCGGCGTTCGACGCGTTCTGGTACGGCATCACGCCGGTGTCGCTGCTCAACAGGGTGACGTCGCGGCGGATGCACTTCGCGGTGGACGGCGCTCACCCGACCGGCGCGGTGCACCACCAGAAGATCGTGGTGGTCGACGACGCCGTCGCGTTCTGCGGCGGCATCGACCTGACACTCGGGCGGTGGGACACCCGCGCCCACGCCCAGGACGACCCCGTGCGTTCCATGGCCGGCGACAGCTACGGACCGCGCCACGAGGTCGCGGCCGCGGTGGACGACGATGCCGCGGGCGTCCTGGCCGAGCAGGCCCGGCAGCGGTGGGAGGCCGCGACCGGGACGACGCTCGAACCGGTCACGTCCGACCGGTCGATCTGGCCGGCCCTGCTGCGACCGATGCTGCGCGACGTCGAGGTGGCCGTCGCCCGCACTCAGCCGGCCCTGCCCGAGCGCGACGAGATCCGGGAGGTGGAAGCGCTCAACCTGGCCGCGATCGCCGCAGCCCGCGACGTCATCTATCTGGAGAACCAGTACCTGGCCGCCCGCAGTCTCACCGAGGCGCTGGCGGCCCGCCTGTCCGAACCCGACGGCCCCGAAGTGGTCATCATCCTGCCGCGCAGCGCGGAGAGCCGGCTCGAACAGGAATCGATGGACAGCGCCAGGGAACGGATGCTTCGCGTGCTCTGGGCCGCCGACGATCACGACCGCCTCGGTGTCTACTGGCCGATGGCCCCCGGCGGGGTGTCCACGTACGTGCACTCCAAGGTGATGGTGATCGACGACCGGCTGCTGCGCATCGGGTCGTCGAACCTCAACAACCGCTCACTGGGCTTCGACAGCGAATGCGACGTGGCGATCGAGGCGATCCCCGGCGACCCGGCGGGCGATCGCATCCGCCGCGAGATCCTCTACACCCGAGACGATCTGGTGGCCGAACACCTCGGCTACTCCGTCGAGGCGTTCCGCGCCGAGCTGGCCAGGTGCGGTTCGTTCCGCGCCGCGGTCGACGCGTCGCGCACCAGCGGTCGGTCACTGCGCAGCTTCAGTCGCCTCATGGTGTCCGCGGATGTGGGCCCGTTCGCCGAGAACGATCTGATGGATCCGGACCACGTGCCGCCGTCGCTCACCGAGAGTGCGCGCACGCTGCTGGGCCAGGTGGCGTTGTGGCCGTTGCGGAAGGTGCTGCGGCGCGATTGACGGCCTGGTGTCAGTGCTTCTCGCGCTTGCCGAACGGCAGCACGTGCACGATCGCGACCACGACGGCGCCGACCACCAGGCCGATCACGGCGGACGCCGCGGTGTTCGTCAGCCACGCCAGCACCGCGCCGACGCCGGCGACCGCGTGGTGGACGGCCTCCTCGGCGTGGTGGACCAGTTCGTAGGGCGTGTGCCAGCCGAGCGTGTTGGTGCCGAGGAGCAGGATGTGCCCGCCGACCCACAGCATCGCGACCGTGCCGATCAGCGCCAGCGCGCCGAGCAGTTTCGGCATGAACGCGACCAGGCCGCGGCCGATGCGCTGGGCGAACTTCGACGAGCGCTGCGCCAGCGCCAGCCCGACGTCGTCCATCTTCACGATGCCGGCGACGACCCCGTACACCGCGGCGGTGATGACCACGGCGACGATGGCCAGGATGACCAGGCGCGGCCAGAACGACTGGTCGGCCACCTCGTTGAGCGCGATCACCATGATCTCGGCGGACAGGATGAAGTCGGTGCGGATCGCTCCTGTCACCATGAACTTCTCGGCGTCCTGACCGGCGGCGATGACCGGTGCGGCGCCGGCGTCGTGTCCTCGGATGCGCCCCCAGACCTTCTCGGCGCCCTCGAAGCACAGATACGTCGCGCCGAGCATCAGGATCGGGGTCAGCAACTGCGGCAGGAACTGGCTGAGCAGCAGCGCCGCGGGCAGGATGAACACCAGCTTGTTGCGCAGCGACCCGATCGCGATGCGCTTGATGATCGGCAGTTCCCGCTCGGCCGCCAGACCGTGCACGTACTGCGGCGTCACCGCGGTGTCGTCGACGACGACGCCGGCGGCCTTCACGGTGGCGCGCCCGGCGGCCGCGCCGATGTCGTCGATCGATGCCGCCGCGAGGCGGGCGAGCACGGCCACGTCGTCGAGAAGGGCGAACAGACCGGCGCTCATCGGGTCTCCGTCATGGTGAGCAGATTACCGGCCACGGCCTGGTTCAACCGTTCCGATCACGCACCGACGAGGGACTCGATCCAGTCGCGGGCGAAGTAGAGCAGGAAGCCGGCGGCGACGACCCACAGCAGCGGGCTGACCTCGCGCGCCTTGCCGACGGCCGAGCGCAGCACCACCCAGGCGATGAAGCCGACGCCGATGCCGTTGGCGATCGAGTAGCTGAACGGCATCGTCGCCACGGTCAGCACGACGGGCAGCGCCACCGAGAATTCCGACAGGTCGATGTGGCGCAGGTGCGAGACCATCATCGCGCCGACGACCACCAGTGCGGCCGCGGCGACCTCGGTCGGCACGATGGAGGCCAGCGGGGTGACGAACATGGCGGCGAGGAACAGCGCGCCGGTGATCAGGTTCGCCAGCCCGGTGCGCGCGCCCTCCTCGATACCGGCGCCCGACTCGATGAACACCGTGTTCGACGACGCCGACGTCGCACCGCCGACCGCCGCGCCCGCGCCCTCGACGATCAGCGCCGACTTCAACCGCGGGAAGGTGCCGTCGTCGTCGGCCAGGCCTGCCTCCCGGGACAGGCCGGTGAACGTGCCCATCGCGTCGAAGAAGTTGGTGAAGACCAGGGTGAACACCAGCATCAGCGCGGCCAGCACGCCGATGCGGCCGAAGCTGTCCAGGCTGAACGCGCCGACCAGCGACAGGTCCGGCAGGGCGAACGGCGAACCCGATAGCGTCGGCACCGACAGGCTCCAGCCGCCCGGTCGCTCGGTGGCCTTCCCCAACTCCCAGATCGCCTCCACCGCGACGGCCACCAGGGTGCCTGCGACGAGCCCGATGAGGATGCCACCGCGCACCCGCCGGGCCACCAGCACGGCGGTCACCAGCAGGGTGAACACGAAGATGACCGTCGGGACGGTGTTGATGGAGCCGACGCCCCCGAAGCCCAGGCCCACCGGCGGCGACGGCGCCCCGGTCGACCCGATGAAGCCCGCGTCGACCACCCCGATGAAGAGAATGAACAACCCGATGCCCGCGGTGATCGCCAGCTTCAGCTCCATCGGCACGGCGTCGAACACCAGCCTGCGCAGGCCGGTCGCGGCGAGCAGCACGATGATCAGGCCGTTGATGACGACCAGTCCCATCGCCTCCGGCCAGGTGAGCTCGCCGACGACGGTGGTCGCCAGGAACGAGTTGATGCCCAGCCCCGCGGCGAACGCGAACGGCATCCGGGCGATGACGCCGAACAGGATCGTCATCACGCCGGCGGCCAGCGACGTCGTCGCCGACACCTGGTCGAATTCGAGGCGACCGCCGGTCACGTCCTCGGAGCTCGACAGGATGATCGGGTTCAGCACGATGATGTAGGCCATCGCGATGAACGTGACGACACCGCCGCGGATCTCGGTGCCTACCGTCGACCCGCGCGCCGAGATCTCGAAGAAGCGGTCGAGACGATTCATTGCTCGACCCTAAAGCGATCCGGCGCTGCCGTCCTGTTCATCGGGCGGCCTCGTACCGTCGGTGCAACGGTAAGTGGCCCACTAGGGTGAGGGCAGACCGTTCGACGGAGAGAGGTCCGATAGTGATCAAGGTGATGGACGGCGTGCGGGTCCTCGAGGTCGCACAGTTCACGTTCGTTCCGGCCGCGGGGGCCATCCTCGCCGACTGGGGCGCCGATGTGATCAAGGTGGAGCATCCGGTGCGCGGTGACACCCAGCGCGGGTTCATCAACATGGGCGGCAAGCAGCTCGACCCGAACCGCCATCCGCTGATCGAGCACCCGAACCGCGGCAAGCGCAGCGTCGGCATCGACGTGTCCACGCCGGGCGGTCAGGAGGTGCTCTACGAGATCGCCAAGACCTCCGACGTGTTCCTGACCAACTACATGCCCGCGCAGCGCCAGAAGAACAAATTCGACATCGAGCACATCCGCGCCGCCAA
This sequence comes from Mycobacterium sp. NPDC050551, assembly GCF_040674075.1. NCBI lineage: Bacteria > Bacillati > Actinomycetota > Actinomycetes > Mycobacteriales > Mycobacteriaceae > Mycobacterium > Mycobacterium sp. NPDC050551. The sequence continues at coordinate 274,205 of NZ_JBFARC010000003.1, read as the reverse complement.
CCCGAACATCATCTACGCCCGCGGCAGCGCATACGGCGACAAGGGAGCCGAACGCGACACCGGCGGCTTCGACGGCACCGCCTTCTGGACCCGCAGCGGCGTCGGGCACGCGCTGACACCCGAGGGGCTGGGAGGCGCCCTGTCGCAGGGGATTCCGGCGTTCGGTGACTCGATCGGCGGGATGAACATCGCCGGCGGCATCTCGGCGGCGCTGTTCCACCGCGAACGCACGGGCGAGGCGGTCGAACTCGACGTGTCGCTGCTGAGCACCGCGTGGTGGGCCGCGGGAGCCAGCGTCACGCAGGGTATGGAGACCGGCGAGACCATGCGTTCGCTTCTGCCCGACGCCGTAGGGCCGACGGTCAACCCGTTTCTCGGGAACTACCTGACCTCCGACGGCGGCACCATCAACCTCTGCATCGTCAGCCCGACCGGGTACATCCGCGACGCGTTCGAGCATCTCGGACTGCCGGAACTGGCCGACGACCCACGGTTCAGCGATGTCCTGCCGTTGATCGAGAATGCCGCTGCCGCAGCAGAACACATCGCGGACTCGATCCGCAGCAAGCCGTTCGACTACTGGCGTGAGCACCTCAAGACGATGAAGGGGCAGTGGGCGCCGTTCCAGAGCCTCGTCGACCTGGGCGCCGACGAGCAGGCGCTGGCCAACGACATGATCGTCGAGGTCGAGGCCAACGACGGCGGCGCGCCGTTCAAGGTCGTGCGCGGCCCGGTGCAGTTCAACCACGAACCGCTGGAGACCACCCGCGCTCCGCAGGCATCGGAGCACACCGAACTGGTGCTGATGGATATCGGCATGGACTGGGACCGCATCGACGCCCTCAAGGCGGCCGGCGCCATCGCCTGACCCTTGACCCGCGAAGAACGGAGAGACCATGACCGACGTGCAGGATCGCCTCGACATCAGTGACGTCCTGGTGCGCTACGCGACCGGTATCGACCGGCGGGACTGGCCGCTGTTCCGCACGGTCTTCACCGACGACTGCGTCCTCGACTACGGCGAGATCGGCAGCTGGGACGGGGTCGACGCCGTCAGCGATTTCATGAAGCAGACGCACGCGATGGCCGGCCACACGCTGCACCGGATCACCAACCACGCCGTCGCGGTGGACGGCGACACGGCGTCGGCGCGCAGCTACGTCGACGCGCTGATCATGTCTGCCGACAACACCTCTGGGGTGAACGCCGCCGGGTTCTACGACGACGAATTCGCCCGCACCGCCGCGGGCTGGCGGATCTCGCGGCGCCGCTTCACCGTCGTGCGGGTGGTCGCGGTCGCCGCGGGGTGAGCTCCGCCGATCGTCACTGAGCCTGCGGGTGCGGAGGCGACCAGCAGACCCCGCTGGTGCCGCGGACTCAGTGCGGCCAACCGGATGTCGCCGCCGTAGTGCTGCACCACCCGCCAGTCCATCACCCGGCGCCACAGCGGCGGCACCAAGGCGAGCACGAGCATGGTGGCGTAACCGCCGGGCAACTGCGGTGCCTCGTCCGCGTGGCGCAGCGACTGATAGCGCCGCAGCGGATGCGCGTGGTGGTCGGAGTGGCGCTGCAGGTGGAAGAGGAACACGTTGGCGACGACGGTGTTGCTGTTCCAGCTGTGCGCGGCGCGCACCCGCTCGTACCGACCGTCGGGAAGCTTCTGCCGGCGCAACCCGTAATGCTCGAGGTAGTTGACCGCCTCGAGGAGGCAGAAGCCGATGATCGCCTGCCCGATCAGCCACGGCAGCACCGTGATTCCGAACCACGCGACCAGCACGACGAACAGCACGGCACTCATCAGCCAGGCGTTGAGCACATCGTTGCGCAACGTCCAGCGGGACCGGCCGAGGCGCTCGTACCGTGCGCTCTCGATCCGCCACGCGGAGAGGAGGCTGCCCAGCACCGAGCGCGGGATGAACGCGTAGAGGCTTTCGCCGAATCTCGCGCTCGCGGGATCCTCGGCGGTGGCCACCCGCGCGTGGTGACCGCGGTTGTGCTCGATGTAGAAGTGGCCGTACCAGGTCTGCGCGAGAGCCACCTTGCTCAGCCGCTTCTCCGCGGGTGCGCGCTTGTGGCCGAGCTCGTGGGCGGTGTTGATCGCGATGCCGCCGATGATGCCGACCGTGACCATCAAGCCGACCTTGTCGGCGACAGACATCGTCAGCCACCCACCGCCGGCCCAGAACCAGCACGCGAGCAGAACCGACCCGTACTGGTTGGGTAGGTACAGATACGTCGCCCAGCGGTAGAGCCGGTCGTGCTCCAGCCACGCCAGCGCACTGTCGGGCGGGTTCTCGGCGTCGTCGCCCACCACCCAGTCCAGGACGGGCACGGCGACGAACGCGAGTGCCGGGGTGAACCACCAGAACAGGCCGTTACCCGTGAGGTACACGGCGAGCCAGGACGCGGCGACGTTGGCGGGCACGACCGCCCCCAGCAGCCAGAGGTACCGCTTCGGGTCGTGCCATCGGGGAATGGGGATCTCGCCGCGCTCGGTGTGCACGGTCCGGGGGCGACTGGGCGATGCAGTGGATCCCATGGACTACCTATCTACCTTGCTGTTACCAACTCTGCAAATGTGGTAACACGTTCGTAACATAACTCTGTTTACAGTCTCGCGCGGCCCGCACGTGGTCGGCCCGCGCGAGAGGAGAGCAACAGTGGGTTCGGCGTTCTGCCCGGAATGCGGCTATCGGTACGACGAAAATGCAGGCCACGACCGTGAGGGATTCCCGCCTGGCACGCCGTGGACCGTGGTGCCACCGGACTGGAACTGTCCGGACTGTGGCGTGCGGGACAAGTCGGACTTTGTCTTCAGGGCATGAAGGACACACAGGATTGCATTTTTAGTTAAGTATTGTAGATTCGCTCTAGTCCGAGTCGACGAAGGATCGGAGGGCCGGGGATGACGGTGCTGTCGCGACGACGGTTCCTTCAGGCCGGCGCGGCGGCCGTGGCGGCCACCGCCGGCGCATCGGTGTGGCTGGAATCAGGTGCACGCCCGACGCGCACGCGAAGCCACTTCCCGGCGATCGTGGTCGGCAGCGGTTACGGCGGCGGTGTGTCCGCGCTTCGGCTCGGGCAGGCGGGCGTGCAGACGCTCATCCTCGAGATGGGACGGCTCTGGGATGCCGCCGACGACGACGGCAAGCGGTTCTCCCGGATCCTGCCCGCCGACACCCGGGCGGGCTGGTTCACCGAGACCCCGCCCAGCCTCGTTCCGTCTTTCCAGGGCATCTCGATGGAGATGGTGGCTCAGCGGACGCCGTCGGCCCAGCCGGTGCAGGCAGGCATCTGCGAGAAGGCGGTGCACGGCGCCCACAACGTCTTCCGGGGAATCGGGGTGGGCGGCGGGTCGATGGTCAACGCAGCGATCGCCGCGATCCCCACCACGGCGCAGCTGCGGGAGGCATTCCCCGACATCGACCCCGCCGAGTTCCTCGGCACCTACGTCGAGCGAGCGAAGTCCACACTGCGCATCAACTACCGCGACATGGACTGGTTCGAGCGCACGCCCTACTACCAGTACGCCCGGGTGGGCCGGCAGTATGCCGCGGCGGCGGGTTACTCCGTCGACTACAACGGCAGCGCCTACTCCTTCGACTACATGAAACAAGAAGAGGCGGGGCAGGTTCCGCGATCCGCCCTGGACTTCGAGCAGCAGTTCGGCAACAACCACGGGCGTTTCGGCAGCGTCGATCAGACCTACATCGCGGCGGCGCTGGCCACCGGCAACGTCAGCCTTCGCCCCCTCACCGAGGTCACCGACATCCGTCGCGAGCGCAGCGGCGAGTACGTGGTGTCGGTGCGCGAGATCGACCGATGGGGGACCGAGGTGGCCCGCGAGGAGATCGGCTGCGATCAACTGCATCTCAACGCGGGAGTGCTGGGCACCACGAAGCTGCTGCTGAAGGCTCGCGACACGGGCACGCTGCCGAATTTGAGCTCCGAGATCGGCGGCGGCTATGGCAACAACGGCGACATGATGGTCGCGCACATGCTCAGTGACAACACACCGGCGGGCACGCAGCAGTCGATCATGGGCATGATCAACCTCGACGGCCGCGACGATCCGGACAACCCGGTGTACGCGAGCATGTTCTCGATTCCGTTACCGGTGGAGACTTATGCGCTGGGCTACTACGTGATGGTCAAGACCGGTGACCGCGCCGCGATCACCTACGACAAGGGCTCCGACTCGATCGACATCCTCTGGCCCCAGGGCCATACCGAGCATCTCACCGCACGGGCCCGCGCGGTGTTCGACCGGATCACCCAGGCCAACGATGTCGAGTACCGTGACGACATCTTCGACGGAGAGGTGTTCGCGCCCAACACCGTTCACCCGCTCGGCGGATGTGTGCGCGGCCGCGCCACCGATGGCTACGGCCGGGTCAACGGATACGACGGCCTGTACGTCAACGATGCGTCGCTGCTGCCCGGTCACCTCGGTTGCAACCCGTTCATGTCCATCACCGCGCTGGCCGAGCGCAACATCGAGGCTGTGCTGCAGGGACGCAGGTGAATCGACCCGCCGGACGACGAAAGCCGCGGAGCCTGGTGGCTCCGCGGCCTTCGGGTCGTCTGGAGAACCGCACCGCCGGTGTTCGGCGGAGGCGATCGGATCGATCAGTCGCCGCTACGCGGCGGCGGGATGGCTCTGGTGGTGGCGGCGCTTCAGCAGGAACGACAGCCAGCGGACGTCAATCAACATGGTTATCTCGACTTTCTCTAGGCGGTCTTGGTCAGCAGCGGCAGCAACCGGCGGCGAGCCAGAATGCCCTCGCGGAAGTGGTGCATGGCTTCAGGCACCGAGCCGACGAGCGGGAAGTCGGACTCCGGGCCGGTGGCCCGCAGCGCCTGCAGAACCGGAGGGCTGGCGATCAGTGCCCACTCGACACCGGTGCGGTAGCAGTCGTCGTCCAGATCGAACAGCAACTCGACGGCCTGCACGGAGAAGGAGGTCACGCTGCTCATGTCGATCACGAGCGGCTTCTCGGCGAGGATGTTGCGCTTGGCGTAGGCGCGGACGCAGTTGGCGTTGCTGGTGTCGATGTCGCCGCTGACCGTCACCACGGTGGCCAGCTGGCGGCAGCATGCCCGCATCCGCACACCGTCGCAGTCGGTCGCCGGGTTGCCGTACCGAAAGGCAACACCGGGGGTTGAGTCGACGCTTCTCAGTGCCATGACCTGCCTCCCTCCGTTGGTTCGCTGTAGCGGCGTTTCGTGCGCCGCCGCTCGAACATGTCCCCAAAGCTAAGCGGCCAATCTAAGGCGGCTGGGTGGTGAGCGCTAAGCCTTTGGTAAGAACAGGATTTCGGCAGGTCTCGGCGGCTTTTGTTACTCACCGGTTTCACATGAAGGTCTTAGACTCCGGCCGCATATCCTTAACGTTCGGTGGGTACCGCGACGTTTCTCCGAGTTCTCGACAGGTGTTCGCTCAGCGATCCCGCATCTGGCCGCCGGAGTAGTTCTCCCACGGGTTGTAGTCGGCGAGCAGTTCTTCCTGCGGTGGCCGCTGATCCCGCGGAACGTGCTGGAGGTTGATCCGGATCCGGTACCAGATGGAGCTCGGCCCACGCATGCCGTCCACCAGCACGTCGGCGGGCTCCAGGCGTTCGGCGACCGCGGGATGCCGACCGCGCCAGGTGTCCAGCGCCGCCATCGCCTCGTCCTTGGTCTTGGTCCTGGCGATCTCGATCAGCGGCATCGTCGAGTGGCGCCGTCCGGTCCCCGCAGTCGATCCGCGGGCGGCCCCCCGCGGCGCCTTCTCCGCCGGCCCCAGCCGGTCCGCCAGGTCGAGCAGCCCGTCCAGGGCGCCCGGGTGGTCGTCCATGCCCTCCCACGGGTCGCCGAGTTCGGCGAACCGGGCAGGCACGGTCACGACGGTGAACGCCTCCGGCCGGCACCCGGCCACCTCGTCCCACCGCAGCGGCGTGGACACCCGGGCGTCGGGAAGTGCGCGCACCGAGTACGCCGAGGCCACGGTGCGGTCGAACGCGTTCTGGTTGAAGTCGACGAACACGCCTTCGCGCTCCTCCTTCCACCACCGCGCGGTGGCGAGGTCGGGCGCTCGCCGCTCCACCTCGCGGGCGACCGCCTGCGCGGCGAGCCGGACGAACTTGAACGGCCAGCGGCGGTGGATGCGCGCATAGATGTGGAAGCCGCGAGAGCCGGACGTCTTCGGCCACGCCGTGAGTCCGTGGTCCTCGAGCACCTCGCGGGCGACCTGGGCGACGGCGACGATCTGGCGCCAGTCGACGCCGGGCATGGGATCGAGGTCGACGCGCAGCTCGTCGGGATGGGCGAGGTCGTCGGCGCGCGTCGGATGCGGGTTGAGGTCGACGCAGCCCATGTTCACCGCCCACGCCAGGCCTGCGGCGTCCCGGATGACCGCTTCCTCGGCCGAGGTGCCCGAGGCGTAGCGGAGCTCGGCGACGTCGACGAAATCCGGACGGTTCTTCGGGGCGCGCTTCTGGAACACCGCTTCCTCGGAGATGCCCTTGACGAAGCGTTTCAGGATCATCGGCCGGCCCTCGACGCCGCGCAGCGCACCGTCGGCGACCGCGAGGTAGTAGTGGATCAGGTCGAGCTTGGTGACCGCCGGACGGCTCTCGAATGCCTCGAAGACGACCTTGTCCGGATGGGTGATCGACACCTGCCGACCGGCCACCTCGAGCGACTGACCCTTCGACGCGGATCCGGCCATACCAGCAATGGTAGGGACTGGCGATACCGCCCTCCGGTGCGACATGGAACACATAAGGTGTGGTCATGCCGAAGCTGACTGATCTCCCGTTGCAGGCTGCCGCGAAGGCCAAGCAGTATCTCGACCGGGGCTCGGCCGAACTGCACTACGCGCGCAAGATGTTCGAGGCGGGGGCCTTCAAGGTCGAGCCGCCGCAGAACGTCGCCGCCATGCTGGCCGACATCCGCCGATGGGGCGAGTTCGGCATGATCCCGGCGCTCAACGCACGCCGCACGCCGCACCGCGCGGCCGTGATCGACGATGACGGCGAGATGACGTTCGGCGAACTCGACGCCGCCGCGCATGCGGTCGCCAACGCCCTTCTCGCGAAGGGCGTCAAGGGTGGCGACGGAGTCGCGATCCTGGCCCGCAACCACCGCTGGTTCCTCGTCGCGGTGTACGGCGCCGCACGTACCGGGGCCCGCATCATCCTGCTCAACAGCGAGTTCTCCGGCCCACAGGTCAAGGAGGTGTCCGAGCGCGAAGGCGCCAAGGTCATCATCCACGACGACGAGTACACGAAGGCGATGGCGCAGGCCGAGCCCGAGCTGGGCTTCCTGCGGGCGCTCGGCACCAACCCCGACAACGACGAACCCTCCGAGAGCTCCGCGGAGACGCTGGCCGAGATCGTCGAGCGCAGCAGCAAGACCCCGGCGCCCAAGGCGTCGAAGCACTCGTCGATCATCATCCTCACCAGCGGGACGACCGGCACCCCGAAGGGCGCCAACCGCAGCACCCCGCCGTCGCTGGCGCCCATCGGCGGCGTGTTGTCGCATGTGCCGTTCAAGGCCGGTGAGATCACGTCACTGCCCGCACCGATGTTCCACGCGCTGGGCTTCCTGCACGCGACGATCGCGATGATGCTGGGCTCCACGCTGGTGCTGCGGCGGCGGTTCAAGCCGGCGACCGTGCTCGACGATCTGGAGAAGCACGGCGTGACGGCGATGGTCGTCGTTCCGGTGATGCTGTCCCGGATCCTCGACCAACTGGAGAAGACGGACCCCAAGCCCGATCTGTCGAAGCTGCGGATCGTGTTCGTGTCCGGTTCGCAGCTCGGCGCCGAACTCGCGACACGCGCGATGAAGGACATCGGGCCCGTCGTCTACAACCTCTACGGGTCCACCGAGATCGCGTTCGCCTCCATCGCCCGCCCGCAGGATCTGCAGAAGAACCCGGCCACGGTCGGCCCCGTCGTCAAGGGCGTCAGAGTCAAGCTCTACGACGAGAACGGCAAGGAGGTGCCCAAGGGCGAGGTGGGCCGCATCTTCGTCGGCAACACCTTCCCGTTCGAGGGCTACACCGGCGGTGGCCACAAACAGATCATCGACGGCCTGATGTCCTCCGGGGACGTCGGCTACTTCGACGAGCACGGACTTCTCTACGTCAGCGGCCGCGACGACGAGATGATCGTCTCCGGCGGTGAGAACGTCTTCCCCGCCGAGGTCGAGGACCTGATCAGCGGCCATCCAGAGGTCGTCGAGGCCACCGCGCTCGGCGTCGAGGACAAGGAGTGGGGTCACCGGCTCCGGGCGTTCGTCGTCAAGGTCGACGGCGCTAGCGTCGACGAGGAGACCATCAAGACCTACGTCAAGGAGAACCTCGCGCGCTACAAGGTGCCGCGCGAGGTGATCTTCCTCGACGAGCTGCCCCGCAACCCCACCGGAAAGATCCTCAAGAGGGAGCTCCGCGAGATCGACGTGGAGAGCTGACGGAATAGTCCGGCAGCGCAGGCCGTCGTAAACCAGTGTGAACATCGATCTCGGCGGTAAGACAGCACTCGTCACCGGTTCCACCCAGGGCATCGGCCTGGCGATCGCCCGCAGCCTGGCGGCCTCCGGCGCCCGCGTGGCGGTGAACGGCCGCAGCCATGACCGGGTGGACGAGGCGGTGGCCGCGCTCGACGGCGACGTGGTCGGCATCGCGGCCGACGTCAGCACCGACGACGGGGTCGCCGAGCTGCTGCGCGAACTGCCTGCCGTCGACATCCTGGTCAACAATCTCGGCATCTTCGGCGCGGTGCCTGCGCGGGAGATCACCGACGACCAGTGGCGCACCTACTTCGAGGTGAACGTGCTCGCCGCGGTGCGACTCATCCGGAGCTATCTGCCCGGGATGACCGACCGCGGCTGGGGCCGGGCGATTCAGATCGCCAGCGACTCGGCCATCGTCATCCCCGAGGAGATGATCCACTACGGGGTGTCGAAGACGGCGCTGCTGGCGGTGTCGCGGGGCTTCGCCAAGGATGCCGCGGGGACTGGCGTCACGGTCAACTCGGTGATCGCCGGGCCGACGCACACCGCGGGTGTCGAGAAGTTCGTCTACGAGTTGGTGGACCCCATGCTGCCGTGGGACGAGGCGCAGCGCGAATTCATGCGCCTGCACCGGCCACAGTCGTTGTTGCAGCGCCTCATCGAACCCGAGGAGATCGCGAATCTGGTGACGTACCTGGCATCTCCGTTGGCGTCGGCCACCACCGGCGCGGCGGTGCGGGTGGACGGCGGGTACGTCGACTCGATCCTGCCGTAGGACTACGCCACGGCCTGCACCGCCATGATGGCCGCGCCGGGTATCGACAGCGCCACCAGCATCAGCGCGAGCAGGAACCACCCGGCGCCCTGCCAGGCCGGCCAGGCGCCACGCGCCTTCCACACCCGGTAGGTCTTCACGAAGGCACCGATGCCGCCGAGCAACAGGATGGCCGGCACCGTCGAGGCCACCACCAATGAATCGCGCGCAGCAAGCGCGTAGATCGCGAACGCGATGCCCGCCACCGCGACGACCACGGCGGTGTAGGTGATCGCCGCCCGGAAGGTCGGCGGATCGTCCCACCGCTTCTCCACATCGTTGGTCATGGACACCGGCTACCCGGACCAATCGCCTCGAACCGTCTCGCGGGGCAGGCTGGGGACATGACGGCGCTCGAGGACAGGATCCGCGCGGGGCTCGTGGCGTTCGCCGTCGGGGACGCCACGGGTGTGCCCTGGGAGGGTTACCGGCCTGCGGCCATCGACCCCGACGCGGTGCCGGAGGTCCCCCGTCGCGCGGGGTGGCCGCCGGGCGCCACCTCCGATGACACGGCACTGATGCTGCTGACGGCCGACTACCTCGCCGACCGTGGCGCCGAGGTGGATGAGCGGGACTTCCTGACCCGTCTCGCCGACGCGGTGCCCGGCATCCGCGGGATCGGTCCGAGCACCCACGCCGCCGTCGAACGATTCGGTCGCACCGGAGGTCTGCGTGCGCCTACCGGCGACACGAACGGCGCGGCCATGCGATCACTGCCGATCGGCTGGGGCATCCCGACGGCGGCGGCCGGGCTGCGGCGCCGCGTCGTGACGCGGTTGTCCCGCACCACCCATGGCGCCGCGGGGGCGGTCGGCGCCGCCTGCGTGGTGACGGCGATGGCCGCGGCGGCCGTCGAGGCGGCCGGCATCGATCACCTCCTCGACGCGGCGTCCACCGAGATCCGTTATGTCAAAGGCCGGTTCGCCAGGCCGGACACCGTGTGGGCGCCGTTGTCCGACGCCCTCACCGGCCGGTGGCAGCCGGGTCACGACGGTGTGTCGCTCGACGGGATCGAGACGGCGGCCGCGGTCATCACGGTGGTCCGGCGATCCGGACAGCACCGCTGGGGTCTGGCCCACGCCGCGCGCGATGCCGTCATGCTCGGCGGCGACACCGACACGGTGGCTGCGCTCGCATGCGGAATCGTCGGCGGACTGGGACACCTCGACAGGGACGTCCCCTGGCTTCCCGAGCTGGCGCTGCCGGAGCCCGGCCGGCTGGATCGCAGTGCTGCGGCGCTGGCGGCGCTTCGTGCGACGCTCGCCTGACGGCGCGGGCCGTGCGCTCCCGCCGCCTCAGTACTCGATGGCTTCGATCAGTGGGCCGGGCTCGTCCATCAGGCCCCAGAACCGGTCCCGGATCGCGACGGTCATCGGGCCGGGCGCGCCGTCGCCCACCGGCTCACCGTCGAGCGAGTTGATGGGGGTGACGCCACCGGCGGTGGTGACGGCCATCAGCTCGTCGGCGTCGTAGAGCTCGTGGCTGGTGACGTCGCGCAGCGTGGCCTCGATGCCCATCGCGTCGGCGAGCTCGAACACCGTCTTACGGGTGATGCCCGGCAACGCGTTTCGCGACGGCGACGCCAGTACGCCGTCCTTGACGACGCAGACGTTGAAGCCCGGGCCCTCGGCGACGCAGTTGTCGGAGTCGAGCAGGATCGCGGTGCGCGCGCCGCGATCCTTGGCCTCGAAGCTGGCGGCCGTCAGGTCACCCCACTGGTAGTTCTTGATCGTCGGGTCGACGGTGTTGCGCCCGGCGCGGCGCACATGGCGGGGGACGATCGCGGTGGTGCCGAAGATCTGCTCCTGGGGAGGGAACGCCCACAGGTACGGGATCGCGTAGATGTACACCTGGTGGGTGAGCTTCGTCAGGTCCTTCTCGCCCTTGCGTTTTCCGTAACCCCGGGTGACCGTGAGGTTCACGAACGACTCACGGAGTTGCGAGAGGCTGACACAGCGCTTGGTGATGTCGGCGAGTTCGTCCTTGGTCATCCCCGGGTCGAGGCGGAGCTTGCGGGCGCCGTCGAGCAACCGGTCGAGATGGTCGCCGAGCCGGAAGATGTTGCCGTGCCAGACATGCGCGACCGTATAGGTCAGGTCGGAGTGGCCGAATCCGGTGTCGAAGATCGAGATCCTGGCGTCCTCGGCGGGCATGTACTCGCCCTCGATCCATGCCACGCCGCCGGCGAACGGACTCGAGGTGTCGAGTTCGTAGTCGCTGTACTGGATCACCGAACCGGGCGGAGTGGCCTCGCGGATGGCGCCGGGTTCGACGGCGACGAGATTGCTGGTGCCGAGAGTACTGGTCATGATGTGTCCTTTCGTGATTGCGATGAGACTGCATCCCTGGCGCGCACGGCCGAGTGGCCGGTGCCGTGGACGCGGAGTCGGCGGGGGTTCGTCAGATACCGTGGGTCTTGGCGTAGGTGGCGCCGGCGGATCCGTTGCGCAGCCGCGACTTCAAGCCGGTGGCCCACCACACGGCGGCCAGCGCCACGATGCCGAGGAAGATCCACTTGTTGCTGGTGAACTGCGGGAGGAACAGCAGCGCGACGGCGACGCCGACGAACACAACCAGTGCAGTGACGTAGAGCGGCAACCGGAACCGGCCGAGATCGAAGGTGCCCGGTTCGCCCTGCGGGATGGTGCCCCTGCGGTAGCCCACCAGCAGTCCGATGGTCTGCAGGATGTAGACGAAGAAGAACAGCAGCGACGCGATGCCGATGATGTAGTTGAACGCCTTCTCGTTCACCAGCGCCGAGAGCAGCAGCACCGTCGACAGGCAGCCCAGCCCGAGCACGGCGTAGGTGGGCGCCTTGCTCTTCGGTGACACGTGCCGCCACACCTGGGAGAACGGCAGCATGTTGTCGCGGGCCATCGAGTAGGTGAGCCGGGTGGCTACCAGGATGTTGGCCAGCAGGCAGGCGAGGATGTTCGTCAGAGCGATGGCGACGACGATCTTGGTGACGAGGGGGCCCGCCTGCTGGGTGATGATCTCCTCGATCGGCGCCGCGGCGTTGGCCTCGACCGCGGCCGTGTCCTTGATCGCGAGCACGTACACGACGTACATCAGCAGTTCGATGACGATCGAGGTGGCAAGCGCGTAGAACATCGTCCTCGGCACGACGCGGCGCGCGTCCTTGGTCTCCTCGGCGACGTCGGCTCCGGACTCCACACCGATCAGGCCGAAGAACGGGCCGAGCGCGGCTGCGAGCCAGGCCAACATGTAGGAGTCCTTGTCTCCGGACTCGCCGCCGGTGAACAACACCGAGATGGGCTGGTGGTTCTCCGGCGCGGAGAAGGCGATGATCGCGATCAGCGCGGTGGCGCCGACGGTGATGACGAGTTCCAGGCTGACGCCGATGTTGTTGACCATCGTGGCGAACCGGACGCCGTAGATGTTGATCAGCACGCAGACGAACACGACGGCGATGGCGAGCAGGATCTGGGTGCTCTGGGTCATGCTCCAGCCGAACAGACCGCCGAGATAACCCGAAAGGATGAAGCCGACGCCGGTCATGCCGCACACCCAGCCCATCAGCGCAATGAAGCCGGTGAACCAGGCGAGGTCAGGGCCGTTGATGCGGCTGATCCACTGGTAGGAGTAACCCGCCAGCGGCAGCTTCGCGGTGAGGTCGGCGGCGATGAACGTCCACAGTGTGAACACCGCCCCGGCCAGCAGCAGCGTCCACACGAAGGGTGCGCCCGCGGTGAAGTAGCCGGCGCCGAAGCCGGTGAACACCGCGGTGGTGGCGCTGATGGTCGCGAACCCGATGGCGAACGAGGCCAGCGTGCCGACCGAACGGTCCAGCTTCTGCGTGTAGCCGAGTTCAGCGAGTTTGGCGTCCTCTGCGTTGGGCGCGGGCGGTCGCTGTTCTGAATGAGTGGGTGATGTCATTGCGTCTGTCATGGTCGCTCCAGGTCAAGCCAATGGGAAGAACACCTGAAGACAGAAAAGCGTCATCGGCCGGACACCGGAAGTTCGAGGTTTTGATGTACTCATAACGACGGCTTATGAGTGATCGGCGTCGGGCGCCGACTCGCCGAAGCTCCACTGCGACTGCACGTGCCTGACCAGCGCATCCGCCTGGGGCGACAGCTTCTGCGGGTGCCACGCCAACGCCGTGTAGCTGGGCGGCCGATCCGTTATCGGCACGTAAACGATGCCCGGCCGGTCGTAGAACCTGGCCACCGACGAGGTGGTGAAGCTGATGCCGAGACCACGCGCGATCGACGTCGTCTCGGCTTCGTAGGTCGCCGCCACCGCGGCGATCGCCGGCGGCCGGTTGCCGCGGGCGTCCATCGCCAGCCAGTAGTCGCGCCATGTGCCTGCCGTCAGCGGCGCGCACACGATGGGGTCGTCGAGCAGTTCGGCGATCTCGACCTCGTGGCGGTCGGCCAGCGGATGGTCGCGCGGCAGGCACGCCATCCACGACTCGGAGTCGAGCACCAGCATCCGGTGCTCCGGCAAATCGACCGGTGGCCGGATGATCGCGACCTCGGTGCTGCCGTCGGCCAGACCCGCTGTCGGATCGGCGAAGTCGTACTCGATGGGCTCGACGCTGACCTCGGGGTAGGCGGCCTCGAAGTGTCGGACCACGCGGAAGAGCAGGTCCGCGCCGGTGCCGATGAGGTAACCGACCCGCAGGACCCCCTGCCTGGTGCCCGACAGGATGACCAGGTTGTCGACGACGGCGTCGACACCGGAGATCGCCTGCTGCACCTGCGGCAGCCACGCCGCGCCGAGGTCGGTCAGCGCGACCTCGCGGGTGCTCCTGTTGAACAGCAGCACGCCGAACTGGTGCTCGAGCTGTTTGATCGCCGTCGACAGAGCGGGCTGTGTGATGAACAGGCGTTCGGCGGCGCGCCGGTAGTTCAGTTCCTCGCCGAGCACGACGAAGTACCGCAGCTGCCTCAGCGTGACGTCCGTGGTGGTCCTCCTCGCGAGCGGCGGCCTACGGGTCGCGCGGCAGTCCGAGCAGCCGTTCGGCGATGATGTTCAGCTGCACCTCGGTGGTGCCGCCGTAGATCGTGGTGGCCCGGCTGCCGAGGAGGTACTCGACCCACTTGCCCGGCAGCGTCTTCGGGTCGCCGATCACGCCGTCGGTGCCGAAGGAGGAGACCGCGAACTCCGCGTAGCCCTGGCCGGTGCGCATCGAGAGCAGCTTGGAGATCGCCGCCGACGGCATCGCGTCGCCGCCGGCGAGGGTGAGCAGCGTCGAGCGCAGGTTGAGCAGCTTGGCGGCATGGCCCTCGGCGATCAGCTGGCCGGCGCGGTGCTGCGCGATCTGGTCGAACTGCCCCTCGCGCACGAAGTCGACGAAGCCCTCGAGGTTGGCCAGGAACGGCGGCTCACTGCTGCCGATCGACACCCGCTCGTTGGTCAGCGTGTTGCGGCTGACCTCCCATCCGCGGTCGACCTCGCCGAGCACCAGATCGTCGGGCACGAACACGTCGTCGATGAAGACCGTGTTGAACATCGCGTTGCCGGTCAGCTCGCGCAGCGGTTTGACCTCGACGCCGTCGCTGGCCATATCCAGCAGGAAGTAGGTGATGCCGTTGTGTTTCGGCGCGCTCGGATCCGTACGCGCCAGCAGGGCGCCCCACTGCGAGTACTGAGCGCCGGTGGTCCAGATCTTCTGGCCGGTGATGCGCCAGCCGCCGTCGACCTTGGTGGCCTTGGTGGTGAGGCTCGCGAGGTCCGAACCCGCGCCGGGCTCGGAGAACAGCTGGCACCAGATCATCTCGCCGCGGAACGTCGGCGGGAGGAAACGCTGCTTCTGCTCGTCGGTGCCGAACGCGACGATCGACGGGATCAGCCAGGCGGCGATGCCCATCTGCGGGCGCTTCACCCGCCCGGAGGCGAATTCCTGGGCGATGAGGATCTGCTCGACCGGGGCGGCCGCGCGGCCCCACGGCCTGGGCAGGTGCGGTTGCACCCAGCCGCCCTCGACGATCGCGGTGATCCGCTCGCCTCGCTCCATGTCCTTGAGCGCGGCGACCTCGGCGCGGATCTCCTCGCGCAGCTTCTCGGTGTCGGGGTCCAGGTCGATGTCGATGCTGCGCATGCCGGTGGCCGTCGCGGTGTCGACGACCTGCTGGGTGTAGTCGGCGGTCCGGCCGAAGCTCGCCGCGAGCGCAAGCGCCCGCCGGTAGTACACGTTGGTGTCGTGTTCCCAGGTGAAGCCGATGCCGCCGTGCACCTGGATGCACTCCTGGGCGCAGTGCTGACCGGCTGCGGGCGCCAGGGTGGCGGCCACCGCGGCGGCGAATTCATAACTGTTGTGGGGGTTCTCGCGCGCCTCGTCGATCGCGCGGGCGGCATCCCACACCGCGGCGGTGGCCCGTTCGGTGTCGGCGACCATCTCGGCGCACTTGTGCTTGATCGCCTGGAACTGGCCGATCGGCCTACCGAACTGTTCGCGGATCTTGGCGTAGCCGGTGGCGGTGTCGGTGGCCCACCGCGCGGCCCCGATGGCTTCGGCGGACAGCAGTGTCGAGATGAGCGCGCGGGCCAGGGTGCGGCTGACGTTCGACAGCACCCGGTCCTCGGACACCTCGACGGCGTTGGCGCGGACGTCGGCGACCGGTCGCAGCGGGTCGACGCTCTGGACGGGTTCGATCTCGAGCGCGTCGGCGTCGAGAACCACCCACTCCTCACCGCTTTCGATCGCGACGGGCAACACCAGCACGGAGGCCTGGGCGGCCGCGGGGACGGCGCGCACCTCGCCGCGGATGACCAGGCAGTCACCGTGGCGGGTGGCGGTCAGGCCGGAGTCGATGGCGTAGGAGGCGATGACCTCACCCGAGGCGAGTCCGCTCAGTGCGTCGGCCTCGGCGTCATGCGCGGCGATGAGCGCACTGGCGATCGCCGACGGGACGAACGGGCCGGGCACCGCGCCGTAGCCGAATTCCGCGACCACGATCGCCAACTCGAGGATCCCGAACCCCTGGCCTCCGACGCCCTCGGCAAGGTGCACCCCCTGCAGACCCTGCTCGGCAGCGGCCTTCCAGAACGGCGGCGGATTGGGGATCGGGTTCTCGAGTGCCTCGTGCAGCACCTCCGACGGCGCGACGCGCGCGACCAGAGACCGCACCGATTCGGCGAGGTCAGTGTGTTCGGGGGTGATCGCAATGGGCATGCCGTGCCTCCTGGGGCGCCGTCCCTATTAACCGGTCGGTTGGGAGCCAGGTTACCCCGGCTGGTTCACCACGTTCACCAGGTCCCGGCCCTCGTGCAGGCGCAGGCAGTTCTCCACGCCTTCTGCCAGGTCACGGCGCATGGTGTCTGCCGTGTACCAGGCCACGTGCGGCGTCACGACCACGTTGGAGAGGCCCAACAGCGGATGGTCGGCGGGCGCAGGCTCCTCGCCGAAGACGTCGAGGCCCGCAGCGGCCAGCCGTCCGGAGCGCAGCGCATCGGCCAGGGCGGCCTCGTCGACGATCGGCCCGCGCGAGGTGTTGACGAGCACCGCCCCCGGCTTCAAGCGGGCAAGGGCCGCCCGGTCGAGCAGTCCGGCGGTGTGTGCGGTGAGCGGAAGATGCAGGGAGACGACGTCACTGGCCGCCAGCAGATCGGGCAGTGTCCGCCAGCCCGGACGGCCGTCCTCGCGAGTGCTGGTGTGCAGCACCGTCGCCCCCATCACGGCGACGACGGCGGCCACCCGCTGGGCGACGTTGCCGTAGCCGACCAGACCGACTGTCGCACCGCCGATGTCACGCACGGTCTCGCCCAGACTCGGATCCGTCGGCCAGCCCTCGCCGGCTCGGGTGGCGCGGTCGAGCTCCGGCAACCGGCGTAGCGCGGCGAGCATGAGCAGAACGGTGCCCTCTGCCACCGAGGGGGCGTTGGCGCCCGGCATGTTGGCGACCGCGATGCCGCGTTCGGTCGCCGCGTCGACGTCGATGGTGTTCACCCCGGCCCCGAGCTTGTGGATGAGGCGGCAGCGGGTGGCCCGCCGGACGTCGTCTGTCGACAGCGGCCGAAGCACATGCCAGATCACGTCGGCGCTGGGCAGCTCGCGGTGCAGGGTGGCGTCGTCGTCCTCGGCGCAGAATCGCACGTCGAGCCAGTCGGACTCGGCGGCGAGGAGATCGAGCACCTTCTGCCCGGGCGTGAAGTGCGCCAGCACCCGCACGGTCACAGCACCTCCCGTGCCGGCGATGCGCATGCGGCGTCGCCGACGAGGGAGTCTAACGCCAGTGCTTGCCGATCCACTTGGCGATGAGATCAGCCTTCTCGCTGCGTGCACCCGGGGTGGTGAAGTAGTGATCGGAGTCGATCGAGCGCATCGTCTTGTCCTCACTCGCCAGTGCGCCGCAGATGCGCTGGGCATCGGACGGGAAGACGCCGGTGTCCTGCTCGGCGTTGATGATCAGGGCGGGACAGGTGATGCGCGCGAGGTGCGGTTCTGCCCGTGTCTGGGAATGCCGCAGGCTCCACATACTGAGCCAGTTGCGCAATGTGCATGCCGAAGCGACGCCGTGCGCCGAGCGGTTCGCCTTCGCCGGCGGTCCGACGTAACACATGTTCGGCGGCCGCTTGCTCGCATCGAGGGTGGGGTCGACCATGCGCGGGTCCGCCCAGGTGCGCATCACGTTGAACGGGCGGTCGGAGAAGCCGGCGGCCTGCACTCGTTTCAACTCGGCCTCGGCCCAGTCGGTGATCGCCTCGTTGCGTGCCACCTGCGCCGCGCGGTATCTCTTCACGAACTCGGCCGAGTAGGGCGGCCCATTGCCCATGTCGAACAGGTCGAGATCGGGATCGGTTGCCACCGGGTCCTTCTCGTCGATCACAGCGGCGTCCATCCAGGCGGTGAGCACGTCGGGCCTGCCGGGATGCGCCGCGCTGGCGATGTAGCCGTCGGCGGGCGGCAGGTCCATGAAGCCGGCCGCCGGGCGCATCCCGTCCAGCGGTGTGATGTGGCGGTCCAGCGCCTGCGCCTGATATGCGGCCATCAGCGACCCACCGCCCGAATTGCCGAGCAAAACAACAGTTTCGATGTTCTGCACCTCACGCAGATATCGCACACCGACACCGATGTCGACCAGTGCGTGATCGAGCAGGAAGCTGCTCTCGAATCCGCGGAATCGGGTGTTCCAGCCCAGGAACCCGATGCCGCGGGTGGCCATGTACTCCGCGAGGTAGTGCTCGGAGAAGTCGATCTGGTAGTGCGCGGCGATCATCGCGACCTTGGGCTTACGGCCAACGCCCCGGTAATAGATGCCCTGACAGGGGTGCCCGCCCGAGCCGGCCCGGCGCGCGGTGGGCGAGTCGAGCCCCACGAACTCGCGGGTGACCCCCGGTGTTCCTGCTGTCCTGGTCATGTTCCCCCAGCCCCCTGGTGGTAGATCGCCCGACGGAGGACGTCGGCGGGGGTGGAGGCGCACGCATCGTCGTCGGCGTTGCACGCGGCCTCGCCCCCCGACCATCGTGTGTAGCAGAAGTGGTCACGCATCGACAGCACCGCCACGGCACATCGGCAGTTCGCGCATGTCGGAACGGTATTCGGCGAGGCGATCGTGGACCAAGGCCAGGCTTCCCTCGCGGATGGGCGCCGTGGGCGCCGACCAGTCGGTGGCCGCACGGATATGCCGGCCACCGGCGGTGGGCAGGGCGTGGCGGGGCGCGGTCGTCACAGCCGGTGAACCCCTCTCCGGGCATTGAGCGGGTCTGAATGCGATGTTAGATTCAGTTCTGCCGCTTGACCGGTTTTTCGCCATAACCGCAGGAGCCGAGCATGATCAAGCCGCACAATCCGAATCGCGAATTCGAGCTCGGCAGAATCAATCACTGGCACTGGTTTGTTCGGACATGGAGAAGACGGTCGACTTCTACAGCAATGTGCTGGGTATGCCCCTGATCAAGTCGCTCCATCTGCCGGGTGGCGTGGGTCAGCACTTCTTCAGTTCGGCGACTTCTTCGATCCCGACGGCGTCACATTCGAGTTCGCCTGCTGGACACGTGAATTCACCGGTGAAGAGGCGCAGACTCCGCCGAAGACGGCGGCCGACCGGTCGCTCAGTCGCGGAACAGCCGCGGCGCACTGAGGTCGTCGATGATCGCCGTCAGCTGGTCGGCGAGCTGATCGGGAGCCAGCGCCAGCTCGCCGTCCAGCCAGGCGCTGATGGTCTGCCCGACGCCACCGACGACGAAATGTGCTGTCGCCTTGATGCGTTCGTTCTGGTCGCGACGAAGCGCGGCACTGACGTGCTGGCCGGAGAGCATGGCGAACAGGGCGCCTGATTCAGCCCGCTTGCGCACCACGACGGCGTTGGACAACTGCGAGCTGAACAGCAGGCGGCCGATGCGGGCGTCGCCGTCGACCGTGCGCACGATCTCGGCCATCACCGCCCGCGTCCGGTCCTTCGGTGTCGCGGCGGCCGCCGCGGCCTGCGTCGTGGCCGCGATGTCGGCGATCACCCAGTCGAAAACAGCGCCGACGAAGTCGTCCTTGTCGGTGAAGCCCTCGTAGAAATACCGGACGCCGACACCGGCCTGCCGGCAGATGGCCCGCACCGTCAGGTCCGCCAGGTCGTCGCCGGCGGAGCCGAGCAGGGCGAGACCGGCCTCGAGGAACCGGCGCCTGCGCTGGGCCAGCCGCTCGGGCGCCTCGACGCCGCGGTAGGGCCGGACCTGTGCCATCCAGCCATCTTGACACCTGTCAGCGGGGCAGGGCAATATCAGGAAACATTCGTTATCACTTTTATCGACGAGGAGTGCCCGATGACGGTCACCGAGCCGGTCCCGCACGTCGAGCGCCCGGTGAGCGAGCCCGCGCGGCCGCGGGCGGCGGCCCGCCCGTCGCTGCTCTCCAAGCGCAGGGCCACCCGCGACGACGGCCTGATGGGGGTGGCGCTGCTGGCCGGCGCCGCGAACGTGATCATGCAACTGGCGCGGCCCGGCGTCGGCTACGGCGTCTACGAGAGCCGCGTCGACAGCGGCCGTATCGACCTGCATCCGATCAAGCGGGCCCGCACCACGTTCACCTACCTGGCGGTCGCCACCCGCGGCACCGAGGCGCAGAAGGCGGCCTACCGGCGCGCGGTGAACACGGCGCACGCGCAGGTCTACTCGACCGACGAGAGCCCGGTGAAGTACCACGCGTTCGACAAGGACCTGCAGCTGTGGGTGGCCGCATGCCTGTACAAGGGCGGCGTCGACATCCAGCGCATCTTCATCGGCGAGATGGACGACGAGACCGCCGACGAGCACTACCGCGAGAGTGCGACGCTCGGCACGACCCTGCAGGTGCCACTCGAGATGTGGCCGGCCGACCGTGCGGCGTTCGACAAGTACTGGCAGGAGTCGCTCGACCAGGTCCACATCGACGACACGTTGCGCGAGTACCTGTTCCCCATCGCCGCGGGCCGCGTCCGCGGCGTGAAGCTGCCGCTCGCCGTCCAGCGCCGCCTCGATGCGGCCAACCTGCTGATCACCACCGGCTTTCTGCCGCAACGGTTCCGCGAGGAGATGCGGTTGCCGTGGGACGCCGGACGCCAGCGCCGGTTCGACCGCCTGATGGCTGTGCTGCGGACGGCGAACGACCTGGCGCCGGGCTTCATCCGGCAGTTCCCGTTCAACGTCCTGCTCAAGGACCTCGACCGGCGCATCCGCACCGGCAAGCCGCTGGTCTAGCTCGGGCGAGTGCGCCGACACTACGGTTGTTGACGGAAATCGGCCGAAACCCGTCAACAACCGTCGTTTCGGCGGGCAGGATCCTGTCAGCGAGGCGGCGTAGCCTCACTCGCGTGCGCACCGACGACGACTCATGGGACATCACCACCTCGGTCGGCTCCACGGCCTTGTTCGTCGCCGCGTCGCGGGCATTGGAGGCGCAGAAGGCCGAGCCGCTGGCTGTCGACCCCTTCGCCGAGGTCTTCTGCCGCGCGGTCGGCGGTGACTGGTCCGCCCTACTGGACGGCAAGGCGCCCGACCACCCGCTCGCCTCGGAGTTCGGCGCGGCCTTCGTCGACTTCCAGGGCGCACGCACCCGCTACTTCGACTCGTACTTCACCGCCGCCGCCGAAGCCGGTGTGCGGCAGGTCGTCCTGGTCGCGGCGGGCCTGGACTCGCGGGCCTACCGGCTGCCGTGGCGGGACGGCACCGTCGTCTACGAACTTGACCAGCCCCAGGTGCTGCAGTTCAAGCGGGAGGTCCTCGCGGCCCACGGTGACACCCCGCGCGCCGAACGCCGCGAGGTGGCGATCGATCTGCGCGGTGACTGGCCGGCCGCGCTCACCGACGGCGGATTCGACCCGGCGGCGCCGTCGGCGTGGCTCGCCGAAGGGCTGCTGATGTACCTGCCCGGCACCGCGCAGGAGCAGTTGTTCACCGGCATCGACAGGCTTGCCGCGGCAGGCAGCCGGGTCGCGGTCGAAGAGGCCACGCCGATGCCGCCGTCAGTGTTCGAGGCGAAGCGCGCCGAGGAGCGGGCAGCCGGTGCGGACAACTCGTTCTTCACGCTGATCTACAACGAGCAGCACGCGCCCGCTCAGGACTGGTTCACCGCCCGCGGGTGGACCGCCGAAACCACCCGGCTCGCCGACTACCTGCGGCGAGTCGGCCGTCCGGTGCCGGCGGCCGACACCGACGCGGGCCCGATGTTCCAGACGATCTCCCTGGTCAGCGCCGTCAAGCGGTGACCGGGCTCACGTTTGTGGGCGAGACCGTGAGTCTCGACAGTGAGGCTAGGTAATGCTAACTTTCTGCAAAAGTTAGCTTTACCTACATAAGGGGAGAAAACGGGGGCTGCCCGGCGGACTGTTCCGCCCGGGGTGCGCTTCCCGTGCACAGACATGGGTAATGACACGCTTGCCGCTCTCTCGCACGGAGCGCCCCGAATCGACCGCGACGTGGTCAGTCGGTTCGCCACCTGCTGCCGGGCGCTCGGCCTCTCGGTCAACGATCGCCAACGTCCCGCGGATCTGACCGGCGCGCGGTCGGGCTTCGCCGCGCTGGCTCACGTCGCCCACGATCACTGCGACGCCTGGACGGGTCTTGCCGCCGCGGGCGACGTCTCGGGGCATGTCATCGAATCCATCTGGCGCACCAGGCGCTCGGCGGGTCTGCTGCAGCGCGCGATCGACCTCGCGCCGGGCGCACTGGCCTTCATCTACGACACCGGGCTGTATCTACAGTTCCGGGCGTCTGATCCCGACGACTTCCAATTGGCATGGGCGGCAACTCTGGCCGACAACGAGGCCTACGCCGACGCCGACGAGCTGGTGGGCGAACTGCTCGACCGGCGACCCGGCTGGGTGCAGGCCCGGTGGGTGCGGGTGGCGATCAACTATCGGGCCGAACGCTGGTCCGACGTGATGCGGCTGCTGACACCGGTGGTCAACGACAGCACTCAGGACGAGACCTTCTCGCACGCAGCGCGGATCGCGCTCGGCATCTCGCTGGCCCGGATCGGCATGTTCGCCCCGGCGCTGTCCTACCTCGAGCAGCCTGCGGGCCCCGTCGCGGTGGCCGCCGTGGACGGCGCGCTGGCCAAGGCGCTGGTGCTGCGCGCCGAGGGTGAGGACGAGGACGCCGCCGACGTGCTGCAGGAGCTGTATGCGGCGAATCCGGAGAACGCGCAGGTCGAATCGGCGTTGACGGACAGGACGTTCGGGATCCCCACCACCACCGCCGCCCGGATCGAGGCGCGCAGCAACCCGTGGGATCCCGCCACCGAGCCCGGCGAGGCCGACTTCATCGACCCCGGTGCCCAGGACCGCAAATCGCACCTGCTCGTGGAGGCCGAGGCAGAACTCGCGGAGTTCATCGGCCTCGAGGAGGTCAAGTACCAGGTCGCCCGGCTGAAGAGCTCGGTGGCGATGTCGCTGCGCCGCCAGGAGCGCGGGCTCACCGTCGCGCAGCGCACCAACCACCTGGTGTTCGCCGGCCCACCCGGAACCGGTAAGACGACCATCGCCCGGGTGGTCGCCAAGATCTACTGCGGACTCGGCCTGCTGCGCAAGGAGACCGTCCGCGAGGTGCACCGCGCCGACCTGATCGGCCAGCACATCGGTGAGACCGAGGCCAAGACCAACGCGATCATCGACAGCGCACTCGACGGCGTGCTGTTCCTCGACGAGGCATACGCGCTGGTGTCGACCGGCGCCAAGAACGACTTCGGGCTCGTCGCCATCGACACGCTGCTGGCCCGGATGGAGAACGACCGCGACCGGCTCGTGGTGATCGTCGCGGGCTATCGCAAGGACCTCGACAATTTCCTCGACACCAATGAGGGCCTGCGCTCGCGCTTCACCCGCAGCATCGACTTCCCGTCCTACTCGGGCGCCGAGCTCGTCGAGATCGCCATGCGGATGGCCGAGAAGCGCGACAGCGTGTTCGAGAAAGCGGCGCACGACCACATGGAGGACCTGTTCGAGAAGCTCGCCCGGTCCACCACGCCCGACGGCAACGGCGTGGACCGGCGCAGCCTCGACATCGCCGGTAACGGCCGTTTCGTGCGCAACCTGGTCGAGCGTTCGGAAGAGGAGCGGGAGTACCGCCTCGACCACTCCGACGTCGACGACTTCACCGACGAGGAACTGATGACCATCACCGCCGAGGACGTCCGCAACTCCGCCGTGCCGCTGCTCAAGGGGCTGGGCCTGACCGTGCCGGAATTGTCGGTGCAGGCATGACGTCTCCCGAGGACCGGCGCTCCTTCACGTCCCGGACCCCCGCCAACGAGAACCCCGACCGTGTCGAGTACCGCCGCGGCTTCGTCACCCGTCACCAGGTGTCAGGTTGGCGATTCGTCATGCGCCGCATCGCCTCCGGCGTGGCTCTGCACGACACCCGCATGCTGGTCGACCCGCTCCGCACCCAGAGCCGCGCCGTGATCACCGGGGCGCTGATCGTGATCACCGGGCTGATCGGCTGCTTCCTGTTCTCCTTCATCCGGCCGTCGGGGTCGGCGGGCACGGACTCGATCCTCGCCGACCGCTCGACCGCCGCTCTCTACGTCAAGGTCGGGGACCAGCTGCACCCTGTGCTCAACCTGACGTCGGCCCGCCTCATCGCCGGCCGCGCGGACAACCCCACCACCGTCAAGACCAGTGAGATCGACCAGTTCCCCCGCGGCAACCTGATCGGCATCCCCGGCGCACCGGAACGCATGGTGCAGAGCACCGCCGCGGACGCGGACTGGACTGTCTGCGAAGCGGTCTCGGGGCCCGACACCGGCGTCACCGTGATCGCCGGTGCCACCGGCGCAGGCGGTGAGCGCGCCGCGACGCTGGCCGCGGACCAGGCCGTCCTGGTGCAGAACACCGAAGGCACCAACGCGGGCACCTGGCTGCTGTGGGACGGCAGGCGCAGCCCGATCGACCTGGCCAACCGCGCGGTGACCGACGCGCTCGGCTTCGGTGGCGACATCCCGTCGCCGCGCCCCATCGCCGCCGGTCTGTTCAACGCCATTCCGGAGGCTCCGGCGCTGGCCGCACCGCCGATCGCGGGTGCCGGTGCGCCACCGCAGTTCCCGCTGTCCGCCCAGGCTCCTGTCGGCGCCGTGGTCGCGGCGTTCGAGGCGGACAACTCCATCCGCTACTACGCCGTGCTGACCGACGGCCTGCAGCCGGTGTCGCCGGTGCTGGCAGGAATCCTGCGCAACACCAATTCGTACGGCCTGGCCCAAGCGCCGAGGCTGGGCGCCGACGAGGTGGCCCGCATGCCGGTCGCGCGCGGCATCGACACCGCCGCCTACCCCGATTCGACGGTCGACCTGGTCGACAGCTCGGCCGATCCGGTCACCTGCGCACGGTGGACGAAACCGTCAGGCGCCACCGAGAGTTCGCTCGCCCTGCTGTCCGGCGCCACCCTGCCGCTGCCCGAGAACCAGCGCACGCTCGCCCTGGTCGGTGCGGGCAGTGGCACGACGGCGAACCGGGTGGCGATCGCCCCCGGCAGCGGCTACTTCGTCCAGACCGTCGGCCAGGCCCCGGGCTCGCCGACCGCGGGTTCGCTGTTCTGGGTCGGTGACACCGGCGTGCGCTACGGCATCGACGCCGGCGCCGACGACGATGCCGTCGCCGCTTTGGGCCTGACCTCCCCGCCGCTGCCCGTCCCGTGGTCCGTGCTGGCGCAGTTCGCCGCGGGCCCGACCCTGTCGCGCAGTGACGCGCTGCTCGCGCACGACACCCTGCTGCCCGACCCGAGCCCCGCGCGACTGGAGAACCGATGAGCCGCTTGATCTTCGAGGCCCACCGGCGGCTTCCGCAGCCGATCACCCGCAAGGGCACCATCACCATCGAACCGCCGCCCGAACTACCGCGGCTGGTGCCGCCGTCGCTGCTGCGCCGGGTGCTGCCGTACCTGATCGTGATCCTCATCGTCGGCATGATCGTCGCGCTCGTCGCGACCGGCATGCGGCTGATCTCGCCGCAGATCCTGTTCTTCCCGTTCGTGCTGCTGCTCGCCGCCACCGCGCTCTACCGCGGCTCGGACAACAAGATGCGCACCGAGGAGGTCGACGCCGAGCGCGCCGACTACCTGCGCTACCTGTCGGTGGTCCGTGACAACGTCCGCGCGCACGCCGCAGAACAGCGTGCGGCACTGGAGTGGTCGCATCCCGATCCCGAGGTGCTGGCGACCATCCCCGGCACCCGCAGGCAGTGGGAGCGCGATCCGCGGGACAACGACTTCCTGGTGCTGCGGGCGGGCCTTCACGACACCCCGCTCAACGCGACGCTGCGGGTGAAGGACACCGCCGACGAGATCGACCTGGAACCGGTGTCGCACAGCACCCTTCGCGGACTGCTCGACGTGCAACGCACGGTCCTCGACGCCCCGGCGGGCATCGACATCGCCAAGCTGGCCCGCATCACGGTCTTCGGTGAGGCCGACGACGTGCGTGCCGCGGTGCGCGCCTGGCTGGCGCAGGCGGTCACCTGGCACGACCCGGCCGTGCTCGGGGTCGCCCTCGCGTCGCCCGACGTGGACGGCGACGACTGGTCCTGGCTGAAATGGCTGCCGCACGTCGACGTCCCCGGTGAGACCGACGGCGTCGGCCCGGCGCGCTACCTGACCACCACCGCAGGTGAACTGCGCCAGCTGCTCGCCCCCGCGCTGGCCGGCCGGGACGCCTTCCCGGGCAACAACGACGGTGCGCTCAAGCACCTCCTGATCGTGGTCGACGACCCGGAGGCCGACCTCGACGCGATCGTGCGGCGGCCCGGATCGGCCGGCGTCACCGTCATCCAGCGCACCACCACGCCGCCGAATCGCGAGCAGTACCCCGACCCCGAGCGGCCGATCCTCAAGGTCGCCGACGGCCGGATCGAACGGTGGCAGAGCGGCGGCTGGCAGCCCTACGTCGACGTCGCCGACGGCATCGGCGCCGACGACTGCCGCCACATCGCGCGGCGGCTGTCCCGCTGGGACTCCAACCCCAACCACGCGCGGTCGACGACCACCGGTGGCTCCACGTTCACCACCCTGCTCGGCATTCCGGACGCGTCCGCACTCGACGTGGCCGCGCTGTGGGCGCCGCGCAACCGCGACGACGAACTGCGGGTGCCGATCGGCGTCACCGCCACCGGCGAGCCGCTGTACTTCGACCTCAAGGACGAGGCCGAGGGCGGCATGGGCCCGCACGGCCTGATGATCGGTATGACCGGTTCGGGCAAGTCGCAGACCCTGATGTCGATCCTGTTGTCGCTGTTGACGACACACTCGGCTGATCGGCTCATCGTCATCTACGCCGACTTCAAGGGCGAGGCGGGCGCCGACATCTTCCGCGACTTCCCGCAGGTCGTCGCCGTCATCTCGAACATGGCCGAGAAGAAGTCGCTGGCCGACCGGTTCGCCGACACCCTGCGCGGGGAGGTGGCCCGCCGCGAGCAGCTGCTCAAGGAGTCGGGCCGGCGCGTGCAGGGCAGCGCGTTCAACTCCGTCACCGAATACGAGGCGGCCATCGCAGCAGGACATGACCTGCCGCCGATGCCGACCCTGTTCGTGGTCGCCGACGAGTTCACGCTGATGCTCGCCGACCATCCCGAGTACGCCGACCTGTTCGACTACGTCGCCCGCAAGGGCCGGTCGTTCCGGATCCACATCCTGTTCGCGTCGCAGACGCTCGATGTGGGCCGCATCAAGGACATCGACAAGAACACGTCGTACCGCATCGGCCTGAAAGTGGCCAGCCCCAGCGTCTCCCGACAGATCATCGGAGTGGAGGACGCCTACCACATCGAGTCGGGTCGCGAGCACAAGGGCGAGGGCTTCCTGGTGCCCGCCCCGGGCGCGGTGCCGGTCAAGTTCCGCAGCACCTACGTCGACGGCATCTACGAGCCGCCGCGGGTGGAGAAGGCCATCGTGGTGCGGGCGCTGCCGCAACCCCAGGAGTTCACCGCGACGCGGGTGGAGCCCGAGCCCGACACCATCATCCCGTCCGCGGACGCCGACATCGAGGTGCTGCCGCCGCGCAAGCTGATCGCCACCATCGGCGAGCAGCTGGCGCAGTACGGCCCCAAGGCGCCGCCGCTGTGGCTGCCGCCGCTGGAGGACTCCATCCCGCTGTTTGACCTGCTCCAGCGTTCGGGCGTGAACGCCCGGCAGTGGCGCTGGCCGCTGGGCGAGATCGACCGACCCTTCGAGATGCGGCGTGACGCACTGGTGTTCGACGCCAACTCGGCCGCAGGCAACATGGTGATCCACGGTGGCCCCAAGTCGGGCAAGTCCACGGCACTGCAGACGTTCATGCTGTCCGCCGCCGCGCTGCACTCACCTCGCGACGTGACCTTCTACTGCCTCGACTACGGCGGCGGCCAGTTGCGCCCGATGGCCGAACTGGCCCACGTCGGCAGCGTCGCCACTCCGCTGGAGCCCGAACGCATCCGGCGCACCTTCGGCGAACTGGAACAGCTGCTGCGGGCCCGTCAGGAGCGCGGAGCGGTCTCCCGGTCCGAGGACATCGCAGACGGCTACGGCGAAGTGTTCCTGGTGATCGACAACCTGTACGCGTTCAGCCGCGACAACACCGACACGTTCAACACCCGAAACCCGTTGCTCGCGAAGGTCACCGAACTGGTCAACAGCGGACTGGCCTACGGCATCCACGTGGTGATCACCACGCCGAACTGGCTCGAGGTGCCGTTGAACATGCGCGACGGTCTCGGCCTGCGACTGGAACTCAAGCTGCACGACGCCCGCGACAGCAATGTGCGGATCGTCGGCGGGCTGCGCAGGCCCGCCGAGAGCGTGCCCGCCGATCAGCCCGGCCGTGGCCTGACGATGGCCGCCGAGCACTTCCTGATCGCCGCGCCGCAACTGGATGTGATCCGGGCGATCAACAACCGGCACCCCGACGTCACGGCTCCGCGGGTACGGCTGCTGCCGACCGACCTGCGGCCGGAAGTGCTCGCCCCGCTGTACACGCCGCCGGAACGGGTGGTCATCGGTCAGCGGGAACAGGACCTGGCACCGGTCGCGCTGGACTTCGAGCGCAACCCGCTGCTGATGGTCTTCGGTGACGCCAGGGCGGGTAAGACCACCCTGCTCCGGCACCTGATCCGGACCGTGCGGGAGAACTCGCGGCAGGACGACGTGGCGTTCACCGTGATCGACCGGCGACTGCACCTCGTCGACGAGCCGCTGTTCCCGGACAACGAGTACACGCCGAACATCGACCGGATCACTCCGGCGATGCTCGGGCTGTCCGCGCTGATCGAGAAGCGGCGCCCGCCTGCGGGTCTCACGCCACAACAGCTGAGCAGCTGGGGATACAAGGGCCACACCCACTACCTGATCATCGACGACGTCGACCAGATCCCGGACAGCCCGGCGGTCAGCGGCCCCTATGTGGGTCAGCGGCCGTGGACGCCGCTGCTCGGTCTGCTCGGCCAGGCCGGTGACCTCGGGCTGCGGGTGATCGTCACGGCGCGGGCGACGGGTTCGGCGCACGCGATCATGACGGCGCCGTTGCTGCGCAGGCTCAACGACCTGCAGGCGACGACGCTGTTGCTGTCCGGTAATCCCCAGGACAGCGGAAAAATCCGCGGCCACAGGTTCAGCCGCCTGCCCGCCGGTCGCGGCATGCTGCTGGACGACGGTGACCTCCCGACGTTCGTGCAGCTCGTCAACCCACTCGTCGGCGAGGCCGCCACCCAGGGCGGCCGAGGGACGGACAGCAACGGAAAGGAATACAGCTGATGACGCTTCGTGTCGTACCCGAGGGCCTGACCGCGGCCGGCGCCGCGGTGGAGAGTCTGACCGCGCGGTTGGCGGCGGCGCACGCTGCGGCCGCACCCGCAGTGACGGCGGTGCTGCCGCCAGGAGCAGACGTGGTCTCGCTGCAGACCGCGGCGGGCTTCAGTGCGCACGGCAACCAGCACGCCGCGACCGCTGCGCTCGGCGTCGAGGAACTCGGCCGTTCGGGCATGGGCGTGGGCGAGTCGGGTGTCAGCTACGCCACCGGTGATGCGATGGCGGCGTCGTCGTACCTGATCGCACGCGGCGGCTGAGATGACCGCCCCCATCTTCATGGCCGTGCCACCCGAGGTGCACTCGACGCTGCTGAGCAGTGGTCCGGGCCCCGGATCGCTGCTGGCCGCCGCGGGGGCATGGCAGTCGTTGAGCGCCGAGTACGCCTCGGCCGCAGCGGAGTTGACGGCGCTGCTGGGGACGGTGCAGGCGGGCTCGTGGCAGGGACCCAGCGCCGAGCAGTATGTGGCGTCGCACCAGCCCTACCTGGCGTGGTTGGCCCAGCAGAGCGCGAACAGTTCGGTGACGGCGGCGCAGCACACGACGGCCGCCGCTGCGTACACGACGGCGTTGGCGATGACGCCGACGATGCCGGAGCTCGTCACCAACCATGTGGTGCACGGGGTGTTGGTGGCGACGAACTTCCTCGGCCTGAACACCATCCCGATCGCGGTCAACGAGGCCGACTACGTGCGGATGTGGATCCAGGCGGCGACCGCGATGAGCACCTATCAGGCGATCGCAGGCGCGGCGATGGCCGGCACGCCTGCCGCACTGCCGTCGCCGTTCATCCTCGCCCCCGGCGTCGGCGAGGCCGGCACCGCCATGGCCGGCCTGCAGCAGACCGGCGCCCAGGCACAGGCAACGGAATCCGGTTCGGCACTCAATAATTCGGACTGGCTCTCGGATCTGCTGAACCTCTTCCCCGGTGGTCAGGAGATCGCGGACTTCCTGCGGGATCCGATCGGCAACACGATCCAGCTGATCACCGACTTCCTGACCAACCCGGCTGCGGCGCTGCAGACCTGGGGACCCTTCCTGTTTGCCGTCGCCTATCAGGCGATCTCGTGGATCGGGGCCTCGCTGACGTATCCGCAGCTGCTGATCCAGCCGCTGCTCGCGCTGACGCTGGGGATCATCGGCGGCGTGCTGCAGTACCTCAAGCAGCTGCCGGTGCCACCGGCCGACGTGCCGGCCGAGGCCCCCGCCGCGCCCGCCCCGCAGGTGCCGGCCCGCGCCGACCAGCCCGGCTCCTTCACCGCGGCAGGCCTTCCGCCGGGCAGCGTGTCCGCGACCGCAGGTGGTGGTGCAGGCACCGGCGGGACCGCCGCGCCGTCCACGTCCGCACCGGCCCCCGCGGCGGCGCCGATCGCGCCGTACGCCGTAGCCGGATCCGACCCGGAGGAGGGGTTCTCCCCGACCTTCCGGGAAGGCTCGAGTGCCAAGGCGCCCGCGTCGGGTATCCCCGCCGCGGCCGCCGCTGCGGCGCTGACGGCCGCGGAGCGCCGGAAACGGCGGCGCAAGAACGTCGCCGAGGTCAAGGGACGCGGATACGCCGACGCATACATGGACTACGAGGACGAGCCCGACGGCGAATCTCCGTCGGCCGACGAGCCGCGGGTGAGCGCGTCGACCCGCGGTGGCGGACCGATGGGGTTCAGCGGTACCGCGGGCCGTCCGGATGCCGCGGCGACGGGGCTGACGACGGTGTCCACCGACGCCTTCGACGGGGGTCCGGTGGTGCCGATGCTGCCCACGTCGTGGGAGTCCGAGCGGGACGACCCGGAGGGGGGAGCGCGCAACTGAGCAACGTGCTGGGGGACAGTCTGTTTCGAACAAGGGTGAAGGGAAGCAATAGATGAGCATGTTGGACGCGCATATTCCGCAGTTGGTGGCCTCCGAGGCCGCGTTCGGCGCCAAGACCGCGCTGATGCGGTCGACCATGGCGCAGGCCGAGCAGGCGGCGACGTCGGCGCAGGCGTTTCACATGGGTGAGTCGTCGGCGGCGTTCCAGGCCGCGCACATGCGGTTCATCGAGGTGTCGGCGAAGGTGAACGCACTGCTGGACATCGCACAGGTGAACCTCGGCGATGCGGCAGGCACCTATGTGGCCGAGGACGCCGCGGCCGCGTCGACCTACACCGCGATCTGACCGGAATTTCGAAGGCGAACGAGAGGCTTTGTGATGTCACAGATCATGTACAACTACCCGGCGATGATCGCTCACGCCGGCGAGATGTCGACCTATGCCGGTGCGATGCACGCGGTGGGCGCGGACATCGCCAGCGAGCAGGCGGCGCTGGCCGGCGCGTGGCAGGGCGACACGGGTATGACCTACCAGGCGTGGCAGGCGCAGTGGAACATGGCGCTCGAGGAGCTGGTGCGCGCCTACCGGGCGATGGCGTCGACCCACGAGATGAACACCACGTCGATGAACGCCCGCGACATGGCCGAAGGCGCCAAGTGGGGCTGAGCCCCTCGAGCGGCGTCAGGCTCAGTGAGTCCTAACGCCGTCGAACTGACCGTCGAGCAGGCGTGGTTCGTCGCCGACACCCTCGGTGCGGGGTCCTTTCCGTGGGTGTTGGCGATCACGCCGCCGTACAGCGACCTGTCTCAACGGTCTGAGTTCGAAGCCGAACGCACCGCCGAGTTGACCGCACTCGGGGTGATGGACGCCGACGGGACGATCAATTCCGTGGTGGCACAGTGGGTCCGGGTGACGACGCGTGCCGAGCAGTGGCTCGATCTGCGCTTCGTCTCCGGGCCGGGCGATCTGCTGCGCGGCGTGATCGCGCGCCGTGAGGGCCGCACCGTGGTGGTCCTGCGCAACGCCCACCTCGTGACGTTCACGGAGATGGCGATCGACCATCCGCATGCGCTGGTACCGGTGCTGGCCGTCGGACTGTCTGGGCGCAGACCCGCTCACTTCGACGAGTTCGCCCTGCCCGCGGCGCTGGGCGCCCGATCCGATCAGCAGATCCGCGACGGTGTGCCGCTGGCGGAGGTGCTCGACTTCCTCGGGATCCCGGGGTCCGCGCGGCCGGTGGTCGAGGCCGCGTTCTCCGACACCAGGACCTATGTGGAGATCGTCGCGGGTGAACACCGTGACGGCCACCGCGTCACCACCAGCGTCGGCGTGAGCATCGTCGACACCGTCGCAGGCCGGGTGCTGGTCAGCCCGGCCAAGGCGTTCGACGGGGAATGGGTCTCGACCTTCGCTCCCGGCACCCCGTTCGCGATCGCCGCCGCGGTCGAACGACTGACCGGCTCGCTGCCCAGCGGACCCTGGTTCCCCGACCTCAACCTCACCCGCGACTTCGACGCGGAGACAACCGAAGACACAACGAGAGATCCGAGAAACGAGCAATGTCCGACAACACTGTGATGCCGATCGTGCGCGTGGCCGTCCTCGCGGCCAGTGACGACGGAGGCCGGCTGACGGAGGTCGCGCTGCCGGCCGACCTGCCGCTGCGCGAGATCCTGCCCGCGGTCCAGCGCCTGGTGCTCCCGGCCGGCGGTTCAGACGATCCCGACGCCGAGGTGCCCGACCCGGTGCGGCTGAGCCTGGCGCCCATCGGAGGGGCGCCGTTCAGCCTGGACGCCACGCTGGACACCGTCGGCGTCGTCGACGGTGATCTCCTTGCGCTGCAGCCTGTTCCGTTGGGCACGCCGGCACCGCGGATCGTCGAGGACATCGCCGACGCGGCGGTGATCTTTTCGGCGGCACGCGCCAAGCCGTGGGGCATCGAGCAGATACAGCGCGGTGCGACGCTGGCGGTGCTGGGTCTGGTGCTCGTCGCCACGGCGCTGTCCGTCACCCACCGGGTGGCGACCGGCGAACTGGTCGGCCTCTTCACCGTCTGCGGGCTGGCCCTGGCCACCGCGCTGGCCGCGCTGCTCGCCCGCCCGGGTGCCGCCCGCTTGGGCACCGCGCTGTCGGTGGTGGCACTGGCGCCGGTGGCGGCCGCGTTCACACTGTCCGTACCCGGCGAGTTCGGGGCGCCGCAGATCCTGCTCGGCGCGGCGGGCGTGGCGGCATGGTCGGTCATCAGCCTCACCACCGGGGCCCGCGCCATCGGCCTGTTCACCGCGACGGCGACCGTCGGGGTCGGCCTCCTGCTGGCTGCGGGCGCGGCCACCGTCTGGCAGCTGAACCCGGTGAAGATCGGCTGCCTGCTGATCGTCATCGGCCTGCTGGTCACCGTGCAGGCGGCGCAGCTCTCCGCGACGCTGGCCCGGTTCCCGTTGCCGAACATCCCGGCGCCGGGCGACCCGACGCCGTCCGCCCAGCCGCTGCGGGTGCTCCAGGACCTGCCGCGCCGGGTGCGGATCAGCCAGTCCCACCAGGTCGGCTTCATCGCGGCCGGTGTGCTGCTGGCGGTCACCGGCTCGCTGTTCCTGGTCGCGCCGTCGGACGCCTCGCCGTGGGCGTGGTACGTCGTCGCGGCAGCCGCCGCGGGGGCCGCTCTGCGTGCCCGCGTGTGGGACTCGGCACCGTGCAAGGCCTGGCTGCTCGGTCACTCCTACCTGGTGACCACCGCGCTGCTGGTGACGTTCGCGGTGACCGACCGCTACCAGGCGGCGTGGTGGACGCTGCTCGCACTGACCGTCCTCGTCCTGGTGTGGGTGATCGTCGCGCTCAACCCGAAGGTGGCGTCACCGGAGAGCTATTCGCTGCCGATGCGGCGTCTGGTGGGCTTCGCCGCGGCCGGCGTCGACGCCTCGCTGATCCCGGTGATGGCCTACCTGGTCGGGCTGTTCACCTGGGTCCTCGAACGATGACGCCGCGGTGATGCACAAGGTATTGGCATCGCTGACCGCGACGTGCACGGTGCTGCTGATCAGCAGTCCGCCGGCCGCCGCCATCAGCCCGCCCGAGGTCGATCCGCTGCTGCCACCGCCGTCCGGCAGCGCCGGACCCGCGCAGCCGATGGAACAGCGCACCGAATGCGTGGCGAGCGGCGTGATCGGCGGCAGCGACCCCGACGCGGTCAGCCCGAACACCGTCGCACTCGACCTGGCCGGCGCATGGAAGCACAGCAGGGGTGACGGGCAGACCGTCGCGGTCATCGACACCGGTGTGCAACCCGGCCCGAGGCTGCCCGACGTGCAGCCGGGTGGCGACTTCGTGGAGTCGACCGACGGCCTGACCGACTGCGACGGGCACGGCACCCTGGTGGCCGGCCTGATCGCGGGCAAGCCCGGCGCCGACGGCTTCTCCGGGGTGGCGCCGAACGCCCGGATCCTGTCCATCCGGCAGAACTCCGCGGCGTTCTCCCCGCGGAACCCGGGGGAGGACCAGGCCACCGCGCGGGCGGCCGGCGACGTGACCAGCCTGGCCAGGGCGGTGGTGCGGGCAGCCGACCTCGGGGCCCGCGTCATCAACATCTCGGTGGTGACCTGTCTTCCGGCGAACAGGTCGGTGGACCAGGCCGAACTGGGCGCCGCGCTGCGGTATGCCGCCGTCGACAAGGACGTGGTGGTCGTGGCGGCCGCGGGCAATCAGCGCGGCGGTCTGACCACCGGGACGGCATGCGAGTCGAATCCGGTCGCCGACGCGGGCAATCCTGCCGACCCGCGCAACTGGGCCGGCGTCACCTCGGTCTCGATCCCGTCGTGGTGGCAGCCGTACGTGCTGTCGGTCGGATCCCTGACCCCCGGCGGGCAACCGTCGGACTTCACCATGGCCGGACCGTGGGTCGGGATCGCGGCGCCCGGCGAGAACATCACGTCGGTGAGCAATGCGCCCGGCGGCGGACTGGCCAACGGCCTGCCCAACGAGCGGCAGGAGTACAACCCGATCAAGGGCACCAGCTACGCGGCGGCCTACGTGTCGGGTGTCGCGGCGCTGGTCCGCAGCAGGTATCCGCAGCTGTCGGCCGAGCAGGTGGTCCGCAGGCTGACCACCACCGCCCACGGTGGCCCACGGACGCCGTCGAGCGTGGTCGGTGCGGGCAGCGTCGACCCGGTGGCGGCGCTCACCTGGGATGTACCCGAAACCGCGACGGCGGCAGCCGTTTCCAGCAAGCCGGTGGCCGCGCCACCGGAACCACCCGCGAAGGACGACACCCCGAGGATCGTGGCGTTCGCCGGTGCGGGCGCGCTCGCCTTGATCGTGGCGGCCGTCGCGGTGTTCGGCTCGGACCGACGAAAGGATTCCGCATGACGGTTCGGACCACGCTGGCGGCGCTCGTCGTCGCCGCGGCCGCGCTGGCCTACCCGTGGCAGACCACCCTCGACTGGTGGGTGCTCGGCGTCGCCGCCGCGGTGCTGATCATTGTCTTCGCTTGGTGGCGTGGGCTCTTCGCCACGACAATCGTCAGCCGGCGGCTCGCGGTGTGGCGCCGCAACCATGGCAAGCGGCACGCCAAGCGGTCCGGCCGGGATGCGGCCTACGCGACCGTGGTGCTGCGGCTGGATCCATCGGAGCGGCGCGCAGTGCCGTTGCCGCTCGTCGCGGGCTACGTCGAGCGCTACGGGATCCGTGCCCACAAGGTGAGGGTCGTCAGCCACGATGCAGGCGGCACACGCACCACATGGGTGAGCCTGACGCTGGGAGCGGCGGACAACCTGGCGGCGCTGCGAGCGCGGTCGACGAGCATCCCGCTGCAGGAGACGGCCCAGATCGCCGGCCGCAGGCTGACCGACCACCTCCGCGAGGCCGGCTGGAACGTGACGCTGGAGGAGCGGGCGGACACCCCCGTCCCTCCCGCCGCCAAGGAGACCTGGCGGGGCCTGCGCGACGAGTCCGGCTTCGTCGCGGCATACCGGGTCGCGTTGCAGGACAACCTGTCTGACACACTTGCCGCCGTTCCCGCGCTGTCGTCGGACACCTGGACCGCGTTGGAGATCACCGGCAGCGCCGCGCGTCCGACCATCACCGTCGGGTGCGCGGTCCGCACCGTGGAGCGGCCGGGCGCCGGTGCACCCGTCGCCGGCCTCACCCCGCAGCGCGGCCGGCACCGCCCGGCGCTCGAGGCGCTCGCCCCGGCGTCCGGCGAGCGGCTGGAGGGCGACCCGACCGCGCTGCCGGACGGCCTGCTCGGCCGGCTGTGGTGGCCGACGGAGCAGCCGCGCCGCGATGAATCCGTCGCACAGGAAGCCGTTGCCGCTCAGGCCAGCATGTAGCCGCTCATGAACCGGGTCATCCGGCGCAGATAGTCCGGCTGGCTGACGTGCAGCAGGTGGTTGCCGGGGAACCAGTGGAACGCACAGCGATCCCAGTGTTCCCAGAGCATCTCGGCCTGCTCCGGCGGGGCGAGCCGATCGCCGAGGCCGGTGATGATGAGCCGGCGCTCCCTGGGCACCAGCGGAGTGTAGTTCAGCGGCGAGGAGTACCTGGCGGCGGCCTCGGCGATCTGCGGGTCGGTTTGTGCGACAGCGCGATTCAGCGCGACCAGCTTGCTGGCGGGGAACCACTCGTCGACCGTGCGATCCGGCGTCACGACGGGAACGTTCGGGATCACCACCTGGATCCGCTCGTCGACGGACGCGAGCAGCGCCGAGGTGTAGCCGCCGAGTGAGATGCCGGTCAGCGCGATGCGGTCGACGCCGGTGAACTCGAGATAGTCCAGCAGCGAACGGAAGTCGTGCACGGCCTGCGCCATCGCCTCTGCGAATCCGGGGGCGCCGCCGGCGAAGTAGCCGTAACCGCTGAACGGCGACCACTTCTCGGCTCGCCTGCCGTGAAAGGGCAGGGTGTAGAGCAGCACGTCGTAGCCGGACCGGTAGAACCACGGCAGCGACAGGAACAAGCCGTTGGCGAGGTACGCCGAGCCGAGGAACCCGTGGATCACGCACAGCGTCGGGTGCGGGCCGTCGTCGTGGCGCCAGTGCTGTGCGTGCACCACGTTGTTGCGCTGGAAGCCGCTGCACCGCTCCCGCATCGCCGGGTTCACCGCCTCGAAGCTGCTCGTGAACCTGATGTTGTGCACACGCCCGTGTGCGATCCACTCGGCGACGGGATTGGCCGGGCGCGACGAGATCCGCGGCGGCGCCTTCGGCGCCGGAAAGGACACCGCAGGGTCGCGGGCCGCCGCCAGTTCGCCGTAGAACCGCAGGTTTTCCTGTTCGATGCCGGCCTGTTCTGGGCGGAACAACGAACCGATCACCGACGGCAGCATCGCCGCGCCGACCATCGACGCCAACCCGGTCCGCAGCGCGATGTCGGCGACGGCGGACGAGTCGACGATCAGCCGCTGGCGGACGGTGAGGTCTTCGCGACGGGGCAGCCCGCGCGCGCCTGCCTCACCACCGGGCACGTCGGGGACGGGGATGGGAGGATCGACCGGGTCGGCGCTGGACGGCTCCACGGCTTCCGATGGTAGCGAAGTGGGACACTGGCGGACATGTGGAATCCCGACACCTACCTGGCGTTCGCGGACCACCGCGGGCGGCCGTTCTTCGACCTGCTGGCGCGGGTGGGTGCGCAGGATCCCCGCCGGGTCGTCGACCTGGGCTGCGGGCCGGGCAATCTGACCACCACCCTCGGCGAGCGGTGGCCCGGCGCGGTGATCGAGGCCTGGGACAGCTCGCAGGAGATGGTGGACGCCGCCCGCGGGCGTGGCGTCGACGCCCGGGTGGGTGATGTGCGCGCATGGACACCGGCGCCGGACACCGACGTCGTGGTGAGCAACGCCACCCTGCAGTGGGTGCCCGAACACCGCGAGGTGCTGGTGTCCTGGACGCGCGCGCTGGCCGCGGGCGCGTGGATCGCCTTCCAGGTGCCCGGCAACTTCGATGCGCCGTCACACGTCGCGGTGCGTGACCTCGCGAGCAGCGCCGAGTGGCGAGACATGCTGAGCGACATCCCCTTCCGAGTGGGGAAGGTGGTCGACGCGCCCGACGGCTATGCCAAACTGCTCACCGGGGCGGGTTGCACCGTCGACGCATGGGAGACCACGTACCTGCACGAGCTGACCGGTGAACACCCGGTGCTGGACTGGATCACCGGCACCGCGCTCACCCCGGTGCGCAGCCGTCTCGACGACCACCAGTGGCAGCGGTTCCGTACCGAGCTGATCCCGCTGCTGGACGCGGCCTACCCGGCCACGCCCGACGGGCGGACGTTCTTCCCGTTCCGCCGGGTGTTCGTGGTGGCACGCGTGCAGTGAATCGCCCTACGGCGAGCGCTTCTGGTCGAGCAGTTCGAGAACCTGGGCGACCAGCGAGTTGATGTCGGCGCCCGTGGTGTCGAGTACCAGATCCGCGTCCTCGGGCGCCTCGTAGGGCGCGTCGACACCGGTGAGCCCCTTCAGCTCTCCGGCGCGGGCCCGCTTGTAGAGGCCCTTGGGATCGCGCTTCTCGCACTCCTCGGCGGGCGTCGACACGTACACCTCGATGAACGGCAACTTCGCCGCGTCGTTCAGTGCGCGGGCGATGTCGCGGTCGGACTTCAGCGGCGACACCAGCGACGCCAGCGCCACCACACCCGCGTCGGCGAACAGCCGGGTGAGATGCCCGACCCGGCGGATGTTCTCGGCACGGTCGCCGGCGGAGAAGCCCAGATCGTCGGACAGGCCGTGCCGGATGTTGTCGCCGTCGAGCAGGTACGCGACCTGACCCGATTCCACCAGGGCCCGCTCCACCGCCACCGCGATCGTCGACTTGCCCGACGCAGGCAGTCCGGTGAACCAGATCGTGGCACCGCGCTGCCCGGTCGCCGTCCACCGGTGGTCGCGATCGAGAGACGAGGAATGCCAACGGATGTCGTTGCGCGTCTGCTCGCCGGGCTTGACCTCCCGCGCTTCGTTGATGGTGCCGGCGCCGACGGTGTCGTTCGTCGTCTCGTCGATGAGGATGAACGCGCCGCTGTCACGGTTGT
Organism: Mycobacterium sp. NPDC050551; assembly: GCF_040674075.1. Lineage (NCBI taxonomy): Bacteria > Bacillati > Actinomycetota > Actinomycetes > Mycobacteriales > Mycobacteriaceae > Mycobacterium > Mycobacterium sp. NPDC050551. The sequence continues at coordinate 234,870 of NZ_JBFARC010000003.1, read as the reverse complement.
CGACGTAGGCGTCGGCCACCACGATCGAGCTGGTGCGCAACGTGACCAAGCCGATGTCGTTGAGCGACAGCTCGACCGGGTTGTCGAGCTCCTCGAGGGTCTCGGGGTCCAGCCTGCTGTGCAGGGCCTGCACGGTGGCCCGCACCGTCCGGGTGCCCTGCTTGAACGCCAGCCGGTCGCCGGCCCGCAGCGGGGTGTCGCGGAACCAGCACACCGTGCCGTCGACCTCGCGGGCCAGCACGGGCAGGGTGGCGTCCTCCTCGCCGCTGACGAAGACGTCGCCGCGGCCGACGTCGATGTCGTCGGCCAGTTCGATCGACACCGACAGCGGCGCAACCGCCACCGGCCGGTCGTCGTCGAGGGTGTCGACCACGGTGACCGTCGACCTGGTGCCCGACGGCAAGCTCACGACGGTGTCACCGACACTCAGCGTGCCCGCCGCGAGTCGGCCGGTGTAGCGGCGGCGCTGCTCGGCGGTCGGTCGCGACACCCACTGCACGGGCAGCCGCAGCTTGCTCGCCTCCGGTTGCGGGGCAGCGAGTTCGACGTTCTCGAGGTACTCGAGCAGTGTCGGCCCCTCGTACCAGGGCGTGTTGTCGGAGCGGTGCACCACGTTGTCGCCGAGCTTCGCGGCGATCGGGATGACCGTGAGGTCGAGGCCGCCGAGGCGGGCCGCCACCTGATGCAGCTCCTCCTTGACCTCCTCGAAGCGGTTGCGGTCGAAGTCCACCAGGTCGATCTTGTTGACCGTCGCCACGAAGTGCTTGATGCCGAGCAGCTTCGCGATGCGGGCGTGCCGGTTGGTCTGGCGGAGCACACCGGCGCGGGCATCCACCAGCAGCACGGCGGCGTGCGCGTTGGACGCGCCGGTGAACATGTTGCGGGTGTAGCGCTCGTGGCCGGGGGTGTCGGCCAGGATGTAGCTGCGGGTCTCGGTGGAGAAGAACCGGTAGGCGACGTCGATCGTGATGCCCTGCTCGCGCTCGGCGCGCAGCCCGTCGGACAGCGCCGCCAGGTCGGCGACCCCCTCCTCGTCCTTGACCGCCTCCAGATGGTCCAGCGGGAGACTGTCGGTGTCGTGCAGCAGCCGCCCGATCAGCGTGCTCTTGCCGTCATCCACCGATCCGGCGGTGGTGATCCGCAGCAGCTGGCGGGTGACCGGGGTGGTCGGTGCGGTCACAACGCTGGTCATCAGCTGGGCCCTCTCTTCTTCGCGCGAGCGCTCATCAGAAGTAACCCTCTCGCTTGCGGTCCTCCATGGCGGCCACCGAAGTGCGGTCGTCGGCGCGGGTCTCACCGCGCTCGGAGACGGTGGCCGCGGAGATCTCCTCGATCACCTTCTCGATGTCGACGGCGCGCGAGCGCACCGCACCGGTGATCGTCAGGTCACCGACGGTGCGGTAGCGCACCCATTCGACCGCGGCGGTCTCGTCGCCCTGGGGTTGCACGTACTGCGACACCGCCAGCAGGATGCCGTCGCGGGCGACCACCTCGCGCTCGTGGGCGAAGTAGATCGACGGCAGCTCGAGGTTCTCCAGCTGGATGTATCGCCAGATGTCGAGTTCGGTCCAGTTGCTCAGCGGGAAGACGCGGACCTGCTCACCCTTCTTGATGCGGCCGTTGTAGAGCGACCACGGCTCCGGGCGCTGCGCGCGGGGGTCCCACTGGCCGAACTCGTCGCGGAAGCTCAGGATCCGCTCCTTGGCGCGGGCGCGCTCCTCGTCGCGCCGCGCGCCGCCGAAGGCCGCGTCGAAGCCACCGGCCTCCAGCGCGTCGAGCAGCGTGCGGGTCTGCTGCCGGTTGCGCGACGCGGTCGGCCCGGGGTCGGGGACCCGGCCGCTGTCGATCGACTCCTGGACCGACGCGACGATGAGCTTGTGGCCCTCGCCGGTGGTCCGGCGGTCGCGGAACTCGATGACCTCGTCGAAGTTGTGGCCGGTGTCGACGTGCATGATCGGGAACGGCAGCGGCGACGGCCGGAAGGCCTTCTCCGCCAGCCGCAGCAACACGATGGAGTCCTTGCCCGCCGAGAACAGCAGCACCGGCCGCTGCAGTTCGGCGACGACCTCGCGGATGATGTGGACGGCCTCCGCCTCGAGCAGGCGCAGTTCGTCTACCCGCAGGTCCTCGATGGTGGTGGTCATGTCGGAAGTCCTTCTCTCTGCGCGTCGGCCTTGTAGCGGTCGACCCATTCGTCGGAGCGCTGATCGGCCTGGCGTTCGAGCACCGGTGACGGCGCCAGCCGGGGGTCGAGGCCGAGCCGTTCGAGGATGTCGCCGACGACCTGGGTGAGGTTGCGCCACAGCACCGGGTACGGCACGTCGACGTAGTCGACGTTCTCCTCGGCGAACCAGGCGTGCCAGCCCTGCTCCTGGTCGCGCAGCATCTTGACGACGTAGGCGATGGCGCCTGCGTGGTATTCGGCGCGGGCGTCGCGCACCGGGTCGGGCCTGCCGCGCCAGACCCTGGTCTGCACGGCCCGCCAGAACGACACCGCCTGGGAGATGACGTCGGGTCGGTACACGTGCACCAGCAGCGGGTCGGAGCCGACGACGTCACGGATCGCCGCGAGCAGGCCGTCGCCCGACCGGTCGGGAAGATCCTTGGCGCGGTCGAGCAGCAGCGGTGTCTGGTTCCACATCAGCTTGCCGCCCCAGACGCCGTTGGGGGTGCGTCCGACGGTGCGGATGTAGTCGCGCCAGATCGTGGCCGGGGCGAGGTCCGGTGTGCCGGCGTCCAGCGGGTCGAGCAGTTGCAGGATCGTCTCGTCGTCGACCTCGGCGAACCACTCGCGGGGCTGGGGCGCCTGGCTGGTGCGGGGCAGATACTGGAAGAACTCCTGCGGTTCGCCGGCGACGCCGGTCGCCCGCAGCGACTCGACGAGCAGCGTGCTGCCGCTGCGCTGCGACGCCAGGACGAGATACGCCGTGGGATGGGCAGGCATGCGCGAGAGCCTAACTGGCGCCGTATTGCGTTGCAGAACGGGCTATTTGAATCACGATGATCCTGACTATTGTGTGGCGCTGTGCTGATCTTCGATGCCGCGCTCGGCCGCGAGTGCCGACCTGCTGGTGATCCTTCCGCCGTGGATGCGCAGGTAGGTCTCGGTGAAGCGCTCGGAGATCCGGGTACCCGCGAAATCGGAGGGAATCACGTCGTTGGTCTTCTGTCGCCAGTCGTGCAGCAACAGGGCGAGGTCGTTGGCCACCGCCTCGGCCTCCGCGGTCGCGTCGGGGCCGAGCAGATTGTCCCGCTCCGCCGGATCCGTGCGCAGGTCGTACAGCTCACGTTGCGGCCGTTCGGAATTCACCAACGGCGCCACCGCCCGCCCCGGTGCACTGGCGGCGATGTCCCATGGCAGGTCGAGCAGCGGCCGCGCGGCGTAGTTCTCGATGTAGCTGTACTCCTTGGTCCTGATCGCGCGGATGGGATCGAACGAGTCGTGGTAGGTCTTCGTGGAGAAGAGGTGGGTGCGGGTCTGGTCAGCGTGCGCCGGCGGCGCGACCAGGTTCGCCGCATGGCTCATGCCGTCGATCTCCTGGGGCACCTCGAGGCCGAGCAGCTCGAGCAGCGTCGGCACCAGGTCGACACCGCTGAACAGGTCGTCGTACGCCATCGGCGCGATGCCCGCGTCCCGGGGAGGCCGGATGATCATGGCGATGCCGGTGCCGGCGTCGTAGAGCGTCGACTTGGCGCGCGGCAGAGCCGGGCCGTGGTCGGTCATGAACACCACCCAGGTGCTGCGGTCCAGGCCGGTCTCTTCGAGGGTGTCTAGCAGCCGGTCCACCGCGGCGTCGGCCACCGTGATCGATCCGTAGAAGTCGGCCAGGTCCTGGCGGACCTCGTCGCTCTCGGGCAGGAACCCCGGCACCGCCACGCTGTCGGGGTCGGCGGGGGTGTAGCGGTCGTGCGGATACGGCCGGTGCGTCTCGAAGAACCCGGCGGTGAGCAGGAACGGCCGGTGCGGGGACTGCCGCAGCCAGTTGGCGGCGTGCTCGACGACGTACTCGCAGAACGAGTTGGACACGTCGAACTCGGTGAAACCGAGCCTGGCCGGGAAGGATGTCTCGTGCTGCATGCCGAAAAGGGCGGTGTGGTAGCCGGATTCAGCCAGGATGTGCGGCAGGGTGCGGATACCCGAGCGGTACTCCCAGCCGTGGTGGGCCAGGCCGACCAGCCCGTTGGTCTGTGGATAGCGGCCGGTGAACAGCGACCCGCGCGACGGTGAGCACAGCGGCGCGGTGGCGTGGGCGCGGGTCAGCAGGATGCTCTCCGCGGCGAACGCGTCCAGGTGCGGGCTGGTGACGTCGGGGTGGCCGTAGACGCCGAGGTAGCGGCCCAGGTCGTGCCAGTGCACGATCAGGACGTTGTCTCGACGGGTGCCGTCTCGGCGTGGCTGGGTCACCGAACTCCTCTCGCTGGTGTGCTGTCACCGCACAGCGTCCGGTGTCGATGCGCAACCCTTTGCCTCATCCAAAAGATTCCAAACCCGTCGCCCGTCGGACGGCGCGGAGGGGTTACCTGGTGGAAGGCCGAGGACCGGCGCCCTGCTGCACGTGGCGTGTCACCCACTGTGCGGCCAGCTTGACCAGACCGGACTGCGGATAGCGGACGTGGGCGTCGAAGTCCTGTCCGAGCGAGCAGACCGGGTCGTTCTTGTTGCACAGGTCGGCGGTGCGTGCGCCGAAGTCGGGGCTCATGCGGGTCAGCGGTTGGCCCACCCGCGCCGAGGGATTGCCGAAGACGGTGATCGCGGCGATGTGCGGGACGACCGCGGCGGGAAGTGGCGCGCTGTAACCGAGCCCCGCGATCGGCGATGTGGCCACGACGTCGATGACGGCCGCTCCCTGCGAGTAGCCGCCCAGGACGATCTTCGTGTCCGGGCACTTCGCCGCCGTCGACTGGACGCGTCGGCTGGCGTCGTTGGCGCCGGCGGCAACCTGGACGAAGTCCCACGATGCCGGGTATTCGACGGCGTAGGTGCCGATCGATTTCCCCTTCACCATCGGACGCAGCGCGCCGACCAGTGCCTTGCCGACCACCCCGAGGCCGGGCGGTTCATCGGTGCCGCGGGCGAAGATCACCTCGATGTCGGAGCACTTGGGGGCGGCGGACGCCGTGGGGGCGCCGGGCATGGCGAGGATGGCGAGCACAGTCGCCGATGTGGCGACCGAGACCGCCCATCGTGCGAACCGGCTGTCGACGGACACGAAGACTCCTCGGTAGGAAGATCTTGATTTTATACCCAGAACTCACAGAGATCACTCCCGTCACAGCTGACCTGGCGTTGAGCGGTTCAGCCCGCGGGGCGCCACCCGTGCATCGCGGCGTCCATCTGTTTCTCGTCCAGCGCCTCGACGTCGAGGGGATCCTGCCCCTGGCGCCGGCGCATGCCGTCGAGCAGCAGCGCCACATACCGCCGCCAAAGTCCGGGCTCGACGTGCCCGGCCCACTCGCCGACGGTGCCGGCCAGCAGTCCGAGGCAGGGCACGTCGGTGGGCTCGATGTCGGCCCGCAGATGGCCGTCGTCGCGTGCCCGCTCGACCAGTTTCGACGTCAGCGGGGCGATGCGCTCGCGGGCGCAGTCCACGCCGTAGCCGCCGTAGGCCGTGCTGTAGACCATCTGGCGAAGGCCTCGGTCGGTGGCCGTGAGTTCGCAGAGCTGTTCCACGAACCAGACAAAGCCCTCCCATGAATCCTCTTGCTGCAGTGCAGCTTCCGCGAGGGCGACGACCTGCTGGATTCCGTGTTCGAAAATCGCGTCGACGAGTTCCTCTTTGGTCGCGAACCGCCGGTAGACGGTGCCGACGCCGACGTTCGCATGCTGGGCGACGTCGTTGAGGGTGGCCTCCATGCCCTTTGTCGCGAACAGTTCGCGCGCGGCCTCGAGCACGCGTTGCCGATTGCGTTCGGCGTCCTTGCGCAGCCCGCGGCATGGTTTGTCAATCATCACGGCCACTTTAGTGATGTGCGTAACGGGCGTCCATAAGTGGATTGACGCTATCCACTTAGCGGCTTAGATTGCCTTTCTAGATCAATCGCCGCTGCATCCGCGGCAGGGACCTCCCCGAAAGGCCGACGTGACCGCAGTCTTCGTGATGCTCAAACGCGTTTGGCTGCCGCTGCTGTTCGCGGTTGCCATCGCGGTCGGCGTCGTCAGCGTCGCGCACCTGCGTTCGGTGTTCGGCTCGGACGGCGCAGTGGTGACCCCGGTCGGCACGGACACCGCGGACAACTTCAACCCGAAGGTCGTGGTCTACGAGGTCTTCGGATCGGGCGGCACCGCGGTGATCAACTACACCGACCTCGACGGGCTGCCGCAGCGGACCGGCGAGGTGACGCTGCCGTGGTCCCTGCGGCTCGAGACGACGGTGCCCTCGGTGACGCCGAACCTCCTCGTCCAGGGCGACGGTCAGTCGATCGGATGTCGCGTCACCGTCGACGACGAGGTGAAGGACGAAAGGACGGCCCAGGGAGTGAATGCCGCGACGTACTGCTTGGTGAAGGCGGCATGAGCAGCCCCCACGGCTGGGACGCAGGAGCCGGGACCGACGACACGCCGACCGACGCCATGCCGCCCGCGCGGCACGCCGCGCGCCCAAGAGTGGCGAGATTCATCCGCGCCTTCGCCGTCCCGATCGTGCTGGCCTGGGTGGTGATCGTCGGCCTGCTCAACACCGTGGTGCCCCAGCTCGAAGAGGTGGGCAAGCTGCGCGCGGTGTCGATGAGTCCGAACGACGCTCCGGCGCTGGTCGCGACCAAGCGGGTCGGCGAGGTGTTCGGTGAGTACGACACCAACAGCAACGTGATGATCGTGCTCGAAGGCGACGACCCGCTGGGGGCGGACGCGCACATCTTCTACGACGAGATGGTGCGCCAGTTGCGCGCCGACACCGCCCACGTCCAGCACGTCCAGGACTTCTGGGGCGACACGCTGACCGCGGCGGGTGCGCAGAGCGTCGACGGCAAGGCCGCCTACGTGCAGGTGTACATCGCAGGCGATCAGGGCGAGGCGCTGGCCAACGAATCGGTGGAGGCGGTGCGCGCCATCGTCGCCGGCGTCCAGCCGCCACCCGGCGTGCAGGCCTACGTGACGGGTCCGGCGGCCACCACCACGGACCAGAACGCCGTCGGCGACGCCAGCATGAAGACCATCGAGGCGCTGACGTTCGCCGTCATCATCGTGATGCTGCTGCTCGTCTACCGGTCGGTGGTCACCATGCTCGTCACGATGGTGATGGTGGTCGTCGGCCTGCTGTCGGCTCGCGGCATCGTCGCCTTCCTCGGCTATCACGACGTGTTCGGCCTGACCACCTTCTCGACGAACATGGTGGTGACGCTGGCGATCGCCGCCGCCACCGACTACGCGATCTTCCTCATCGGCCGTTATCAGGAGGCGCGACGGTCGGGTGAGGATCGGGAGTCGGCGTATTACACGATGTTTCACGGCACGGCGCACGTCGTGCTGGCCTCCGGGCTGACGATCGCCGGAGCCACGCTCTGCCTGCACTTCACCCGGCTGCCGTACTTCCAGACCATGGGCATCCCGCTGTCCATCGGCATGGCGATCGTGGTCGCCGCCGCGCTGACGCTGGGTCCCGCGCTGATCTCGATCGCGAGCCGGTTCGGCCGGGTGCTCGAGCCCAGGCGGTGGGGACGCTCACGGGGATGGCGGCGGGTCGGCGCCGCCACCGTGCGGTGGCCCGGCGCGGTGCTGGTGATGGCCGTCGTGCTGGCCCTCGTCGGGCTGCTGACCCTGCCCGGCTATCACACCACCTACAACGACCGGATCTTCCAGCCCGACGACGTGCCCGCCAACATCGGTTACGCGGCGGCCAACCGGCACTTCTCCGAAGCGAAGATGAACCCCGAACTGGTGATGGTCGAAGCCGATCACGACCTGCGCAATCCCGCCGACTTCCTGGTGATCGACAAGATCGCCAAGGCGATGGTGCGCGTGCACGGTATCGCGCAGGTGCAGACCATCACCCGCCCGGACGGCAAGCCGGTCGAGCACGCGTCGCTGGCCTACACGATGAGCCAAAGCGGCACAGGGCAACTCATGAACAACGACAACCAGCAGCGGGTGCTGGAGAACACGCTGAAGCAGGCCGACGAGATGCAGGTGACCATCGACTCGATGGAGAAGATGCAGTCGATCACGCTGCAGATGGCCGACGTCACACGGCGGATGGCCGACAAGTTCAACTCCACCTCACTGACCGTCGCCGAGGTGCGCGACCACCTGGCCGACTTCGACGACTTCTTCCGCCCGATCCGGAACTACTTCTACTGGGAGCCACATTGTTTCGACATCCCGGTCTGCTGGTCGCTGCGGTCGATCTTCGACAGCCTCGACGGCATCGGCGCACTCTCCGACGACTTCCAGGACCTGGTGCCCGACATCGAGCAACTGGCTGATCTGACGCCGCAACTGGCGGCCTTGATGCCGGCGATGATCCAGACGATGAAGAACCAGAAGCAGATGATGCTGAATCAGTATCAGGCGCAGAAGGCGCAGCAGGACCAGAACATCGCCACCCAGGAGGACGCCACCGCGATGGGCAAGGCGTTCGACGCCGCCCAGAACGACGAGAACTTCTACCTGCCGCCGGAGGCGTTCGAGACGGCCGACTTCCAGCGCGGCATCAAGTTGTTCCTCTCGCCCGACGGCCATGCCGTCCGGTTCACCGTCTTCCATCAGGGCGATCCGCTGACCGAGGAGGGCACGTCGCACATCGAGCCGCTGCGCATCGCGGCCGCCGACGCGATCAAGGGCACCCCGCTGGAGGGCTCGACGGTCTACATCGGCGGCAGCGCAGCGATGTTCACGGACATGCAGCAGGGCGCCGACTACGACCTGCTGATCGCCGCGATCTCGGCGCTGATCCTGATCTTTCTGATCATGGTGGTGCTCACCAGGGCCGTGGCGGCCGCGGCGGTGATCGTCGGGACCGTGGTGCTGAGCCTCGGCGCCTCGTTCGGCTTGTCAGTCCTGTTGTGGCAACACCTGATCGGGATACCCCTGCACTGGATGGTGCTGCCGATGTCGGTCATCGTGCTGCTCGCGGTCGGCGCGGACTACAACCTGCTGCTGGTGTCCCGGATGAGGGAGGAGATCCACGCCGGACTGAGCACCGGCATCATCCGGTCGATGGCCGGGACGGGATCCGTGGTCACCGCCGCGGGACTGGTGTTCGCCTTCACCATGATGTCCATGGCGAGCAGCGAGCTGATCGTCATCGGTCAGGTCGGCACCACCATCGGCCTCGGGTTGCTGTTCGACACCCTGGTGGTGCGGTCGTTGATGACACCGTCGCTGGCGGCGCTGCTCGGACGCTGGTTCTGGTGGCCGCAGAACGTCCGTCGGCGTCCGGTGCCGCAACGCTGGCCGAGCCCGCGGCAGGCCGACGCTTCGGAGCACGTGCCCGAGAACGCCCTGTCGTGATCAGGGCAGCAGTCGCTGCAGCACGCCCTTCGAGACCTCCTCGGGTCGGTACTGCTCGGCCGCATACGAGCCGATCGCGACGATGCCGCCGGTGAGTGCGGGCACCGTCCACTGCAGGATCTTCAGCTGCTTCTGTGCCGCGGCGACGTCCGGCGGGGTGGCCGCCGCGGGAGTGGTGCCGTCGGCGGCCGGGACCGCCCGGTGCTCGGAGACCTTCTTGCCGAGCACCCTGCTGTAGGCCGTGACGCCGAGCGCCGCGGCGGTCAGAGCGATCTTGGTGGCAGCCATGGTCGGTACGCCCTGCTGTGCCCGCAGTCGGCCGAGGTCGTGCTTGAGCAGTCCGACGGCGCCGGCGAGGTGAACGCCGATCGCGGCCGCATTGACCGGGGTCCAGCGGTCCCAGCCGGCGTTGGCGACCGCGCCGACCCGGGACGGGTCACCGCTTGCCGCGGCGGCGGGATTGAGTGCGACGGCGTTGGCGAGGGTGCCGCCGAACCAGGCCGCGAGGCCGAGATCGTGAAGTTGGTGCGAGAGAGTGGCGCGGGCCATGTGAACTCCTGGGGACGTCGAGCGGTCGAGTGCCCGGCTGGTACCCCGGGACCCGGACGCCAAACGGCGACCCCGCCGACGCCTCAGGGGTGGTAGGGGACGCCGACGGCGCGGAACACCCACTCCGGCGGCACGTCGTAGGCCAGCGTCCGTGCGGGCAGGCGGCTGAGCACCTCGTCGGGGATGTCGTGCTTGTAGTACAGCGAGAGGCTGCCTTCGCAACGCTCGTCGACGGCCGCGATGTCGACGTCGAGTTTCAGCCCGGAGGGCGAGATCTCGGCGGTCACGGCGCCGGCCTGCGGCGCCGACCACGGCTGGTCGATGGTGCGGCCCGCGAGCTTGGGCACCGTCGACAGTGTCGCCAGCACCCGCTGGTCGGTCAGGGCGAGCGAGCCCGCGTAGCCGGCGACGCTGCCGGTGGCGCGCTTGCCCGGGATCGACCCGCTGAACCGCCGGGTCACCGGGACGTATTCGGCGAGCAGGAGCACACCCTCGGACTCGACCTGGGTGCGCAGCTCACCCGGTAGCTTTCCGATGCGCAGCAGCTTGCGGACGATCACGGCCATCTCTGCACGGTAGCTCAGCCGCGGGGGATGCCGAGAGCGCTGTAGACGAACTTGGGTGGAACATCGAAACCGATGGATCGGGTGGGAATCCGGGTGAGCACGTCGGCGGGCAGGGCGGTCTTGTAGATCAGCGAGAACTGGCCGGAGAAGTCGGGATGGACGACGGCGAGGTCGGCGATGTCGAGGAGCAGGCCCGTTTCGGACAGAGTGCCGGCGACCATGCCGCTCTGGACGGCGGTCCACGGCTGGTCCACCGACCGCCCGGCCTTGCCCGGGATGGCCGAGAGCGTCGCAAGGACGCGCTGGTTGGTCAGCACGAGTGCGCCGCCGTAGCCGCGGACCAGTCCGACCGACCGCCGGCCCGGCACCTGACCGGTGAACCGCACCACCGCGCTGAGGAATTCGGCGGAGAAGATGACGCCCTCGGCCTCGACCTGCGCGCGCATGTCGTCGGGGAGTTTGCCGATCCGTAGCAATTTGCGTAGCAGCGCCATGATCAAAAGGTAGCTGAGCGCCCGGCGTGATACAGCTAATGAGATGAATCGGCGCGCGGTGCTCATCGCTTCTGCCCTCGTCGCCGTGGCGATTTACGCGGCGTTGTGGGTGGGCTTCGCGCAGGGCTGGCATTGGCAACAGGCGATGGATTCGGCCGCGCTCGGCCCGCTGCACCGGTTCGGCTCGGCCCATCCGGCCTGGGTGACCGGATGGGACGTGTACTGCACGGTGGTCAACCCGGTGGTGATCAGGATCCTGTCGGTGTTCGTGATCGTCTGGGCGTTCGTCCGGCGGCGGCATCGCGTCGCCGTGTTCCTGGTGTTCTCCGTCGTGTTGAGCGGCCTCGTCACCGAGCTGGCGAAGGCCGCAGCCGACCGCCCGCGGCCAGCGTCCGCCTTCGTCGGCGCCAACTCGACGTCGTTCCCCTCCGGACATGCGCTCGGGCTGATGGTCATCGTGCTCGCGGTGCTCACCGTCGTCTGGCCCGCGGTGCGGCCGGGACATCGCGTCCCGCTGGCGGTGTTCGGCGGCGTGGTCGTGGCGACCATCGGCGTCGGCCGTGTGGTGCTCAACGTCCATCACCCGTCCGACGTGCTCGCCGGCTGGGCGCTCGGCTATGCCTGGTTCGTACTCTGCCTGCTGCTGGTGTCGCCGCGGGTCAGGGCAGCGGACGAAACACCTGAAGTGCCCGGTAGCGAACGCTGAAGCTCGCTTTGTCGCAGACGGTTCCGATCTCGCCGTCGCGGGCCAGCTCCGTCGGCCCGTCCACCGCGGTGAAGGTGAACTCGGGCACCCGCATCTCGTGGTAGAGCGGGCTGCGGGTGAGCCGGCCGAGCATCAGGGCCACCAGGATCCGCAGTCGGCTGAACCGCCTGCCGGTCTCGAGGATCCGCACATCCATCAAACCGTCATCCATCTTGTGTCGCCGGGCGGGTGCGAAGCCCGATGGCAGATATGTCGAGTTGCCCAGGAAGAACAGCGACGTCTGCAGCGTGTGGTTGTCGTACTCGATGCGTACGGGTACGCCCCGCCGCAACGTGTAGAACATCGCGTAGACGCCGGCCAGCGGTTTGCCGATGCGGTGCTCGAACTTCTCCCGGGTCTGGACGAACATCGGGTACGCCCCGATGCTCGCGGTGTTGATCACCGTGTCCTTCTCGTTCAGGCACACCAGGTCCACGCAGGAGACGTGGCCCCGTCGGATGGTGTCGACCGTCTTCGCCACGGTGTCGCAGCCGATGTCCCTGGCGAAGTGATTGAACGTGCCGCCGGGAAACACCGCCAGCGGCATCTCCATTTCGACGGCGATCTCGGCCGCACACGCCACCGTCCCGTCGCCGCCGCCGACGGCCAGCACCTCGGCGTTCTCGGCGGCCGACCGCATCACCGTCTTCAGGTCCTCGTCGCCGCTCAGTTCCACGATCTTGGCCTGGGGCAGCGCCTCGCGGACCTCGTCGACCACCCGGGCTCCGGTTCCGCTGCCCGACGCCGGGTTGATCACCAGCGTCACGCCTGCGCCGTCGGGGCGCGGATCGGTCTCGACACGTAGAGGTGCCGCCGTCGGCATCTTCGTCGGCACCGCGGTCGGCACGATGCGGCCGCCGAGGACGGCCAGACCTGCGCCGAGACCCAGGCCGGCGAGGACGTCGCCCGGATAGTGCGCCCCGACCGCGATGCGCGACATGCCGACGAGGCCGGCCAGCAGCGCCAGCCCCAGCCCCACCGGGGGGCTCTCCAGCCCCACGCCGACCGCGAAGGCCGCCGCACTGGCGGAGTGACCCGAGGGCAGCGAGTTCGATGTCGGGAACCGCCGGGACCGCCGGGCCAGCGGCACGATGATGTAGTTCGGCCGGGCCCGCTTCCAGATCTTCTTGGCGCCCTGGTTGGTCACCAGGCTGGTGGCCGCCAGGGTGATCACTCCTCGGGCGGCGCCGCGTTTCACCGACGCGCTGCCGAACGCTCCGAGCGCGGCCGCGAGGGCGAACCACAGCTTCGAGTGGTCCGCGGCCCGCGTCAGCCGGGGCATCACGGAGTCGAGCAGTGGGCTCGGGGATTCGGCGATGGCTTCGAAGACCTCGCGGTCGAGTGTCCCCAGCCCACGGCCGATCTGGCGGAGGCCTTCACGGCGGCGGCGGATCGGCAGTTCCATGGCATCAACGTAACCGCTCCCCTTGACAACAAAACCTGTCAAGGGGACGCTGGCGACCGTGTTGGACGTCGAGGTGATCGCTGACCCGGCCGCGGCCGTCAGCGCGCTCGACCCGATCCGGAGCCGGTTGCTCGCCGAGCTCACCGAACCGGCCTCGGCCGCGACGCTGGCCACCCGGGTCGGGATCAGCCGCCAGAAGGTCAACTACCACCTGAAGGCCCTGCAGGAGCACCGGTTGGTCTCCCCGGCGGGCGAGCGGCGCTGGGGTGGACTGACCGAACGCCTGCTGGTCGCCACCGCCTCGTCGTACGTGGTGTCTCCGGGCGCACTCGGTCCCGTCGCCGCCGACCCCGCCCGTACCGCCGACCGGCTCTCCGCCGGCTATCTGATCGCGGTTGCCGCGCGCGCGGTGCGTGAGGTCGGCGACCTGTGGCGTTCGGCTCGTGCCGCCGACAAGCGCCTGGCGACGCTGACGATCGACACCGCGATCCGGTTCCGCTCACCCGCCGACCGGGCCGCGTTCACCGAGGACGTCTCCGCTGTCCTCACCGCCCTGGTGGCGCGCTACCACGACGAGTCCGACCCGCGCGGCCGCACGCATCGGGTGCTGCTCACCGCCTATCCCGCCCCGCCCGAGGAGGATTCCCATGCCCGTGAGAAGTGATGATTCCGGCCGCCGCTGGGTCGAGATGGAGCTGCTGGTCCCCGGCACCCCCGAACAGGTGTGGCAGGCCATCGCGACCGGACCCGGCAACAGCGCGTGGTTCACTCCGACCACCATCGAGGAAAAGCCGGGCGGGGACATCGAATTCGACTTCGGTGGCGGGACCGTGCAGCGCGGCACCGTGACCGGCTGGGAACCGCCGTACCGCTTCGCCTACGAGGAAGGTGACTGGAGCTCGACCGTCTCGCCCGGCCCGCTGGCCACCGAGATCACGGTGACCGCCCGCTCGGGTGACCGCTGCGTGATCCGGATGGTGCACAGCCTGTTCACCGAGAAGGACGACTGGGACGACGAACTGGAGACCTTCGAGCAGGGCTGGCCCGGCTTCTTCGAGGTGCTACGCCGCTACCTGCGGGACTTCGCCGGGCAGCAGCCCGCGACGGTGCACGCGATGGCGCCGCTTGCCGGTGACATCCGCCCGACCTTCCGGCGGCTCACCGATGCGCTCGGCCTCGCGGGCGCCGACGTCGGTGACCACTGCCAGACCACCGGCGCCGCACCGGCATTGGCCGGCGTGGTCGATCTCATCCACCAGGACGCGGCCTTGCGCGACGTGATCGTCCGGCTCGAGCAGCCCGCGGCGGGCCTCGCCGTGGTCGGTGGATTCACCGCAGGCGACGCAGGCCGGATGATGGTCACCATCTACTTCTACGGTGCCGGCGCCGCCGACACTGCCGCGACCGAACAGCCGAAATGGTCGGCGTGGTTGGCGGACCTGTTCGCCGATCAGCCGGTTGCGACCTGATCGTGTCCCAACGTTGACAGGACCGAGAGCGGCGGCGTCGACGATGGGTGTGTGCGCCGGTTGTCGATCCTGCTCTGTGCGGCGGCGGTGCTCTCCGTGCTGCCTGGGGCGCCTGCTGCTGCCGCAGCGCCGTGGTTCGCCCGCTCGGTCGGGGCCGCCACCCAGGTGATATCCGTTGTCGGCGTTGGTGGTTCGAAGGCGAAGATGGACGTCTACGAGCGCACGGCGGCGGGCTGGCAGCCGGTCGGTGCCGGGATTCCGGCGTTCATCGGCGCCAACGGGATGGCTCCGCAGACCCACGACGGGCAGATGAAGACGCCGATGGGGGTGTTCACCCTGGACTTCGCCTTCGGCACCGAACCGAATCCGGGTGGGGGACTGCAGTACGTCCAGGTCGGACCGGACCACTGGTGGGACGGCGACATGAAGAGTCCCACCTACAACACCATGCAGGTGTGCAAGAAGGACCGGTGTCCGTTCAACACGTCGCCCGCCAGCGGCACCGAGAATCTCCAGATCCCGCAATACGCCCACGCCGTCGTGATGGGTGTCAACAAGGCCAGGGTGCCCGGGAACGGCGGCGCGTTCTTCCTGCACAGCACCGACGGTGGACCCACCGCGGGCTGCGTCGCCATCGATGATCCGACCCTGGTGCGCATCATGCGCTGGCTGCGCCCCGGCGCGCTGATCGCCATCGCCCAGTAGGGCGCCCGGCGGTGTCTACAGGTGCAGCGCGCGGCCCTTCTTGAGTTTGAAGTTCAGGTTCTCCAACGACATGCTCGCGTCATACGTGCGGTCGTAGCCGGTGGCGCTGATCTTCCAGCCGTCGGAGGTGCGCCGGTAGCGGTCGCGGTAGAACGCGGCGCCGATCAGCATGAAGTTGAAGTCGGCCGCGATCACCCGGTCCTGCAGATACCAGGTGCCCGACGCCTCGTCGCCGTCCACCGTGATCTCCGGGTGGCTGACGCGGTGCTCGGTGACGATCTCCGGCCCCAGCGACGTGCGCATGAACTCCACGAGACCGTCCCGGTCGGTGAAACGGTGGTCCTCGCCCAGTGATTCGCCGTAATCGCCGGAGACGTCCTCGGTGAGGGTGGCGGCGAACGTCTCCCAGTCCTTGGTGTCCAGCGCTCGCAGATAGCGGTACTTGACCTGCTTGATGTCGTCGATGTCACCCATGCGCTGACTGTACGGATGCAGTCAGCCCCCTGGTCGCAGGACCCTCCAACAGCGTGCCGTCCGGCGCGAACCGCGAGCCGTGCAGCGGGCATTCCCACGCCTCGTCGGCGTCGTTCCAGTTGACGATGCCGCCCAGGTGCGGGCACACCGGTGAGACCCGGTGTTCGACGCCGTCGACCACGCAGCGGGCCTCCAGGTGCCACGGTGGGCCGCTCACCACACCGCCGGACTCCGGCGACCGGTCCGAGATGCGGGTGACCGGCGTGATCCAGCCCTTGGCCAGGTTGAAGCCGACCTCGAGGTTGGCCTGCAACGCCTTCGGGATCCCGGACAGCTCGTGCGGACTCCAACTGGCGAAGGCGTCGGCCCAGTCCATCCGGCCCCCGAGGATCCGTCCGGCCAGCGCCAGCGCCGCGGCGATTCCGTTGGTCATCCCCCACTTGTCGAAACCCGTTGCCACGAAAATCTTGTCGTCGCCGGGCAGGATCGGCCCGACGTAGGGCAGCTCGTCGGCGGGAGTGTAGTCCTGCGCGGACCAGTAGTGGGTCTGCATGGCGCCCGGGTAGTGCTGCTTGGCCCAGGAGTCGAGCTCCTGCACCGAGGACGACGGACTCTTCTCGCGGCCGACCGGATGGCCCGCCCCGCCGACGATCAGGCGGTCGCCGTCGGGGGTGGGCGCGTAGCGCACCGACCGGGTGGGCGAGTCGACCGAGAGGTACATCCCGCGGGTGAGGCTGCCGGGCACCTTGTAGGCCATGCAGTATGACCGGCTCGGCTTGAGCCGGGCGAAGAAGCCACCGCGGTCGAGGATGGGAATCCCGGTCGCCAGCACGCACTGTTTGGCGTGCACGTCGAATTCCTCGCCTGCCGATGTGCGCACGCTCAGCGCGAGCCCGTCACCGTGCCCGGACACCTTCTGCACCCGTGTGCTCTGCACCAGCCGGCCGCCGCGTTCGTCGAGTTCGACGACGAGGCTGTCCAGGTACGGCATCGGATCGAATTGAGCCTGATCGGCAAGGCGCACACCGCCGTTGAACTCGAACGGCACGTCGGCGTCGTCGACCCAGTCCGCGGCGAGCCCGGCAGCCTGACAGGCCTCGAGTTCCTGCCGCGCGGAACTGACACCCTTCTCGGTCTGGGCGTAGGTGTAGGCGTCCTCGCGCTGTACCGAGATGCCGCGCGCCTCGCAGTACCCGAGCAGCCACTCCTGCCCCTCGCGATTGCCCTGGGCGTACATCTTCGCGATCTTCGGCCCGTGCTTGCCGACGATCTTCGACATCTTGCTGCCCTGCAGCAGGCTGATCTTCGCGGTGGTGTTTCCGGTGGCGCCGGCACCCACGGTGAACGCCTCGAGGACGAGCACGTTGCGGCCGGCGCGGGCCAGCAGCACTGCCGTGGTGAGCCCGGTGATGCCCGCGCCCACCACCACGACGTCGGCGTTGCGGTCGAAGTCCGAGGACACCGATGAGGGATGTGCCGCCTGTTGAACGCGGTCGGCGAGCCAGAGTGACGTCATGGACACGAGATACCCAGCGGCGCTGTCGCCAAACGCGCCCACCCCGTGCGCCGAGCGGTTGCCGCGCACGCGTCAATTACCGGTGACACCGTTGGTGAAGCGTTGCTGAGGATGCCAAAACCTTGTTGGCCGAACGCGGTTGGCGCAGCTCGGCGCGGAGTGTCTGGCGGCCGAACCGGTTCCGGGGCGCTAGGGTGTGGGGCGTTATGAGCGACCCCCTGGGGTTGTCGATCGGCACCACCAACCTGGTTGCGGCGCGAGTCGGCGACCGACCCGTGACGCGACGTTCGGTGTTGACCCTGTTCGGCGACCGCACGCCCCAGGTCGGCTCGACTCCCGAACACGGTGCCGGCCCTGGCGTCGTGCTCAGCGGGTTCGTGGAGCGGGTCGGCGATCCGGTGCCGCTGGTCGCCGCCGACGGTTCGTCCTACCGGGCGGAGGCGCTGCTCGTCGAGGCGCTCGACGCGATGATCGACGTCGCAGGCGGGACCGGCTCGCCGGAAGTGTCGATCGCCGTGCCCGCGCACTGGGGCGCCTCCACGCTGTGGGCGTTGCGCAGCGCATTGCGCACCAACCCGCGATTCGCGCCGGGCGGCACGCCGGTGCGGTTGGTGCCCGACGCCGTCGCCTCCCTGTCGGCACTGAACGCCGATCCGGGGCTGCCGTCGCAGGGCGTGGTGGCACTGCTCGACTTCGGCGGCAGCGGCACCAGCATCACCCTGGCCGACGCCGGGGCGCTGTTCGAGCCGATCGACGAGACCACCCGGATCGCCGACTTCTCCGGCGACCAACTGGACCAGGCGTTGCTCACCCACGTGCTGGAGGGCGTGGCCGCCGCGGGCGGCGTGGATCCGGCCGGCACCGCGGCCGTCGGATCGCTGAGCCGGCTGCGGGATGAGTGCCGCGGGGCCAAGGAGCGGCTCTCGGCGGTCACCGCGACCGAGCTGCCCGTCGAGCTGCCCGGCTTCGGTTCGACGGTCCGGGTCACCCGCGCCGAGCTCGACGGCATGGCCGACATCCCGCTGAACGGCGTGCTGTCGGCGCTCGACGATGCGTTGCAGCGCAACAGGATCGGGTGGGCGAATGTCTCCGCGTTGGTCACCATCGGTGGCGGGGCGAGCATTCCGCTGATCACCCAGCGGCTCTCCGAGTACTCACGGGCGCCGGTGGTGACCACACCGCAACCGGCGCTCGACGCCGCGGTGGGCGCCGCACTGTTCGCCGCCTACGGGCCGACGTCGGACGCGCAGACCGGCGTGGCCCCGACGGTCGTCGTCCCGCCGGTGGTGGAGGGTGCAGCGGACGCGCCCGGTTCGGCGACGTTCCGGGCACTCGCCTGGTCGCAGGACGACGACAACGCCGCCGAGCCCGTGGCGTACACCGGCGGCGAGGCGTACGACAGCCCCTACTCCAGTGGCTTCGACAGCGGATTCGACAGCGGCGCGACCGGAGCGCGACCGCCCGTTCAGTACGTGCCCGGCACCGGACCGATCGAACAGCGCCGACCGTGGCTCGGTTTGCCGCAGATCGTGATCGGCCTGGCAGCTGTGGTGGCCCTCGTCGCGGTCGGCGGCGTGGCCTACGGGCTGACGAGTTCGAGCAGCACCACGCCGAGCCCGCAGGTGGAGACCACCAAGGTGCCTGCCGGCGCGCCGCCGCCCCCGAGCGCGGCGCCACCGCCTCCGGCGCTCACGGTGATCAGCGAGCCGCCGCCGCCACCCCCGCCGCCGCCCACGACGCAGGCCCCCGCGCCGCCGCCTCCGCCGCCGCCGGCGCCGACGACGACTCAGGCCGTCACCACCACCACCACGGCGCCGACGACCACCACGACGACCACGACCACCACCACGACCACGACGACGCCGTCCACGACGACGACACCGCCGACCACCACCACGACGCGGACCACCACGACGAACCCGATGACGACGACCTACGTCACGGTGCCGTTCGTCCCCGTGCCGATCCCGATCCAGGTGCCGGCTCAGCCCCAGAATCCCTATCAGCCCCAGAATCCGTACGCGCCGAACCCGTATCAGCCGTCACCGTTCGGGCCCTGACGCTCGAGCTCGCGCGGCACGCGGGCCTCGACCTCGGAAATGTCACGTCAGGATCTCGTTGCCCTCCGGATCCGTCTGCGGCAGGTCCGCGTCGTCCGCCGCGAGGACGAGGTGGACCCGGTTGCGCACAGTCTTGGGCGTATCGACGCGAATGAACTCCACCCAGAAACGCCCCTCCTGACGCAGCGACGCGTACTGCGGATGTGACCGGGTGACAGGCAGCCCGGTCAGTCCGGCCCAGACCTCGGCCTGCGCAGGGGGATCGAGCGCATCGATCACGACCGCGGCGACGGGTCCGACACCGCGGTACACCTCGCGCGGTTCCAGCACGCAGAACTCGTTGCCGCCGGGATCCGCCAGCACCACCCAGGGCACATCCGACTGGCCGACGTCGACCGGTTGCGCTCCGAGTCCGCGGGCGGTGCGAACCAGGTCGGCCTGATGCTCGGCGGACATGGAGGCCAGGTCGAGGTGCAATCGGTTCTTCACCCGCTTGGATTCAGCCGTGGCGGCGAACCGCAGCGCCGCACCGTCGCCGAGGGTGACCGCCTCGTCGTCGACCACCGGCAGGTCCAGCAGGGCCGACCAGAACTGCAGGAGCGCCGCGGGATCGGCCGACTCCACCAGGATGTGGCGAATGAGGTGGGGCATCGGCGCCACCCTAGTGGCCGGTACTGACATCACTGTGCTCGAGCCACTTCGGTCGTTCGGGCCCATTCAACCGGCGCCGATGCCTATGGTTGAATCGGGGCAATTTGCTGGACGGCGGGAGGCGAATGGCCGGTGGGTTGCGTTTCGGGGTGAGCACGCAGGGCGGGCCGCTGGCCGCGCAGGAGCTCGCGGAGGTGGGTGACGCGGTGGGCACTCCTCCCGAATTCGAGCTCTGGTACGAGGATTTTGCCTCTCCACCGCCGGTGGCGAAGATCGATGCGGTGATCGGCCGAGCCGCCGAGCCCGTCATCACCTGGGAGCCCCGGCTGTGGCACGACGCGTCCGCGGAGACTTCCGGCGCCATTCTCCCCAAGATCAATTCGGGTTGCTACGACGATTACCTCCGAGGGTGGGCCGACGAACTCGCCGGTGCGTCCCACGCCGTCCTTCTCAGATTTGCCCATGAATTCAATGGCACCTGGTATCCGTGGTCCACCGGGGCAGGAACGTCTGCCGAGGATTACGTCGCGGCGTGGCGGCACGTCCACCGCATCTTCTGCGAGCGCGGCGCCACCAACGTCCGATGGGTGTGGGCGCCGGACGCGGGGCCGATCTCCGATGAACCGCTCGCCGCCTGGTACCCGGGCGACGAGTGCGTCGACGTGCTCGGGATCGACGGCTACAACTGGGGCACCACCCTGCCCGGCAGCCGGTGGACCGGACCGAAGGAGATCTTCGGCCACGGACTGTCCGAGTTGCGCCGGCTCTGTGACGCCAAGCCCATCCTGGTCACCGAGGTCGGTTGCGCCGAGGCGGGCGGCGACAAGGCCGAGTGGATCGGCGAGCTCGTGCGCATGGCGGCCGCCGAGCCGCAGGTGATCGGCTTCATCTGGTTCCACCACGACAAAGAGACCGATTGGCGACTGACCAGCACCGCGGCCGCGGCCGCGGCGATGGCTGCATCGCTGGATGAGGTGGCGGCGTGAACACCGATACGTTGAGTCAGCGGTACGCGCTGCCGCCGGAGGTGGAGAACGAGAGGGTGCGTTCCCTCGAGCAGATGCACATCCTCGACACGCCGCCAGAGGATCGGTTCGCCCGCATCACCCGGATGGCGCGCTGCGTGTTCGGCGTGCCGATGGCATCGGTGAACCTGATCGATCGCGACCGCCAGTGGTTCAAGCAAGCCGACGGGCTCTCCCTTGGCCCCCAGACGACGCGGCGCAACTCGGTGTGTCAGGCCACCATCGCACGCACCTACCAGCACCCGGAGGAGCCGGCGTTGATCCTCGAGGACGCCGCCGACACCGAGTTCGCGTGCGTGCCGGGCGTCGGCGGTGACGGCATCAGGTTCTACGCGGGCTACCCGCTCTACGGCCCCGGCGGTCATCCGGTGGGCACCTTCTGCATCTTCGACAACAAGCCGCGGGCGCTGGCGGGCTCGGAACTGGAGGCTTTCAAGGAGCTCGCCGCATGGGCACAACGTGAGCTGGAGAGCACCGACGATCTGGAGCGGGCGTCGGCGGTCCAGCGGCAACTGCTTCCCCGGCCGCTGGGTGACCTGCCGGGTTACTCGGTGTGCGCGATGTGCCTACCGGCCTACGCGGTGGGTGGCGACTTCTATGACCACTACCGCGTGCAGGGCGGCGCCATGTTCACCGTCGCGGACGTGATGGGCAAGGGGCTGGGTGCTGCCATCCTCGCGGCCAGCGTGCGATCGTCCCTGCGGGCGGCCTCACGCGCAGTCGACCGGCTCACGGCGACCGCTGTCGACGTAGCGGACACGGTGAATTCCATTGCGGCGCAACTGAGTGAGGACCTGGCCAGTACTGACACCTTCGTGACGCTCTTTCATGCCAAGCTCGATACCGACAGTGGACGGGTGGACTTCGTCGATGCGGGCCACGGCTTCGCGGCGGTGATCCGCGACGACTCCCGGGTGGAACCCCTCAACAGCGCGGACCTCCCCGTCGGCGTGCTGCCCGGATACAGCTGGACACGCGGCGAGGTGACGCTGCAACCCGGCGACACGCTGGTCATCGCCTCCGACGGCGTCCTCGATCTGGTCGGCGACGGCAGTGACGTCCGGCCCGCGCTGCAGTTGGTGGCCCAGTACCGTGACCCGGCCGAACTGTGTGACTTCGCCCGCAGCCTGCATGCGAGGACCCCGCCGCTGGACGACGTCACCCTGGTGGCCGTACGCCGCGAGCTGCCATGAGGCACCAGATGCCGCACGCCGCCTCCGGGCGGTATCCCTCCCTGTGGCTGCGAGGCCTGATCCTGGCGACGGTGATCCTGGGCGTGAACTACATCGTCTGGCGCTGGGTGGCCTCGGTGAACTGGACGGCGTGGTGGATCGCCGTTCCGTTGGTGGTGGCGGAGACCTACAGCGTGATCGACTCCCAACTCTTCGGGTTGACGATGTGGCGGATGCTTCGCCGGAATCCACCGGAGCCGCCGCCTGACGGCGCCACCGTCGACGTGTTCATCACCACCTACAACGAACCGATCGACATGGTGATGGCGACTGCCAAAGCGGCGCAAGACATCCGGTACCCGCACAGCACCTGGATCCTCGACGACGGTGACCGTCGCGAACTGGCCGACGCCGCCGCGGAGAAGGGTGTCGGCTACATCACCCGGTCGGCGCACTGGACTCAGGACAAGCCTCGCCACGCGAAGGCCGGCAACCTGAACAATGCGCTGTTCGAGACCGACGGCGAGTTCATCCTGATGCTCGACGCGGATCAGGTACCGGTTCCGGAGATCCTGGACAACACGCTCGGCTATTTCCGGGACCCGTACATGGCGCTGGTCCAAACGCCGCAGTTCTTCCACAACGTCCCGATGAGCGACCCGCTGGGCAGTCAGGCACCGTTGTTCTACGGTCCGATCCAGCAGGGCAAGGACGGCTGGAACGCCGCGTACTTCTGTGGCTCCAACGCGGTGCTGCGCCGGGAAGCACTGATGCAACTGGGCATTCGCGGGTACGTGCGGGCGATCGAGGAGGGCATCAAACGCACGCTGTACACCGCGGACAAGATCCTCAAACAGACGGCAGGGCAGATCGGATCCGACGAACGCGAGGCCCAGACCGCGCTCGACGCGGTCCGCGACGCGGTCCGCGACGCCCGCCGCGAACTGCGCGACAAGCGACCACTCGCCGACATCACCTACACGTTCCAGCAGCGGGTCGACGCCGCGGCCCGCACCCTGGTGGATTCCGACATCATGACGATGCGCGCAGATCTCGAGATGATCGCGGCCATGAACGCCGACCTCGAAGACCCGTCGGCCGATCTCGTGTTCGACGACGAGGCCCTCGCCACGCTGGCGGATCGTGAGTGGTCGCCGCTCGGCGCGATCGAGTCGATCCGCGCCATGATCCGGGCGGTGGACGTCGACCGTGACGACGAGGCGCAACCGGTGCTACCGATGGCGACCATATCGGTCACCGAGGACATGGCGACGTGCATGCGACTGCACTCGATGGGTTGGCACTCGGCCTATCACCACGAAAAGCTCTGCGAAGGACTGGCACCGGAGGACGCCGGCACCATGCTGACGCAGCGCCTGCGATGGGCGCAGGGCACGATACAGGTGATGCTGCGGGAGAATCCCTTCGTGCAGAAGGGCCTCAGCCTGGGCCAGAAGTTCATGTACTGGTCGACGATGTACAGCTACCTCGCCGGTTTCGCCGCCCTGGCCTACATCGCGGCGCCGGCCATCTACCTGATCACCGGCATCATGCCGGTGCAGGCCTACAGCTGGGACTTCTTCGGGCGGCTCATTCCCTTCCTGCTCCTGAATCAACTGATGTTCATCATCATCAGCCGGGGCACCCCCACGTGGCGGGGCCAGCAGTACAGCCTGGCGCTGTTCCCGGTGTGGATCCGGGCGTGTGTGACCGCATTCCGCAACGTCTACTTCGGGCGCCCGCTCGGCTTCGCGGTGACGCCGAAGACCCGTCAGTCGGTCGGCGCCACGCCGTGGCACCTGGTCAAGTGGCAGCTGGCGGCGATGGCGATGCTGGTGGTCGCGTCGGTGATCGGGATCATCCAGCTGTACTTGGGCGCCATCTCCGTCCTCGGCGTCGGGGTGAACCTCTTCTGGGTGCTGTTCGACCTGCTGATTCTCAGCGTAGTGATCCAGGCGGTTCGCTACCGCGGATATCGATCGGAAGGAGCGCTATGACTCAATATCCCACGCGTACAACGGCATCCGATACAACGGTGATAAGGCCGGAGGGTCGGCTCAACATGGTCGCGGCACCCGGTCTGCGCAAGCAGCTGCACTCCCTCGTCGAGGCGGGCAGCACGAAGCTGGTCGTCGACCTCAGCGGAACCGAGTTCATCGACTCGTCGGGCCTGGGCGCGCTGATCTCCGGACTCAAGGCCGCACGTCAGGCCGGGGGTGACCTGCGCATCGCGGCGCCGACGCGGCAAGTGGTCACCGTGCTGGAACTGACGAACCTCAATCGCGTGCTG
Source organism: Mycobacterium sp. NPDC050551 (assembly GCF_040674075.1). NCBI lineage: Bacteria > Bacillati > Actinomycetota > Actinomycetes > Mycobacteriales > Mycobacteriaceae > Mycobacterium > Mycobacterium sp. NPDC050551. The sequence goes on along the minus strand of NZ_JBFARC010000003.1, from coordinate 210,301 downwards.
CGCGTCCACGATTCAGTAGACGGTGCGTTCGATGGCGCAACCTGACGGGCCCTACGTCCTGCACACCACCACCGGACCGGAGACGCTGGACGCGATCCAGCAGACCCTCGACGGTGTGTGGTCCGCGCACGACATCCCGGAGATGGTGCGCATGCACATGGATCTCGCCGCCGGCGAGATCGGGGCCAACATCATCGAACACTCCGGTGGCGGCAGGCCCGTGCACCTCCGGATGGAGGTGCACGTGCTCCCCGAGTCGGTGCGCGCTGTCTTCACCGATGACGGCCGTCCGGCTCCGGTCGACCTGTCGCAGGCCGAGATGCCCGACGGACTGTCGGAGCGAGGTCGCGGTCTGGCGATCGCCCACCGGGTGCTCGACGAGTTGTCCTACCGGCGCGACGCCGACGGCAACCATTGGACGTTGGTGCGTAGCCGCGCGGAGTGAGCCGGAAATGAGTTGACGCCTGCGAATATTTTCGTCGAAAGTGGTGCCGGTGTGGCTGTGGGGGTCTAGTTTGGGGCGACCGGCGGCCGTGCGCCGCCGGAACTCTTTCCGTCGGGGGATGGCTTCGAGGGCGGAACAATGGGTGCATCGGCGTACGTGGGGCGTGTCGGCGGACTGGCAGTGGCGTTGGGGGTAGGCATCGCCGTGGTCTCCGGCGGTACTGGGGTGGCTTGGGCGGAGGAGTCCTCCGCATCCGACACCACATCGAAAGACACGTCGCAGGACGAGTCGAACGACACCGCGAAAGACAGCTCGAAGGACGCGGCGAAGGACGCGTCGAAAGACACAGCGAAGGACGCGTCCACGGCAGCGGATGACGAGACGCCCGCTGCAGATGTGAAGAAGAAGAAGTCGTCGTCATGGCCGTCGCGTCCGGCGAGGCGCTCGGGAGTGTTGAAGACGTTGGACGCCATCGGTGTTCAGATCACCCCCAAAGTCAGCGGGAAGAAGGCAGGCGAGGACGCCGAACGCGCCAAGGGGGACGACGTCGTCGACGTCGACGCCGAGGGCATCGAGAAAGTCACCGGCGATCCGACCACCCCCGCGGGGGGCGGAAGTCCGGTGGCGGAGGCGCCACGTGAGCCGTCGTCCGCCTCGATCCGGCCCCGGACGTCGGCACGAGACGCCCGCGCGCCCAAGATCCAGGTCGAGATCGCGCGCCCGACGGTCTCCGCACGCGCGGTGGTCGTCGACAAGGTCGCGTCCGGGCCCGCGCTGGAGACCAAGGCACTCACCGCGGTGAGCGAGAGCCGTTCCGTCGCGACGACGTTCACCACGGCGGTGACGTCGGTGGAGTCGGCCGGTGCGCAGGTCGCTTCGGCGCTGGCTGCCGCGCCCACAGCTGCGGTGCCGGCACCGGCGCCCGCGACGCGCATCGTCAACCGGTTGCTCGCGGCCTTCGGTCTCGGATCACTGTCCAATCTGCCCGCCGCGCCGACGTCGCCGTGGGCGCTCGGGGCGCTGATGGCGGTGGCCGCACGACGGGAGACCGAACAGGTGACGTCGGCCGCCGCCGTCACGTCGAAGACCGCCGCGGTCACGACGGCCGCCACCTCGCTGACGACGGCCGCCACCACCCCCACGGCGCTGGTCGCCACCCCGGACCCCGCCACCAGCAATGTGGTCACACCGGTTCCCGTGAGTGCCAACACCGATTTCATCACCGCCGTCACCGGCCGCAACAGTTTCAACAAGACCTACGACCGATTCGGTATCGGCGGCACGGATCTGGGCATCATGTGGGACAACGGGATTCGCGACAATCCGCTCACGCCGGTCAACGAACACCAGGTGCTGATCGCCTTCGGTGACACCTTCTACGGCGACAACCCGGTGCGGCAGACCGGCTGGCGGATGAACACCCTGTTCCGCAGCTACGACACCACGCTGTCCAACGGGATGTACGTGCAGGACGGCATCATTCACGACCCCGGCACGTACAGCGGATCGCCGATGTCGGTGGACAGGTACTCGCGCGAGATCATCGGGAAGTACGGCTACGCCGTCGGACCCGAGGTGACGATCATCCCCACGGCCGCGATCTCCGTTCCCGGCGCGGGCGTCAACGGGGCGACCCGGCAGTACATCAACTTCATGTCGGTCCGGTCATGGGACACCCCGGGCCGGTGGACCACGAACTACTCGGCGATCGCGTATTCCGATGACAACGGCCAGAATTGGCGCACCGTTCCGGTGTCCTCGGTGCGGCCCGCCGCCTGGGGACGCTCTACCCAGCCGTTCGTCGCGGGCAACGAGAACTTCCAGCAGTTCGCCTACGTCAAGGGCGCGGTCGTCGACGCCAACGGTGTGCCGGTGACCGATCCCGCGACCGGGGAACCGAAGACGGACGGGTTCGTGTACGCCTTCGGCACGCCGGCCGGCCGCGGCGGCACCGCCTACCTGTCGCGGGTCAACGAGAAGGAGATCCTCGACCAGACCAAGTACCAGTACTGGAACGGCTCGTCGTGGGTGAACAACAACCCGGCGGCGGCGAAGCCCATCCTGCCGGGGACGACGACGACATCGTGGTTCGGCCTGGTCAAGAACACCACGTACCCCACCGTGGGCGAGATGTCGGTGCAGTACAACGCTTACGAGAAGAAGTACGTGATGCTCTACACCGACCAGAACAACAACGTCGTCATGCGCAAGGCGGACCGGCCGGAGGGCGTGTGGTCGGCGCCCACCACGCTGGTGACCTCGTCGAAGATGCCCGGCCTCTACGCGCCGATGATCCACCCCTGGTCGTCGACCGCCAACGTCTCCGCCAGCGATCAGCAGTACCTCTACTGGAACATCTCGACGTGGGACGACTACCAGGTCAAGACGATGCGGACGGATCTGAGCAAGGTGTGAGCTCGCCGCTCAGCGGCGAGTGCCTCGGGCAGCGGACGCCCTGACCCGCAGGGCGGCGATCACCAGAGCCGCCAGGCTCGCGGCGATCAAACCGGCCACCAGCATGGCGCCTGCGCCGAACTCCGGCGTCCGGCCGATCATCGCCGCCCGCCCCCACGCCACCCAGCCGATCAGCACGACCTTGGCGATCAGGATGATCGACACGATCGCCGACACCCTCCGAAGCCTCATTCTCTCAGGGTAGCCGCGCATCGCCGCAGGTAGCGGGCTCGGCGAAGCCAGGGATTGCACCAACCCGGGTGGACGACGGTAATCTCGGTCCGACTGACAAGCAGATCGGGAACGTATCAGTGGACCTAGTACTCGGCCTCTCGATAACGTCGGCTGCCATTCGTTTCGTGCTGGTCGAAGGGGCGACCGGCGAGGGAGCCACGATCGACAAGGGCACCCTGGAACTCGGCGGCGCCGACGACGGCCTCAATGACCTGGTGGACGCGGTCCTCGGCGAGGGCCCCTTCGCCGCGGTCCCGGGCCGCCGACCACGCGCGATCGGGGTCACCTGGCTCGGTAGCGCAACCGCTGCCGCTTCGACGGTGCTCGAACTCCTCGCCGACAAGGGCGCGGACAACGTGATCGCGGTGTCGGAGTCCGATGCCGCGGCCGCCCTGGCGACGGGGATCGGCGACATCGCGGGCCTCGACGACGTCGCCGTCTGTGTGGTCGAACCGGATGCGGCCGTGGCCGCGGTCGTCGATGCACACGAGGTGGTGGTCGACGTCGTCGAACGCTTCGGTGCGGGTGACGCCGCCGACCTTGCGCACTGGCTGACCGCGCTGGTCGACGGCTGCGCGTCCGAACCGGCCGACGTCTACGTGCTCGGCTCGGCAGGCGACCTGGACGATGTGGTCGTAGCACTTGGCGCGACGGGACTCGCGGTGATCTCCGCCGCGGAAGCCGACCTGGCGCTCGCCCGCGGTGCTGCGCTCGCCTCTGCCCGCAGCACCTACGACCTCGACCTCGGCTTCGCCGCCGCGCCGGCCCCCGCCGGCACACGACGGTTCGTCACGCCGCGGGTGGCTGCGGTGGGCGGGGTGCTCGTCGCCGCGGTCGTCACCTTCGTGGTCTCGCTGTCGGTCGCCCTCACCCCGAGCTCCACGCCCGAGCACGAGCAGACCGCCAGTGAGTCCGAACAGACGGCCAAGGCCGCCCTTGTCCAGGAGCCGGTGGAGCAGCTGCCATCGCGGCCCCAGAAGCTGCCGCCGCGCCCCGCGCCTGCCGCACCGCCCGTCGACATCGACCCGCCCGCGGCGGCTCCGGCGCCGCCCGAGGTGCTGCCGGTCGAACCGGTGGAAGCGGCGCCGGCACCCGAAGCGCCTGCCTGGGAACCGCCGGCCGCCGATCCCGCGCCGCAGGGCTTGCCCGAACCGGGCGTGCCGGCCTATGTGCCGCCCGCACCGCCGGCCTACGTGCCGCCGGCCGCTCCGTCGGTGCCTGCGGTCGAGGGCACGCCGCCCGGGTTCACGCCCGGCAACCCGGCCTACGTGCCGCCGCGCCCCGACGGCACCGTGCCTCCGGTTCAGCAGCCTCAGCCACGCCTTCGCGACCGCATCATCGGCAGGCTGCCGCTCATCAACCGGTTGCAGGGCCCCGGAGGCTGACGGATCTGTCGGTGGCCTTCGGCAGGATCGCCTGCCATGAGCCGGCCACGACGGTCACTGACCCTCACCCGATCCGCCGCGGTGCTGATCACCGCGAGTATCGGCATCGCGAGCTTCGTCCTGTCCTTCGCCGCGCTGCGTGACCTCGCGGCCCGGGCCGGCATCCCCGCGCAGCTCGCCTGGCTGTGGCCGCTGATCGTCGACGGGACGATCCTGCAGGCGACGATGGCCGTGGTGGTGCTCGCCGGGATTCCCGACCAGGCCCGCAGCCGCCGCTACTTCTGGGCCGTACTGACGTGCGCGGCCGCCGTGAGCGTCGGCGCCAACGCCCTGCACGCCGTCATCCCGGCAGGCGCGCCGATGAATGCCTGGCTGGCGGCGGCGATCGCCGTTGTGGCGCCGGTGAGCCTGTTGGCGGCCACGCACGGCCTGAGCCTGCTCAGCCGCATACCCGGGCAGTCGGAGTCCGACGACGTCGAAACCGACGACGGTGGCGCGGCCATCGAGGCCGACGCAACGATCACCGAACTCGCAGAGGAACCCGGCCGCCGGGTCGCGGCGGACATCGGCACTGCGGCCCGTCAGCCCTGGGAGACCATGGCGGAGGCGATCGCGTCACGCGACAGCCTGCGCGGGCTCTCCGCCGACGACGTCGCAGGCGTGCTGCATCTGAGTTACGAACGCGAGCTGACGCCCCAGGCCATCGCCCGCCAGCTCGGGTTCGACCGTCGGACGGTGCTGCAGATCATCGACGCGAGCGCAGAGCTCCTGCGGTCGGGTGACGTCAGCGTCGAGCGTCTGGCGGTGTGACCTTCACGCGCCGAGGCTGAGGCGGTCGAACACCGCGTCGAGGCTGACGACCTCGTCGGCAACCCTCTTCAGTTCGCGAGCGGTTGCGTGATCCCAGAACGCGACAGTGGTGGGGAAGCCGCGCGACGACAGCGACTGCAGCGCAGGCGCGAGTTCGCAATCGCCGGCGACCAGCACCGCCCGGTCGCCCGGTTCCATCCCCGCGAAGGAGTGCTCGACGAGGCGGGTCGCAATCATCACGTCGAACTTGTCGGCGGCTTCGCTCTGCGGCTCCCGCTCGACGACGACCGCGTCCACGCCGCCGAGTGACCAGATGGTGTCGACCTGGTGTGGACGTACGCCGAAGAGCGAGGTGAAGCCGCCGCGCTCGGGCAGCGGGCAGACCGACTCGTGCACACGGCCGTAGTCGAGCTTCCAGGCGCCGTCGACGATGTCGCGGCTGATCGCGTCGTGCAGGGAGGAGGCGAACCCACACCGGACGGCGGCGAGCCGCTGACCCTCCCAGCAGACCGAGGGTCCGTCGATGTACACGAATCGGCGCATGGCGATCGTGACGTTACCCGGACCGATCGCACTAAGAATTCATTGAGAGAAAATTCGGGCGTGCTCAGCGGTGATCATCGAGGTCACGCCTGTGAGCTGCGGGTTTGCGGTCGATACTGGTGAATCGGCCGAAAGGTCCGATTCGTTGCCGTGACAACTCCGTGACTCGACCGTGACATTCGCGGGAATCTGCCTCTATGGTGCATCGGGTGGGTAGGCATTCGCAGACCGCCGACCGCCGACGGATATCGGTTCTCCTCGGCGCGTTCGCTGCCCCGGCTGCCGTCTTCATCGCCGCGGGTGCCGATGTCTCGCCCGACGCCAAACGGCCCGAGGCCCAGGTGGCTCCCGCTCCCGACCAAGGTTCGCCGTGTTGCGTGGAACTCGTCGCCGGGGCCGCGCCCGCACTGGCGTGGATGCCGGCGTCCGCCGACCCCATTCCCGTGCAGGCGCCTCCCGCGTCGAGGTACCGGATCGTCGAGACGGCCAAGGCGGAACGGATTCTGCAGGCCGGCGACGCGCCTGAGAGCGGTCTACAGGTCAAGACGATCCTGACCGCGCGCAGCATCAGCGCCGCCTTCCCGGAGATCAACGAGATCGGCGGCGTGCGATCCGACGCCCTGCGCTGGCATCCCAACGGTCTGGCCCTCGACGTGATGATCCCCAACCCGACGTCGGACGCGGGCATCGCGCTGGGCAACGAGATCGTCGCGTTCGTGCTGAAGAACGCCGAGCGGTTCGGTATGCAGGACGCCATCTGGCGCGGGCGCTACATCACACCGAGCGGCGTGCGCGGCGGCGGGTACGGCCATTTCGACCACGTCCACATCACCACCACCGGCGGCGGCTTCCCGACCGGTGACGAGCTCTACTTCCGCTGACGGCCGGCTCACCGCGGCTCATGGTCGACCGAGTTCACGGGCTCGGCACGGGCAGCGTCCCCATCGGCCGGGCGTAGGCGGATTCGACAGACATTCGACTGACGCCGAATCGACATTGCGCGTCGGAAACACGACGGCCCCCTCGTCGCCGAGGGGGCCGTCGCTATTACGGGTCTCGAGTCAGCTCTCGGAACCTTCCGACTTGTTGTCGTCGGACTTGGGCTTGTCGTCCTTGCTGCCCGTGTCTGCCGAAGCCTTGTCGTCGGCCTTCTTGTCCTCCGACTCGGTGGTCTTCTTCTTCTTGGGCTTCAGCGAGTCCGTGAAGCTCTTGACGCCCTTGTTGAAGTCGTCCCCGGCCTTCTTCAGCGCCTTGAGACCGTCACCGGGCTTGTAGCCCTTCTTGACCGGCGTGGTCGCGGCGGGAGCCTCGCCCGCGTCGTCGACCTCGACGATCTCCGTGACCTCACCGGTGGTGGGCACCTTGGTGTTGCCTGCCAGCACTGCCGTGTCCTTGACCGGGTCGATGGCCGCACCCTCGTCGATGTTGGTGGGCACCTCAGGCGTCTCGACCTTGACGTCGACGGTGCCTGCGGACGGACCGAAGGTCGACAGCACGTCGGCTCCGGACCGTGCCCCGGGTGCCGTCGGCGCCGGCGGCACTTGCGGTGTCACAGGCGTTCCGCCGAGGGCGGTGATGATCTGGTTGGGCAGATCCACCGCCAGGTACTTGAACAGACCGGCTTGCTGCTGTCTCGGGTCGAGCAGGCTGGGCCATTCCTCGCCACCGGGGCTGAAGCTGGGCGCGAAGCCGTTGACGAACGCGTTGACCGTCCGGATGGGCAGGTTGGTCAGCTCGTTGATCGCGAGTTCGGTGTCGCCTGCCTCGTAGGCCGCCATGGCGTCGTCCAGGACCTGCGCGACCTGGAAGAACGACGTCTGGAACGGACCGACGGCGGCACGGACCAGAGTCTGCTCGTTGAGCACGTTGATCAGGTTGTCGAGACGGTCGAAGCCGGGCAGGGCACCCTCGAATCCACCGGCCACCTCGCCGCCCAGGAAGTCGCCCGGGATGGAGAACAGCGGGACGATGCCCGCAGGCGTGCCGCCGATCAACGGGCGGAGGTTGTCGAGGACGCCGAACACGAAGAAGCTGTTCAGCTCGAACGCCATGTTGGTGAACTGGCCCTGGGTGGGGTCGTCCGCCGGCGGGTCGTACACCTGGAGATCGGCCAGCAAGGTCTGGAACTCCGTGAACGACAGCTGCATGCGCTCGAAGAGGCCGTCGTAGTTCTCGTTGACCGGCGTGGCGGGGTTGTCTTCGCGGCCGAAGAACGCGATCTGCAGGTCGTCGCCGTAAACGGACTGGAACTGCGACAGGCGGGTGAACAGCTGCGTCGGGTCCGAGAGGTTACCGACGAGGATGTTCGACAGTTCGCCGGGCAGGTCGGCGTCCGCGAACGCCGCCGCCACCGCGGCATAACTGTTGGTGGCGTTGCTGCCGAGGTAACCCAAGTTGAGCTGCGACTCCGCGAAGAAGTTCTGCAGCAGAACGAGCGGGTCCGCGGCGGCCGTCAGTGCGACCGCGCGCTCCTGCGCCTGGGCCTTGATCTTGATGTCGTCGTTGACGGGCGACACCGGGGCGGCCGCGATGGCTGTGGCCCCGGCGACGGCGATGCCGGCGGCGAGGAACTTGCTGACGCGCGAGGGCGAAGCGGCGGCATGCCGACCCGACTCTGCGCGATGGGCTTTGTGCACTTGATCTCCTGGTCTAAGTAACTGAGGGTTGCCTTATCAGGCAGACGGACAGTAGCTGAGCGTTACCTGAGGAACAATGCCTACGTCTCACCTGCGGAGACGATCTCGACTCGAAAATCGGCTGTGAGGAACCTGAGACAAAACTGTCAGCGGATCCCTTAGCTGTCACCGTGTCGGCAACTTGACGCAGAATTGCCTGCCGCGTCAATGAGGCGGCTGTCCGATCGGCGAAAGGTAGCGCCCCACGGCGGCATGGTCGGCCGTAATCTGAGCGAACTCGGCGGTATCGACGGCAACCAGCCTGACCGTTGCTTTTAGGGCAGGCTAGCCTAAATAAGCTACCCTAAGTATGGTGTGATCTGGCGGGCGCCTTGTGAGCGATGCAAAGGCCGGTATTCGCTTCAGGAGGCAATAAAAGTGAATAGTGGTTCGCGCAGGAATTCGCCTACGCTCGGCCCTCGCGGAGGCGTCCATGTGATCCCTGTCACAGCATCGCCCTGAGAGAAATCTCAGCTCGCGCGGTCGCGGGTCAGGCCGGGTTACAGAGCTTCCACACGCCGTCCTCGCGCAGGAGCTTGAGCGTGACGAGCGGCGCGGGCGGACGGGTGACCTCGACGGTGGCGTTGTCGCCGTCGACGGAGATGGCGCCGAAATTCACGGCACGGCGGTCATCCGCTTTGATGGGACCGCCCTCGTCGGTGCCCTCCATGCCGTCGGCGAACTGCTCGGCTTCGGCCTCGCACATGAGCGCCGACATCTTGTCGGTGTCGGCCGTGTCCGATGCCTCGGCGAACTGGTTGACCGTGTCGCGGATGCCGGCCAGCTGCTTCTCGCTCTGGTGATGCAGGTAGCCCCAGACGCCCCCGGCGATCGCCGCCACGGCCAGCACGCCGACGACGACGGCGATCACCCACGTCCGACCCGAGCGTTTCGGCGGCGGCCCGCCGTAAGGAGGTCCGCCGTGCGGGGGTCCGCCGTAGGGAGGTTCGCCGTACGGCGGCACGCCAGGAGGTCCCCACTGCGGCGGCGGAGGTGGTGGCCCCCAGCCCGGCGGTCCTGTCCACTGCTGTGGCGGCGACGGTTGCTGCGGGTGCGAGAAGGGGTCCGGCTGGGGGCCCGGCCATGGTCCTGGGAATGTCATGGTCACTCTTCCAACGGCATGGTCATGAACAGGTCGAGGGACTCGCCGAACGGCTTGAGCTCGAAGTCGGGTTCGAAGTAGGTGACCGCACTGCCGGCGGGCAGGTCCGGGGACGTCAGGAGGTCACCGTGCGGTCCGCGACCGGTGACCCGCAGTAGGCGGCGCATCTCGGGCGGATCCGCTTCCGTCTCGTACCAATCTATCCGGGAGGAGTCCTCGGGATCGCCCCAATGCGCCGCGAGCGTGGTCATGATCGAGGGCGGGGTGAGACCGCACGACTCCCGGTCCCAGGTGGTGAAACCGGCGTGCACCCGGCGCAGGAAGGTCTGCACCGGCTGCGGCAGCGAGTCGAACAACGGCGGATCGTCGTCGCCGAACGTCGCCGGGTCCTCGCCCATCCACACGGCGTACCCCTCACCGGCGCTCGCGGCCACCACGTAGTCGAGCGACGGAGCACCGATCCAGGGGTGTTCGACGACGCGGACGTCGACGAGATCTTCGCGCAACGCCTGCCCGAATTGTGGTATCAGCGCGAGGAATTCGTCGTTCCACAGGGCGAGCGCGGCATGCTTGCGCTCGTCGGGATCGGCCGATTCGGTGATCGACCACCATTCCTGCGGGATCACTGCCCGAGTCTGTTCGCCGGGCTCGAGGATCGTGAACGGATCTGTCTCCCACGGCATCGCCGCGGCGAGTGCCTCGTGGTCCATTCCGGCCATCGGTGGAAGCTCCCGCCGCTAGGGCTGCTGGCTGTCGGCCAGTTGCGCGATCAACTCGGTCAGTTCGCGACGCTTCTCGTCCTGCAGGGCGACCTGCTCGTCCTGCCATTGCGGATCGACACCCTGCATGTCGGCAGCCGAGCGCGAGTTCTTGTTCTTCGCATTCACCACGGTGGGCAGCCATTGCAGGTTGACCGGCGCGTTGAGCACGAGCCACATGTTCTCGGGGGTCAGTTCGGTGAACCGCGGCAGGTACATGATCTCGACCTTCGGCACGATGTGATCGGCTGAGACCGCCGGTCCGCCTTTGGCATTGGTACCGATGGGCCTGTCCGGTTGCGACGGGTGCCTGTCGGTGCTCGCCGGCCGCGGCGCGCCCTGCAGTGAGACGTTCGGATAGGGATACTCCGGGCTCTTCTGCTTGTTGACGGCATCCCAGAGCGGCTTGAGCGGGCTGTTCGGCGGGATCGTGATCCGCGTGCCGAGCGTGGGCAGCGGACTGGGCGGGGTCCATCCGCTCGGGATCTTGGTCTTGCCGTCGCCGATGTTCTCCAGCGCAGCCTTGTTCAGCGGTCTTGTGGGCGGACCCCCGGCGCGGAGCTTGTCGGTGACCGCGGAACAGGCCTGCAGCTGGCCGAGTTTGGCGGCCTTCTCCGCGTTGAGTTGATCGGCTTCACGGTTGTACGGGCCGACGATCTCCGGCGGACCGACCCCGCCGGGAAGCCCGCGGGCATTGTGGTCGTCGATCTTGGCCATGGTCGCTTGGAGCGAGGCGACCTGGGCGGGGCACGCAGCCTCGTCGGCGTGGGCCGGGGGAGGCGACCAGCCACCGAGCACCACCGCGATCAACACGGCCAGGGCCGTCATCAGTGCGCGGACGGACTGCCGTGTGGCCATGACTGATCTCCCCGTGACAGCCGAAGGTGTGGATCGATCCTAAGGCCGTCGCGCGGCCCGGGGGGACAGCATTTCTGGTGCCGGGCCAGACCCGTCGCCGGCCATTCGAGAAACACTGGGGGGGTTTGCACCCAGTTTCTCGCCCCTTCCGTTTACGGTTTGGGGGTGTCGAGCATGGATCGTCGAAGCGCAATGTTGATGTTGGGGTTCGGTGTGGCGGCTGCCGCGCTGCCCCTACCCACGGCTGGGGCTCAGCCGGTGATCGGCGATGCGCCGCCCGGGCCGCCCCCCGGTGTGCCGGGCCTGCCGGTGGGCGCCGCGGACCCCGGAACTGGGCTTTTGTTCTCCGACGAATTCGACGGACCGGCCGGTGCACCGCCGAATCCCGCGTCGTGGTTCATCGTTCCGGCCCGCGAAACCATCCGGAACCCCGTCGAATGGGACAAGCCCTTCAACATGGGCCGTTACGTCACCGACCAGGAGCACGTGTTCCAGGACGGAGAGGGGAACCTGGTCATCCGGGCTACCCGCGGTGAGGGCGCCACCATCCAGGAGAAGTACGCCAGCGCGAAGGTCATCGGCAATTGGCGCGGCGGTGTCGGGACGACATGGGAAGCCCGGATCAAACTCAACTGCCTGACCGACGGCGCGTGGCCGGCCTTCTGGCTGCTCAACGACAACCCCGCGCGGGGCGGTGAGGTCGACCTCGTGGAGTGGTACGGCAACCGGGACTGGCCGTCGGGCACCACGGTGCATGCGCGATTGGACGGCACCCAGTTCCAGACCAACAAGCACCCGGTCGACTCGGACTGGCACACCTGGCGCATGACGTGGCTGCCGACCGGGATGTACTTCTGGAAGGACTACCAGCCCGGGATGCAGCCGTTCTTCGAAGTGCCGTCGAACTCTTTGCCGGAGTGGCCTTTCAACGACCCGGGTTACACGATGGCGCCGGTGTTCAACATCGCCGTCGGTGGATCCGGCGGTCGTGAGCCTGCCGGAGGTAATTACCCCGCCGACATGCTGATCGACTGGATCCGGGTGTTCTGACGGGCCGGTGCCGCCACCACGAGTTCTCTTCGGAGCACGACGGCGGTCACGTCATCGCGATCGAGCTCGACATTCGCGCCCGCACAGAGCGCGTCGACGAGGGCCTGAGGACGTGCGCCACACTCCTGCGCGCATCGGGACACAGCGTCGGTGAGTTGCTCGAGCGACCCGCCCCACATGTCCATCACGCCGTCACTCACGAGCAGGATCGCGTCTCCGGGATTCAGGGCGCCGCGCTTCTCGTGCCAGCCACTCTCCAGCCCCATCGGGAGATCGGAGGAAGCCACGCGCTCGACGCGGTTTGACCCGCTGCGGACGATGAAGTGCAGTCCGTGGCCGGCGTCGGCGAACCGGAAGTCACCGGTGGCGAGGTTCACCAGCACGTAGGTCAGGGTGACGAACGCGCTGCTGCGCTGGAGGTCGTTGTCGATGACCCGAGCGGCACGGCTCACCGCCGCGGAAGGACTGACATCGAGATCGTTGGCGCGCAGGGCCGCCCGCGTCGCCGCGGCGAGCATTCCGGCGCCCATGCCCTTGCCCATCACATCGCCGAGACTGAGGACCGCGTGCGGCGCTCGCACCCGGATGTCGTAGAAGTCTCCACCGACCTGCCGGGCCGGAATCGACGCCGCCCCTGAGCTCCAGCCCGGCGTGCTCGGGAAGGTGCCGGGCAGCAGTGCCCGCTGAACCTCGGCGGCGCGATCCAGCTCGGCTTGTTCGAGGCGGCGCGCCCGCACGGCTTCGGTGATGTCGTAGAACTGGAGGGCCACGGTGCGGCTGTCCGACTCACTGCTGATGAGGGACATGCTGACGTTGAGGATGCAGCCTGTGCCGGTGGTCAGGGTGAGGCGTGCGTTTCCGTCGGTCAGCGCGTTCACCATGGCGGAGAGCGCGTTGATCGCGTCGTCACCCAACAGGGCGCTCAGCGAAGTCGACGGGTCGCGCAGGCCGGGGAGGATGGCCGTAGCGGACGCGTTGGCCCTCGACACCTTCCACCCTGTGGCGTCGCGCGTGGCGATCAGCATTCCGGCGACGGACGTCTCGAAGATCGTCCTGAACAGTTCCTCCCGCTCGGCCAGGCGTCGGGAGGTGCGCTGCTCGAGTCCCACCGCCAGCGAGAGCAGGAGGAAGACCACCACGATGGACAGCTCGAAGGTCTGCAGAACGACGACGCCGGTGTCCTCGCCCAGCCGATCGAAGGCAAAGGGGCCGCGGTTCAACGCACTACCGGCGTAGGCGATGACCGCGACGCCCAACATCAGCCAGATCAGCTGTCGGGTCGAGAGGCGCACCGCCGCCCACAGCAGGGGGATGAACGGCAGGAAGGACAGTGGCATCCCAGGGTGGAACCCGAACACGAACACCGTCACGCCGAGCACCGTGGCCACCTCGGCGCAGATCTCCGGCAGTCTCGCCTGCCGGGGGCGCCCGGGGAGATTCATGAACAGCGGCGCCAACAGCAGCATCCCCGCTGCGTGCTTGGGCACCGCTGTCACCAGGCGCGTCCAGGCCTGCGATGAATCGGCGACCAGGTAGGTGGCGGCGGACCCGATCATGTCGTAGACGACCGCGGCTGCCAGGACGGCGATCAGCAGACGCCCCAGATCTCGCGGGCTGGCCAACGCGGGCAGTGTGTCCGACCGGCCGCGCAGCACCAGGGCCCCGACCGCCATCTCGATTCCGCCGGCCACCGCCAGCGCCACCGCCAGCGCAAGTGGTCGTCCTGCCCAGAGCAGAAGTGGCAGCGTGATGGCGGCGACCAAGACGGCGAGCATCCAGGTGTAGCGACGGGGGATGCGAAGGCCCATTCCGAGGGCTATTCCGGCCGCCGGCCACCATGCTGTCGAGACCAGCGCAGTCGGCTGGGTCACCAGCGAGAGCCAACCGGCGATCAGGACCGCAGCGAGGGAGCCGGCGACGAACACGGTGGTCGGTGCTCGCCGGCTCGACGGCGGCACGGCCTGCTCACTCGGGTCAGCGACCATTCGCTCACTATCCCCGACGGGTGCGCAGCAAACTCTCGAACGACAGATCTGGTGTGTCGCCGCATTCGTTCAGTCGATGACGCGTGTCTCCTCCGTCGAACAGCCACATCTCTTTCTGCAGCGGGAGCTTGTGAACGATTCAAGCTGCCTTGGTGATTCGCGAAAAAAGCTGAGAACTCGCGTGATTCCCCGACGCGGGTCGCGGCCGGGCGCCGATTCGCGTGCTGATCGTCTGGCTGATGGCAGCGGTGACGGCGTGCGCGGCCTCGTCGAGGAGCATGTGTCCCGCCTCGGGCAGGTGCACGTGTGTGGCGCCGGGGATGGCGGCGGCCATCTCGTGCCCGTGGGCCGACGGGGTGAGCACGTCGACGCCGCCACTGAGCACGATCGTCTCGGCGCGGATCGAGCCGAGCGTCGAGAGCTGGTCGAAGGACTTCAGGCCGGGCAGGAAACCGGCGGCGGTGTCGACGGACGTCGCTGCGGCCGAGGTCTCGGCGAACAACCTCGAAAGTGTCGATCGTGCGTCGGCATCACACCGCAGCGCCAATGCCGCGAACACCGGCTTGCTGAGCAGAGAAATGGCGCGGTGAGGCGTGACGGCGGCGAGCCCGCACAGGATGTTCGTCGCCGGATTGGCCAGCAGGCGGGGGATGCCGCGTTCGGTGAGGCGGCCGGCGGCCGTGGCGGCGAGGACAAGCCCCGTCGGCTCGACGGGCCGATCAGCCCGGGGCCGGCCGAGGTAGGCCAGGGCGACCATCCCGCCCATCGAGTGCCCGGCGAGGGTGAGCGGGCCGGTGACGCGCAAGGCTGTCAGCACTTCGCCAAGGTCGTCCGCGAGCTGGGCGACCGTGTAGGTCCGCTTCGGGGCCGAATCCGATAGGCCGTGGCCGCGGTGGTCGTAGCTGATGATCCGGACGCGATTCCCCCACTGCCGAGTCAGGTGGTCGATCTGGCCGGCCCACGACTCTTGGTCGAGGCACAGCCCGTGCAGGAGGACGACGGTGGACGCGGCATCGGCGGGTTCCTGGTCCCGCACCGCCAGCTTCACGCCGCCGCGGACGGTCACGGTCCGTTCGGTGACGACGGGATGGCGGCGCCCGGTGCATGCGGTGCGCGGGTGGCGACGCACGGACCTCGGGGCGCCCGTGGAGATCGGGGCGGTGGGTGCCGAGGTCGCTGTAACCATGAAGAAATGGTCACGGATGCGGGGGTGGCTCCGTAATCGACGGTAGGCCAGAGTTCACCGCGGGACGGCAACAGTTTCCTATCCGCGGGGTAAGGCTGGGGGTGGCGCCGTGAGCGGGATCTTTCTCGCAGCTGCTCTTACCTACAGCCAATGACAGGGATCGACCCGCGTGGTCAGCGATCCTCTTCAACGTCCCGACCGGTGAGTGATAATTGCTCGTCGGCGGGCTGGAAGTACCGACGTTTGCAGTCAAGTGCGACTTCGGTACGCCACCGGACGCCGTCGGTACGGCTCCGGTTCACCCTGCAGTTCGGCTGGTCCGCGGGCTTTGAGGAATCAAGAGAACACGCTAGCGGTGCCGATGGCTGCGTCGGTCTGGCGATCGACGTTGCTAGCCCCGTCGCGCGGTGGGGCGCGCTCCATGCCGAGGGCACCGGCGCCGGACACACGAAGCTCGCTCGGACGTCGTGGCTGCCCTAGAGGAACGGTGCTGAGCTATTCCACTTCGTATCGAAGCTCAATGCGATGGTCCACCGATCATGACGCCTTGTAGTTGGCGTCTCCGTGATGTGCAACTGCCACCGTTGAGGCAATGGGCGAACGCCGATGCCGACGACCGTGCAGGAACGACGTCTCCAGGGGAGGATCGACGCAGGAGACATTCGCAGCCCGCTATCGGCGAGACTGATGCGCTTGCGGAAACCGGCAGGGTCGACTCGCTGCTGGGGCCACCGGTTCCAGCTCAAGTACCAATGTCGGGCTCAATGAGCAGCGCCAGGCCACACGAGCCCCTGACCTCAACAATCGTTCGTAGCGCGCATGGAGTTGGAGGGGCCAGGCTCGCCAGTACTGTCTCGAACTCGCAGTGGGTGTCGCTCGATGTTCGCCGCTTGGGCCGAGCGCTCGACCTCGATAGCATCGCAGCTCGGTGTCGTCCTATCTCGCAACCATCCGGCTGCCGCTCATTCTTCGCCGCCACCTCGCAGTGCAGCGCGACGTTGGTAACTCGGATCCGGCTCATCGGTGGTGCCGTCGCGGCAGACCACAAGCATTCCGTCCGTGAACCAAGGTGCGCACTCCATCCATTCGAAGACTGCCGACTCCGCCTGCGGGCTATCCGGCGATGGAGCTGTGGAGGCGTGTCACCACCGCGCCTCGCTTACGTGATGCATTACTCCGTGGGTCGGCCAGCCACTTCTCTCCGAGCACGTGCAGATCACGCTTCCTCGTACAAGCCGAGTCGAACATGCGCACCCACACCCCGCCCCAGGCCAAGTTGTCAAAATGCTCCTCGCACCAGTTGATGCCGTAATCCACCATCAGGACGCGGTATTCACTCTCGGCATTACCCCACAAGTGTTTCCACACTGGCGCGAAAAATTCGGACTCCAGGTCTTGGATGTAATCCGACAGCACGTCGAACAGCTTGGCGTCGCATCCTGGGATGGATGAAGCCTCCAAAGAGGTCATGATGGCAGCTCGGGAACGCTGCCTTTCCCGGCCTTCCGACAGTAGGCACACCAAGACGTTCGCGACTTCTGGGTCGGCCCTGGCGCTCTTGCCCAATTGATTGGCAACCCCGTGCGACCGCTTCAATGGCAGATCGGCTGACAGCCCGATCTTGATGGGCCACGAGGCAGTTGGGATCGCGCGATGGATCCAGGACCAGACATGCCACCACGCGTCCTGGTTCCCGGCTCGCATCAGCCAGGCCTCCAGACTGGGCCGGAGATCTGCTTCCAGGGGAAGCGTGGGGAACAGCTCGTCGTCGACGATGACCTTCCAGAGATATCCGATGGCGTAGTGAGTGACATCAGATCCGACCGCGAACCATTCAGTGAGCAGAATCACTACTTGCTCGCGCGTCATCGATTCCGCGGTTAGCCCGAAGATGGCGGGCCAGAAGCGGTTGGAGTGGGAGTGCGACAGCCAATCGAAAGCCAGCGTTCGGAGGCGCGCCTCGGGTCCTTGCTCTCGCCACAGCGCTCTGAGCACTCCGGGCCACTGATCGTCATTGCGGGCAGCCTCCGAAGTGAGCCAATCCATTGCAATCTCGGTGAGAGTTCTCTTACTTGTGGCCCGAGCGAACGTTGCAATCCATACGTAGCGCCACGCCGCCGCGCGTGGGTTGTGACGCAACCATGGAATGGCGACGTCATCGACAATGCTGGTCAGCTCCGAATCGCCGCAATCCGACACTATCTGGGTGAAAAGATAGCCCCAGCCGCCTGCACTGCCTTGATGGACTTCCAGCCACTCCATGGCACGGTCAACGCGTTCGGCACGCTCATCCGGCCCACTCAGCATTATGATCAACCGCATGGCGATCGGCCATGTCTCGGAGTCTGTGACGAGGACGAGTTCGGAATCTCCTAGGTCGGCCAGTTCGGGATCAACACCATCGGTCACATTGGCCACTGCCGTCCATGTCCCGTACCAGGCACGGTTCCCGCGATGGTGATCCAACCATTCCCGGCCGATGGTGCGGATGCGCGCCGACGACGGGAGGCTCGCGAGGCACTCTTGGTACGCATACGACCAGGGGGTGTGGTGTTGATTCGCCGCCAAAATGTTGGCGATCTTAGCGACTAGCGGCGATGCATCGGAAAGGTCGCGTCGCGCGAGGTGCTTGGTCAGCGCGGCACGAAACACCCGGTCGGATAGGTTCGTCCAAGTCAGTGTCGCCGTGAAAAGATCCTCTGCGGTCGGTTGCTCGGGATGTTTCAGGAGCCACTTGCGGATCAGATCCAGCACTGCGATGGGGGCATTCCTCAACCTCTGCACGGCCGCGAGCACCGGCCCGTTCTCGCGGCGGTCGCTCACCAACAACCAATCGATGACTGCGATGCGGTCCTGCGTGGGACCGTTCACTACGGCGAGTGCAAGCCGTCCGAGGCTAACCTTCGACGAGACGTCGGCGTCGAGTAGCAGATGTCTGGCGAGCGCCCGCAATTCGGGGTGTCCCGGGTGGTTCGCTAAAGCGCGTTCGAGCAGATCGATCCGGCCTTGATCGGTTCGTGACGCCTCGACACCGATGACGAGGGAGTCGATCAGCCCATCGACGTCTTTGTCGAGTAGCGGACGCATCATGTCGGACCATCTCTCCGACAGCGGGTTTCGTGCCGCGAACTCGTGGACCGCGGTCAGCGCGTCCGGTGATGCCGACGCCAGCAGCGCGCGGATGGTGAGCATCATCCCGTGGCCTTCGGATTCTGCTTCACGGATCCGCGAGATGGCCTCCGCGCGCGGTGACCACTCGGTGAAAGCGCGACCGACTGCCGTTTCAAGTCGAATCCAGCCAGCCAGTGCGGCCATCCCAAGTGTGGCAACGTCTCTGGCGGCCTCCTGAGCCGCGCTGTCTGCCACCAACTCCAGTTCGCCTGCCGCCAATCGGCCAACGCCGCGGTGGCCGTCGGTGTTACCTTCAGCAGTGCCGGCGAGAGCGAAGAGGATGCGGGGGTAGCGACGCCCCTCGACGTCGAAAGCGATGAGGTCGCCCAGGACGGCGGTCAGGTGACTCGCCCGCTTATTGAAGTGCTGTTCGGGCGGAAACCACGTGTTGTAGAGCAGGTTCGCTAGGTGTGGATGGGATAGCCAGTATCCCATCCGCCCGCTGTCGCGAAACCCGAAGTGCAGGTCTTCCTCAAGGCGATGGAGGTCGTCGCGGACCGCCGGCGACAGTTCGGCCATCGATGCGCTTGGATAGCCGACGTAGATTCGATTCAACGCCAGCACCGATTCGACGAACTGTATCGTTTGGTCCGACATCTCGCTCAACCTGGTACGGAAGCGACGTGCAAAGAACCTGACGCCTTCGCGTTTCGACCATTCAAAGAACAGTTGTGCGGGCAGCACGGAGTCGCCGTCTTCGTAGAGATTCGCCTCAAAGCCGGTTCTGTTGGTGAACCAACGGCGTAGCGAAACCAACCCACTTCGGCTTGGCGGCCCCTGCATTCGCTCGTAGCAGGTGACGTCTTCAGAACAGCTTTGCCGAAATCGCTCAAATTGCTCTGCCGTTCCGCAGCACACGATGATCGGCAGCATGTCAAGGTCGCCCTTGTGGCGGAGTTTCGTCAATTCGGCCATGGCTGACTTCCAGTGGGCAACGCCATCCTGCGCGGATACGAACGGGTCATCCACGCCGATGATCACCGTGCGCCGCATCGCGAACTGCTTGGCGAATCGCATTGCTTCTTGTAGCTTGTCCACTGCCCCGCCAAGCCACAACACGGTGGTGTTGGCGGACGCATTCAGTCGTGAGAGCAGTTGCAGTGTGAGGATGCTCTTGCCAGACCCCGACGAGCCGCCGATCCAGTAGACCGGCACGAATCCACCGACGGCGATGTCAGAGTCGTCGGTCGTCTGCTCATACCACGACCAGAACTGATCCTCGATCTCATCGATGTCCTCGTGAGGCGCGAAGTACCCGTTCCGCAGATGCTTCAAGGTCGGCTGCTCGCCGGTAAGGAAGCCGGTCGCATTCCGGACTACCTCGGCTCTGGCTTGGTCCTCGGCGGATAGGATGACGAACGGGAAGTCCTCGTGGTCGGCGTCACTGAGGGAGTTGACGATTTCGGTACTGATTCGACTGCGGCCCGATACGTCGTCGACGATGTGCCGCACCCAGGTGTCGACGGTACGTTGCGGATTTACCACCCGAAAGTCGGATGCGAGTATCGCATACAGGGCACCAAGCGGATCGGACACGGTGTCTATCGCCAAGTGCGCAACGACGGCGGCGGCCGCGTCACTCTGGTCCGTGAGCGCCCACTTCTGGGCGCTCCCAATGGGATCAGCGAGCGTGGACCGCCAACAGGAAATTTGAAAGCGCAAGTTTTCGGCGAGATCCGGGTCAACGTTGGTAGCGGTGACGTAGACGTCCTTGAGTACCCTGAGCGCGGATTCGAGCGTGTTTCGGCTCAGCGATCGCTTTGCCTCAAATGTGTAAAGCAGCCCTTGGTCTTCGATCGCGAAGTCGGCCAACGACTCGTAATTTAGTTGCGGTGCGGAGCTCAGATCCGCGGGCGACAGGGTCTTGACGTAGTTCAGTAGTGCGGAATGCACCTGAAAGACAAAGCCGTGGAAACTTAGGCGGCCCGAATGCGCCCGCCTGGGATTCGAGTTCTCGAGCGCGGCAGCCAGGCGCAATCGGTCGGCGGCCCAGCCCTTGTGGGGAGAGCCGCCCGCGACGCCACCCAATTCAACCTTCGCAACCATCGTTTCTGAACGCCCATCCAGTTAGCCGACGGGATGTAATCCGGACTCGTCATCTTTCCAAAAGTTAGCCGTGAAGTGTAACCATCGAACCGTTACTAGTGCGATGGCTATACGCGCCGCGTCACATCGCCGCCCTGGACGCGCTCGCAGCGACGCCGAAGGTGACCGACACGGGAAATTTGATCCCGCTGCATGCTTAAGGCGCTTTGAGCGCACCGCCGTGTCGCACGAAACCATTCAGTTGACTCGGGACGTTGTTTACCTGCACGTACGCCGCATAGAGACGAATTATCGTGGCGACGAACAGCACGCCAATGAACGTCAACGCCGCCGCTGTTGTGCAGCTGAATCCACGGTTGATCGTCGGATCGCCAACGGCAAGCGGATAATTCATCGCCACGATGATCACTGTCGCGGCAGCCAGGCAAGCGAGAGCAGCGGTTAGAACGTGGGGCACTGCTTCGTCGAGATTCCGCTTCGCTTCCTCGGCGACTCTGTGTGCTTCATCCCTATCCGTCAGCTTCAGCCGGAGTGCTGAGAGCACCCCGGCTGTACTAAGTAGTCCGCCCATGAGAAGCGCCACACCGGCGAGCACCGCCGAAGGTGCCGTGAATCTCCAGCTCGTCCCGTAGGCAAGACTGCCAACTGCGATCGGTGCGCCCCAAATAATAGCCCGGGCCACCCAGTCGACACGAGCTTCATTCGTCAGCGTGCGCACGTGTGCACGGATGACGGGCATCGGATTGATCCGTGCTGCTGCACTCATTCGAGCACCACCCCCCTGGAGCGTCGAGCGCGGCCTCAAGCCGTCGTGGCGAAGAGTTCCGGCAGGCCGGTGGGCCAATTCGCCAAGTCTAGGCTCATCGTCCTCGCCAACCCTAGGGAAGCAAACTTTTCGTTCACCCGCCGAAAAAAGGCGTCGGTCTCACGCTGACTGCTTCTGTTGTCGTATGTGAATAATTCACTGTAAGCGTCGGGTCTGACGTGTTGAGTCTGTCCCTCGTGCTTCACAGAAACGTAGGCGTCGTCGAAGTCGACATGGGCGATGGCGGGTCCGACGAGGGCTCGTGCTTCGTTGATGCCCTCGGCCTTGCTCGTGCCGGTTCGCACCCAACCTCTCAACGTTTCCATGACGGTTACTGTCTGGCGCACCGGCGCAGCAAGGCGGTACTGGACGTGGTCGGGCAGCCCATTGCCAGGCGATGTGTGTTCGATGAGCACAATCTCTTGCGGGTCGCCGCTGCTCAACAGCGAGGTCACCTGAGCGCTGTCCGTCAACTGCTCGAAGCGCATTCGGCAGTGTTTGGACTCCGTCCCGGCGGCCTTATCCGCAATCACGAGCTCCTCTGACCATCGGCTGCTCCACTGGCGAAGTACGGTTACTGGGCACGAACGGGAGATGGTTTCTAAGGCCAGCACTCCCTCTAGTTCGCCCGGAGGCAGGGTGAAGACCCCGCGGTACTGACGTCGAGGCGCAAGGTGCTTGATCGAGACGTCCGGCGCGCCTTCCGCCGCGTTCATGGCGTCGACAAAGCCATCGTTCTTCCCGGACGACAGGCCGAAGAACACAGACATGCCCGAGCGTCTAACCCAGTCGAGCCGCACGATACGGCTGTTGGGGTCGAGCGGGACCGGCCGCCCGTCGTCGCCCCACGCTTCGAGGGGCGATTCGTGCCATTTGCGGCCGAGTTGCGCTTGGTAAGAACGGTGAAGGTGATCCGGGAAGTCTCCCCAGTCGTCGTTTACGAACGGTACGGCGGTGTTCCCCGTGCCGTTCATCCGCTCGATCTTGAAAATCCGATAACCGTACTGCGCCACCGTTTCGCCCCCACCGCTGCACCAACTGTCGTCAACCGATGTACCACAGTTCCCGAAGCAAAGGGGGAGGCGTTCCGGCCCGCCGCAATTTTGGAGTATGGGGATCACGGGACCGTTACGGACCGTCGGTCCGCGCGTCGGGTGTTCCGGGTGCTTAAGCCCTGCTCATCGTGGAGCCGATGACGGGAATCGAACCCGCGTATTCAGCTTGGGAAGCTGATGTTCTGCCATTGAACTACATCGGCGGTGTGGCTAGTGAGGTTAGCACCACGGGCCGATACGCTCGGCGAGTGCTCCTTTCCGATCGCGACATCCGCGCCGAGATCAATGCCGGCCGGATGGGCATCGATCCGTTCGACGACACCCTGGTCCAGCCGTCCAGCGTCGACGTGCGCCTCGACAACCTGTTCCGGGTGTTCAACAACACCCGCTACACCCATATCGACCCGGCGCTGCGCCAGGACGACCTCACCACGCTCGTCGAACCCAAGGAGGGCGAGCCGTTCGTCCTGCATCCGGGGGAGTTCGTGCTCGGGTCGACACTGGAACGCTGCACGCTGCCCGACAACCTCGCGGGCCGCCTCGAAGGCAAGTCGTCGCTGGGCCGGCTCGGCCTGCTGACTCACTCGACCGCCGGCTTCATCGATCCTGGCTTCACCGGCCACATCACCCTCGAGCTGTCCAATGTGGCCAACCTGCCGATCACGCTGTGGCCGGGCATGAAGATCGGCCAACTCTGCCTGCTGCGGCTGACCAGTCCCGCCGAGCACCCCTACGGCAGCAGCAAGGCCGGCTCCAAGTACCAGGGCCAGCGCGGCCCGACCCCCTCGCGGTCGTACCAGAACTTCATCAAGCACCCCGATCCCCGCTGACTCAACGCAAGAGGGAATGAACCGAACATTCCTCGTTGTCGTTGATCCGAGTAGGGTCGAAGTACCGGCGTCCGCGGGCATTCGGTGCGTCGCGATCCGGCCAGGGCTCCACCGCGCACAGCTAACAACGTCGGAATGTAACGACCACGCTGCTCGCGACGATGAAGTTCTAGTTGGAGACTCGTGACGGTCGACTGCGCAACGGCGAACGAGCAGGCGTAGCAAACACATTGGAGGATCTGGTGGACATCGTACTGGGTGTGTCGATGACACCTACGACGGTCCGCATGGTGCTGGTCGAAGGGGAGAAGGCCGACGGTGTGACCGTCGACCACGACGTCTTCGACATCACCGCAACCGAGGGCTCGGCAACGTCGAGCGCGGCCGACCAGGTCGTCGCCGCGGTGCTCGGCACCAAGGAGAGCGCCACCGAGGGCGGCCACGATCTGAAGTCGATCGGCGTCACGTGGAGTGACCACGCCGAGGCGTCCACACTGCGCGACACACTGACCGCCCGCGGCATCGACGACGTCATGCTGGTGTCCGAGGGGCACGCCGCCGCCGCGCTCGCGCAGGCCGTCGGCCGGACTGTCGGATACGCGACCACCGCGCTGCTGTTCATCGACCGGGACACCGCCACCCTGTCGGTGGTGCAGACCGACGACGGCTCCGTGGTCAAGGTGCTCAGCCGCAGCCTGCACAGCGACGACGCGATGGCTGTGCTCACCGAGATGGCCGCAGCGGTCGACGCCCAGGACTCCCCGCCCGACGGCATGTTCGTGGTCGGCTCGGGTGTCGACGTCAGCTCGGTCAAGGCCCACCTGGAACACATCGTCTCGCTGCCCGTCAGCGCACCCGACGAGTCCGCCATGGCGCTGGCGCGCGGCGCTGCGCTCGCATCGGCGCACGCCCCCGCCCTCGAGGCCTCCACCGTCGGACTGGCCTACTCACAGGATCCCGACGACGGCCCGACCGCGGGCGGTGCCTACGCGGCGCTGGCCGCGGCTGCCACCCAGATGCGACCGGTCAGCGAGCCGGTGCCCGCGCCCGAGGACTTCGTGGCCGCCGGGGCCGACCTGCCTCACGACGAGAGCCGCAAGCCGTTCCTGCTGGTCGGCAGTGCACTGACGTCGGTCTTCGTGGTGGGTGTGGTGGCACTCGCGATCTCGCTGGCCGTCAGCATCCGGCCGACCGCCGATCAGCGGCCCAGCCCGGCGCAGAGTGCGATCGTCCCGAGCATCACCCAGGCCCCTGCGGCGCCCGCCCCCGTCCGGGAGGCTCAGCCCGTGCAGGCTCCGCCGGCCGCGCCGCCGCCGGAGACCATCAAGGCTCCCGTGCAGGTGGTGCAGCAGGCACCGGTGCAGCAGGCACCGCCGCGCCAGGTGTACGTCGAACCCGCGGCACCCCCGCCCGCTCCGGCGCCCGCCGCTCCGCCTCCCGCTCCCGCGCCGCCGCCGGCCGCGCCCGCACCGGTGATCGCGCCGCCAGCGGTGGTGCCGCCGCCGGTCGCCGTCTATCCGCGTCCGCGTTATCCGGTCTTCCAGCCGCCACGCGTCTACGAACCGCCCAAGTCGCCCTGGAAGCCACCGTGGACGCCCCCGTGGCAGAACGACGATCCGCCGAAGAGTGACTCGGACTGGCCGCAGGTTCCTCAGCAGCCGCAATACCCGCAGTATCCCCAGTACCCGCAGTATCCCCAGGTGCCGCAGACCCCTCGGCAGCCGTCGTTCCCGTTCCCGGGTTCCGGCTCGGATTCGGGTGGCCGGGGCGATTATGGGGATTCCGGGTCACGTGGCCGTGGCGACTACGGGTCGGGCTCGGATTCGCGTGGTCCCTCGGGCGGGGACCGCGGGTCCTCGGGCGGCAACGGCGGGTCGCCGTTCTGGCCGTTCCCGTCGCTGGGCTGATCACCCACGTCTGTTCGTCATCTGGTGTTGGGCTGCCGATCAGTGTCGCGTAGCGGTTAGCTCATCGCGCCCGCCTATTCAGGCAGTATGCGATGCACCGTATTCGGTACGGGATACCTCGGCGCGACCCACGCGGCCGGGATGGCGGCACTCGGCCACGAGGTGATCGGTGTCGACATCGACCCGGGCAAGGTCGCCAAGCTGGCGGCGGGTGAGATCCCGTTCTACGAGCCCGGCCTGGCGGAACTGCTCAACGAGAACCTGGCAGCCGGCCGCCTGCAGTTCACCACCGACTACGAGCAGGCCGCCGAGTTCGCCGACGTGCACTTCCTCGGCGTCGGGACTCCGCAGAAGAAGGGCGAATACGGCGCCGACCTTCGGCACGTGCACGCCGTGATCGACACCCTGGTGCCGCGACTGCGCCGGTCCGCGGTGATCGTCGGCAAGTCGACCGTGCCGGTGGGCACCGCCGCCGACCTCGCCGAGCGGGCCCGCAATTTGGCGCCCGATGGCGTGGACGTCGAGGTGGCCTGGAACCCCGAGTTCCTGCGCGAAGGCTTCGCGGTGCACGACACGCTGCACCCTGACCGCATCGTGCTCGGTGTGCAACGGGACTCGGTGCGCGCCGAAGCGGCGGTTCGCGAGCTCTACGCGTCGATACTCGCCGAGGAGGTGCCGTTCCTGCGCACCGATCTGCAGACCGCGGAGCTGGTCAAGGTGTCGGCCAATGCCTTTCTGGCCACCAAGATCTCGTTCATCAACGCCATCTCCGAGGTGTGCGAGGCCGTCGACGGCGACGTCACCCTGCTCGCCGACGCGCTGGGCTACGACCCCCGCATCGGCCGGCGCTTCCTCAACGCCGGCCTGGGTTTCGGCGGCGGCTGCCTGCCCAAGGACATCCGCGCCTTCATGGCCCGCGCCGGCGAACTGGGCGCCAACCACGCGCTGACCTTCCTGCGCGAGGTCGACAGCATCAACATGCGGCGCCGCACCCGGATGGTGGAACTCGCCACATCCGCCTGCGGCGGCTCACTGCTCGGCGCCAACGTCGCCGTCCTCGGCGCCGCCTTCAAGCCGGAGTCCGACGACGTTCGTGACTCCCCGGCGCTCAACGTCGCCGGCCTGCTGCAGCTCAACGGGGCGACCGTCAACGTCTACGACCCCAAGGCGATGGAGAACTCGCGGCGGGTGTTCCCGACGCTGAACTACTCGACGTCGGTGATCGAGGCCTGCGACCGCGCAGACGCCGTTCTGGTGCTCACGGAGTGGCCCGAATTCGTCGACCTCGACCCCCATGAGCTGGCCGCCACGGTGCGGGCGAAAGTCGTTGTCGACGGCCGCAATTGCCTGGATCCGGAGCGGTGGCGCGCCGCCGGGTGGCGGGTGTATGCGCTGGGCCGACGCATCGCGGAACCGCCTGCGGCGTAGCGTCGGGGTGTATGACGGTATACGCGCTCAACCTGTTCGACGTCGCGAACGCCGACGAGTACCGGGCCTACTCCAAGCGCTCCCCGCAGGAGGTCGCCAAGCACGGTGGCCGGGTCGTGGCACTCGGAAAGTTCCGCGAATCGATGATCGGTGAACTCGAGCCGCGCCAGGTGCTGATCCTGGTGGAATGGGACTCCCGCGAAGCCTTCGAGGGCTATCGCGACGAACCGGCGCTGGCCGACCTGCACGCCCACCGCGAGAACGGCACGTCGTCCTACATCTGGCACCTGTTCGACCGGTTGGACGACCTGCGACCCGTGCTGGGGCTCGACCGATGAGCACTCATCTCAGACAACGCATCCGGTGGGTCGCCCTGCACGGCGTGATCCGCGGGCTGTCGACGCTCGGGGCGCGGCGCGGCGACCCGCAGGCCCGCCTTATCGCCGACCCCGTCGTCCGGGAGAACCCGGCCGCCTTCGCCGACGAACTGCGGCCGCGCGGCCCGGTCATCCGCGGCAGAGCCGCACTGCTGACGTTCGACCACGCCGTCATCACCGACCTGCTGCGCAACGACGACTTCCGCACCGTCCCGCAGGGCAGCAACCTGCCCGCCCCGCAGCGCTGGATCACCCGCAAGACCGAGACCGGACTGATGCACCCGATCCAGCCGCCGTCGCTGCTGTCGATCGAACCGCCCGACCACACCAGGTGCCGGAAGCTGGTGTCGTCGGTGTTCACGGCCAGAGCCGTTGCCGCCCTGCGGGACCGCGTGCAGCAGCGGGCCGACCTGCTGCTCGACGACCTGGCCGGCGACGGCGCCGTCGACGTGGTGCAGCGCTACTGCGCGCAGCTGCCGGTGGCGGTGATCAGCGACATCCTCGGTGTGCACGAGCGCGACCGGCCGCAGATCCTGCGCTTCGGCGAACTGGGCGCACCCAGCCTCGACATCGGGCTGTCCTGGCAGCAGTACCGGCAGGTGCACGAGGGCATCGTCGGATTCAACACGTGGCTGCGCGGCCACCTCGCGGAGTTGCGCCGCAGTCCCGGCGACGACCTGATGAGTCAGCTGATCCAGGCCAGCGCGGCCGCCGACGCCGAAAACCGGCTCAGCGACCCCGAACTCGAGGCGCTCGCCGGACTGGTGCTGGCCGCGGGATTCGAGACCACGGTGAACCTGCTGGGCAACGGCATCCGGATGCTGCTGGACACCCCGGAACACCTCGACACCCTCGCCGCGCGCCCGGAGTTGTGGCCTACCGCGGTGGAGGAGATCCTGCGGCTCGACCCGCCGGTGCAGATGACCGCAAGGGCCGCCCTCAGGGACGTCGAGGTGGCGGGCACGGCGCTGCGCCAAGGCGAGACCATCGTGCTGCACCTGGCCGGCGCGAACCGTGATCCGGCGGTGTTCGCCGATCCGCACAGGTTCGACATCGAGCGCGACAACGCGGGCAGGCACCTGTCGTTCTCCGGTGGCAGGCACTTCTGCCTCGGCGCCGCCCTGGCCAGGGTGGAGGGCGAGGTCGGCCTGCGGACGTTCTTCGAGCGATTCCCCGACGCGCGGCTGGCCGGCTCCGGCAGTCGCCGCGACACCAGGGTGCTGCGGGGGTGGTCGAGTCTGCCGATCACGCTCGGCACCGCGCGTGCGGCGCTAGGTTCGTGACGTGGATTTCCGTGCCGCACTGCTCGAACAGACCGATGCCTTCGGCGCAGTGATCGCCACCGGCGAGCCCGACGCGCCGGTGCCCACCTGTCCCGACTGGACCCTGACGCATCTGTTCCGGCACGTCGGCCGCGGAAACCGGTGGGCCGCACAGATCATCGCCGACCGGCGCAGCGAGGCCCTCGACCCGCGCGAGGTGCGCGACGGCAAGCCGCCGGCCGAACCCGACGCGGCACTCGACTGGCTCATCGCCGGCGCGCAGCTGATCGTCGACGCGGTGGAGCGGGTGGGCAGTGCCAGGGTGTGGACCTTCGCCGGACCGCGGCCGGCCGGCTGGTGGATCCGGCGCCGCCTGCACGAGGTGCTCGTGCACCGGGCCGATGCGGCACTGGCCGTCGGCGGCGTCTTCGAGGTGCCCGCCGACCTCGCCGCGGACGCCATCAGCGAATGGGTGGAGCTGATGACCAACCCGACATTGATCACCGGCGCGCTGGACCGCGGACAGACGATGCACCTGCACGCCACCGACAACGGCCTGGGCGTCGCCGGCGAATGGACCGTCGTGCACGACCATGAGGGCGTCTCGTGGACGCACGACCACGGCAAAGGCGATGTGGCCCTGCGTGGTCCGGCCCGGGACCTGCTGCTGGCCATCACCCGGCGCCGCACCGCCGCCGAACTCGGCCTCGAGATGTTCGGGGAGGCCACGGTCTGGGACACCTGGCTGCAGCGCACGCAGTTCTGAGCCGAAACGGCTCGGGCAGTGCGATCCCGGGGCGATGAGCTCATCGGCGTCGCGCCGTAGGCTACCGTGCGAGCATGAGCACTTCCGAGATCGCGACGGTGCTGGCATGGCACGACGCGCTCAACGAGCAGGACTTCGACACCCTGGTCACGCTGTCCAGCGACGACATCGAGGTGGGCGACGCCAACGGTGCGGGCCAGGGGCACGCGGCCCTGCTCGACTGGGCACGATCGGCGGGCGTCACCGCCGAACCCGGCAAGCTCTACGTGCGCGACGGCGTGGTCGTGGTCGAACAGCGGATCGCGACGCCCGACGGGAGCAGGGCTGCCGCGTCGGCGTTCCGGGTGGTGCACGACAAGGTCACGTCGGTGTTCCGGCACGACGACCTGGCATCGGCGCTGGCCGCCACCGAGCTCACCGAAGAGGATCTGAGCGGCTAGGAGGCTTCGTGTGAAGGGCATCATCCTGGCCGGTGGATCGGGCACCAGGCTGCATCCGATCACGCTCGGCGCGAGCAAGCAGCTCATGCCCGTGTACGACAAGCCGATGATCTACTACCCGCTCTCGACGCTGATGATGGCGGGCATCCGTGACATCCTGGTGATCACCACGGCCGCCGACGCGCCGGCCTTCCACCGCCTGCTCGGCGACGGCTCGGCGTTCGGGATAGATCTCACCTACGCCGTGCAGGACCGCCCCGACGGACTCGCCCAGGCGTTCGTGATCGGCGCGTCGCACATCGGCACCGACTCGGTGGCACTCGTGTTGGGCGACAACATCTTCTACGGTCCCGGCCTCGGCACCAATCTCAGCCGGTTCGGCGGGGTGAAGGGCGGAGCGATCTTCGCCTACTGGGTGGCCAACCCGTCGGATTACGGCGTGGTGGAGTTCGACGACAACGGTGTCGCGCTGTCGCTCGAGGAGAAGCCCGCCACCCCGAAGTCGCACTACGCCGTGCCCGGGCTGTACTTCTACGACAACGACGTCGTGGACATCGCCCGGTCGCTGAAGCCCTCCGCCCGCGGGGAATACGAGATCACCGAGGTCAGCCAGACCTACCTGGAGCAGGGCCGGCTGTCGGTCGAGGTGCTCGCGCGCGGCACCGCGTGGCTGGACACCGGCACCTTCGACTCGCTGCTGGACGCCGGCGATTTCGTCCGCACCATCGAGCGTCGCCAGGGTCTGAAGATCAGTGTGCCGGAGGAGATCGCCTGGCGCCTCGGCCTGATCGACGACGACCAGCTCGCCGCCCGTGCCCAGGAATTGCTCAAGTCCGGCTACGGCGGCTACCTGCTGGAGCTGCTGGAGCGGTAGGCGTCGCCAGCACCGCCGCGATCCCGGTGGTGAGCGGCACCGAAAGGGCGAGTGCGATGCCGCCCACCGCCGACCTGGCGATCTCGATGGCCACACTCTCACTGGTCAGCACGTCGCCCAGTGCGCGGTTGGCGACGCTGAACAACAGCAGCAGCGGCAGTGCGCTGCCTGCGTAGGCCAGCACCAGGGTGTAGACGGTGCTGGCGATGTGGTCGCGACCGACCCGCATGGCGCCGACGAAGATGTTGCGCCGGGTGGCGCCCTCGAGCTCGGCGAGCTCGAACACCGTGGAGGCCTGCGTCACTGTCACATCGTTGAGCACGCCGAGCGAGCCGATGATGAAGCCGGCGAGCAGCAGGCCGGTGATCGACACGTTGCCCAGATACGCGGCGACCTCGTTGTTCTGATCCTCCGACAGTCCGGTCAGATGCGCGAGTTCGATTGCCAGCCAGGACAACAACGCCGCCAAGAGAAGTGCGGTGAGGGTGCCCAGCAGCGCCGCACTGGTGCGCAGGCTGACCCCGTGCGCCAGGTAGATGACCGCGTACAGGATCACCGCGGACGCCACCAGCGATACCGGCACGGCTGACGCGCCGTCACGCAGGGCCGGCAGCAGGAACACCACCAGCACCCCGAACGCCACCACGATGCCGATCAGCGCCCGCAATCCGCGCCACCGCGCGACGGCGACCACGACGACGGCGAACACCGCAGCCATCCCGAACAGCGGCCACGCCCGCTCGTAGTCGTAGAACGAATAGGTGGTGGTGCCGCCCTGATCGACCTGGCGGATGATGCGAATGTCATCCCCGGCCATCAGATTCGGCTGGCCCGGGCCGCCGCCGAACTCCACCAGCGTGTTCGCGCCCTTGTTCGGTCCCGAGTCGATGGCGATGAGGGTCTGCACGCATTCGGCGCCCTCGCCCTGCGCGGGCACCGGGTCCGCGGTCAGTACGGCGCCCGCCGACGGGCTGCCGCAGGTGCCGAGGCTGGTGGACACCACGTGGCCGCCCTCGGTGGTCACCGCACCGCCCTGAGCGTTCTGGAACGGCAGCGGGATGTCGACCTTCTGCTGGCCGGGCCACAGCAGCGCCGCGCTCGCGAGCACCGCGATGCCGATCGCGATCAGCAGGCCGACGACGATCTTCGCGGCCAGCGGGCCCAGTGGGGCCGGGCCGCTCAGGGAATGGGAGTGGGCATGGGAGTGCGTCACCCGGTCAGGGTAGAGGGCGACACTGGCGGCTCACTGCCGGTAGCTCACCAGGAAGTTTCCGAGCCGTTCGATCGCGTTGGACAGGTCCCGCGCCCACGGCAGCGTGACGATGCGCAGGTGGTCCGGAGCCGGCCAGTTGAACCCGGTGCCCTGGGTGACGAGGATCTTCTCCTGCAGCAGCAGGTCGAGCACCAACTGCTCGTCGTCGACGATGTCGTACACCTCGGGGTCCAGGCGCGGGAACGCGTACAACGCGCCCTGCGGCTTCACACACGACACTCCGGGGATCTCGTTCAGCTTCTCCCACGCCACATCTCGCTGCTCGAGCAGCCGGCCACCCGGTAGCACCAGGTCGTCGATGCTCTGATGGCCACCGAGGGCGACCTGGATGGCGTGCTGCGCGGGCACATTCGGGCACAGCCGCATGTTGGCCAGCAGGCTGATGCCCTCGATGAAGCTGCCCGCGTGCTCCTTCGGGCCGGTGATCACCAGCCAGCCCGCCCGGTAACCGGCGACGCGGTAGGCCTTCGACAACCCGTTGAACGTCAGCGTAAGCACGTCCGGCGCCACCGAGGCCATCGCGATGTGCTCGGCGTCGTCGTAGAGGATCTTGTCGTAGATCTCGTCGGCCAGCAGCAGCAGTTGATGCTTGCGGGCCAGTTCGGCCATCTGCTCGAGGACCTCCCGGCGGTACACCGCACCCGTCGGGTTGTTCGGGTTGATCACCACCAGTGCCTTGGTGCGGTCGGTGATCTTGGACTCCAGGTCGGCGATGTCGGGCTGCCAGCCCTGGGTCTCGTCGCAGATGTAGTGCACGGGGGTGCCGCCGGCCAGCGACGTCGACGCCGTCCACAGTGGATAGTCCGGCGCGGGGATCAGCACCTGGTCGCCGTTGTCGAGCAGGGCCTGCAGCGTCATGGTGATCAGCTCGGAGACGCCGTTGCCGAGGTAGACGTCGTCGACGTCGAAGCGCGGGAAGCCGTCGACCAGTTCGTAGCGGGTGAACACCGCGCGGCGCGCGGGCATGATGCCCTTGGAGTCCGAGTAGCCCTGGGCGTACGGCAGGGCCGAGATGATGTCGCGCATGATGACGTCTGGCGCCTCGAAGCCGAACGGCGCGGGGTTGCCGATGTTCAGCTTGAGGATGCGGTGGCCCTCGGCCTCCAGCCGGGAGGCGTGCTCGTGTACCGGGCCACGGATCTCGTAGAGCACGTCCTGCAGCTTCGAGGACTGGTTGAACGTCCGCGGCCGCGGCGTGTGGCTGGTGTGCCACATCTTCTCCGCGGGCACCTGTTGGCTGGTCACGTCTCCCATGGTCGCACCGGCGTCCAGTGAATTAGAAATTTCGGCTGGTTATTGCGTCCACGGTCGTGACACGAGCCGGACCACGACCGTGGACGCAAAAACGCCGCTGCGGCTACCGCTTGCCCGGGCGGCGGGCGCCCTTGGCGATGCCGAGACCCTTCACCGGGGCTTCGTCGCCCACGACGCGCGCCTCGCCGCCGTCCGATTCGTTCGCGTCCGATCCGTTCGACGACGGCTCGGCAGGCGCCGGGTCGGCATGGGCCTCGCCGTTGGTCTCCGGCGCCGGTTCCGGCGTCGCCTCAGGCGCGGGCGTGCTGGGAGCAGCCTTCTTGGCCGGCGCCTTCTTCGCCCCCGGCCGACGGGCGCCGGCAGCGATGCCGAGTCCCTTGACCTCGGGCTCCGGACGGGCTTCGTGCTCCTCGAGGCCGCGATCCGAGTCGGCGGTGTCGTCCGGTTCCGTGCCGGCCTCCACCTGATCCGGGTCGACGTTGGCGGGCTGCACGACCGTGGCCTCGCCCTCGTTGGGCGATACCTTCTTCGCGGGCGCCTTCTTCGCGCCCGGGCGGCGTGCGCCCGCGGCGAGGCCGAGACCCTTGACCTCGGGCTCCGGCGTGGCAGGCGCCTCCGCCTCGGCAGGCGCCGCGGCGATCGGCTCGGCCTTGGCCTCTGCGGGTGCGGCGGCGGTCTTCTTGGCGCCGGGTCGCTTGGCGCCGCCGGCCAGGCCGAGGCCCTTCACCGGTGCGGCGGCCGGCTTGTCGGCGGCGGGTGCGTCGGCCTTGGCCTCTGCGGGTGCGGCGGCGGTCTTCTTGGCGCCCGGTCGCTTGGCGCCGCCGGCCAGGCCGAGGCCCTTGGCCGGTGCGGGCGCGGGCTTCGTCTCGGTCTTGGCCTCCGCGGGTGCGGCGGCCGTCTTCTTGGCGCCGGGCCGCTTGGCGGCACCGGCCAGGCCGAGGCCTGTCACCGGCTTGACCTCGGCGGCGTCGTCCGCCTCGGCCGGTGCGCCGGCCTCCTCGGCTTCCTCCTCCTCGACGGCAGGCGCCTCGGTGACCGTCTTCGCGGCGACCTCGGCGCGCTCCTCGGCCTGCTTGGCCGCGGTGCCCTTCTCGGGCAGCGTGACCGAGCTCTTGTCGATCGAGCCCAGCAGCAGCTGCGCGACGTCGAGCACCTCGACCTTCTCGATGTCCCTGGCGGAGGCGACGTCGTCGACACCGTCGGTGATCATCACGCGGCAGAACGGGCAGCCGGTGGCGATCGCCGATGCGCCGGTGTCGATGGCCTCCTCGGTGCGCTCGGTGTTCACCCGCTTGCCGATGTGTTCTTCCATCCACATCCGTGCGCCGCCGGCGCCGCAGCACAGGCCGCGGTCGGCGTGCCGGGGCATCTCGGTGAGCTTGGCTCCCGAAGCCCCGATCAACTCGCGCGGAGCGCTGTACTCCTTGTTGTGCCTTCCGAGGTAGCACGGGTCGTGGTACGTGATGTCCTGCCCGCTCGGGCTGCCGTCGACACCCGTGACCGGCACCAGCTTCTTGTCCCGTACCAGCCGGTTGAGCAGCTGGGTGTGGTGCAGCACGGTGTACGTGCCGCCGACCTGCGGATACTCACGGCCCAGGGTGTTGAAGCAGTGCGGGCAGGTGACGACGACCTTGCGGTCCACCCGCTCGACGCCCTCGAACAGGCCGTTGAGCGTCTCGACGTTCTGCGCGGCGAGCTGCTGGAAGAGGAACTCGTTGCCCGAGCGACGGGCCGAGTCGCCGTTGCAGGTCTCGCCCTCGCCGAGGACGAGGAACTTCACGCCCGCGGTGGCGAGCAGTTCCGCGACGGCCTTGGTGGTCTTCTTCGCCCGGTCCTCGTAGGCGCCGGCGCAGCCGACCCAGAACAGGTACTCGAAGCCCTCGAAGGTCTCGACGTCCTTGCCGAACACCGGCACGTCGAAGTCGACCTCGTCGATCCAGTTGGTGCGGTCCTTGGAGTTCTGTCCCCAGGGGTTGCCCTTGTTCTCCAGGTTCTTGAACAGCACGCCGAGCTCACCGGGGAACTCCGACTCCATCATCACCTGGTAGCGGCGCATGTCGACGATGTGGTCGATGTGCTCGATGTCGACGGGGCACTGCTCGACGCACGCGCCGCACGTGGTGCACGACCACAGCACGTCGGGGTCGATGACGCCGCCCTGCTCCAGCGTGCCGACCAGGGGCCGGGTCGCCTGCAGCGGGCTGTCGGCGGGGATGCGCTCGAAGCCGGATTCGGGAACGTGCTCGTGGGAGTGTTCCTCGCTGTGCTTCTCGCCGCGCGCCTCTTCGCCGAGGCCGCCCTCCGGGGTGTTCTCGAGCGGGCTCTCCTTGCCGTCGAGGAAGTACGGCGCCTTGGCGAACATGTGGTCGCGCAGGTTCATGATCACGAGCTTGGGCGACAACGGCTTACCGGTGTTCCAGGCCGGGCACTGCGACTGGCAGCGGCCGCACTCGGTGCAGGTGGTGAAGTCGAGGAAGCCCTTCCAGGTGAAGTCCTCGATCTTGCCGCGGCCGAGCACGGCGTCCTCGGCGGGATCCTCGAAGTCGACCGGCTCGCCCTTGGACTCCACCGGCAGCAGCGGGCCGAGGCCGTCGGGCATCCGCTTGAACGTGACGTTGATCGGCGCCAGGCCGATGTGCAGGTGCTTGGAGTGCAGCACGATCAGCAGGAACACCAGCATGACGGCGATGTGCCCGAGCAGCGCGATCGTCTCGATCCACTCGTTGGCGGTGTGGCCGAGCGGGCGCATGATCCAGCCCATGAACTGGGAGAAGAACGCGCCGTTGCCGTAGGGCAGGTTGCCGACGACGGCCGCCGCGCCGCGGACCAGGGCGTAGGTCCAGATGACGTTGAAGATCATGAACAGGATCAGCCACGCGCCACCGGTGTGCGAGCCGTAGAACCGCGAGTCGCGGCCGTGCTTCTTCGGCTCGCGGACGATGCGGATCACGGCGAAGGTCGCGATGCCGGCCAGCACCATGACGGCGAAGAAGTCCTGCAGGAAGCCCAGCGCATCCCAGCGACCGACGAAGGGGATGTGGAAGTCGTGGTCGACGAGCAGGCCGAACGCCTCGACGTAGACCGAACCGAGGATGAAGAAGCCCCACATCGTGAAGAAGTGGGCGATGCCGGGGATCGACCACTTGAGCAACCGGGTCTGCCCGAACACCTCTTCGAACTGCGTGGTGATGCGCTTCTTGAGGTTGTCCTTGCGGTTGTTCGCCTCGCTCGTCGGCTGGCCGGAACGGATCAGTTTCGTGAGCCAGAGGAACCGCTTCACCGCGAGCGCGCCGACCACGGCGATCATCAGAGCCCCGGCGATGATTCTGATCAGCATCTGCGTGTCCACGCGCGCCTCCCCGGCTAGGTAAGTTACTCAACAGTAACTTAGACGATGTTACTCGTCAGTAACTTAGGCTATGTGCCTGCTCATAGTGACACCCCGGTCCTGGGCGCCGCCACGAAGGTTGACCTAACTAGTCGGTTGGTTACCCCTGCGGCGCCAGCATCGCCCGCAACATCGAGAGCATCTCCGAGCGCGACTCGGCGCCGAGGCGGCGACGGATCCGGGCGACGTGATGCTCGACGGTCTTCGCCGAGATGAAGAGTTGGGCGCCGATGTCGCGGTAGGGCATGCCGAGCAGCAGGAGTTCGGCGACCTCCCGCTCGCGGTCGGAGAGCCGCGAGGACGCGGGCGCCGATGCCGGCGTCGACGACGGTGTCCGCAGCGGTTGAGGCAGGTCGGTGGCGTGGATCTCCACATCGTCGCCCGCGACGGACTGCTTCAGGTCTCGGGCCAGCTGCAGCATGGCCTGAGAAATTCGGCCGTCGGGTGTCTGCAGCGCCGCCTGCCCGGCCAGCCTGGTGGCATCCCAGGTCAGACCGAACTGCGACAGCGACCGCGCCGCCGCCGTCACCTCGGTGACGTCGACGTGATTGGCCAGCACCCGCAGCCAGGTGCGACCCGCCGTGGCCAGTGACTTCGCGAAGGCACTGCTCCCGGCCGCCGCGGTGAGGGCCTGGCCGTGTGGGGCCACCGCATCGGGAGCATTGGCCAGGATCCCCGCATGCACTCCGGACCAGTGCAGCGGCGTCGACCACAACACCGGATTGCCGAGCGACTCGAGCAGCCCGAACGCCTCCGCGAGCGGATGCGCCAGCCGGTCCACCTGACGCATCCGGGCGGCCGCCACCCAGAGCTCACCCAGCGGAAGCAGCGTGAACAGGTCGACCGAGTACTCGGCGAGCACCTCCATCGCGGCGTACCAGTGCTTCTGCATGGCGCCGCTGTCGCCGCTGCGCCGGGCGATCGCCGTCTGCAGCGCCGCCGACCACAGCGCGTCGCGCCGATGCAGGGTGGCGTTCGCCGTGCCCGCCACCCCGGCCGCCGCCGCGCCGAGCTGGCCGTCCTGCATCCGCACCCAGCCCGCCAGCAAGCGGTGTCGGTGGGTGACGAAGATCTCACCGTCGGCGCCGTCGGTTTCCCGGATCGCGCGGCCGATCACGCTTCGCGCCCGCACGGGATCACCGCCGTGCATCGCGGCCAGGGTGACCAGCGCCGCCGGGGTGTCGGGCGCGACTGCGGGTGAACCGCGCTCGGCGGTGATCGCCTGGCTCAGCCGTGCGACCGCGACGGGATACGGCTGGTCCAGCGACTGCATCAGACCTTCGGCCAGGCTGCGCGCCGCCCGCGCCGTCGACGTCGGTGGCCCGGCGCTGTCGGCGGTCAGCACCGTGCGCGCCGTGGCCGGATCACCCGCGGCCACCGCGACGACGGCGCCTGCCGCACTGATGACCGCGTCGGGGTAGGGGCCCAGCCAGCGGAACAGGTCGGCGGCCTGTGCGGCGCCGCCGTCGTGCACCGCGATGCTGGCTGCGACACGCACCGCGGCGGCCCGTTCGGCCGGGTCCTCAGAGGCCAGCAGTTCGTCGGCGAGGCGACCCGCGGTGGAGCAGTCGCCGGTGAGTGCCAAGGCGTCGGCCAGGCGGGCGTCGAGCGCGGTGGCGCCCGCGTCGGCGGCGGCCCGGTAGAGCCGCGCGGCGCGGGCCGGTTGGCCACGGACCCGGCCCGCGAGTTCGGTGAGTGCGGCGGCCAGCCGCTCGTCCCGCAGCCCGTGTTCGGCCAGTTGAAGCGCGAGATCGGCTGTCAGCGTTGACATCTCGATCTGGGTGCCGAGCAGCGAGATCTCGATCTCGTGATGACGCGCCGCGCCCGCGATCTGCGCGGCGCCGAGGTGCACCGAACGCAGGAAGGCCGGGTGGTGCGACGGGTCGATCAGGCCGCTGGCGCGAGCGCCGTCGACGAGGTCGAGCGCGGCGGCCTGGCTCACCCGCAGCGCCGCCGCCACGTCGTCGGGCCCGAGGTCCGCGCTCAGCGACGACACCAGCAGGGTGTCGAGGACCGGCCCGTCGACCCGGCGCAGGCGCTCGGTCAGCGCGACGGCGCCTGCCCTGCGGATCGCAGCGGGAGCGGTGGCCGGAACGGTCAGCCCGTCGGCGGCCAGCGCGGCGCGCAGCAGGAACGGCACTCCGCCGGTGGCGGCGGACAGCGCCCGCACCAGCTGTGCCTGCGGCGGCACGCCCAGCGCGGCGGCTGCGGCGCGGTGCACGTCGGCCGGACCGAGTGGGCCGAGCGTGACCACCGGGTTCTCCCGAGCGAGCGCGGTGCTCAGCGACTGCAGCGCGGCATGCCGCAGGCGCGCCTCCGCCGACACCACCACCGTGGAGGCGGGATCGGCCGCCCGGTCGGCGATCAGGTCGAGTTCGGCGTCGCCGAGCAGGTGCGCGTCGTCGACGACAAGCGCCGCGTCGGCCGGGTCCTCAGGACGGGGCGGGCGGGTGAGCACCGTGCGGCCCGCGTCGCGCAACGCGCCCCGCACCGCGGCGAGGACAGCACTCTTCCCGGTGCCGATCCCGCCGGAGACCAGCACCTTGACCGGCGTGGTCGGGGCGGCGAGCAGTGCGGTGACGAACGCGCTCGCGGCCGGCGGAACGTCGGTCAGGCGGTCCGGCGCCGGGTTGGGCATCGGCGGGTCAGGCGCCGTCGCCCGGCACGATCACCGTGGTCGGCGGGTCCGGGGGATCGGGCGGGTCCGGAGGATCGGGCACCACGGATGTGGTGGGCGGCGGCTGGGTGGTCGTCGGTTGGGTCGTGGTGGGCTGCGTCGTCGTGGTCGTGGTCCGCGTGGTGGTCGTCGTGGTCGCAGTCGTGGTGGTGGTGGTCGGCGACGTGGTGCTCGTCGGCGACGTGGTGGTGGTGCTGCTCGGTGGCGGCGGAGGCGGCGGCTGGCTCACCGTCGTGGTGGCACGGCCGTCGGGCCCGACGGTGACGGTGGTGACCGGCGGCGGCAGCGGAGCAAGCGATGGCTCCATCGAATAGGTGGTGCTGGTCTCGGTGACGGGGCCCGAATCGCCGGAGCTGCCGGTCAGCGTCACCGCGAGGCCACCGATCGCCGCGAGCGCGGCCACCGCGGCGGCGCCGAACAGGATCGGCGGCCGCTTGTACCAGGGCAGCGGTTCGGGTTCGGGCGGATACTGCTCCCGCTCGCCGCCGGGGGCGAAGGCGATCGGAGGTCGTGCGGCGCCGGTGCCGGCGTCGACGGTGTAGTCCTCGCCCGCGTAGGGCACCGGCTCCTCGGTCGGTGCGTCGTCCTGGGACCAGGCCAGGGCGCGGAAGGTGGCCGACGACGCTCCGTCCGATGCGGACTCGGCCGCCGCCAGTCCCGCCGCGCCCGCGGCCCATGCCGCCGGCGCCATACCCGTGGGCGCATCGGCGGCCGGCGCCAGTCCGGTCGGCGCATCGGCGGGGATGGGCGCCATCCCGGTGGGCGCGTCGGCGCTGAGCCCGCGACCGGCCACCAGCGCCGCGCCCGCCGCGATGTTGAGCTGGGACTGCGGGGTGGTGACGACGGGTGCGCGCAGTCGCTCCGAGAGCTGCTGGGTGACCAGCGGGATGTGGGCGCCCCCGCCGACAGTCGCCACCGCCGAGACGTCTGCGGGCGCGATGTTGTTGCGCCGCAACGTGTCCTCGACAGCGGCCAGCACACCGGCGAGCGGTCCGGCGATGAGTTGCTCGAGTTCGGCGCGCGTCACCCGGAAGTCCGTGCGCACACCGGGCAGCTCGGCGGGCACCACCGTCGCGGTCTCCGCGGACAGCCGCTCCTTGGCCTGCCTGCACGCGTCGCGCAGACGGGCCAGCGAACTGACCGCCGCGGTGCCTGCCGGGTCGGCGTCGTTGGCGTCGGCGAGACCGGCGATGACGTGGTTGAGCAGCAGCTGATCCACGCGGTCGCCGGAGAAGTCGGTGTGACGGACGGTCTGGCCGACGGCGTCGAGGTTGGATGACGCGTCGGCGAGCGTGATGTTGGTGCCACTCCCGCCGAAGTCGCACAGCACGACGACGCCCGCGTCGGGCAGTCCGGGTGCGGCCTGCAGCGCGGCCAGTGCGGCCACCGAGTCGGGGATGAGTGCTGCCGGGGAGCCGTCGGAGGCGAGCCCTGGATGGTTGCGCAGCGCCCCGCGCAGCGCGCCGACGGTCGCGGGACCCCAGTGCGCGGGAACCGCGATCGCGACCGGGGCGCCGCCGCCCGCGGTGCGGGCCATCGCGTCCAGCGCCTCTGCCAGCACCTGTTCGCCGCGGTGAGCCGAACCGTCGGCCGCCACCAGCGGCACCGGATCGCCGACGCGGTCGACGAACCCGCTGAGCACCATCCCGGGGGAGGTGCGAGGCGGGTTCTCGGCGGCCAGCCCGACCTCGGGCGGGCGGTCGTCGAAAACGGTGAGAATCGATCGGCGCATGACCGGGTCGCGGCCGAATCGGGCCGCGACGAGATTGGTCATTCCGATCGACAACCCCAGCGAGTCGGTCATCTACTGTCACTCCTGCTGTCTCGGCCGGTGTTCACCTTAGCGGCTCGGCCCCCGAAGTCGCGGAACATCCCCCTAGTGGCGCGAATCCCCTAACGCGCCGTCCCCTAACGGCCGCTCCGCGAGGCTGGGTTCGGCACCGATCCCGGGGCGCACCTGCGCCGATAGCATCGTGGGACATCGGCGAACCGCCGAAGGACATCGACATCATCAAGGGGGACGGGCAGTCATGGCCAACTCGCTTCTCGACTTCGTCATGTCGCTGGTGCGAGACCCCGACGCCGCGGCACGCTACACCGCCGACCCGGCCGGTGCCATCGCCGACGCGAACCTGACAGACGTGACGAGTGTCGACGTCGACAACCTCATCCCGGTGGTGTCCGAATCGCTCTCGATGACCGGTCCGACCAGCGGCTTCGATGCCTTGGGCGCCGAACCGGCGGGCAACGTCTGGGCGAGTGGCGCGGCCACCGCGGCGTTCGACGCCTTCGGCGATCCGGGCGCAGGCCCCGCGATCCACGACACCGGGACCGTGATCACCGACGTCGCCGACGACTCGGCCGGTCAGCTGACGGATGCCGGGCTGGACGACCTCGACAGCACGATCGCCGATCCGGCCGTGCAGTTCGACACCGCCTTCGCCGACGTGCCTGCCGGCACCGCCGCCGACTTCGCCGCCGATTGGGGGCAGGCCCCCGCCGACGATCAGCTGCCCGGCGCCGACGGCCAGGGATTCGACCTCTTCGACTGACCCGACCGATATCTCCCCTTCACCCGCATGGACGTCTGTCCGTGCGGGTGAAGTCGTTTGAGCAGCGAAAACATGGCGTAGCCGACCGGCTGTGCCATCCACCCCCAGGTATCCCCTAATCCCCTAACGGGGCTGATGCGGGGAACCCGGTACGGAGGCTTTGGGGGATGGGAGGCGACCCCGTTCCCCGGTGGCCCCGGAATCCATAACGTTGTCGCCAGAACGCCGGAACGCCCGGCGGGCAACCACCTCCCAGAGTTCGCAAGGACACGCCGGGAAAGACAGAAAGGAAGTTCCATGAACCTCATCGACTTCATCCTCGACCTCTTCCGCAGCCCGGTCGAGGCGGCCCGCTTCGTCGCCGACCCGGACAGCGCACTGCGCGACGCCGGTCTGCCGAACGTGACGGCCCAGCAGCTGGCCTCGGTCGCGGCCACCGCCGCTCCCGCCGGCTACGCCCTCGGCGGCGGCGACCCGATCGTCGGCCTGCAGCGCGCGGTCGCCGACCACCACCAGCTGGCCAGCAACATCGCCTCGCCGTTCTCGCCGCAGACCTCGTTCGCGCCGACCACGGAGTTCGCCAGCCGCAACGACACCGACCTGCTGAGCGGCAACAACGTGCCGATCGCCAGCCCGGATCAGAACGCCGGCGCCAACGCCCAGAACGGCGCGTTCAACCTCGGCTTCGGTGACATCACCCTCGGCGACAAGACCAGCAACACCGCCACCAACGGCGGCGTCGTGGTCGGCGGCGACAACGACGGCGACATCGTCAGCGGTGACGGCGCAGTGCTCGGCGACGGCAACACCATGAACAACGGCGACATCCTCGCCGGGTCCGGCTCGAACGTCGTCGTCGGCAAGGACAACGAGGTCGAGGACAACTCGCAGACCGCGGGCGGCGACCTGATCACCGACAACGACGCGCCGGTGATCAACGACGTCGACATGAGCGGCGGCAGCGGCGGCGGTGCCGTCGGTGGCGGCGACACCCTGCTCGGCGTCGGGGTCGGCAACGGGAACGCGGCCGGCGGCGACGGCGGCTCGGCGGGCTCGATCATCATCACCGACACGAGCACCAACACCGGCAACACCGAGGTCGGTGGCGACTTCGGTAGCGACAACACCGAGGACAACTCGACCAACACGTCGGTGCAGACCGAGGTCACCACGTCCACGGAGAGCTCGATCGAGGACAACTCGTCGACCTACGAGTCGAACATCGGCTCGGGCAACGACACCGCGATCGGCTCGGGCAACACCACCGAGTTCGAGACCAACACCGACATCGCCTCGAACAACGACGTCGCCTCGAACAACGATCTGGACGCGTTCTGATCGACATGACCGCATGACGCAGCTGGCGGGGACCGCAACGGTCCCCGCCAGTTCGCGCGTCTACCGTGAGATCGACCGAGGGAGAAGGGCCCCATGACGCAACCGAACGACCCGCGCAAGGTCAAGGTGATCGTCGAGCTCATCGACCACACCAGCAAGATCGCCGCGACCTATGAGCGCGGCGACCTGGTCGACCGGCTGGCCCGGGCCAAGGGGCGCATCAGCGATCCGCAGATCCGGGTGGTGATCGCGGGCCAGCTCAAGCAGGGCAAGAGTCAGCTGCTCAACTCGCTGCTCAACATGCCGGTGGCACGGGTGGGTGACGACGAGTCGACCGTGCTGGCCACCGTGGTGTCCTACGGCGAGCAGGCCTCCGCCCGCCTGGTGGTCGCCAATCCGGACGGCGAGGAGCCCGACCTGGTCGAGATCCCGCCTGCGGACCTGCGCAACGACCTGCGCCGGGCGCCGCAGGCCGGCGGCCGCGAGGTGCTGCGCGTCGAGGTGACCGCTCCCAGCCCACTTCTCAAGGGCGGCTTGGCCTTCGTCGACACCCCGGGGGTCGGCGGGCACGGCCAGCCGCACCTGTCCGCGACGCTGGGCTTGCTGCCCGACGCCGACGCGATGCTGATGGTCAGCGACACCAGCCAGGAGTTCACCGAACCCGAGATGACGTTCATCCGGCAGGCCGTCGAGATCTGCCCCGTCGCCGTCATCGTCGCGTCCAAGACCGACCTCTACCCGCACTGGCGGCAGATCGTCGACGCCAACTCCGTGCACCTGCGGCGCGCGGGCATCTCCACGCCGATGATCCCCGCGTCGGCGCAGTTGCGCAGTCACGCCATCCAGCTCAACGACAAGGAGCTCAACGAGGAGTCGAACTTCCCGGCGATCGTCAAGTTCCTGTCCGACCGGGTGCTCAGCCGCGAGAACGACCGGGTGCGCGACCACGTCGTGGACGAAATTCGGGCCGCCGCCGAGCATCTGGCGATGGCCGTGGACTCCGAGCTGTCGGCGTTCAACGATCCGCAGGCCCACGGCAGGCTGACCGAGGAGCTGGAACGGCGCAAGCAGGAGGCCCAGGACGCGTTGCAGCAGACCGCCCTGT
Organism: Mycobacterium sp. NPDC050551; assembly: GCF_040674075.1. Taxonomy (NCBI): domain Bacteria; kingdom Bacillati; phylum Actinomycetota; class Actinomycetes; order Mycobacteriales; family Mycobacteriaceae; genus Mycobacterium; species Mycobacterium sp. NPDC050551. The sequence goes on along the minus strand of NZ_JBFARC010000003.1, from coordinate 166,268 downwards.
GGCAGCAGGTGCTCAACGACGGCATCACCGACCTCACCGGCGACATCGACCACGATCTGCGGCACCGGTTCCGCAACATCGTGGCGCACACCGAGAAGGTGATCGACTCCTGCGACCCGACCCTGCAGTGGGCCGAGATCGGCGCCGAACTCGAGAACTCCGTCGCGACCGCCGTCGGCGACAACTTCGTCTGGGCCTACCAGCGGGCCGAGGCGCTGGCCGCCGAGGTGGCCCGCACGTTCATGGAGGCCGGACTGGACGCGGTGCAGATGCCCGCCATCGACGCCCGCGACATGGGCGCCGGGTTCGGCGAGTTCAAGTCGCTGGCGCGGCTGGAGGCCAAGCCGATCAAGACCGGGCACAAGATCGTCACCGGCATGCGCGGTTCCTACGGCGGCGTGCTGATGTTCGGCATGCTCACCTCGTTCGCCGGGCTCGGGATGTTCAACCCGCTGTCGCTGGGTGCCGGCTTCATCCTCGGCCGCAAGGCCTACAAGGAGGACATGGAGAACCGGATGATGCGGGTGCGCAACGAGGCCAAGACGAACATGCGCAAGTTCGTCGACGACGTCGCGTTCGTCGTGTCCAAGGAGTCCCGGGACCGGCTCAAGGGCATCCAGCGCCAGCTTCGCGACCACTACCGCGACATCGCCAACCAGACCACCCGTTCGCTCAACGAGTCGCTGCAGGCCACCCTCGCCGCTGCCAAGCTCGAGGAGAACGAGCGCAACGCCCGCGTCAAGGAACTCGAGCGTCAGCGCAACATCCTGCGCCAGGTGATCGACCACTGCGAGAAGCTCGGCGCCGTCGGCGAGCCGGTCGGCGCGCCCAGCAACACCTAGCCCCGGCACCGCGTCGACCGCGTGCCTGCACTGCGCGCCGGGCGGGTGCCTAAGCTGGACAGCCGACATGAGCACGAGCGATCAGGTGCGGGCGATCCTGGGCGGCACCATCAGTGCCTACCGGGCCGATCCGGCGTACCGCGACCGTCCCGACGTGCACAACGAGCTCGACCGGATCGGCCGCAGACTCAACCAGCCGATCCGCATCGCCTTGGCCGGGACGTTGAAGGCGGGCAAGTCGACGCTGGTCAATGCGCTGGTGGGGGAGGACATCGCGCCCACCGACGCCACCGAGGCCACCCGGATCGTCACCTGGTTCCGGCACGGGCCCACTCCCAAGGTGACCGCGAACCACCGCGGCGGCCGCCGATCGAACGTGCCGATCGGGCGCGGCGCGCAGGGCTCCCCCGACCATCGTGGCCTGACGTTCGACTTCGCCCGGCTCGATCCCGAGGACGTGGTGGACCTCGACGTCGAGTGGCCCGCCGCCGAACTGATCGACACCACGATCATCGACACCCCCGGCACGTCGTCGCTGTCGCGGGACGTCTCGCAGCGCACGCTGCGGCTGCTGGTGCCCGACGACGGCGTGCCGCGGGTCGACGCCGTGGTCTTCCTGCTGCGCACCCTCAATGCCGCCGACATCGCGCTGCTCAAGCAGATCGGCGAGCTGGTCGGCGGTTCGTCGGGCGCACTCGGCGTCATCGGCGTGGCGTCTCGGGCCGACGAGATCGGTGCGGGCCGCATCGACGCGATGATGTCAGCCAAGGACGTCGCCAAGCGGTTCACCACCGAGATGGACAAGACGGGCATCTGCCAGGCCGTGGTGCCGGTGTCGGGCCTGCTCGCGCTGACCGCGCGAACCCTGCGGCAGAGCGAGTTCGTGGCGCTGGAGAAGCTGGCCGGTGTCGACGCGGCCGAGCTGGCCAAGGCGATGCTGTCGGTGGACCGTTTCGTGCGCGAGGACTCCTCGCTGCCGGTGGACGCCGCCACCCGCGCGGCGTTGCTGGACCGGTTCGGGATGTTCGGGGTGCGGATCTCGATCGCTGTGCTGCGGGCCGGTGTCACCGACTCGGTGGCGCTGGCCGACGAGCTGCTCGAGCGCAGCGGACTGGTCGCCCTGCGTGACGTCATCGACCAGCAGTTCGCCCAGCGGTCCGACCTGCTCAAGGCGCACACCGCGCTGATCTCACTGCGACGCTTCGTCGAGCACCATCCGATCTACGCGACGCCCTACATCGTCGCCGACATCGATCCGCTGCTGGCCGACACCCACGCCTTCGAGGAACTCCGGCTGCTCAGCCAACTGCGTTCGCGGCCAACCACGTTGAACGAGGACGAGATCGTTTCGCTGCGACGCATCATCGGCGGGTCGGGCACCGACGCCGCCAGCAGGCTGGGCCTGCAACCCGACGCCCCCTACGACGGACCGAGGGCCGCCTTCGCCGCCGCCCAGCGGTGGCGCCGCCGCGCCGATCACCCCCTCAACGACCCGTTCACCACCAGGGCCTGCCGGGCCGCCGTGCGCAGCGCGGAGGCCATGGTCGCGGAGTTCGCCGCCCGCGGCCGCTGAGCCGGTGAAATCGGTCGCCCGACCCGCATAACGAAACGCGGTCCCGCGGCGACATACAGGTATGCGCAGCTTGCTGGGATTGTCAGTCGGCGTCACGAACCTGGTCGCCGTGCCGCTGGCCGGGCCCGCCGACCGCCCCGTCGTCCGCCGGTCGGTGCTCACCTTGTTCGGGCACCGGCCGCCCGAGGTGGGCCTGCCAGCTGAGAACCCCGCGCTCGGCGAACGGGGCCTGGTGTTGTCGGCCTTCGTGGAACGCGTCGGCGACCCCGTTCCCATCGTCGCCGCCGACGGTTCCGCCCATCGCGGCGAGGACCTGACCGTGACGGCGGTGACGGCGCTCGCCCGCTCCGCCGGCCGGGCCGACGTCACGGGCCTGGCGCTGCCCGCGTACTGGCCGGCCGCCGCGGTGGACGCCGTACGGGCCCGGATGCCGCACGCCGTCGTGGTGTCCGACGCCGTCGCTGCGCTGACGGCGCTGCAGTCGCGTCCCGGCCTGCCCGCCCGCGGCCTGGTGCTGCTGTGCGACGTCGGCGCCACCGGCACGACGCTGACACTGGCCGATGCCGGCGCGGGCTTCGCGCCCGTCGGCAGCAGCGTCCGCTGCGACGAGTTCAGCGGTGAGGTGATCGACCGGGCGGTGCTGACGCACGTGCTCGCCGACCTCGACGCCGAGGAGTCCGGCACGTCGGCGGTCGCGTCGCTGTCCGCATTGCGTGACGAGTGCCGGATGGCCAAGGAGCGGCTGTCCTTCGACACCGCGACGGGATTGACCGGTCCGCACTCGGCGCTGCGGCTGACCCGCGCCGAGGTCGAGGCGCTGATGCAGGAGCCCGTCGACCAGATGCTGGCCGCCGTGTTCGACCTGCTGCACCGCAACCGGGTGGCACCCGCCGCACTGGCCGCCGTCGCCACGGTCGGCGGCGGCGCCCGCATTCCGCTTGTCACGCAACGGCTTTCCGAGGAACTGCGGTTGCCGGTGACGACGATCGCGCGGCCCGAGCTGGCCGCCGCGATCGGCGCGGCGCTCGTGGCCCGCCGCGTTCAGGAGCAGGAGCCCGTCACGGCGCTGGCCGCGGTGGCACCCGCAGCCGCGGCCGCCACGGGCATGGCCACCGTCGCCGCCGCGGCTGTCGCCCCGCTGGCCTGGTCGGCCGCGACCCCTGTCGGCGACGACGCCACCGATGAACACGGGATGTACCGGGAACCGTTCGACACCGGGATGGCGCGACCCGACGTGCTGTTCGACCACTCCGGCTACGACGCCGCAGACGCCGAGCCGGCGGCGTGGTACCGACGGCCCGCGGTGCTGTTCGCCGGGGCGGCATGCTTCGCCGCGCTGGCCGTCGCCGGTCTGGTGTTCACCTCGAGCAGTGGCGGCGCAGGCACCGCCCCCGCCGCGGCGACGGCCCCGGTCGCTCCTGCCGCGCCGGCTCCGGCGTCCGGTATGCCCGCGGCCGCGCAGCTTCCCGCGCCCGCGCCGGTGACCCGGACCGTGGTGGCGGATCGTCCGCCCGTCGCCGCGCGCCCCGCGTCGCCCGAAGCGGCTCGGCGCGTGGCCGCCGGGGCGTCGCGTCCCGCCGCGCCGCGGCCTGCAGCGCCCCGGCCCGCGCCGCGCGCCGTTCCGCGCCCCGCGCCCGCGCCCGCCGCCCCGGCGCCGGCCCCCGCACTGCCGCAGGTGCCGATCGCGTGGCCGCAGATCCCGATGGATTTCCCGTCGCTGCCCGCACCGCAGGACCCGGCGCCCCAGGAGCCCGCGCCCCAGCCGGAACCAGAACCCGCGCCCGAGCCCGCGCCGGAACCTGAACCCGCACCCGAGCCTGCGCCCGAGCCGGCACCTGAGCCCGCTCCTGCGCCGGAACCTGAGCCTGAGCCCGCGCCGGCACCCGAGCCTGAAGCGGCACCGGCACCCGCGGCGGAGCCGCCGGCCGAGTGTGTCCCGTCAGCCGAGGCGACCTGCTGACGCGACGCGCACCGGAAGGCACCTACTCGCCGGCCGCCTGCACACGACGGTGCTCATACGGCTGTGCACAGCCCTCAGTGCGCTCTCGCCCGTAGGGACCGAACGAGCCCGCTGACCGCGGAACCGGCGGTGCGACCGCCGGCGCGAAATCGGATCAGCCGCCCGGCGGGACCAGCGTCGGCACGGTGATCGTCACCGTGCTGGTGCTCGTGCTGGTCTCCACCGACGTCGTGGTCGGGGGCGTCGTCGTGGTGGTCGTGGTGGTCGGAGCCGTGGTGGTGGTCGTGGTTGTCGGCGCCGTCGTCGTGGTCTCCGGTGCCGACGACGACTCGGTCACCGTCTCCGTCGGCGGCGGGCCCACCGGCGCCGACGTCTGGTCGGTCGACGTCGTCGTGGTGGTCGTCGTGGTGGTCTCGCCGGACGGGGAGTCGTCGGACGTCAGCTGGACCACCAGCCAGATGATCACCGCGATCAGCAGCGCGACCAGCGCGCCGAGACCGACGAGGGCAGCCGGCTTGCGGTACCAGGGCAGCGGTTCCTCCGGCGGTGGCGCACCACCGCCGGGCGGTTCGCCGTAACCACCGCCGTAGTCGCCGTACTGCGTCGGCTCATTGCCGTAGGCCTCACTGCCGTAGGCCTGGCTGCCGTACTGCGTCGGATCGTCGTCGCTGTAGTTGTTCGGATCACGCGCCACGGGCATCGATAGTAGGCCCTCAGTTGGGTCCCGGGTACAGGGAGCGGGTCTCGTTGAGGCGCGGCCGACGGCGCGTCGAGGTGGGTTCGTCGTCCTCGCTCTCCCTCGTGCGGGGTCCGCGGGTCCGGGTGTTGGAGGACTCCGGTGCCGACGTCGGAGGCGGCGGCGCCAGCGCCGGGTCACCGGGGTTGATCTCAGTGGTCTGGATCGATCGGGTGGTGGTGATCGTCGAGGTGGTCGAGGTCGTCGAACCCGAGGGGGCCGCGCTCGAGAACGTCGAATCCACGAACTCGGCGGGCGTGTTGTCGGGTTCATCCCGGGACACCGCCGTCACGCCCCAGACGACGAGCGCGATGGCGGCCAGACCGGCGGCACTCGCCCCCAGCAGCTGGGAGGTCGACTCGTGCCACGGCGGCTCCGCAGGGTCCTGCCCGTCGCGGTCATCGTCGTCGCCGGTCACGGGCACCGATCCTATCCATGCCCGGCCGTCCGGTCAGTTCAGCTGCGGGACGACCTCGGCCGCGAACTGCGCGAGATGGTCGAGATCGGACATGTCGAGCACCTGCAGGTACACCCGCTCCACACCGGCATCGAGGAACGGGCCGAGCTTGTCCACGATCTCCGCGGGCGTCCCCGCCGTCGGTGAATTGCCGCGCAGCTCGTCGACCTCCCGCCCGATCGCGGCCGCCCGCCGGGCGACCTCCGCATCGTCGCGACCGGCGCACAGCACGAATGCCGCCGAGTAGGTCAGCGAGTCTTCCGGCCTGCCCGCCTCGGCGAGCGCCGTGGCGACTCGGCCGTACTGGGTCTTGAGCGTGTCCAGCGGCACGAACGGGATGTTGAACTCGTCGGCGAACCGGGCGGTGAGCGCCGGGGTCCGCTTCGGTCCGCCGCCCCCGATGATGATCGGCGGCCGCGGCGACTGCACCGGCTTGGGCAGAGCAGGCGAATCCGCGACGGTGTAGTGCTCGCCCGCGTAGTCGAATGTCTGGCCAGACGGCGTCGCCCACAGTCCGGTGATCACCTCGAGTTGCTCGGTGAGCCGGTCGAAGCGCTCGCCCAGCGGCGGGAACGGGATGGCGTAGGCGCGGTGCTCGGCCTCGAACCAGCCGGCGCCGAGCCCCAGTTCGATTCGCCCGCCGCTCATCTCGTCGACCTGGGCGACGGAGATCGCGAGCGGGCCGGGGTGGCGGAAGGTGGCGGAGGTGACCATCGTGCCCAGCCGGATCGAGGTCGTCTCCCGCGCGATCCCGGCGAGCGTCACCCACGAGTCGGTCGGCCCGGGCAGGCCGTCTCCGCTCATCGCGACGTAGTGGTCGGAGCGGAAGAAGGCCGAGTAGCCCAGCTGTTCGGCGGTGCGGGCGACTGCGAGTTGGTCGGCGTAGGTCGCCCCCTGCTGGGGTTCGACGAAGACACGGAAGTCGGCGAGGTCCACGTCGGTCGAACCTACAGACCCTTGGGCGCGTCGCGCAGCGCCTGCACCGCCTGCGGATCGCCGTCGAGGTCGACGCGCGCCTCCCGGCCCGCCGCGAACAGCAGCAGCTCCTCCGGCCGGCCCGTCACCGTGACCGCCGCACCCTTGCCCGCGGTCACCAGCGTCTTGCCGTCCGGCGTGCGCAGCGCGGTGCGGGTGGGCGCCTTGGCCAGGGTCAGGCGCGCGAAGAGTGACAGCGTGCGGGTCAGTCCCCTGACCGCGTCGGCGTCGAGGTCGCGCGGCTCCCAGCCGGGGTGCGCCCGCCGGACGTCCTCGTGGTGGATGAACATCTCGGCGAGGTTGGCCACCGGGTCGAGCAGCTTGAACGGCGACCAGACCGGCGGACCCGACGCGATCTTGTCGAGCAGTGTGTCCCAGTCGGTGGAGTGCGCCACCTCCTCCTGGATCCTGTCGGTCCGGCCGGCGAAGTAGGGGATCGCGATGCCTGGCGCGGCGTCGAGCCGGTACTCCCGGATCACCAGGTGTGCGGCGAGGTCGCGGGTGTCCCAGCCCTCGCAGAGGGTGGCGTCGCCGGGCGCGGTGGCCCGCATGGTCTCGACGAGGGCGGCGCGTTCGCGCTGTGCAGCGGTCATGGTGTCATTCTCCGTCCAAAGCGCGGTCGAGGTTGATGGCGGCGCTGATCAGGGCCAGATGGGTGAACGCCTGCGGGAAGTTGCCGACCTGGTCGCCGGTCTCGCTGACCTGTTCAGCGTAGAGCCCGACGTGGTTGGCGTAGGTGAACATCTTCTCCAGCGCCAGCTGGGCGGCCTCCAGCCGGCCCGCGCGGGTGAGCGCCTCGACGTACCAGAACGAGCAGATCGAGAAGGTGCCGTCTTCGCCGTCGAGGCCGTCGGCGCCGGGTTCGTAGCGGAACACCAGACTGTCGTTGACGAGGTGCTCCTCGACGGCGTCCAGCGTCGACAGGAAGCGCGGGTCCGCCGGCGACAGGAACTTCAGCATCGGCATCAGGAGAACCCCTGCGTCGAGGGTGGCATCGCCTTCGACGCGGGTGAACGCCTGCAGGTCGGCGTTCCACGACTTCGTCATGATGCGTTCGTAGATGTCGTCCCTGGCCTTCGACCAGGCCACCAGATCGCCTGGCAGCCCACGCGCCCGGGCGATGCGGATGGCGCGTTCGATCGCCACCCAGCACATCAGCCGCGACACCGTGTAGGGCCGGTATTCGTCGCGGACCTCCCACATGCCCGCGTCGGGTTGATCCCAGTTCTCGGCGACCCAGTCGACGATGCCCGAGACGTCGGTCCACCCGTCATGGCTGATGCCCGGACCGTGTTTGTTGAACAGGTACACCGAGTCGATGATCTCGCCGTAGATGTCGAGCTGTAGCTGGTCGGCGGCGGCGTTGCCGACCCGCACCGGCGAGGAGCCGCGGTACCCCGACAGGTGGTCGAGCTCGACTTCCTCGGGCAGGTTTCCGTCGATGTCGTAGAGCACGCGCAGCGGTCCGAGGCGCTGGTCGTCGGCACCGCCGGTCTCGTGGTGTCTGCCCATCCGTTCGGACAGCCAGCGGATGAATTCCCTTGCCTCCTCCAGGAATCCGAGCCGCAGCAGTGCGTACACGCTGAACCCGGCATCGCGTATCCAGACGTAGCGGTAGTCCCAGTTGCGGTTGCCGCCGATCGGGGCGGGCAGGCTGGTGGTCGGGGCGGCGACGATCGCCCCGCTCGGCTCGTGGGTGAGTAGTTTGAGGGTGATCGCCGAGCGGTGCACGGTCTCGCGCCACCGCCCGGTGTAGGTGGACTGGGACAGCCACCCGCGCCAGAACGACGTGGTGGCGTCGAACAGGGCGTCGGTCTGCTCGATCGACCCGGCGTCGACCTCCTCGTCGTCGCCGAGCAATTCCAGCACGAAGTGTGCGGTGTCGCCGGTACCGACCTCGAATTCGGCGGTGACGACGCTGTTTTCGGCGCTGTGGTCGATGTGCAGGTCGGTCGACGCGACCAGGCCGAGGCGGACACCGTCACCGGTGATGAGCACGCCGTCGCCACTGCGTTCGGCACCGCACGACTCGCGGGCGTAGTCCGGCCGGGCGTCGAGTTCCATCCGGAGGCGTAACCGGCCGCGCACGCCGGTGACCCGCCGGACGAGTCGCTGGCGATGCGTGAGGTCTCCGCGGGCCAGCACCGGCATGAAGTCGTGCACCTCGGCCACACCGTCGCCGGTCAGGAACCGGGTGATCAGCACGGCGGTGTCGGGGTAGTAGAACTGCTGGGTACGGGTCACCTCGGTGGTCGGCCGCAGGTGCCACGCGCCGCCCTTCTCCCGGTCGATGATCGACCCGAACACACTCGGCGAGTCGAATCGCGGCGCGCAGAACCAGTCGATGGTGCCGTCGGTGCCGACCAGTGCGCAGGTGCGCAGGTCGCCGATCAGGCCGTGCTCCGCGATCGCGAGGACGTCCTCACTCATCCGGCAGCCGCCAGCCGGAGTCACCCGGCAGGGCCAGCGCCTCGTCGGGTCCCCAGCTTCCCTTGGCGTAGGGGCGAACCGGCGGTCGTGCGTCGAGTACCGGTTGGCACACCTGCCACAGCCGGTCCACCTCGTCGGCGCGGGTGAACAGCGTCTGGTCGCCGCGCATCACGTCGAGCAGCAGCCGCTCGTAGGCCTCGAGCGGGATGTCGCCGTCCGGGTCGGCCTCGGCGAGGTCGATGTGCAGGCTCACCGGCATCAGCGACAGGTCGGGACCCGGTCGTTTGGCCATCAGGTGCGCGCCGACGGCGGCGTCGTCGCTGAGTTCCAGCACCAGCTGGTTCGCCCCGTAGGTCTGGTCGCCGAAGCGTCCCATCGGCGGGCTGCGGAATGTCAGCGTGACGGTGCGGCGGGTGCCGCCCATCGCCTTGCCGGTGCGCAGGTAGAACGGCATCCCCTGCCAGCGTTCGGTGTCGACGTAGGCCTCGAGGGCGACGTAGGTCTCGACGTCGGAGTCGTCGGCGACGTCGTCCTCGTCGCGGTACCCCTCGTACTGGCCGAACACCACGCGCTCCGGGTCGAGCGGCCGCATCGCCTGGAACACCTTGGCCTTCTCGTTCCGCAGTGCCGTCGCGTCGAGGTGCACCGGCGGCTCCATCGCGACGAACCCCAGCACCTGGCACAGGTGGGTCGAGATCATGTCCCGGAAGCAGCCCGTCGACTCGTAGAAGCTGCCCCGTCCCTCGGCGGTGAGCTCCTCGGGCACGTCGATCTGCACCGACTCCAGGTGCTCGCGGTTCCAGGCCGGCTCGATCAGGCCGTTGGCGAAGCGCAGCGCCAGGATGTTCTGCACCGCTTCCTTTCCCAGGAAGTGGTCGATGCGGTACACCTGCTCCTCGCTGACGACCTCCTTGAGCGCCGCGTCGAGTTCGCGCGACGACTCCAGATCGGTGCCGAACGGCTTCTCCACCACGATGCGGGCGTCGTCGGTGAGGTGCTCGCGGCCGAGCATGCCGATCATCGGCCGCATCGCCGTCGGCGGCACCGACAGGTAGATCAGAATGCGGGCGTCCTCGCCGAGCTTCTCGCGGGCCTGCCGGACGGCGCCGGCCAGGTCGCTGCCGTCGTCGGCGTCCGACGTCTGGAAACTGATGCGCTGCAACAACTCCGACAACACATCGTCATCGACGTCCTCGACACTCTCGCGCAGGCCATCGCCGACGGTGTCCCGAAATTCCTCGTCACTGCCGGGCGAATGGCGCCCGGACCCGATCACCGCATAGTCGGCGGGCAGCCGCGACGCCGCGGCCAACTTGTACAGGCCGGGGAAGAGTTTGCGCTTGGCGAGGTCGCCCGTCGCGCCGAACAGCACGAACACCTGCGGCGGTGGCCGGTCGTCTGTGGTCATGCGGCTCTACCGATGCTGGCTTCGAGGGGATGCACGTCGGTGAGTTGCCCGGAGGCGTCGCGGCAAAACAGGTGTGATGAAGAACGTCAGAAAGTGTCGACCCGTTCGACGGCGACGAACATGCCGTGCCGGGTGCCGTCGTTGGTGAAGCGGGTGCCGTCAGGGGTGGCCTCGATCGTCCAGCCGACGGCCCGGTAGCTGCGGTAGTCGAGCGTGACGGCGGGGATGTCGCCGAGGTTGCCGACCACCCATTCGATGCCGCCGCCCGCGCTGACACGGACACCGTTGGCGGGGGCGCCGTCGACCGCCGGGGCGTCGGTGAACGGCGCTTCGCAGCCGACCTCGCCGGTGTCGAGCTGGCAGCGGGTCTTGCCGGACTTCGTCTGGATGAACACGTAGCCGTTCTCGGCGGGCAGTTCCTGGGCCGGCGGCGGCGCCGGTGGCGTGGACGTCGGCGGCTTCGCGGCCGGGGTCCGACTGGGCCTCGGTGTGGGGAACGTCGGCTCGGTCGGCGAGATGGGCTTGATCCGCGGAGGCGCCTCGGGGGCGCTCTGGCAGCCCGTGACGAGCGCACCGATGGCCAGGACGGCTGCGATGGCCGGGGCGAGCCTCATCCGCTCAGGCTACCGAGTGTGGGGCGGCAGTGACGGAAGTGACGCGCGTGGATCGAGTCAGAGTCGGGTGGCCAGGTACGGCGCCGTCCTGCTCCGTCGGGAAGCGGCCACCGCATCCGGGGTGCCCGCGGCGACCACGCGGCCACCGTCGTCTCCGGCGCCGGGGCCGAGGTCGATCACCCAGTCGGCGCCCGCGACGACGTTCATGTCGTGTTCGGCGACGACGACCGTGTTTCCCGCGTCGACCAGCTGGTGCAGCTGTTGTTCCAGCCGCTCGACATCGGCGGGGTGCAGGCCCGTGGTGGGTTCGTCGAGCACGTAGAGCGTGTGGCCGCGCCGACTCCGCTGCAGTTCCGACGCCAGCTTGATGCGCTGGGCCTCGCCGCCGGACAGTTCGGTTGCCGGCTGCCCGAGCCGCAGATAGCTCAGCCCGACATCGCGCAGCGTGGCGAGGCTGCGGGCCGCGCCGGGCAGGTCGGCCAGGAACTCGCCGGCCTCGTCGACGGTCATCTGGAGGACGTCGGCGATGGTGTGGTCGCGGTAGGTGACCTCGAGCGTCTCGTCGGAGTAGCGGGCGCCGTCGCAGGTGGGGCACGTGGCGTAGGTGCCGGGCAGGAAGAGCAGTTCGACGGCGACGAACCCTTCGCCCTGGCAGGTGGGGCAGCGTCCCTCGGCGACGTTGAACGAGAACCGGCCCGCCGACCACCCGCGCCGTCTGGCCTCCTCGGTCTCGGCGAACGCGCGCCGCACGGCGTCGAACATGCCGGTGTAGGTGGCGAGGTTGGACCGCGGCGTGCGACCGATCGGACGCTGGTCGACGCTGATCAACCGGTCGATGAGCTCGACGCCGTCGGCACCCACCCCGGCGCTGGCGTCGAGGTCGATGTCGAGCATCTGGTCGGCGTCGTCGATCTCGTCGGCGGATTGCATTGCCGCACCGCCGGATCCGAGGTGACGTGCGACCACGTCGCCGAGGACCTTGCACACCAGGGTGGACTTGCCCGATCCGGAGACGCCCGTCACCGCGGTGAACACGCCGAGCGGCACGTCGACGTCGAGGTCGTGCAGGTTGTGGAAGTCGATGCCGCGCAGCTCCAGGGTGCTCCGCGGCGTCCGTCGCTTCCCGGTCTCGCGTGCGGCTTCGTCGAACAGGTAGCGGCGCGTGGTCGATGCGGCGACATCGGCCAGCCCGGCCACAGGTCCGCTGTAGAGCACCTCGCCGCCGTGCTCACCCGCGCCCGGTCCGACGTCGACGATCCAGTCGGCGCGGCGCACCACGTCCATGTCGTGCTCGACGACGAAGAGCGAATTGCCCGCGCGGCGGAGCCTGTCCAGCACCTCGAGCAGCGGTTCGGCGTCGGCCGGGTGCAGCCCCGCCGACGGTTCGTCGAGAACGTAGAGCACGCCGAACAGTCCGGACCGCAACTCCGTGGCGAGCTTGAGACGTTGCAGTTCACCCGGCGAGACCGTCGGTGTGCGGCGGTCCATGCTCAGGTAGCCCAGCCCGAGGTCCACGAGGATCGCGATCCGGGCGACGAGATCGGCGGCGATCATGGTGGCCACCTCGGTGAGCTCGCCGGACTCCGTCGACTCGTAGGCGGGTGCGAAATCAGTGCGAACGGCCGTGGGCCGCAACGCCTCGGCGAGGTCGGCCAGCGGCATGGCGATGTAGTCGGCGATGGAGCGGCCCGCGAAGGTGACGGCGAGCGACTCGGGGCGCAGCCCGGCGCCGTGGCAGACCGGGCACTCGGCGCTGTCGACGTACTGCAGCACCCGGCGGCGCATGGTGGCGCTCTGCGAGTTGGCCAGCGTGTGGCGGACGTGGCGTTCGGCGCTGGAGAAGGTGCCGTTGTAGTAGTAGTCGGCCGTCACCGGGTGCTCGCCGGGATCGATCTCGACGGTCGGCTGGTCGTCGGTGAACAGGATCCAATCGCGTTGCCGCTTGGGCAGTTTGCGCCATGGCCTGTCGATGTCGTAGCCGAGCGTGATGAGGATGTCGCGCAGGTTCTGCCCCTGCCATGCGCCCGGCCACGCCGCGACCGCGCCCTCGCGGATACTCAGCGACGGATCGGGCACCAGCGTTTCTTCGGTGACTCGGTGAACGCGGCCGAGGCCGTGGCATTCCGGACACGCGCCGACCGCGGTGTTGGGGGAGAAGGCGTCCGAGTCGAGCCGTTCGGTGCTCCCCGGCGGATACGTACCGGCCCGGGAGAACAACATGCGCAACAGGTTCGACAATGTCGTCACCGTGCCGACCGTCGAGCGCGAGGACGACGAACCCCGCCGCTGCGCAAGCGCCACCGCCGGAGGGAGGCCGGTGATGTCGTCGACCTTCGGAGCGCCGGCGGGCAGCAGCAGCCGCCGGGCGTACGGAGCGACGGACTCGAAGTACCTGCGCTGCGCCTCGGCGTAGATGGTGCCGAACGCCAGCGAGGACTTGCCGGAACCGGACACGCCGGTGAAGGCCACGAAGGCGTCGCGTGGTGCGGCCACGTCGACCGACCGCAGGTTGTGCACCCGCGAGCCCCGGACGCGGACGTACGGATCGAGTCCATCGCGATCGGGACCGAGCGTCATGTCAGCCACCCTGCCACGGCGTGGTTGGCGCGGGACGAGATGCGCATCCGTCGTGGGTGTCAGGCCTCCGGATGCCAGCGACTGATCCGGCAGGCGAAGGCGTACCACCCGTCGTCGACCCTGATCCTGGCCACACCGGAGATGCGGCCGTCGAGACCTTCGTCGAGCACCGTGAAGCCAGGGGTCGTCGCGGCGTCGGCCACCGGTGGGATGGAGCCCGTGCCGACGTCGTTGTCGTCGATGTCGTCCTCTTCGATCACCGACACCTCGACCCCGTCGAGATAGGGCGTGATCGGCGCGGGGAACTTGTCGCCGACGGTGCGCACCGCGTCGTCCTCGAAGTCACCGATCTTCGAGTTGGGGAGGTCGACGATCATCTTGCCGTCGGCGCGGACCTGCAGGGCGATGTCGTCGGCGCCCCAGCCCGAGGTCTCCTGCTGGCAGGTCAGAGTGGTCTCGATGGCAGGCGAGGTGAGGAGCAGATTGATCGGCGTGCGCAACACGATCTTGAACTCGACCTTGCGTGACGGGTCCGTCGTGCGTTGCACCAGCACGAAGAAGTGTTCGTTCTCCTTGGCCGCCCACCCGACGTTCGGTTGGCTGCCGGGCCCGGCGTCGATGATGCGCTTGGCGGACGGGGTGACGCCGTTCCAGCGGCCCACGGTCAACACCACGTCGGTGGGATATGCACCGTCCACGACCGCGTACTCGACGTCGACGAACAGTTCGACCGGTCGCGGCAGTGCGATGCGCGGCGTCTCCACCAGGAACCACTTGCTCTCACTGACGTCCCAGTCGGCGTCGCCGGTGTTGATGTTGAAGGGCTGCTCCGGAAACCATTCCGTGCGCGCCTTCTCGGGGACCAGCACGATCGCGTCGCGCCACGTGCGCCCTTCGTGGCGGTGCATGTGGAGTGTGAAATTCCCTTCGCTGCGCCGGTTTCGGAGGAACACTTTGATGAAGAACGGCGCCATCAGCACGAACCGCTCACCGAGTTCCGGGTCGCTCGGGTTGCGGTACGGCGGCTGCGGCGTCGAGAAGTCGTCGCCGAGGTAGATTGCGAACCCCATCTGGGTGCGGTGCACCTCCAGCCTGATGTCGTAGGTGCCCGGCACGTCCACGCGGAACCACTGCACGGAACCCTGCTGCAGGGTCCCGCTGCCGGTGTAGTCCACCTGGCTCGGCACGTCGACCGCGGTCGCCGGTGTCCGGAACGGCTTGGCCTCGTGAAAGTCTGCGCGCAGCGGATGGTGGTCGCTGAGGTACGGAACGAGCCCGTGGGGATCGGCCAACTCCCGGTCGATGCGCAGGTGCTGCGCGGCCAATCGGCTTGTCGCCGAGGTGAACACATAGTCCAGTCGCTGTCGGTACGGCGGGTACACGGCGTCGGCGGTGAACCCCCGGTCGGTGCGCCCACTTCCACCGCCCGGGCACTGGTCGCGGCCCCACCGGTCGACGAGCTGGTCGTGCAGCGGCGCACCGGGCTTGCCGAACAGGGACCTCCACTCGTCGCCGGCCGCGCCGGGAGCCGGCGCGCCATCCTGGTCGCGATGGCCGACGACGTTCAGGTCGCCGAGGAAGAACACCTCCTTGCTGAACGGCGGCGATTCCCCGACGCATCGCGAGATGAACTTCGCCACGTCCTGCATCTGCTTGCGGCGGTCGCCGGTGTTCTCGCCGATTTTGTCGGTGTCGGCCTGGGTGTGGCTGATGAAGACGTGCCGCTCGTCGGTGCCGGGCGGTTTCAGCCGCGCGTAGAGCACACCCTTGGCGGCGAACTTGTCGTTGTCGGATGCCGCGGCATACATCAGGAAACGCACCACGGGGACCTTGCCGGCGAACGCCGGGTCGAGCAGGTCGGCGGCACCGGGCGGCGCGGGCACCGTCGCGAACGGGTAGCGGCTCGCCAGGAAGAGGCCGCTGTCCTCGAACTTCAGCGCAGCCAGGCCGGCGAGATCCGCCAGCGGGCCCATGGTGATCTCCCACACCGCCTCCTCCAGATCGCCGGCGAATCCCGGTCTGACGATGCGGGTGTGAAACGTGTCGGCCTTGGCCACCTGGTAGGGGAACTTCGCGCGCAACTTTGCGCTGAGCACGTCGCGGGCGGGCTCGTCGAAGACCTCGTTGAGGCAGACGACGTCGATCTCCTCCGGGTTGTTCAAGATCGCCTTCGCGATGAGCGCGGCGCGCTGCGGCGCGGTGTAAACCGGCGGGATCGACGGCGGGAAGCCCATCTCCATCAGCGCCGAGCGCATCTGGACGTTGTAGGTGAGGATTCGTATCGAGTCGCTCACGATCCGAGCCCTCCTATCGAGTCGAACAGCGGCACAATCACATCGGGTGGACTGCCACGTAGCCGTGCCACCTCGTCGAAGTCGTCGCCTGCCGGTTGCAGCAGCCGCAGCTCGTTGGCCCGCAGATCGGCGACCACCAGGTTGTCACCGGCCGCCGTGACGAAGGTGGGGGCCGGCCACGCCGAACCGTCGAGTGCCACCGCCCGCGTCCCGGCGTCGTTGACGATGAGCAGCCGGCGGTTGCCGACGTCGATGACCGCGGCGCCGTTCAGATAGGCGCAGACGCCGTACGGCACAGTGGGTTTCGCGCCGCCCGGCAGCGGGATCTGCGTCCACCCGCCGAGATCGCCGTCGATGCGGGTGAGCCGGCGGGCGCCGGGGTCGGTGACCCAGATGCGGTCGCTCGTGTCGACCGCCAGTCCGCGGGGATCGGCGTACGCCCCTTCCGCCGGATCCGCGGCGGTGGGCGCACCGAGATGCCCGTAGGTCGTCCAGCCACCGCCGCCGATGTCATCGATGAACACCAGCCGGGAGTTGCCGCCGTCGAGGACCACGATCCGCCCACCGCTGTACGCCGTCGCCACAGGTCGTCGGAACTCACCGGCCCCGCTGCCGGACGACCCGAAGTGGGTCCACCCGCCGCCGAAGTCCGCTGCGGCGACGCTGTCCGCGGTCAACTCGGCGACCGCGACGGTGCCCGCGCCGTCCCGCGCGGCCCCCGACGGACCGGACAGCGCGGCGCCGCCGAACTCCGTCAGCGTCCCCGGATCGAGGGTGTCCGCGTCGACCTCGAACACCCGGCCGCCCAGGAACTCCGTGAACAGGACTGTCATCGGCTCAGTCTGTCGCCTCGGCCGCCGCGGTGGGGGTGATCTTGACCGGTGGGGTAGTCGGCTACCCGTCGCGCGGAGACGGAGTTTCAATGCGTGATCTTGGGGTAACGCCGTCTACCAAACACAACGGCAAGGGAGTTTGAGCGTGGACACTACGAAATTCGCCGGAGTCGTCGCTGCCGGCGCAGTGATGTTCGGCATCGGCACCGCGTCGCCGGCGGCGGCAGAGAGCATCCAGGTGGCGGGAAGCGAGGCGACAGCGAATCAGAACGGCACTCAAGTCGCGTACACGGTGAGCAGGATCGTGCCGAGCTCGGCCCCCATCGCACCCCCGGTCGGCGGCCAGCTCTACGAGGCCACGGTGATGGCCAAGGCACTGCAGGGCACGGTCATCCCGGCGGTGCCGTCCTTCACCGCCCGCTCGGCGAGCGGTGCCAGCTATCCCGTGCGGTCCGACGTCTCGAATCTCAGCACATTCCCTCTGCTGCAGGGCGATACGAGAAAGGGCCAGATCTACTTCGACGTCGTCGGGGAGGCGCCGAACAGCGTGGTCTTCAACAACGGGGCCGGGGATGTGCTGACCTGGGTGCAGGCCGGTCAGCCGCTGCCCGGCAGCGAAGGCGAGGGCGGCGCTCCGGCGGGCGGCGAGGGTGGCAGCTCGCAAGGAGTGCCCGATGAGACCGACGAGGAACTCGGCCTCCCGTACCTCGAAGGAGAAGCCGTGGACACCGACGAAGGCGGCGAAGAGGACTCCGGCTAGATCACCCCGGCCTCTGAGGCGGCGGTCACCAGCCATCGTGGCGGTTTCCGGTCGGAGCGGACCCACGGAGCCGTAGATTCGACGCCGACCGCCCGACGGAAGGGGCCGCCATGTCCAAGAGCGGACTGCTGCTCGATCCCAACGCCTATGACCCGCAACATTTCGACGCCGAGACGCGCAGGCTGCTCCGGGCGCTGATCGACTGGTTCGAGACGCGCGGGAAGACCAGGCTCCTCGACGACGATCTGCAGGCCGCCTGGGTGTCGGATTTCCTCGACTTCATCAAGAGGGAGCGGCTGTTCGCGACGTTCCTGACCCCGTCCGAGTACGGCGGCGGCGACCCGGACAAGCGCTGGGACACCTCCCGCAACGCCGCGTTGAGCGAGATCCTCGGCTTCTACGGCCTGGCCTACTGGTACGCCGAGCAGGTCACGATCCTCGGGCTCGGGCCGATCTGGCAGAGCGACAACATCAAGGCCAAGGAGAAGGCCGCCGCGCAGCTCGAGGACGGCGGGGTGATGGCGTTCGCGCTCTCCGAACGTGAACACGGCGCCGACATCTACAACACCGACCTGCTGCTGACGCCGGCGAGCGCCGACGACGACGAGGGAGTGGTGTTCCGGGCGTCGGGCGAGAAGTACTACATCGGCAACGGCAACGTGGCGGGCATGGTGTCGGTGTTCTCACGCCGCACCGACGTCGAGGGGCCCGACGGTTACGTGTGGTTCGTCGCCGACTCCGGGCACGAGAACTACGAGCTGATCGGCAACGTGGTGCACGGCCAGATGTTCGTGAGCAACTTCCGGCTCAACGAGTACCCGGTGCACGAGGAGGACATCCTGTGCACCGGGCCCGACGCCTTCTCCGCCGCCCTCAACACCGTCAACGTCGGCAAGTTCAACCTGTGCAGCGGCTCGATCGGGATGTGCGAACACGCCTTCTACGAGGCGATCACCCACGCCAACAACCGCATCCTGTACGGCAACCCGGTCACCGACTTCCCGCACGTGCGTGCGGGTTTGGTCGAGGCCTTCGCCCGCCTCGTCGCGATGAAACTGTTCAGTGACCGCGCCATCGACTACTTCCGCAGCGCGAGTCTCGACGACCGCCGCTACCTGCTGTTCAACCCCGTCACCAAATCGAAGGTGACCTCGGAGGGCGAGAAGGTGGTGACCCTGCTGTGGGACATCCTCGCCGCCAAGGGTTTCGAGCGGAACACCTACTTCTGCGAGGTCGCCCGCCTCATCGGCGCCCTGCCGAGGCTCGAGGGCACCGTGCACGTCAACGTCGCGCAGATCCTCAAGTTCATGCCGAACTACATGTTCAACCCGGCGAGCTATCCGGAGATCGGCACCCGCCGTGACCCTGCCGACGACGTGTTCTTCTGGTCTCAGGGTCCGGCCCGGGGCGCGTCGAAGGTCCAGTTCGCGGATTGGGCGCCGGTGTACGAGAGGCACCTCGGCGTGCCCAACGTGGCGGTGTTCTACGAGCAGGTGCAGGCGCTGAAGGACCTGTTGACGACGTCACCGCCGGACGCCGACCAGCAGCGCGACCTGGACTTCGTGCTCGTCGTCGGGCACCTGTTCTCCCTGGTGGTCTACGGCCAATTGATCCTCGAGCAGGCCGAGATCACCGGCCTCGACGCCGACCTGCTCGATCAGGTCTTCGATGTCGCCGTCCGCGATTTCTCCGGCTACGCCGTCGCGCTGCACGGCAAGCCGAGCTCGACCGACGCGCAGCAGAGCTGGGCGGTGTCGGCGGTGCGCAAGCCGGTGGCCGACGCCGACCGGTTCGACCGGGTGTGGACGCAGGTAGTGTCCTACGACGGCGCCTACGAGATGCGGCCCTGACGGCGGGGACGTCCGCCCGTCACGCGCGCGCCATCGCGGCGTACCCGTCGGCGAGCGCGTTCAGCTGCGCTGCGCCGTCGCCGGCGAACGAGGCGCCGTGCATCGTCGCCAGCGTCGTCGGATGCAGGTCTGCCAACGCGGTCAGCGTCGGCCCGAGTGTGTCGGTCAGGCCCGTCGCGCGGAAGAACTCCTCGGCCTGCAGGGCGGGCCCGACCAGGTCGGACTCGGCGAGCGGCGCACATCTTCCGACGTGAGTGAACAGGTCGCCGGTCAGCAGCGTGCCGGTGCTCTCGTCGAACCAGAGGCCGGCCTCCCAGTTGTGCGGGACGTGAGGTGTCGGCAGGAACCGGAGGCGATGCCCCCCGGTGTCGAGCGGCTCGTCGGTGGCCGCCACGGGCGGGCGGTCGCACATGTCGTTGAGCGACAGCATGCATGCCAGCGGGCCTTGGATCACCTCGGCGTGCGGCGCGGCCGCCAGCCAGTGGTTCACCGCTCCGCACTCGTCGGCCTCCATGTGGCCGAAGGAGATCCACCGCAGGTCCTCGACGGGCATGACGCGGCCCAGGGCCGCGGACACCAGCGGGAACAGCTGGCGCTGGCCGCAATGGAAGAGAAACGGTTCGTCGCCGGTCAGCAGGAACTGGTTCATCGTGAAGCCGTGCTCGGTGATGTCCGGTATCCAGGTCGACAGCCGGAAGACGCCGGGTGCGATTTCGTCCACAACGGTGTCCATTCCTCGATGGTCCGCCGACCGGGACCGTTTCGGACCGAAAACGCCGTCGGGAACAAATCGGCGGGCGGCCCCGTTGAGGCTTTCGAACAAGTTGAGTGAATCAGGCTCAAGTCTGGGTTGACACGAAGCGGTCAGCGGTTGCAGTCTTGAGTGCGGTCCGCTCAGACCCTACGTATCTAATCAGGAGGCAACACCATGGCTCGTGCGGTCGGAATCGACCTCGGGACCACCAACTCCGTGGTCGCGGTGCTCGAGGGCGGCGATCCCGTCGTCGTCGCGAACTCGGAGGGCTCGCGCACCACACCGTCGGTCGTCGCATTCGCCCGCAACGGCGAGGTGCTGGTCGGCCAGCCCGCCAAGAACCAGGCGGTCACCAACGTCGACCGGACCATCCGTTCGGTCAAGCGCGAGATCGGCACGGAATGGTCCGTGGAGATCGACGGCAAGAACTACACGCCCCAGGAGATCAGCGCGCGCATCCTGCAGAAGCTCAAGCGCGACGCCGAGAGCTACCTGGGTGAGGACATCACCGACGCGGTCATCACCGTGCCGGCGTACTTCAATGACGCCCAGCGGCAGGCCACCAAGGAGGCCGGCCAGATCGCCGGCCTGAACGTGCTGCGCATCGTCAACGAGCCCACCGCGGCCGCACTGGCCTACGGCCTGGACAAGGGCGAGAAGGAACAGACCATCCTGGTCTTCGACCTCGGCGGTGGCACGTTCGACGTGTCCCTGCTGGAGATCGGCGAAGGCGTCGTCGAGGTGCGTGCCACCTCAGGTGACAACCACCTCGGTGGCGACGACTGGGACGACCGGATCGTCGAGTGGCTCGTCGACAAGTTCAAGGCTTCTGCGGGCATCGACCTGACCAAGGACAAGATGGCCATGCAGCGGCTGCGTGAGGCCGCGGAAAAGGCCAAGATCGAACTCAGCTCGAGCCAGAGCACGTCGATCAACCTGCCCTACATCACCGTCGACGCCGACAAGAACCCGCTGTTCCTCGACGAGCAGCTCAGCCGGGCCGAGTTCCAGCGCATCACCCAGGATCTGCTGGACCGCACCCGCAAGCCGTTCCAGCAGGTGATCAAGGATGCCGGCATCTCGGTGTCCGACATCGACCACGTGGTGCTGGTCGGCGGCTCCACCCGGATGCCCGCGGTCTCCGAGCTCGTCAAGGAGATGACCGGTGGGCAGGAGCCCAACAAGGGCGTCAACCCCGACGAGGTCGTCGCGGTCGGCGCGGCCCTGCAGGCCGGTGTGCTCAAGGGTGAGGTGAAGGACGTCCTGCTGCTCGACGTCACCCCGCTGAGCCTCGGCATCGAGACCAAGGGCGGCGTGATGACCAAGCTCATCGAGCGCAACACCACGATCCCGACCAAGCGGTCGGAGACGTTCACCACCGCCGACGACAACCAGCCGTCGGTGCAGATCCAGGTGTTCCAGGGTGAGCGCGAGATCGCCTCGCACAACAAGCTGCTCGGCAGCTTCGAGCTGACCGGTATCCCGCCGGCTCCGCGCGGCGTGCCCCAGATCGAGGTGACGTTCGACATCGACGCCAACGGCATCGTGCACGTCACCGCGAAGGACAAGGGCACCGGCAAGGAGAACACGATCCGCATCCAGGAGGGCTCCGGCCTGTCCAAGGAGGAGATCGACCGGATGATCAAGGACGCCGAGGCACACGCCGAGGAGGACCGCCAGCGCCGCGAGGAGGCCGACGTCCGCAACCAGGCCGAGTCGCTGGTCTACCAGACGGAGAAGTTCGTCAAGGAGCAGCGCGAGGCCGAAGGTGGCTCGAAGGTCCCCGAGGACACGCTGACCAAGGTGGACTCCGCAGTGGCCGACGCGAAGTCGGCGCTGGCCGGCACCGACATCTCGGCGATCAAGGCCGCGATGGAGAAGCTGGGCGAGGAGAGCCAGGCGCTGGGCCAGGCCATCTACGAGGCCACCCAGGCCGAGCAGACCGCGGGCGGCGCTGCGGGCGGCGCCACCAACAGCGATGACGACGTCGTCGATGCCGAGGTCGTCGAGGATGACCGGGAGAACAAGTGAGTGAGAACGATCCGCACGAGCCGGTGACCATCACCGACAAACGGCGCATCGATCCCGACACCGGTGAGGTACGCGAGGCGCCGGCTCCCAATGAGCCGGCGCCCGCCGCCGGCGCCCCCGAGTCGGACTCCGACGAGGTCGCCGAACTCAAGGGCACCCTGCAACGGGTGAAGGCCGAGTACGACAACTACCGCAAGCGGACGCTGCGCGATCAGCAGCTCATCGCCGAGCGGGCCAAGGTCGCGGCCGTCACCCAGCTGCTGCCCGTGCTCGACGACCTCGACCGGGCGCGCAGCCACGGAGATCTGGAGTCCGGTCCGTTGAAGTCGGTCGCCGACAAGCTGGCGACCGCGCTGGAAGGACTGGGGCTCTCCGGATTCGGCGAAGAGGGCGATCCGTTCGACCCGGCGCTGCACGAGGCCGTGCAGCACGAGGGCGAAGGCACGCACCCGATCGTCGGCACCGTGATGCGACGTGGTTACCGGGTGGGCGAACAGGTGGTGCGCCACGCGCTCGTCGGCGTGGTGGACACGGTGCCCGAGGCACCCGCCGGCGGTGCCGGTGAGCAGGCCGGCCCCGCCCAGGACGCGGAATGAGCACCGGCGGTCGGGGGTCGATGGGCTCCCGGCCGCCGCTCTTCCGGCGGGCAGGAGCGACGACACCTGCGGCACGTCGGCCCGGAAACCCGGCCGGCGGGCCCGCCAGGCAGCACAATCGAACAACACCCGACTTCAGAAAGGTGAGGGGGTGACGCGGTAATGGCCCAACGAGAATGGGTCGAGAAGGACTTCTATAAGGAGCTGGGCGTCTCCTCTGACGCCAGCGCCGACGACATCAAGCGTGCCTACCGCAAGCTGGCCCGCGACCTGCACCCCGACACCAACCCCGATCCGGCCGCCTCTGAGCGGTTCAAGGCGGTGTCGGAGGCCCACAGCGTGCTGTCGGATACGGCCAAGCGCAAGGAGTACGACGAGACCCGAAGGCTGTTCGCCGGAGGCGGTTTCGGACGCGGCGGCCGGTACAGCGGCAGCACGTTCGGCACCGGCGGTGACGGTGCAGAGTTCAACCTGAACGACCTCTTCGACGCGGCAGGTCAGACCGGCGGCGCCAACATCGGCGACCTGTTCGGCGGGCTGTTCGGCCGGGGCGCCGCCCAGCCACGGCCGACCCGGCCGCGGCGCGGCAACGACCTCGAGACCGAGGCCGAACTGTCGTTCCTGGAGGCCACCAAGGGCGTGGCGATGCCGCTGCGGCTGACCAGCCAGGCGCCGTGCACGAATTGTCATGGCAGCGGCGCCCGTCCGGGCACTAGCCCCAAGGTGTGCCCGAACTGCAACGGCTCGGGTGTGGTGAACCGCAACCAGGGGGCGTTCGGCTTCTCCGAGCCGTGCACCGAGTGCAAGGGCAGCGGCTCGATCATCGAGCACCCCTGCGGTGAGTGCAGTGGCTCCGGCGTGACGACCCGCACCCGCACCATCAACGTCCGGATCCCACCGGGTGTCGAGGACGGTCAGCGCATCCGGCTGGCCGGCCAGGGCGAGGCCGGGCTGCGCGGGGCACCGTCGGGTGACCTGTACGTGACCGTGCATGTCCGCCCGGACAAGGTGTTCGGCCGCGACGGTGACGACCTGACCGTGTCGGTGCCGGTGAGCTTCCATGAACTCGCGCTCGGCACAACACTTTCGGTGCCGACCCTGGAAGGAAAGGTCGGCGTGCGGGTGCCTCGCGGCACCTCCGACGGCCGCATCCTGCGGGTGCGCGGACGCGGCGTGCCGAAGCGGTCGGGTGGCCACGGCGACCTGCTGGTCACGGTGAAGGTCGCGGTGCCGCCGAATCTCGAGGGCGAGGCTGCCGAGGCACTGGAGGCGTACGCGAAAGCCGAGCGCGCCAGCGGATTCGACCCGCGGGCGGGATGGGCGGGTGCGTGATGCCCAAGCGTGCCGACGACGCTCGCACGTTCCTGATCTCGGTGGCCGCCGAACTGGCCGGCATGCACGCGCAGACGCTCCGCACGTACGATCGGCTCGGTCTGGTCAGTCCGCAGCGCAGTTCCGGTGGGGGACGGCGGTATTCGCAGCGCGACGTCGACCTGCTGCGTGAGGTGCAGCGACTGTCCCAGGACGAGGGCGTCAACCTGGCCGGGATCAAGCGCATCATCGAGCTGACCAATCAGGTGGAGGCGCTGCAGTCTCGGCTCAAGGAGATGGCCGCCGAGATCGACGAACTGCGCGCCGGTCAGCGGCGCGATGTCGCGGTGTCGTCGAAGGCGCTGGTGGTCTGGCAGCCGCGCCACAAGCGCTAGCCGATGGCGATGGTGAACGTGGCGGTGTCCCCGGAATGGGGCCCGTCGCCGGGCTCCGCCGTCCTGTAGCCGCCGCGTCGCAGTGCGTCGGTCGGCGCGGTCATCGGCTCGATGCCGACCACGGCGTCGCTGCCCGGCGCGAAGAGCTGGGCGGCGGGGTACCCGCGCACGTAGGTGACCTCGATCCGCCGGTCGCCGCCGGACAGCGCGAACACCGCGCCCTCGGGCACCTGGTCGAATCCGTCGTCGAGTTCGCGGCGGCCGAGCGGCTCCGATTCGGCCGCCCACTCGGCGTGCTCCCCGGTCGGAATGCCGCGGTCGTCGGTGGGCAGCCGCCGCATGGCCGGGGTCTGCAGCTCCCACTCCTCACGCGGCACACCGGGCACCGTGAGGTAAGGGTGGTAGCCGTAGCACAGCGGCACCGGGGTGTCGGTGGACGCCGTCACGGTGGTGGCCACGGTGAGCCTGCGGTCCTCCAGTGCCACAGTCATGGTCAGCACGTGCGGGAACGGGAACGACTCCATCAGCCGCGGCGTCGCGCCCCAGTCGAGGCTCGCGACCAGCCGGTGGCCGTTCTGTTCGACGACGTCCCAGCCGGGATCGGCGGCCAGCACGCCGTGGATGGGCGTGCCGTGTTCGTCGGTGCGCACCCCCGCTTCGCCGGGGGTCAGGGTGACCTGCACGCCGTCGACGTCGTAGGTGTTGGCGCCCAACCGGTTCGCCCACGGGTACAGGATCGGGATGCCCATCGTCTTGCCCGCGTCGATGTAGGCCTCGACCCCGCGGCGCTGGCCGAGGAACTCTTCACCGTCGTCGGCCAGGGACGTGCAGATCATGCCGGCTGACGGGACGTAGGTGGCGGTCAGCGAGGACGACGGATCGCGCAGGGTGACGGGAGTGTGGTCAGGCATCGTCCGAGTCTTTCACGGACGGTCAGCTCGCGAGCGGGTCGTGTTGGATCCGTTCGGCCGGTGCGCCTTTGGCGATCAGCGCCGATTTGGTCGCCTCGATCATCCGCGGACCCCCGCAGACCAGGATCTGCCGGTCGCCCCAGTTGCCGTAGCGGGTCACCACGTCCGGCAGCAGGCCCGTCTGCCGGACGTGCAGGCCACGTGGGGGTCGCACGTCGGGGAAGTCGGCCGCCCACGGCGGATCGGTGCTGAACTCCGACACCGGCGTCACCGAGAGCCACGGGTTCGTCGACGCGACCTGCCACAGCGTGTTCAGATCGTAGAGGTCGCAGGGGAACCGGGCGCCGAAGAACAGGTGCACCCGCGGGTTGTCGCCGAACCGGGTCATGTCCATGATCAGGGTCCGTAGCGGCGCCAGCCCGGTGCTGCCCGCGACCATCAGCACGTCACCGCCCGCCCGGTCCACATGCAGGCCGCCGTGCGGACTGGACAACCGCCACCGGTCGCCTTGTTGCGTCTCGCCGATGATGGCGGTGCTCACCATGCCGCCGGGCACCGACCGGATGTGGAACTCGATCGCCCCGCCGCGGTCCGCGGGGATGGACGGGCTCAGGTAGCGCCAGCGCCGGGGCCATTGCGGCACTTGGACGGTCACGTACTGGCCGGGGTGGTAGAACAGCGGCTGGTCGAGCTGCAGCCGTACCACCGACACGTCCCGGCAGGCGCGGATGTGTTCGATCACCGTGCCGTCGCGGTAGGCCGGCGCCGCCTCGGCGTCCGCGGCGCCGCGCATCACGCCGGTGACCAGCGTGACCGCGTCGTGGGTGGCCTCGGCGAGCCGGTCGTCCCACTGGTCACTGAGCCGGTCGCGCAGCGCGGTGGACAGCGCGTGCGCCATCGAGTCGTAATGCGCCTGGGTGACACCGTATTTGCGGTGGTCACGACCGAGCTGAGCGAGGAACGCCACCGGCTCCTCGGCGCGCTGGGCGATCAGTTCCCCGAACAGCCAGGTCATCGCCTCGGCGAAGACCCTGCGCTGCTGCTCCATGTCCGGGGGGAACAGGTCGCGTGCCGAGAGGTCGATGGCGAACCAGTGCGTGTAGAACCGGCGGATCGTGTCCTCGGAGCCGAGGGCGGGGTCGACGGCATCGCGCAGCAGCATCAGCGCGTCACGGTCGTCGAGTCCCACGCCGTTCGAGTCTAAGTGACCCTGTTGCGGCGCATCGCGGCGATGACCACCAGCGTCGCCCCGAAGACGGCCCAGCAGGTCAGGACGGCGATCGCGGTGCCGGCGCCGTGGCCCGAGAAGAATGCCGTGGACCGCAGCAGCGTGGCGGTGGCCCCCTGCGGCAGCAGCTGGCCCAGCTCACCCCAGGGCCTGGGCAGTAGTTCCGGCGCGGCGGCCAGGCCCGACAGCGGGTTGCCGAGCAGCACGGCCACCAGGGCGCCGGCGATCAGGCCGGGCCTGCCGAACAGCGATCCGAGGCCGAGCAGCAGCAGCCCGGAAGCCAGCACGCCGAGCGTGAGTCCGGCGGCCACGCCCCAGAGGTTCTGGTCGATCGAGCCGAAGGCGTAACGCAGCAGGGCGGCGACGGTGAGGCCGGCCACCGGCGCGTACAGGACGACGGCCGCCAGACGCGTCCACACCTCGCGGCGCAGCACGAGCACCAGCGCGATCGCCGGCAGCATGCCGGCCAGGGTGATGGGTAGCGCCGAGGCCGGCAGCCCGACGCCGCGGGGGTCGTCGGTGGTGGGTGGGGCGAGGTCCTCGGTCTGCAGGGGCGCACCGGTCTGCTGGGCGAGGCCGTTGCCGAGCTGGGTCAGCATCTGCGCGACGGCCGGGCCTGCGCCGGTGGCGATGAGCAGGCGCGGGCCGTCGGGTCCGAGGGCGATGCCGCCGTACACGTCGCGGTGCAGGATCGCGTCCCGCAGCGCGGTCTCGCCGGGGAAGTAGGTCACCGCGAAGGCGCCGGGCGCCTGGCGGTCGAGTCGTTCGGTGAGCTGTCCGTTGGCGGCCTGCGGGCCGGCGATGCCGATCGGGACGTCGTGCGGGGCCGACTTGGTGGCGGGCAGCGCGAAGGCGATCGCGATGGTGGCCAGCACGACCGTGAGGACGGCGAGGATCCCGGCGGCGCGCATCGCGGCCGGCGGTTCGTGGGTGGGCACCGCGTGCTGGGCGTGCGGTGCGGAAGTCGTCGCCATGACCGCTCCTTTTCATTGAGTGTTGAATTCGATGCGTGGAGCGTATCGCTGCGCGGGCAAGTTTTCAACGGCTATTGAAATGATATCGTCGTCGAATGGCTCCACCAGCGAAGACGGTGCGCCGCCGAGGCCGGCGGCAGGGTGAGCCGGTGTCGCGGGACGCTGTGCTGGCCGCGGCCAAGAAGCGGTTCGCCAGCGAGGGGTATGAGCGCACCACGTTGCGTGCGATCGCCGACGACGCCCACGTGGACCCGTCGATGGTGCTGTACCTGTTCGGCTCGAAACTCGACCTGTTCCGCGAGTCGCTGCGCCTCATCCTCGAGCCGCAGATGCTCGTCGACGCGCTGGCCGACGGCGACGGCGACGTCGGCACCCGGATGGTGCGGGCGTATCTGCGGATCTGGGAGTCGCCCGACACCGGGCCGAGCATGGTGACGATGCTGCAGTCGGCGACGTCGAACACCGACGCACACGAGGCGTTCCGCAGCTTCATGCAGAACTACGTGCTGACCGCCGTGGCCGGCGTGCTCGGCGGCGACGAATCGGCCCGGCTGCGTGCGATGCTCGCCGCGACCACACTGGTCGGCACCGCGATGCTGCGCTACGTCATGAAGATCCCGCCGCTGGCCACGTTGACCGGCGACCAGCTCGTCGGTCTGCTCGCACCCACCGTGACGCGTTACCTCACCGCCGACGCCGACGTCCTCGGGCTGCCATCGGCGTGATCAGCCGTCCGGGTCCCCGCGAACTGCCCGAATGCACCGTGATTCGGCACGCTCTGGGCAGGCCCGCGGGATAACGTTCTGCGACGAGCCGGGTTCGACGGCTGTGCACATTCTGTGGGGGTCGCCGATGAGTCGCGCTGCGGTGGATTCAAAAGGCGGCGTGGCCACGCTGATCATCGGTCAGCGGGTGCGTGTCGGTCACGACGAGGAGTACCGGCGGTGGCAACAGGACGTCAACGCCGCGGCCGCGCGGTTCCCCGGGTACCGGGGATCGGACCTGCGGCCGCCCACCGAGATCCAGCAGGACTGGCTGGCCGTGTACCAGTTCGACTCGGTCAGCCACGTCCAGAACTGGCTGAACAGCGCCAGGCGGCTCGATCTGCTCGACGAGGCCACCGCATGGTTCGACGGCCCCGGCACCGCGCAGGTGATCGCGGAGGGCAGCAGGGAACCCGACACGCTTGTCACCGTCGTCGTCACCCACCGGGTCGCCGAGGACAAGACCGACGACTTCCTGGCATGGCAGCGCCGGGTCGACGAGGCGGAGAGCGCGTTCCCGGGATACCGCGGCTCGGAGGTGTTCCGGCCGGTCGAGGGTGTGCAGGACTCGTGGACGATCTCGTACCGCTTCGACACCGCCGGGCACCTCGACGCCTGGCTGACATCCGACCAGCGCAGGCGCCTGCTCGATGAGGCGGAAGACTTCAGCGACTACACGCTGAGCACGATCGACCACTCGTTCGGCAGCTGGTTCTCGTTCGGCGACAAGGCCGAACCGCCGCCCTCGGACTTCAAGACGTCGATCGCGGTATGGGTGGGCCTGTATCCGACGGTGGTGTTCCTCACCCTGCTCATCGCGCCGGTGGGTATGCCGCTGTGGCTGGAGATGCTCATCGGAAACCTGGTATCCAGCTTCGTCATGAGCTACTTCACCATGCCCCGGTACGTGAATCCGCTGCTCGGCTGGTGGCTCTCGCCGCGGCGGGGGGCGCGCCAACCGGCGACCGACCTGCGCGGTCTGCTGGTGGTTCTCCTCGTCAACGCCGCCTGGATGCTGGTCTTCTACCTGATCACCGTGCAGTTCTGGTCCCTGCCGTGAGGCCGGTCCGGTGACGGCGGGGGGTGTGGCGGCGCCGCCGCGGCACCTCCTCGCGGTGCTGCTGTGCGTGGTGCCGCTGAGTCAGATCCCGTTGGACATCTACACACCGGCGCTTCCCGAAATGGTCGTCGACCTGCAGTCCACGTCGACGGCCATGCAGAACACCGTCACCGCCTACATGCTGGGCCTGTCGCTGGGGTTCATCCCGGTCGGGGTGCTCGCCGACGCGTGGGGCCGGAGGCGGGTGCTGCTGGTGTGCCTCGGCTTGGTGATCGTGGCCAGCCTGCTGTGCGCGAGTGCGGGCAGCGTGCCGGTCCTGCTCGCCGGGCGATTCCTGCAGGGCCTGGCGGCATGTGCCTGCATGGTGCTGAGCTACGCCGTCGCCGCCGATTGCTTCCGGGGCGCCAAGCTGACATCGGTGTCCGGAGTGCTCGGCGCCGCTTGGGGTCTGGCGCCGGTGCTGGCCCCGGCCGTCGGCGGTGTGCTCGTCCAGTTCATGTCGTGGCGGGCGATCTTCGTGTTGATCGCGGTGATGGTCGCGCTCGTCGGCATCCTCGTCGCATTCGCGCTGCCCGAGACACTCGCACCGGAGAAGCGCACGCCGGTCGCCGTGGGCGCGACGTGGCAGACGGCCACCGCCACCCTGGGTCATCCGCTGTTCCTGTGCTTCGTGCTGGTGTTCGGCTTGATGGCCGCGGCCCAGTTGACGTTCGGCGTGGCCGGGCCGTTCCTCTACCAGGACGGGTTGGGCTTCGCGCCCGCTGCCTACGGCGCGGTGGCCCTCGCCGTCGGAATGGCCAACCTCGCAGGTGAATTGGGCTGCGGGTACTTCGCGCTGCGGACCACCACACGCCGGCTGGCGTTCGCCGCACTCGCAGTGTTCGGTGCCGGGGCCGCGGTGCTCGTCGTTTCGGCGGCAATGATCGGCATGAACGCGTGGGCGCTGACCATCGGGGCCGCTCTGGCGCTGGCCGGCTGCGGGGTGTTGTGCCCGCAGGCGTACGGCCTGGCGCTGGGTCTGTTCACCCGCAACATCGGTCTCGTCGGCGGGATCGCCACCACGGTGTCCTATCTCGTCGTCAGTGGTGCGATGGCATTGGTGGGCGTGCTACCCGAGAATTCCCAGGCGACCCTGGGCTGGCTGTACGTCGGCTGCGGCGCGGCCGCCCTGGCTCTGCTCGGCTGGGCGACATCCAGCCGGCGGGAGGTGGCGAAGCGACCGTCACCCGACCCGCGACCATCTCCAGAAGGATCGACGAAGGATGCTCATGACCACTGATGTCCACTACGGCCACATCTTCCATCTGACGGGCCGCCCGACGGTGACCGAGGCGGCCGACGCGCTCGTGTCCGTCCCTGACGGGGCCCTGGTGGTGGGTGATGACGGCAAGGTGCTCTTCGCCGGTGAAAGAGCCGCAGTGCCAGTCGAGTTCGAGTCGGCGACCGTACACGACCAGCGCGGCGGGTACCTGCTGCCGGGGTTCGTCGACACTCACATCCACTTCCCACAGACGTACGCGGGGGACTCCTATGGCGGTGGACAACTGCTGGAGTGGCTGACCAACTGCATCTTTCCCTCCGAGTCCAAGTACGCGGACCCGGAATTCGCACAGGAGGCGGCGCTGGAGTTCACCCGGCGCCGGATCGCGGCGGGCACCACTGCCGCGATGGTGTTCGGCTCGGCCTTCCCGCACGCCCAGGACGCCTTGTTCACCCAGACCCGGAAGGCGGGCCTGCGGATCGTGTCGGGCCGCGGCATCCAGACCCGCGGCCCGGACAGCGCCGAGCTGCTGATCACATCCGAGGAGGACGCGATCCGGCTGACGCGCGAGGAGATCGAGAAGTGGCACGCCGCCGACACCGGCGACGTGGACACCGCGCTGCTGCACGTGGCGATCGTGCCCAGGTTCTCGCTGGCGGTGACCACCGAGACCTTGAAGAACCTCGGCGAGCTGTACGACGAGTTCCGTGACCGCGGTGTCTACGTGCACAGCCACCTCAACGAGAACAACCGCCCCGGCACCGGCGAGGTCGACTCCACCAAGCAGGAGTATCAGGTGGATTCCTACCTCGACACCTACGACGGGAAGTTCCTGCCGGGCTCACAGGTCGGCGGGAAGAGCCTGCTGGGCAGGCGCACCATTCTCGCGCACTGCGTGCACTGCCAGGACGCCGAACTGGCGCGGATGGCCGAGACCGGCACCTCGATCTCGCACTGCCCGGTGTCGCAGCTGTTCCTGGGTTCAGGCACCATGCCGTGGAAACGGACCATCGCCGCCGGCGTGAACGTCGCCGCCGGAACGGATTTCGGCGGAGGAGACGAATGGCTGGTGCCGCGGGTGCTCGGTGATGCGTTCAAGCAGCACATCGGCGAGGACGGCGCGGCCGGCGTTTCACTGCATCCCGCCGAGATGCTGTTCCTCGGCACGCTCGGCGGTGCGCGGGCCCTCGACATGGAGGACAGGTTCGGTAACTTCGACGAGGGCAAGGAGGCCGACTTCGTGGTGGTGCGGCCCGCCGATGCACTGGAAGGATTGCTGCGCAACGCCTTCCGGGCGGACGATACGCGGCTCGCTCGTGACCAGACGCTCTTCGCGCTGCTGATGGGGCTGCGGGAATCGTCGATCGCCGAGGTGTACGTGCAGGGCCGGCGCGTCGTCGCCTAGGTCGCCCGAAACCATGGACCAGGTGACAGCGGTGTCGGTGTTCCACCCGGATGGCGGCGCGCCGTTCGGCGAGTGGGCCCGTTCGCTGACGGCGTGCGCGGCCGACGCCGACGGGTGCGTTTCGACGCGGATCGCCGTGGAGGGAGGGCAGTTCGAGCCCGCCGTCGCCGTCACCTTCGCCGACGAAGCACAGCTGGACCGGTGGCTGGACAGCGCCGCACGGGCCGAGGTGCTGCAGGCGGGCAGGGAGCAGGGTTGGTGGCCGTCGGCGCCGGTGCTCGTGCTGGCCGCCGACTCGCCGCCGCCACCGGGTGTCGCGGCCTTCCGGCACCGGCTCGCCGCGGGCAGACGCGCCGAATTCCTGACCGCGCAGGGCCTACTCACCGATGCGGCGGCCCGATTCAGCGGATACGAGGGGACGTCGCTCTTCCTCGACGACGCGGGCGGCGAATCATTGTCGGTGCTGCGCTTCCGCACCGACCGGCAGCTCGCGGCGTGGACGTCGTCGCCGCAGCGCGTCGCCGACCTACCCGATCTGCGTTCCAGCCTGAGCCGGGACTTCGTGCCGATGACGAGCACCACCCCGCTGGGCACCACCGTGCGCAACGAACACGGACGCATCGTGATGACGCCGAACTGGAAGTCGGCGATGCTCCTGCTGCTGGTGCTCTACCCGACCGTGATGACGCTGTCGCGGTATCTCGGGCCGGTGCTGGACCGGCTCTTCGCGCCGCCGTGGCTGGCGTTGTGGCTGAGCCAGGTAGTCAGCGTGTCGCTGATGCAGTGGTGGTTGATGCCGTGGGTGTCCCGGCCGTTCCGGCGGTGGCTCGACCCGGTCGAGGGCACCGGCTGGCGGAGCAACCTGGCCGGTGCGGCGGCGATCGTGGTGCTCTACGCCGTGACCCTGTTGCTCTTCGAGACGCTGGCCCGACGGTGACCGCCGACTAGATCACGCCGTGAATGCCCTTGTACAGCAGCAGAAGACCGATGATCACGAGGATTCCGGCCACGAGTACGGCATGCCTGCGCTCCATCCAGTCGCCGACCCGGCGCAACGTCGCGTCGAGGCGGTCGGTGAAGAGCGAATACGCCACGATGGGCAGCAGCACCGTCGACCCGGCGACGAGCGCGAAGTAGACGACGGCCGACCACGCGCCTGCGACGCCCAGCCCGCTACTGCCGATCGACATACCCGATGCGGCGCTGATGAAGAACACCTTCGGGTTGACGACCACCAGCGTCAGCGCGGTGACGAATGCGCGGGCGGGCGACAGCGTGGTGAGCGAGGTCATCCACTTAGGAGTGTGCGTCTCGCCGCGCCGAGTCCAGCGGTACACACCGAGCCCGATCAGGACGACGCCCACGACGATCCGCAGCCACGACGCCCACGCCGGCGGCTTGTCGAAGTTGCCGATCAGACCGGACAGCAACAGGAAGGCCGCCGCGAGGGTGAAGATCCCGAGCAGCCAGCCGGCCAGGAAAGACAGGCCGGTGGGCCGCGGTCGCGTGGAGCGCAGTACCAGCACCGCCGGGATGATGGACAGCGGTGAGAGCGCGATCACGAGCGCCAGGGGGATCAGTTCGACCAGTTCCGACACCCAACGCCCGGTCATGGTCTCGAACCTAGCAAGCGAGCACGCCGAATAGGGGGTCGACGGCGCGCGTCGTCAGCCCGGGATTCGCAGCGCTTCGGAGACCGCGGCGTACATGGTCGTCTTGATCGCGCCGAGTGTGCCGGGATCCTTGCCGAGGATCGGTTGCAGCCGTTGCGCCGCGGCCTCGACGATGCCTGCCTCGGGTGCGGTGTCGTCCACCAGGGCCGCGGCCAGGGCTTCGCGGCCGCCGTAGCGGTGCCCGGTGGTCATGGCGGTGACGGCGGTCTGCGGAGGGAGCTTCGCCTGGATGAGCGCGGCCATCCCGGGAGTGAAGGGGATGCGGATGTCCACCTCGGGGAAGCAGAAGTAGCCGCGGTCGTCGCGCATGACGCGGTAGTCGTGGGCGACAGCGAGCATCGAGCCTGCGCCGAACGCGTGGCCGTTCACAGCCGCGACCGTCGGCAGCGGGAAGGTCAGCACGCGGTCGAGGAGTTCCTGCACCCGGCTGACGTACCAGCTCAGCCGGTCGCCGTTCGCGGCCAGCCAGTCGAGGTCGAGGCCGTTCGAGTAGAACTTGCCGATCCCGGTGGTGATCAGCGCCTGCGCCTCGGTCAGGACCTCGTCGAGCTGGGTGTGCACGGTGTCCAGCCAGTCGACGGAGAAGCGGTTCTCGTCGTCGCCGAGGGTCAGCACGGCGATCGCGTCGCGGTATTCGAGTGTCGGGGGCATCGGGGTCGTCCTTTCAGGGTGGTGGAAATCCGTTGGTCAGGCCGCGGCGGGTGGAACGGCCAGCACGGCGCGCACCGCAACGGCGAGGCGTTCGCAGGCGGCGGGGTCGGCGGTGCGGTCGCCGTGCAGCAGCAGTGCGGTCGGCAGTTCGACGACGCAGTCGCGGATGAGGGCGACGGACTGCCTGTCCGCGCGGCCCCACAGGCTGCGCGACAGTCGCACGAAGAGCTCGCCGAGCGCCGTGTCGAGCCGGCGCAGCTGATCGGCGACGCCGTCCGGTATCTCGCCGGACCGGAGGAGTTCGTCGCGCGGAACGGTGAGCAGGAAACGCGCCGAGGTCGGTCTGCGGTCGAAGAACAGCGCCGGGCAGAGCGCCGCCACGACAACGGCCTCCACCGCGCTCGCGTCACCGCCTGCGCCGGAGAGCGCCTGCTCGACGACATCACGTTGAAGCTGCAGAAAGCTCTCCGCGGCACGCACCCACGCCCGGCCGAGCAGGCCGGCCCGTGACCCGAATGCGTGGTACAGCGCCCCGTTGGACACCGACGTCGCCTCCGACAGCGCGCGGATCGTCACCGCGGCGGGCCCCGCGGCGACCGCGAGTTCCTCGGCGGCGTCGAGCACCAGGTCGAGGTCGTGCACGCGGGGCCGAGGCATGGCCGCCACAATAACAGAGCGTGTGCTCTGTAACGCAGCGTGATGAGTCCGGCAGGGTCGAGGGGTCTACACCTAGACGGACGAATACGAGTGAAGGGAGTGCTCATGTCGATCGAGCACGTGCTGGCCGTGGTCCCGGTATCCGACCTGCAGAGCAGCCGGGAGTGGTACGCCACGCTGTTCGGGCGCCCGGCGGACAACGACCCGATGCCCAGCCTCACCGAGTGGCAGGTGCTGCCGGGCGGGTGGGTGCAGGTGTTCGTGGACCCGGAGCGGGCAGGCAAGGGGCAGCTGAACCTGGCCGTCGACGACCTGGAGGCTCACCTCGACGAGGTGCGTGGCCGCGGGATCGAGCCCGGCGAGATCGTCGAGGCGAACAAGGGCGTGCGGTTCTCGCAGATCGCCGATCCGGACGGCAACGTCGTCGGCTTCATCGGGGGCTTCCGGCCCGACTATTGAGTCGCGGCCCATCGTCGCGCCGACGTTCGCAGTCCGTGTCGACATTCAAGTCGCTGATCACCGATTTCGATCGGGAACCGACAGTACGATCGGACGTGCGTCGACACTGCTGCGACGAAGGGGGCCGGTCATCGATGTTGTTGCATCGCAGGGCTTCCCGCTCGGGCAACCGGTCCTGCGGTTCCAGGCGAAGCCCAGGCTGGGTGACATCGCCTGCGAGGTGGTCGGCGGAGACGGAGAGCTGATCGGCCTGATCCGGGCACGGTCCAAAATCCCCGACTACTTCGGCCGTGAGACACGGACGCGGCCCGCCTGCTGATTCCCAGCCGGAAAGTTTCTGGACTTGAGCGGAACAGACTCAACCTTGACGACGTTGAACATGCCGACAAGCATTTTGACCACCTCATAGAGACTGAATCGGAGGTTGTGGTGGATTCGTTCAACCCGACGACCAAGACGCAGGCCGCGCTGACGTCGGCCCTGCAGGCGGCCACCGCCGCAGGAAACCCGCAGATCGCACCCGCGCATCTGCTGATGTCGCTGCTCACGCAGAACGACGGCATCGCCGCCCCGCTGCTCGAGGCCGTCGGCGTCGAACCCGCGACGATCCGCGCCGAGGCGCAGCGGCTCGTCGACCGGCTGCCCCGCGCCAGCGGCGCCAACAGCCAGCCCCAGCTGAGCCGCGAGTCGCTGGCCGCGATCACCGCCGCCCAGCAGCTGGCCACCGAGATGGACGACGAATACGTCTCCACCGAGCACCTGCTGGTCGGCCTGGCCACCGGCGACTCGGACGTCGCCAAGCTGCTGACCGGCGCGGGCGCATCACCGCAGGCCCTGCGCGAGGCGTTCACCAAGGTCCGCGGCAGCGCCCGGGTCACCAGCCCCGACCCCGAGGGCACCTACCAGGCGCTGGAGAAGTACTCCACCGACCTCACCGCCCGCGCGCGGGAAGGCAAGCTCGACCCCGTCATCGGTCGCGACACCGAGATCCGTCGCGTCGTGCAGGTGCTGAGCCGTCGCACCAAGAACAACCCGGTGCTGATCGGCGAGCCGGGCGTCGGCAAGACCGCGATCGTCGAGGGCCTGGCCCAGCGCATCATCGCCGGCGACGTGCCGGAGAGCCTGCGCGACAAGACCGTCGTCTCGCTCGACCTCGGCTCGATGGTCGCCGGCTCGAAGTACCGCGGTGAATTCGAGGAGCGGCTCAAGGCCGTGCTCGACGACATCAAGAACTCGGCCGGGCAGATCATCACGTTCATCGACGAGCTGCACACCATCGTCGGCGCCGGCTCAACCGGCGATTCGTCGATGGATGCGGGCAACATGATCAAGCCGATGCTGGCCCGCGGCGAGCTGCGGCTGGTCGGCGCCACGACGCTCGACGAGTACCGCAAGTACATCGAGAAGGACGCCGCGCTGGAGCGCCGCTTCCAGCAGGTCTACGTCGGCGAGCCGTCGGTCGAGGACACCGTCGGCATCCTGCGTGGCCTCAAGGAGCGCTACGAGGTGCACCACGGCGTGCGTATCACCGACTCGGCTCTCGTCTCCGCTGCCACCCTCTCCGATCGCTACATCACCGCCCGGTTCCTGCCGGACAAGGCCATCGACCTGGTCGACGAGGCCGCGTCGCGGCTGCGGATGGAGATCGACTCCCGGCCCGTCGAGGTCGACGAGGTCGAGCGGCTGGTCCGTCGCCTCGAGATCGAGGAGATGGCGCTGGCCAAGGAGGAGGACGACGCCTCCAAGGACCGGCTGGTGAAGCTGCGGTCCGAACTGGCCGACAAGAAGGAACAGCTCTCCGAGCTGACCACCCGCTGGCAGAACGAGAAGCACGCCATCGACGCGGTCCGCGAGCTCAAGGAGCAGCTGGACGCGCTGCGTCAGGAATCCGAGCGCGCCGAGCGCGACGGTGACCTGGCCAAGGCCGCGGAGCTGCGCTACGGCCGCATCCCTGAAGTCGAGAAGAAGCTCGACGCGGCGGTTCCCCAGGCGGAGGCCCGTGAGGACGTCATGCTCAAGGAGGAGGTCGGCCCCGACGACATCGCCGAGGTGGTGTCCGCGTGGACCGGGATCCCCGCCGGCCGCATGCTCGAGGGCGAGACCGCCAAGCTGCTGCGCATGGAGGACGAGCTGGGCAGGCGCGTCGTCGGCCAGAAGAAGGCCGTGCAGGCCGTCTCCGACGCCGTCCGCCGCAGCCGCGCCGGGGTCGCCGACCCCAACCGGCCGACGGGCTCGTTCATGTTCCTCGGACCGACCGGCGTCGGTAAGACCGAGCTGGCCAAGGCGCTGGCGGAGTTCCTGTTCGACGACGAACGCGCGATGGTCCGCATCGACATGAGCGAGTACGGCGAGAAGCACTCGGTGGCCCGCCTCGTCGGTGCGCCCCCCGGCTACGTCGGCTACGACCAGGGCGGTCAGCTGACCGAGGCGGTGCGGCGGCGGCCGTACACGGTGATCCTGTTCGACGAGATCGAGAAGGCCCACCCGGATGTGTTCGACGTGCTGCTGCAGGTGCTCGACGAGGGCAGGCTGACCGACGGCCAGGGCCGCACGGTCGACTTCCGCAACACCATCCTG
This sequence comes from Mycobacterium sp. NPDC050551, assembly GCF_040674075.1. Classification (NCBI taxonomy): domain Bacteria; kingdom Bacillati; phylum Actinomycetota; class Actinomycetes; order Mycobacteriales; family Mycobacteriaceae; genus Mycobacterium; species Mycobacterium sp. NPDC050551. The sequence continues at coordinate 128,252 of NZ_JBFARC010000003.1, read as the reverse complement.
ATCCTGACGTCCAACCTGGGCGCCGGTGGATCGGAGGAGATGGTGATGGCGGCGGTGCGTTCGGCCTTCAAGCCGGAGTTCATCAACCGCCTGGACGACGTCATCATCTTCGACGGGCTCAACCCCGAAGAGCTGGTCTCGATCGTCGACATCCAGTTGCAGCAGCTGGCCAAGCGGCTGGCGCAGCGCCGCCTCACCCTCGAGGTGTCGCTGCCCGCGAAGAAGTGGCTCGCCCAGCGCGGATTCGATCCGCTCTACGGCGCCCGGCCGCTGCGCAGGTTGATCCAGCAGGCCATCGGCGACCAGTTGGCGAAGCTGCTGCTCGCCGGCGACGTGCACGACGGAGACGTGGTGCCGGTCAACGTGAGCGCCGACGGCGACGGGCTCGTGCTCGGCTGAGCTGATGCGCCGAGACTGCGGTCAGATCGCGAATCCCCGCTCGGGGGCGATCTGGCCGCAGTTTCGCGTTCGGGGTCGATGCTGATGTGACTGGAGGGACGCATGACAGTCGCTGAGACGCGGTTGTGACCAACTTGAGTTCGGGCGAAAGCGGTACCAGCAAGTAGGCTAGGACCAATGGTCCCGCTCTGGTTCACGCTGTCCGCGCTCTGCTTCGTGGGTGCGGCCGTGCTGTTGTACGTCGACATCGACCGTCGACGCGGGCTCGGCCGCCGCCGGAAGTCCTGGGCGAAATCGCACGGTTTCGACTACGAACACGAGTCGGGTGACATCCTCAAGCGCTGGAAGCGCGGGGTGATGTCCACCGTCGGCGACGTCAACGCCCGCAACGTGGTGCTCGGCCAGATCCGCGGCGAGGCCGTCTTCATCTTCGACCTCGAGGACGTCGCGACGGTGATCGCGCTGCACCGCAAGGTCGGCACGAACGTCGTCGTCGACGTGCGCCTCAAGGACATCAAGGAACCGCGCGAGAACGACATCTGGCTGCTCGGCGCGATCGGGCCGCGGATGGTCTACTCCACCAACCTCGACGCCGCCCGGCGCGCCTGCGATCGCCGGATGGTGACGTTCGCCCACACCGCGCCGGACTGCGCCGAGATCATGTGGAACGAGCAGAACTGGACGCTGGTCAGCATGCCGGTCACCAGCACCCGCGCCCAGTGGGACGAGGGCCTGCGGACCGTGCGGCAGTTCAACGACCTGCTGCGTGTGCTGCCGCCCGTACCGCAGCCCGCCGCCAGCCAGCCGGCACCCAGGCGCAGCGGCTCGCCGAGCCGTCCCCTCAAGCCGGCCCCCGCGCCCCGCGCCGAGGTGGCCGCCGGCCGTGCCGACGCGGCGCCCGGCCGCGCCGACGTCACCCGCTACCCCCAGCGGCCCGAAGCCGCACGCGCCGAAGGCCCCCCGGCCGGCCGCGCCGGCGGTCCGTCCCCGATGCGTGCCGAGCCGTCGCGCCGTCCGCCGCAGGCCCGCAACGCCAGGCAGTCGCCGCACTACCAGCGTTGACCTTCCGCGGTTGTCGGGCGGCACACGCCGCCAAGTAACCTGTCGGCATGGCCCGCCCCGTCGCACTGATCACCGGACAGACGTCCGGACTGGGTGCGGGGTTCGCCCGCCGCTACGCCGTCGACGGCTATGACCTCGTGCTCGTCGCCCGTGACGCGGGCCGTCTGGAGCAACTCGCATCGGAACTGCGAGCCGAGGCGGGCGCCACCGTCGAGGTGATCCCCGCCGATCTCGCCGTCGCCGGCGACCGTGCCAAGGTCGCCGACCGGCTCGCCGCCGGGGTCCAGGTGCTGGTCAACAACGCCGGATTCGGCACCGCGGGCGAGTTCTGGACCGCCGACCTCGCGCTGCTGCAGTCCCAGCTCGACGTCAACGTCACCGCGGTGATGCAGCTGACGCACGCAGCACTACCGCCCATGCTCGCCGACGGGCGCGGCACCGTGATCAACGTCGCCAGCGTCGCGGGGCTGCTGCCCGGCCGCGGGTCGACGTACTCCGCGTCCAAGGCCTGGGTGATCGCGTTCAGCGAGGGACTGGCCAACGGGCTCGGCGGCACCGGCGTCGGCGTGCACGCACTGTGTCCTGGCTTCGTGCGCACCGAGTTCCACGCCCGCGCGGGCATCGAGATGGCGGGCACTCCGTCGTTCCTGTGGCTCGAGGTCGACGACGTGGTGCGGGACTGCCTGGCCGGCGTCGCCAAGGACAAGGTCGTCATCGTGCCCGGCGTGCAGTACAAGGCCCTCACCACCGGTGGCCGGGTCGTCCCGCGAAACCTGGTGCGCGCCATGACCAAAGTGGTGGGCAAGGGCCGTGGCAGGACCTGACGCCGACCGTGAACACCAGTGCGTAGGCTGATCGCGGCCGTCGCGGCCGTGGTCCTCACCGCGGTGTCCGGCTGCTCGGATGACGCCGCCACCGACGAGAACCACTACGGCGCAACGGCTGTCGCCATCGGTGAGTCGCAGTCAGTGCTGGGCTGGAACCTCTCGGTGGCGAACCTGCGGTTCGACGGCGACCTCGTGCTGGTCGATGTGGACGCGGCCCGCAACGCCGACGATGCCGCCCCCGCGGACAGCCTGCGCTTCGGCCTCTACGGCGCGCTGTATCACCCCATCGAGGCCAACGCGGTCGGCGGATGCCGGGACGCCGAGACGCTGGACATCCGGCCCGCGGCGGCGCCGACGCCCGACCGGCTCAGCGGCACTGTCTGTCTCGGCCCGATGCGCGACCAGAGCCAGGTGCGGGGCGTCTATGTCTATTCGCCGAAGGACCGGGTTCCGGGCACCACCGTCGCCTATCCCGCCGCATTCCCGGTCGGGATGGTGGCCACCCCCGGCACGGACACCGGTCTGAGCCTCAAGACCACCAGCGTCGACGCCTTCGACGCCGAGGGTATGCAGATCGCCCCGACCGCCATCGGCGCGCCCGACGCGTTCACCGGCGACGGCTACATGCTGATGGGACTGGAGATCACCGGCGCTTCGACCCGCTACGGCGACGACGCCGTCCGGCGCGGCGGCCCGCTGATGGTGGTCGTCGGGCCGACACTCCCGCCGCCGGGGCTGAGCTATGCGTGCTCCACCTACGGGTCCTCGGTGCTGGTGCTACCCGACACCTCACGGGACGCCGTCGCGCTCAACGCGTCGCTGTGTACGCAGGGCGACATGAACGCCGCGCTGCTCTACGCCACGGTCTCGGTGGTCGGTACCCACGCCGCCCTGTGGACCACCCGTGACTGACCAGGACGCGCCGGGTCCCACCGAGTGGCACGCGACGCCGGGGGTCGGACCGTGGCCGGGGCCTGCGCCCTCCGACCCGCGCTTCGATCCGGACCTGTTGCGCGACGGGGACACCCGCAACGTCGTCGACGCCTACCGGTACTGGACGCGGGAGGCGATCGTCGCCGACATCGACCGGCGTCGCCATCCGCTGCACATCGCGATCGAGAACTTCGGCAACGACGCCAACATCGGCGCGGTGGTGCGCACCGCCAACGCGTTCGCCGTCGACACCGTGCACATCGTCGGCCGCCGGCGCTGGAATCGCCGCGGCGCCATGGTGACCGACCGCTACCAGCGGCTGTGCCACCACGACAGCACCGCCGAACTGCTGGCGTTCGCGGCGGACGCCGGCCTGACCGTCGTCGCGGTGGACAACGTCCCAGGCGCGACCCGCCTCGAGCAGACGACCCTGCCCCGGCACTGCCTGCTGATCTTCGGGCAGGAAGGACCCGGTATCACCGAGGACGCGAAAGCCGGTGCGACGTCAACGGTTTCGATTGCACAGTTCGGTTCGACCCGCAGCGTCAACGCCGCCGTGGCCGCCGGCATCGCCATGCACGCCTGGGTCGTCCAGCACGCCGACCTCGGCCTGGCCTGGTAGCGGTGCGCTGCGCAGCAGCAGCCACACGCCCAGCGCCGACACCAGCATCAGCACCGCTCCTGCGCCGGAGGCGAAGGCCAGCCCGGAGGTGAAGGCCTCCTGCGCGGCGGTGCGCAGCGCATCACCCTGGTCGGCGGGGAGTCCTTCGGAGACCTGGACCGCGGCGGCCAGCGAGTCCTGGGCGTGCGCGGCCGCTTCCGCCGGAGTGCCGGGCGGCACGGTGAAGCCGCGGTAGACACCGGTGACGATCGATCCGAGCACGGCGATGCCAAGGGCCATGCCGAGTTCGTAGGCGGTCTCGGACACCGCGGCCGCCGCGCCCGCTCGCTCCTTGGGCACGCTGGCCAGGATGACGTCGCTGGCGACGGTGAAGGCCAGCCCGAGTCCGACGCCGACGATGAACAACGTCACGCCCAGCTGCGGATACGGCGTGTCGGGGCGGATCAGCGTCAGCGTCGCCATCGCCAGCCCGACCATCGTCAGGCCCGCGGTGAGCACCGCCCGTTGGCTGAGGTAGCGCACCGCGACGCCGGCCAGCACGCCGAACACCGTGGCCGCCAGCGCGGCAGGCACCTCCGCCAGCCCGGCCTGCAGCGGGCCGTACCCCTTCACCAGCTGGAAGAACTGCGAGAGGAAGAACACCAGGCCCGAAAGGCCGAGCACGGAGAGCAGATTCGCGCCGACCACACCGGAGAAGGCGCGGTTGGCGAACAGCCGTACGTCGATCAGCGGGCTGGGCAGCCGCAGCTGGCGCCGGACGAACCAGGCCAGCGCCGCGGCGCCGACCACCGCCGCGACGGCACCGTCGACGCGGAAGCCGTGTGCCGCGGTCTCTTTGACGGCGTAGACGACGGCGAGGATGCCCGCCATCGACAGCGCGACCGACGGCAGGTCCCACGGACCCGGGTGCGGATTGCGGTGCTCGGGGAGCAGTAGCAGGCCACCGGCCACCAGCACGACCATCACCGGCACGTTGATCAGGAACACCGAGCCCCACCAGAAGTGCTCGAGCAGCACACCGCCCAGCACCGGGCCGAGCGCTGCGCCCGCGGAGAACGTCGCCGCCCAGATGCCGACGGCCAGCGACCGTTCGCGGGAATCGGCGAAGATGCTCCGGATGAGCGCCAGCGTGGCAGGTGCGAGCGTCGCCCCGGCCACACCCTGCAGCGCGCGGCCCGCGATCAGCAGTTCGGCGGTCGGCGCGTAGGCGGTCAATGCCGAGACGGCGCCGAATCCGATCGCACCGAACAGCAGCAGCTTCCGCTGGCCGATCCGGTCGCCGAGGCTGCCCATCGTGATGAGGAGGCTGGCCAGGACGAAGGAGTAGATGTCACCGATCCAGAGGATCTCGGTGGCGGTGGCGCCGAGGTCTCGGCTGATGAAGGGGGTGGCCAGCGCCAGCACCGTGCCGTCGATGCCGATCAGCAGCACCGCCAGGGTCAGGATGCCCAGGGCGAACCAGCGGCGGCTCATGGTGTCTGTACTCCGTTCAACAGCAGTTCGGTGATCATCCGGTTGAAGTCGCGGGCCGGCACCCGGCCCACCTGGCTGGCCCAGCCGTATCCGGCGACCAGGCTGTAGAGGGCCTCGGTCAGCCACGCGGCGGTGAGATCGGGACGGAACTCCCCGGCGCGCTGGCCGCGCTCGAACAGCCTCGTCATCTCAGCGTCGACCTCGGCCCAGCCCTCGAGCGAGGCGTCCATGTCGACGTCCTGGCTCTGGCTGTACAGCAGCGCGAGGTAGGGCGACACCGGCTCGCACGCGGCCACCAGCCTGCGTAGCGCTTCGGTCGCCGAATCCTCCTGCAGGCGCGCGCTGTTCAGGGCGCCGCGCATCTCGGCGATCGCGAGGTCGTCGAGCGCGGCGAGCAGCGCCGGCTTGCCGGCGAAGTGCCGGTGCAATGTGGCGCGGCTGACGCCGACGGCCGCGGCGATCTCGTCCTGGGTGGCGTTGGGCCGGCGTCCGAGGAAGTCCGCGGCCGCCCGCAGCAGGTGTTCGCGATCGACGGCCATGAGACGACTATAACCCTGATGAGACAAAAGTGTCTCATGGCTTTCCGCCCAGCGACCCTCCCGCATGCCGCCCGGTGAGGCAGGATCAAGGCCATGGATCAGCTGTGGGCCAATCGCGCGGCCAGCGCCGAAGCCGCGATCACCAAGCGCCATCTCAAACGGCTGTGGGGCCTGCCCGGCACCCAGCTCGGCGTGGTGGCCTGGCCGTCGGCGCGGCGCCACTCGTGGTTCGGCACCTGGCACTACTGGTGGCAGGCGCACCTGCTGGACTGCCTCGTCGACGCGCAGGTGCGCGACCCGCAACCGGAGCGGCAGAGCCGGATCGCCCGCCAGGTCCGGTCACATCGGCTGCGCAACAACGGCTCCTGGGTCAACGAATACTACGACGACATGGCGTGGCTGGCCCTGTCCCTGGAGCGGGCCTGCCGGCTGGCCGGGGTGGAGAAGCCGCGGGCGCTCAAGAAGCTCGCCGATCAGCTGGTCAACGCGTGGGTGCCCGAAGACGGCGGCGGCATCCCGTGGCGCAAGCAGGACCAGTTCTTCAACGCACCGGCCAACGGCCCGGCCGGGATCTTCCTCGCGCGCTACGACGACCGGCTGCGGCGCGCCCAGCAGATGGCGGACTGGATCGACGAGGTGCTCATCGACCCCGAGAGCCACCTCGTCTTCGACGGCATCAAGGCCGGCTCCCTGGTGCGTGCCCAGTACACCTACTGCCAGGGCGTCGTACTCGGGCTCGAGGTGGAGCTCGCCGCACGCACCCAGGACGACGACCACGCGCCCCGGGTGCACCGGCTCGTCGCGGCCGTCCGCGAGCACATGGCGCCCGACGGGGTGCTCAAGGGAGCGGGCGGCGGCGACGGTGGCCTGTTCCACGGCATCCTCGCGCGCTACCTGGCCCTGGTCGCCACCGACCTGCCGCAGCGCACCGCGGAGGATGCCGCCGCCCGTGACACCGCCCGCGACCTGGTGCTGACCTCCGCGCAGGCCGCCTGGGACAACCGGCAGACCGTCGACGGCCTCCCACTGTTCGGTGCGTTCTGGGAGCGCACCGCCGAGGTGCCGACGCTCGCAGGCAAGGAGGCGGAGTTCGTCGAGGGCGCCGTCAACGCCTCCGAGATACCCGAGCGCGACCTCTCGGTGCAGCTGTCGGGATGGATGTTGATGGAGGCCGCGCACACCGTCGCCGAATCGCAGGCCGCCACGACGTGACGACGGCCTTTCCCCGGATCGTCCGCCTGCTGCCGACCCGGTTCAGCCGGGACCCCAGCACACCGCGGTCCACCGAGAACACCGCCGCCGCGCTGCTGCTGCTGTTCACCCTGCTGGCCATCGGGTGGGCGAATTCGCCGTGGGCCGAGACGTATTCGGTGTTCTGGGACACCGACATCGGGTTGAGCTTCGGCGAATACCACACCGAGATGTCGGTCAAGCACCTCGTCAACGACGGCCTGATGGCGTTCTTCTTCTTCATCGTCGGGCTCGAGGTCAAGGCCGAGTTCGCGATCGGCGAGCTGACCGACCGGTCGCGTGCCGCGGTGCCGGTGGTCGCCGCCGTCGCGGGGCTGATCCTGCCCGCCGTGATCTTCCTGGCGTTCAACCCCTCCGGCGACGACGCCCAGGCCTGGGGTGTGGTGATCTCCACCGACACCGCCTTCCTGGTCGGCGCGCTGGCGGTGATCAAGCCGAAATTCCCGGCGCGGCTGCGCATCTTCCTGCTGACCCTGGCGGTGGTCGACGACGTCGGCGCGCTCGGGGCGATCGCCCTGTTCTACACCGACGACCTGCGGGTGACCCCGCTGATCGTCGCCATCGTCCTGATCGGCGCCCTTGCCGGGGTGCGGTTCCTGCCCAGGCTGCGCGGTCCGGCATACGCGGCGCTGGGCTTCGCGCTGTGGATCGCGCTGTACATCGCCCATGTGCATCCGACCCTCGCCGGGGTCGCCGTCGCGCTGCTGATCCCCGTGTTCACGCCCGAACGGCGCCAGGTGGAACAGACCGTCGACCTGATCCGCGCGTTCCGCCAGTCACCCAACCCCGAGTACGCCCGCGCGGTCACCCGCGGCCTGCGCGAGTCGATCTCGATCAACGAGCGCCTGCAGACCGCCGTCGGCCCGTACGTCTCGTTCCTGGTGCTGCCGATCTTCGCGCTGGCCAACGCGGGCGTCCGATTGGACGAGCCGACCGTCATGGCCGCGCTGGGCTCGACCCTGACGTGGGGCATCGTCGCGGGCCTGGTGCTCGGCAAGTTCGTCGGCATCACCGCGGCCACCGCCCTGATGCGGGCCACCGGCCTCGGCCAGCTCTCGCCGGGGATGTCGCTGCGCCGGGTCGCAGGCGGCGCGCTGCTCTCCGGCATCGGGTTCACCATCTCGCTGTTCATCGTCGACCTCGCCATCGACGATCCGCTGAAGCAGGACGAGGCGCGGGTCGGCGTGTTGATCGCCTCGGTGCTGGCGTTCGTGCTGGGCTGGGCGTTCTTCCGGATCACCGACCTGATCAGCCCTCCGGAGGCGGTCGGGATGAAGCTGGTCCGCCCGATCGACCCCGACCGGGACCACGTCAAGGGACGACCGGACGCGGCGCTCTCTCTCGTCGAGTACGGCGACTACGAATGCCCGTTCTGCAGCAGGGCCACCGGGGCGATCGACGAGGTGCGGGCACACTTCGGCGACCGGCTCATCTACGTGTGGCGGCACCTGCCGCTGGAGCGGGCCCATCCACGGGCCTTCGACGCCGCCCGCGCGGTCGAGGGCGCCGCGCTGCAGGGCAAGTTCTGGGAGATGGGCCGCGAGCTGTTCGCCCACCAGGACGACCTGGAGTGGTCCGACATCTACCGCTACGCGGTCGGCGTCGGCCTCGACATCGAGCGCTTCGACCAGGACGTGCGGGTGCACGCGTCGAAGGTGCTGCACCGGGTGCAGGACGACGCGCAGGACGCCGAGGTGATGGACCTCAACTCCACGCCGACGTTCTTCGTCAACGGCAAGCGGCACAAGGGCCCCTGGGACGCCGCCAGCCTGATCCGCGCGCTGGAGGCCGGCCTCCCGGGCGATGCGACCGAGGTCCCGCGCTGAGCACCTGCCCAGTACCGTGGTCGGCGTGAGGGACGTGTTCGCCGACCTGCTCGCGGTCTGGCGCGACGGCGGCACCGCGGGGGTGGCGACGGTGGTCCGCACCTTCCGCTCGGCGCCGCGCCCGCCCGGCGCGTCGATGGTGGTCGCGCCGGACGGCACGGTCAGCGGGTCGGTGTCGGGCGGCTGCGTCGAGGGGGCGGTGTACGAGCTGGCCGGTGAGGTCGTCGCCGACGGCACGCCGCGGCTGCAGCGCTACGGCGTCAGCGACGACGACGCCTTCGCCGTCGGGCTGACGTGCGGCGGCATCCTCGACGTGTTCGTCGAGGCCGTCTCGCAGCGCACGTTCCCCGATTTCGACGCGGTGGTCGAGGACATCGACGCCCACCGCCCGGTGGCGACCGCGACCGTCGTCACCCATCCCGACCCGTCTTGGGTGGGACGGCGGCTGGTGGTGCGTCCCGACAACGCGGGCACTCCCGTCACCGGCACACTGGGTTCGGCGCGGGCGGACGCGGCGGTCACCGACGACGCCCGCGGCCTGCTGGATGCCGGCCGCAGCGAGGTGCTGACCTTCGGCCCCGACGGCGAGCGGCGCGGCGTCGGCATGGAGGTGTTCGTCGCCGGCCACGCGCCGCGGCCGCGCATGCTGGTGTTCGGGGCGATCGACTTCGCCGCGGCGGTGGCCCGGCAGGGGTCGCTGCTCGGCTACCGCGTCACGGTGTGCGACGCCAGGGCGGTGTTCGCCACCCCGGCGCGCTTCCCGACCGCCGACGACGTGGTGGTCGAGTGGCCGAACCGCTATCTGGCGGCGCAGTCCGAGGCGGGCGCCGTCGACGGCCGCACCGTGATCTGCGTGCTCACCCACGACCCCAAGTTCGACGTGCCGCTGCTCGAGGTGGCGCTGCGGCTGCCGGAGATCGGCTACATCGGCGCGATGGGGTCGCGGCGCACGCACACCGACCGGCTCGACCGGCTGCGGGCGGCCGGGCTCACCGACGCCGAGCTGATGAGGCTGGCCAGCCCGATCGGCCTCGATCTCGGCGCGCGGACCCCCGAGGAGACCGCGGTGTCGATCGCGGCCGAGATCATCGCGCGGCGCTGGGGCGGCACCGGAAGGCCGCTCGGCGCCACCGGCGGCCCCATCCACCACGAGCACGACGAGGCCGGCGTCTTGCCTTCATGATCGGCCAGGGACGACACTGACGGTATGGAAAAGTACCGGCGCGGCGACCTGGTGTTCGACGTCAAGGACGTGGGTCCGCCGGACGGGCCGGTGGTGGTGCTGCTGCACGGCTTCCCGCAGCACAACGACAGCTGGGACGCCGTCATCGCCCGGCTCAGCGCGCAGGGTTTCCGCTGTCTGGCGCCCAATCAGCGCGGCTACTCGCCCGGCGCCCGCCCGCGGCGGCGGCGGGACTACAAGACCACCGAGCTCGTCGCCGACATCGGCGCGCTGATCGACGCCAGCGGCGCCGACAAGGTGCACGTGGTCGGCCACGACTGGGGCGCCGCCGTCGCCTGGGGCGTCGCGTCGGAGTACCCCGACCGGCTCGCGACGGTGTCGCCGGTGTCGGTGCCGCACCCCGCGGCGTTCCTCAAGTCCATGCCGACCAGCAAGCAGGGCCTGGCGTCCTGGTACATGTACGTCTTCCAGTTGCCGTGGCTGCCGGAGTTCCTGCTCACCCGCAACGGCGGCGAATTCTCGACGAAGTCGCTGCAGCGCATCGGTCAGACCCGGCAGGCCGCCGAACGCGACACCCGCGCGATGCTCGAGCCGGGCGCGATGACTGCAGGCCTGAACTGGTACCGGGCCATGCCGCTGACCGACCTGCGGCGGGCGGCCGGCAAGATCACCGTGCCGACGATGTACGTGTGGAGCGACAACGACGCGGCGCTGCTGCCCAAGGCCGCCTACGAGACCGAGCGGTACGTCGCGGCGGACTACCGCTTCGAGGTGATGCCCGGCGTCTCGCACTGGATTCCCGAGGAGAAGGCCGACGAGCTGTCGGACCTGCTGCTGGAGTGGTTCGCCGCCCACCCGATCACCTGACTCGACACCCGTCGAGTTAAGTTGAGCGGGTGACTGATTCCGGTAAGCCCGAGATCGCCTTTCCGTCCCGCGTCGGTGTCTGGTGGGCCAGCGAGACATGGTCGATCACCGAGGCCCAGGACGTCGCCCGCGAGATCGAGGCGCTCGGCTACGGCTCGCTGTTCATCCCCGAGGTGACCGGCAAGGAGTGTTTGACCCAGTCGGCGGCATTCCTCTCGGCGACCGACCGCCTGGTGGTGGGCACCGGGATCGCGAACATCCACATCCGGCTGCCGTCGGCCGCCGAGACCGGCGGTCGCACCCTCAACGCGCAGTATCCCCACCGCTTCGTGCTGGGCCTCGGCGTGAGCCACGCGCCGCTCGTCGAACACGGGATGGGCGGTACGTACTCGAAGCCGTTGGCGACGATGCGCACCTACCTCGACAAGATGGCAGCGGTGTCCGAGATGATCGAGCCGGGCGCTCCCCGCCCCACCCGGCTGCTCGCGGCGCTCGGCCCGAAGATGATCGAACTCTCCGGCACCCACGCCGATGGCGCCCACCCGTATCTCGTCACCCCGGCGCAGACCCAGACCACCCGCGACATCCTCGGGCCGGACAAGTGGATCGTCTCCGAGCAGGCCGTCGCCTTCGGTGGCACCGACGAGGACCAGCTGCAGCGCGCGCACCAGCATCTCGACGTGTACAGCGGGCTGCCGAACTACCGCAACTCGTGGCTGCGGCAGGGCTTCGAGGAATCCGACCTGGTGCGCGGCGGCTCGGACCGGCTGGCGCGCGGCGTCGTCGGCCTGGGTTCGGTGGCCGACGCGGCGGCCTCGGTCACCGCCCACCTCGACGCCGGCGCCGACCACGTCGTGGTGCAGGTGCTCGGGGACAACCCGATGGCCGACCCGCGGCCGGCTCTGCGGGAACTGGCCAAGGCGCTCCCGCTGGGGTGAGCCCCCTAGTCGTAGATGACGTCGAGCCCCTTGCGCCTCAGATCGGCGAGGCCGTCGCGCATGGACTGCAACTGCTCGGCTGAGTGGCCCACCCAGTCCGTCAGTTCGCCGACGATCTTCACCGGCTCGCGGGTGCGGTAGGAGCGGGTCGGATTGCCGGGCAGCTTCTTGTCCGTGACGTTCGGGTCGTCCTCCAATTCGCCTTCTGGTTCCACGATGTAGATGCGGCCCCGGCCTTCGCCGGCGGCCATCTCGGCCCCCCACACCGCGGCGTCGAGTGTCTGCGTCACGTAGACGTGGTTCATGATCCGTCCCGCTTCGTAGTTCGATTCGCGCCCGGGCACCAGGAGATCACCCACCGACAGGTCGGCCCTGGTGCCGTGCAAGTACGCGCCGCTCGGGTGAACCTCGAACGGTTTCGGCGTGTTCGTCACTCTCAACCCCCATGGATCGTTACTGGCCGGAGGATTGTGCAGCACGTACCGGGCCTTGCGGCAAGCCCCCACCCCTGCCTTAAAGTGAGAGCGGGAAGAGGCGTGAAGCTGTCCCGCGAGTGTGAATTTGGCGACGAGTTTCGGCGCACATCGTCGTCACGTTCACGCTCGCGCGACGCTTCAGCGGTCGATCATCGCCATCTGCGCTTCGTTGTGGTGATCGCCCGCGGGCGGAGTGAGATCGTTCAGCTTCTCGAGGTGCGCGGCAGTGAGTTCGACGGCGTCGGCGGCGACGTTCTCCTCCACCCGGCTCACGCGCTTGGTGCCCGGAATCGGTGCGATATCGTCGCCCTTGGTCAGCAGCCAGGCGATGGCTACCTGGGCAGGTGTGGCGCCCACTTCTGTGGCGATCGCCTGCACCTCGTCGGCGATCTGCAGGTTGCGGTCGAAGTTCTCGCCCATGAACCGGGGACTGGTCTTGCGCCAGTCGTGGTCGTCGAGGTCGTCCATCGACCGGATGGCGCCGGTCAGGAAACCGTGCCCGAGAGGCGAATACGGCACGAAGCCGATGCCCAGTTCGCGCAGTACCGGAAGGATGGCGGGCTCGGGGTCCCGCGTCCACAGCGAATACTCGGACTGTAGAGCGGTGATCGGATGCACCGCATGGGCACGGCGGATGTTGTCCACCCCGGCCTCGGATAGGCCCAGGTGCCGCACCTTTCCTTCGGTCACCAATTCCGCCATCGTGGCCACGGTGTCCTCGATCGGGGTGTTGGGATCGACGCGGTGCTGGTAGTACAGGTCGATGTAGTCGGTACCCAGCCGGCGCAGGGACCCCTCCACGGCGGTGCGGATGTTGGCCGGGCTACTGTCCAAAGTGCCTGGGCCGCCGCCGGTATGCGACACCATGCCGAACTTGGTGGCCACCACCACCTGGTCGCGCCGACCCTTGAGCGCCTGCCCGACCAATTCCTCGTTGATGTACGGGCCGTAGATCTCCGCAGTGTCGATGAACGTGACGCCGAGGTCGACAGCCCGATGAATGGTGCGGATCGACTCCGCGTCGTCGGTGCCGGCTCCGGTGTACCCGAAAGACATGCCCATGGCTCCGAGGCCGATTCGCGAGACGTCGAGGTCCCGCAGATTCGCGTGTTTCACGTTGGTCTCCTCATGCTGATCTGGTTGTTCGCGCGACGTTTCAGAGGCCGACCATCGCCATGCCGGCCGGGTTGTATCGGTCGCCCTGCACGCCGACCCGTGCGGCCAGGACATCGAGCTCTGCGACATCGTCGGCCGACAGCGCAATCTCTGTGGCACCGGCGTTCTCGTCGATGCGGCCACGGCGGCGGGTGCCGGGGATGGGCACGATCCACGGCTGCTGGGCGAGGAGCCAGGCCAGGGCGATCTGCCCCGGCGCGGCGCCCTTGGCCTCAGCGAGCGTGCGCACCTGGGTCACCAGCGCCTCATTCGCGGCAATGTTCTCCGCGGTGAACCGCGGGATCGTCGCCCTGACGTCACCGGTGGCGAAGTCCGTTGTCTGCGAGATGGTTCCGGTGAGGAACCCCTTGCCGAGCGGGCTGAACGGGACGAACCCGATGCCCAGTTCCGCGCATGTGGGCAGTACGTCTGGCTCGGGATCCCGGGTCCACAGCGAGTATTCGCTCTGCACGGCCGTGACGGGATGCACGGCGTGGGCGCGCCGGATGGTGGCGGCCCCGGCCTCCGACAGCCCGAAGTGCCGCACCTTTCCGGCCTGCACCAGGTCGGCGACCGTGCCTGCGACGTCCTCGATGGGCACATTCGGGTCGACCCGATGCTGGTAGAACAGGTCGATCACGTCTGTCCGGAGGCGGCGCAGCGACGCGTCGGCGACGCGCCTGATCTGTTCGGGGCGCGAGTCGGTGCCGACCATCTTGCCGTCCTGGATGTTCCAGCCGAACTTGGTGGCGATCACCACCCGGTCGCGCAGTGGCGCCAACGCCTCGCCGACGAGTTCCTCGTTGACGTAGGGCCCGTAGACCTCGGCCGTGTCGAAGAACGTCACCCCGGCTTCTTCGACCGCATAGCGCAGTACGCCGATCATGTCGTCGCGGTCACCGGGGTTGGGCCCGTAGCTCTGCGACATCCCCATGGCGCCGAGCCCTACCGCCGAAACGCGAAGTCCCTGGCCGAGTGTGCGGGTGTGCATGCCTCAGGCCTCCGGAATCTTGACGCCGTAGTTCTCGCGGGTGACGGCCTCGGGCTCCGGGCCGCCGCGCACACCGGTGTCCAGCGCGTCGATGGCGGCCAACTGCTCGGCGTTCAGGTCGAAGTCGAAGACGTCGAAGTTCTCGGCGATCCGTGACGGCGTCACCGACTTCGGGATCACCTGGCGGCCCTGCTGCAGATGCCATCGCAACATCACCTGAGCCGGAGTCTTCGAGTGCGAAGCCGCGATCTCGCCGATGACCGGGTTGTCGAGGGTCGAGGTGTGCGGCCCCTCGCGGTAGAACGTGATGCCGCCGATCGGTGCCCAGGCCTGGTTGAGGATGCCGTGTTCGTCGTCGAACGCGAGCAGCTCCGACTGCCGGAAGTAGGGATGGACCTCGATCTGGTTGATCGCAGGCACCACCTCGGTTTCGGCCAGCAGCTTCTCCAGGTGGGGAGGCATGAAGTTGGAGACGCCGATCGCGCGGACCTTGCCGTCGGCGTAGAGCTTCTCCAGCGCCTTGTACGCACCGATGGTCAGGTCGAACTCGCCCGGCAGCGCCTGGTGCAGGATCAGCAGGTCGAGCTGCTCGACGCCCAGCTTGCCGACGGCCTTGTCGAAGGCGTGCAGTGTGGCGTCGAAGCCGAAGTCGGTGATCCACACCTTGGTCTCGATGAAGATGTCGTCGCGGGCCAGCCCGGACCGGCGAATCGCCTCGCCGACCTCGCGCTCGTTGCCGTACGCCGCGGCGGTGTCGATGTGCCGGTATCCGGTCTGCAGCGCCGTCTCGACGGCGGCGATGGTCTCGTCCGGCGCGGTCTGGAAGACGCCGAAGCCCAGCACGGGAATCTCGAGGCCGTTGTTGAGGGTGAAGGTGGGGATGCTCATGTCATCGACGCTAAACCTCGCCGACCACACCTGGGAGTGCCTGATCAGCGGGGTACCGGCAGTACCTCCCAGCCGCCTCCGCGCCTGCCTACCGTGGAGCCATGACCGCGATCGACCTGCGCAGCGAAGTCCGTGAATTCCTCAGCTCGCGGCGTGCGCGCATCAGCCCCGAGCAGGCGGGACTCCCGGCCTACGGCGGCAACCGTCGGGTCAAGGGACTGCGGCGCGAAGAGGTCGCGATGCTGGCGGGGGTGTCGGTCGACTACTACGTGCGCATGGAGCGCGGCAGTCTGGCCGGCGCGTCGGAGGGCGTGCTGGACGCGCTGGCATCCGCGCTGCAACTCGACGAGGCGGAGCGTGAGCACCTCTATGCGCTCGCCAGGCAGTCCGGGACCGGGAGCAGCCGTCGCAAGCGCAGGACACCGGGGACCGTCCGGCCGGCCCTGCAGCAGGTCCTCGACGCCATCGGCGACGCGCCCGCCTGGATCCGCAACGGGCGCCACGACGTGCTCGCGATGAACCAACTGGCCCGCGCGCTCTACGCGCCGGTGCTCGCCGACCCGCGCCGCCCCGCGAACACCGCGCGGTTCGTGTACCTGAATTGCGAGGCTGCCGAGCAGTTCTTCGTCGACTACGACAAGATCGCCCGCGATGCGGCCGCGATGCTTCGCCTCGAAGCGGGCCAGAACCCGCACGACGAAGACCTGATCGCCTTGGTCGGTGAGTTGTCGACGCGCAGCGAGCTCTTCCGGAAGCAGTGGGCTTCTCAGGACGTCCGCTTCCACCGGTCCGGCCGAAAGCGGTTGCGCCATCCCGTCGTCGGTCAGCTCGATCTGGACTTCGAGGCGATGCAGCTGCCCGCCGACCCCGGCCTTCAACTCAACATCTACACGGCGCCGGCGGACACACCCACCGCCGACGGACTCAAGCTGCTCGCTTCGTGGGCGGCCAGCCAGGACGGTCTCGCCACGGAACGGGCCGCAACCAAGGGATGAGGCGCTGCCGGCGACGGTCCTACTGGGGCTCACCCTCGGGTCGGGCTGTTGTCGACCGGAGCCTCGGCGGGACATCGGAGTCGCCGCTGTCGGTCGCCGCCCAGCTGGCCAGGAGCGTGAGGTTGTCGGCGGACTTCGATGCCGGTTCGGCCGTGTATGCAGTCAGCGAAAGGCCAGCGCCACCAGGGATGTCCATGACGTCATAGGCCAGCTCCAGCTCGCCGACGGCGGGGTGACGGAAGGTCTTGGTGCCGCTGTAGTGGGTGCGGACGTTGTGCGTCGCCCAGCGTTGGCGGAACTCGTCCGACTGGGTCGACAGCTCCCCGACGAGGGCGGACAGCGCGGCGTTTCCGGGAGTCCGGCCGGCTTCGGTGCGGAGCAGAGCGACCGCGACGTTGGCCGCGCCGTCCCAGTCGGGGTAGAAATCGCGCGCCGCGGGATCCATGAATGCGAAACGGGCGAGGTTCGGGACTTCGGGTTCGGCGTCGTAGGCCGGTGAGTAGAGCGCCCGGCCCAGCATGTTGGCGGCCAGCAGATCCATGCGGCCGTTCCGCACGATCGAGGCCACCCCGGTCATTCCGTCGAGCACCCGCTGAATGCTGGGGCTCAGGCGTGGTCGTTTCACGCTCGCCGTCCTGCTGCGCGGTGAGGAATTGGCGGCACGGGCCAAGCGGTGCAGATGCAGCCGTTCGGCTTCATCCAGCTGCAGGGCGTTGGCGATCGCCTCGAGCACCGTCTCCGACACCCCGGCGAGGTTGCCCCGTTCGAGGCGGTTGTAGTAGTCCACGCTCACCCCGGCCAGCGCGGCCACTTCTTCGCGGCGCAGCCCGGGCACGCGGCGGGTGCCGTAAGACGGCAGGTTGACCCGCTCAGGGGAGATCCTGGCGCGCCGGGTCACGAAGAACTCCCGGATGTCGCTCCTGCTGTCCATGAGCCCAGGGTAGGCAGTCACGACGCGGTCAGGGGTGCCCTGTCAGTACATGGAACAGCCGAACCTGTTACCGGCCCTCGCGAACGGGTTTCGTGGTCATCGGAAGAAGTCGAGCATCACCCCGGAAACCGAGGAGTCGAACCCGCCATGAACCCCTCCCGCAGCGACGGCAGCACCCGATTGCCGCTGTTGGTGTACGTCCTGGCAGCAGGAATCTTCCTCATGGGCACAACCGAGTTCATGCTCGCCGGCGTTCTTCCCGAGGTGGCCGCCGACCTCGGCGTCAGCGTCGCCCAGGCAGGACTGCTCATCACCGCGTTCGCGGTCGGCATGATCGTCGGCCCGCCGGTCATGGCGTTGGCCACGCTACGGATGCCCGCGCGCGCCACCCTGGTCGGCGCACTGACGGTGTTCGCCGTCGGGCATGCGGTGGCGGCGGTCAGCGAGTCCTTCGCCGTGCTGACCGTTGCGCGCGTCATCACCGCGCTGGCCACCGGAACCTTCTGGGCGGTCGGAGCGGTGGTGGCCACCGCGGCGGCCGGTCCCGCAGCCGGTGCGCGAGCGCTGGCAGTGATGTCGGGCGGCTTGAGCCTGGCCGTGGTGGCAGGTGTGCCCCTGGGCACCTTCGCCGGCCTGCTCACGGGGTGGCGGGGTCCGTTCTGGCTGCTGGCCGGGCTGTCGGTGATCGTGGCTGTCGCGGTGCAGCGACTGGCACCCGCCACGAACGGCGACCGATCCGCCGAGCTGTCCGTCCGGGGTGAGGTCGAGGCGATCCGGCCCTGGCGGGTGTGGGCGGTGCTGGCGGCGATCGTGTTGGCCCAGGCCGGTTTCCTGGGCACCTACAGTTTCATCAGCCCGTTGTTGACCGGTCGCTCCGGTATCCCGGAGGCGCTCGTCCCCGTCGTGCTGGCGGGGTTGGGGATCGGCGCACTGGTCGGTACCGCCGTCGGGGGTCGCTTCGGAGACCGTCATCCGCTGGCCGTCATCGCCCTGGCGACGACGTCATCGGCAGCGGCGATGCTGACTCTTGCGGCCTCAGCCGGCCACACGACGATCGCGGTGGTTCTCGTGGTGCTGCTGGGCGCGTTCGGACTCGGCGCCAACCCGGTGTTGATCGCGCAGGTCCTCCGTCACGCCGGCGGTGGTTCGACCCTGGCCTCGTCGCTGGCCACTGCCGCGTTCAACATGGGCACGGCGGCCGGATCCGCACTCGCGGGCGCCATGCTCTCGACACCGCTGGGGCTGACCGGACCCGCCGTCCTCGGTGCGCTGATCACCGGTTCGGCACTGATGCCGCTGACGATCCTTGCCGTCGCCCACCGCCGAGCCGGACATGGTCGCGGCCTCCGCCGAACACCGAAGTCACTGCCGGACAGGCAATTCGAATTCCAACGATAGGAGTGGACATGACGATGGATGTCAATCAGGACCGTGAAGCGCAGAACCACAGGGGCTTCGGCCGCCGCGGACTGACCGTTGCCGCATCGGTGGTGGCGATTCTGGCCGCTGCCGGTTGCACGGCCTCCCAGCCGGGCGGCGCACCGGCACCCCCGGTGCCCGCGGCCGCGACGCCGGATCTGCCCCCCGGTGACATCGGCCGAGGCGCGGACAACTTCTACAGCAGCGACCAGGTGACGGTCCAGAAGGTCACGTTCAAGAATCAGTATCAGATGAACGTGGTGGGAAATCTGTTCGTGCCCAAGAACATGGCGCCGGACGCGAGTGCTGCCGCGATGGTCGTCGGTCACCCGATGGGAGCGGTCAAGGAGCAGAGCGCCAACCTGTACGCCACCAAGATGGCGGAACAGGGATTCGTCACGATGTCGTTGGATCTGTCGTTCTGGGGTGAAAGTGACGGCCTGCCACGCAATGCCGTGTCGCCGGACATCTACGCCGAAGACTTCAGCGCGGCCGTCGATTACCTGCGCACCAAACCATTCGTCGACCGCGAACGCATCGGCGCTCTGGGCATCTGCGGCAGCGGCAGCTTCGTCATCAGCGCGGCGAAGATCGATCCTCGCATCAAGGCCGTCGCCACGGTCAGCATGTACGACATGGGCGCCGCCAACCGCGACGGGCTGCGCAACGCCGTCAGCCTCGAACAGCGCAGGCAGGTCCTCACGCAAGCCGCACAGCAGCGCGACGCCGAATTCGCCGGTGCCCCGACAGAATTCACCGGCGGCACACCTGAGGAGCTGTCCGCAGCGTCGTCGCCGATCGACCGCGAGTTCTACGACTTCTACCGCACCGCACGCGGACACAGCCCCGACACCAGCACCCATCCCACGCTCACCAGCAACGTCAAGTTCATGAACTTCTACCCGTTCTCCGACATCGAGACCATCTCACCCCGGCCGATGCTGTTCATCTCCGGTGACCAGGCCCATTCGCGCGAGTTCAGCGAGGACGCCTATCGGCTCGCCGCCGAACCCAAGCAGTTCGTGCTCGTTCCCGGGGCCGGGCACGTCGACCTGTACGACCGGGTCGACCTCATTCCCTTCGACACGCTGACCACCTTCTTCCGGACAAATCTTTCCCCTGCATGAGGACACCCGAGAGGACGACACAGATGAAGCCGATCCTGGCGATGACTGCCCTGCTGGCCGCGGCCACCTCGTTGACCCTGGCGAAGGCAGGGCCCGCCGGCGCCGACGACGGCATCCAGATCTCAACCGATCAGGAGCGGCCGACCGCAGCAGGGCCCGACGAGAACTTCACCGGTCAGGTCGGGGTCAAGCCGCTGTTCGACCCGAACGACGCCCGCACATTCGGCGCGGCCGAGGTGACCTTCAGCCCGTGCGCCCGAACGGCCTGGCACACCCATCCCGGCGGGCAGACGCTCATCGTCACCTCGGGCACCGGTTGGGTGCAGCAGTGGGGCGGTCCCAGGCAACCGATCAACTCCGGCGACGTGATCTGGACCGAGCCCGGCGTCAAGCACTGGCACGGCGCCCAGCAGGACACCGAGATGACCCACATCGCCGTCCAGGCCACCGTCGACGGGCGTCCCGTCGACTGGATGGAACACGTCACCGACGAGCAGTACCGCGGATGACCGACCGGCCATCGACGACAGTTCACGAGAGGAAGGGATCGCCATGCGTGGCGTAGTGATGCACACCCCCGGCGATGTACGGGTCGAAAACCGGGACGACCCGGAGATCATCGAGGCGACCGACGCGATCATCCGGGTCGCCGCAACCTGCATCTGCGGCTCGGATCTGTGGCCGTATCGCGGCGTCGAATCCGCCGACCATCAGGTCATGGGACATGAGTACGTCGGCGTCGTCGAGGAGATCGGCAGCGCGGTGAGGACCCTCGACGTCGGAGACTTCGTCGTCGGGTCCTTCTTCGCGTCCGACAACACCTGCGAGATCTGCCGCGCCGGATATCAGAGTCGCTGCGTGCACGCCGTACTCATGGGCGCGGCGATCGGCACCCAGGCCGAACGCGCCCGCATCCCCCTTGCCGACGGCACCCTGGTCGCCACGCCCGGCCACCCCGACCCCGAACTGATCCCCTCGCTGTTGGCGGCCTCCGATGTGCTCGGCACCGGTTGGTTCGCCGCCGTGGCCGCCGAGGCGGGGCCCGGCAAGACGGTGGCCGTCGTCGGTGACGGCGCGGTGGGCCTGATGGGCGTGCTGGCCGCCAGGCAGCTCGGCGCCGAGCGCATCATCGCCATGTCGCGACACCCCCAACGGCAGGAACTGGCGCGCTTCTACGGTGCCACCGACATCGTCGAAGGACGTGGCGACGAAGGAGTCGCCAGGGTCAGGCAACTCACCGACGGGCTCGGCGCCCACAGCGTCATCGAGGCCGTCGGCACCCAGGAGTCGATGTTGCAAGCGATCCGGTCCGCCCGGCCCGGCGCACACGTCGGCTACGTCGGGGTCGCCCACGACGGTGTCACACTGCCCGCCGATGAGCTGTTCTTCTCCGCGGTGCATCTGCACGGCGGCCCGGCACCGGTGCGCCGGTTCCTCCCGGAGCTGATCCAGCTGATCTGGGATCGGACAATCGATCCAGGCAGGGTGTTCGACCTGTCGCTGCCCCTCGACCAGGCCGCCGACGGGTACCGGGCCATGGACGAACGCCGGGCGGTCAAGGTGCTGCTCACCTGCTGACCGATCGACCTAGTCGGCGGCCGGCTCGATCGGCGGGGCCGGGATGCCGGCGCGGCGGGCCGCGCGGCGCCGCTTGATGAACTCGATCAGCATCGGCAGCACCGACGCCAGCACGATCGCGATGAAGATCGGCTCCAGCAGCTTCTGGATGATCTCGAACTGGCCGAGCCAGAAGCCGAGCAGCGTCAGGCCGACGCCCCACACCACCGCACCGAGGATGTTGTACAGCGCGAACACCGGATAGCTCATCCGGGCGGCGCCCGCGGTCAGCGGGGCGAGCGTCCGCACGATGGGCACGAACCGGGCCATCACGATCGCGAACGGTC
This sequence comes from Mycobacterium sp. NPDC050551, assembly GCF_040674075.1. NCBI lineage: Bacteria > Bacillati > Actinomycetota > Actinomycetes > Mycobacteriales > Mycobacteriaceae > Mycobacterium > Mycobacterium sp. NPDC050551. The sequence goes on along the minus strand of NZ_JBFARC010000003.1, from coordinate 106,446 downwards.
CGCGCTGCTCGAAGAACAGGTGCGCCTCGTCGAGGTAGCGCTGCTTCAGGAAGCGCGCGTCCGGTTTGAACATCGCGGTGCCGAGGTTGCGGCCGATCCAGTAGCCGACCTGACCACCCAGGATGGCCGCGATCGGGATGAACACCAGCAGCTGCCAGAGCTGGAAGTCGGGCACCTCTTTGCCCTGTTCGGCCGCGGCGGCGGTGCCTGCGGCCAGCATGCCTGCGACGAAGAGCAGTGAGTCGCCCGGCAGGATCGGGAACAGCACCCCGGACTCGACGAAGATCACCACCAGCAGTCCGACGAGCGCCCAGGTGCCGAAGTATCCGAGCAGGGTCATCGGATCCAGGAATTCGGGCATCAGCGCCAGATGGGTGGTCGGGGTGGTCATGGCACCCCAAGATACCGGCGCGGCCGCGGCGTCCCGAAATTCAGCCGCGCGGCCCGGGCCGGTGAACTTCCTGCTAACGGGAATCCATCTAGCTATTCGCATAGCTAGGGTTGTATTCATGGCTACCCATTCCGCCGTCCAACTGGCCGCCGTCGGCGAGAAGCTGACCCTCGTCGACGTCGAGACCGCCGCCCCCGGGCGCGACCACGTCCGCATCGACGTCGCCGCGTGCGGCGTCTGCGGCACCGACCACGCCTTCGTCAACGGCGCCTTCCCCGGCATGACGTGGCCGCTCACCCCGGGTCACGAGGTGGCGGGCACGATCGCCGAAGTGGGCGACGGCGTCGAGGGCTTCGAGGTGGGCGACCGGGTGGCGGTCGGCTGGTTCGGCGGCAACTGCAACCGCTGCGTTCCCTGTCGCAAGGGCTTCTTCATGCAGTGCGAGCGGGGCCAGATTCCCAGCCTGAGCTATCCCGGTGGCTATGCAGAGTCGATCACCGTCCCCGCGACCGCGCTCGCCCGCATCCCCGACGAGCTGTCGTTCGCGGAGGCCGCACCGATGGGCTGCGCCGGGGTGACCACCTTCAACGCGCTGCGGCAGACCCGGGCCGTCGCCGGGGACCTGGTGGCGGTGCTCGGCATCGGCGGGCTCGGCCACCTCGGTGTGCAGTGGGCCAGGGCGATGGGCTTCGAGACCGTCGCGATCGCCCGCGGCGCGGGCAAGGCGGACGACGCCAAGGCCCTCGGCGCGCACCACTACGTCGACTCCACCGCCGGTGACGTCGGCGAGGCGCTGCAGAAGCTGGGCGGGGCCGCGGTGGTGCTCGCCACGGCGGCGAACTCGAAGGCCATGGCCGACACCGTCAGCGGACTCGCCCCGCAGGGTGAGCTGGTCATCGTCGGCGTCACCGCCGACCCGCTACCGATCAGCCCGATGCAGCTGATCACCCCGGGACTCAGCGTCACCGGCCATCCGTCGGGCACCGCCCGCGACGTCGAGGAGACCATGCACTTCGCAGTGCAGTCCGGCGTGCGGGCGATGATCGAGGAGCGGCCGCTGGCCGAGGCCGCCGAGGCGTACGCGGCGATGGACGAGGGACGCGCGCGCTACCGCATGGTCCTCACCATGTGACGACTCGCCATGTGACGCCGGCCCGATCGGCGCATACTGGCTCCCATGCCGATCGCCACGCCCGAGGTGTACGCCGAGATGCTCGGCCGCGCCAAGGAACACTCGTTCGCTTTTCCCGCCATCAACTGCACGTCGTCGGAGACCGTCAACGCGGCGATCAAGGGCTTCGCCGACGCGGGCAGTGACGGCATCATCCAGTTTTCAACCGGCGGTGCGGAATTCGCGTCCGGCCTCGGTGTCAAGGACATGGTGACCGGCGCCGTCGCGCTGGCGGAGTTCGCGCACGTGGTCGCCGAGCGCTACCCGGTGACCGTCGCACTGCACACCGACCACTGTCCGAAGGACAAGCTGGACACCTACGTCCGCCCGCTGCTGGCGATCTCCGCCGAACGGGTGGCGGCCGGTCGCAATCCGCTGTTCCAGTCGCACATGTGGGACGGGTCGGCGGTGCCGATCGACGAGAACCTGTCGATCGCGCGGGAACTGCTAGCCCAGGCCGTCGCCGCGAAGATCGTGCTGGAGATCGAGATCGGCGTGGTCGGCGGCGAGGAGGACGGCGTCGAGGCCGAGATCAACGACAAGCTCTACACCTCGGCCGAGGACTTCGAGAAGACCGTCGACGCGCTCGGCACCGGCGAGCACGGGAAGTACCTGCTGGCCGCCACCTTCGGCAACGTGCACGGCGTGTACAAGCCGGGCAACGTCAAGCTCAAGCCAGAGGTGCTCGCCGAAGGACAGCGGGTGGCCGCCGCGAAGCTCGGACTTGGCTCCGACGCAAGGCCTTTCGACTTCGTCTTCCACGGCGGCTCGGGCTCGCTGAAGTCGGAGATCGAGGACTCGCTGAAGTACGGCGTGGTGAAGATGAACGTCGACACCGACATGCAGTACGCGTTCACCCGCTCGGTCGCCGCGCACATGTTCACCAACTACGACGGTGTGCTCAAGGTCGACGGCGAGGTGGGCAACAAGAAGGTCTACGACCCACGCAGCTACCTGAAGAAGGCCGAGGCGTCGATGTCGGAGCGCGTCGTCGAGGCCTGCCGGGACCTGCACAGCGACGGCAAGTCGGTCACCGCCTAGTTGGCGGGCGCTTGGCAGATCTTCCACTGGTCGTCGCGGAACTGCAGGTCGAAACTCCGCGTCGAGCGGGTCTGCGGCGCGAACGCCATGAAGGTGGTGACGTTGGCCTCGGCGTGATCACCGTTGACCACCACCTGGTCGATGCTCGCGACGACGGGATACTGCTTGGCCGCCGACACCCGGGCGTGGGTGTCGGCCCACGTCCGGTCGTTGTACTTGACGTAGCTGTCACGGGTGGCGCCGCAGGTGATGCTGCGCAGCGTCGCGAGGTCGCCCTTCTGCATCGCGGTGTCGTAGTTCTGGATGGTCGTGCGGACCTGTTCCTCCTGCGACACCCCGCCGTCCGAGCCGCGGGTCAGCAGCAACGTGCCGAGGATCGCGATGGCCGCCAGCGCGGCGATCACCAGCACGACGGCCGCGACCCAGCCCCAGCTGCGCTTCTTCGTGGGCTGCGGTGGTCGCGGCTGCTCGCCGCGTGGCGGGATCAGTTGCGGGGTGGCCGCTTTCGGCTGACCCGCCGAGTCGCCGCCTGCCGGAGCTGCGGATGTCGCGAACACCTCGGTGGCCGGCTCCTGCGGGCTGTCGATCTTCTGCGTGGTGCCCGCGTCGAAACCGGACGGCGCGGTGAACCGGCGCTCGCCCGCCTGCGATTCGGCCTGCGGATCGGTGGGCTGTGAGGTGGAGGCGAAGACCTCGGTCGCCGGTTCGTGATCGTGCTCGACCGGCACCAGGACTGCGTCCTCGGGTTCGGCGTCGTGCGGTTCGGGTTCCCGCGGCGTCGCCGCGATCGCCTCGGTGGCCGGCTCGTGCCCGCCGTCCGCCTGCTGGACGTCGATGACCTCGGTCTCGGCGGCGGACTCGGGGGTCGGCTCCGATTCTCCGGATTCGGCCGTCGGAATCTGCTCCTGCGCGTCGGCCGTCGGCTCGGTCGGCTCTTCGCCTCGTTGCGGCCCTGGTGGGTTCGACATCCCTGCTGCTTTCCTCCTCCGCGCGTCCTACGCCGGAAGCTTATCGACCCGGCTCGGGTGGTGCGCTGGAGTGCCACGCCGAACCGCACGGCACAATGGCCTCATGACGCGGATGGGCGACCTCCTGGGACCGGAGCCGGTGCTGCTGCCCGGAGACAGCGAGGCCGAGGCCGAACTGGACGCCGGCGAGAATCCGTCCATCGTCGCCGCGGCGCATCCCTCGGCGTCGGTGGCGTGGGCGACGCTGGCCGAACAGGCCTTGGCCGCCGACCAGGCGGTCGCCGCCTACGCCTACGCCAGGACCGGCTATCACCGGGGCCTGGACCAGCTGCGCCGTAACGGCTGGAAGGGCTTCGGCCCGGTGCCGTTCCGGCACGAGCCCAACCGCGGTTTCCTGCGCTGTGTGGCGGCGCTGGCCAAGGCCGCCGACACCATCGGCGAGACCGACGAGTACGCCCGCTGCCTGGATCTGCTCGACGACTGCGACCCCTCGGCGCGCGGCGAGTTCGGGCTGGCCTGACCTCACGGCGCCGGCCGCGGCTACCAGTTGCTGTTCTCGCAGTTGCAGTCCGCAGCGCCCGCCGGCGGCTCCACCTGCACGGTCGCGTGGTCGAGTCCACGCGCGGTCAGCACCGCGCGGGCGTCGTCGAGCACCCGGGCCGAGTCGGCCTCCGACGTCAGGTGCGCGGTGACCATGTCCTTGCCGGGCACCAGGGTCCACACGTGCAGGTCGTGCACTTCGGTGACGCCGTCGACCGCGCACAGCGCCGAGCGCAGTTCCTCGACGTCGATGTGCTGGGGTGAGGACTCCGACAGGATGCGCAGGGCGGCCCGGGCCAGCGCGAACGCCCGCGGCAACACCCACAGCGCGACGAACACCGCGACCACCACGTCGGCGTAGGGCCAGCTGGTGGTGACGGTGACGATGCCGGCGATCAGCACCCCGATGCTGCCGACGGTGTCCGCCACCACCTCCATGTAGGCGCCCTTGACGGCCAGGCTCTGCTCGGACTGGGAGCGCAGCAGCAGCACCACCACCGCATTGGCGAGCAGGCCGGCCAGCGCGACGATGATCAGCGGGACGCCCGGCACCTCGGGTGCGTCACCGAGCCGCTCGAACGCCTCGTACAGGATGAACGCGGCCACGCCGAGCAGCAGCACAGCGTTCGCGACGGCGGTGAACACCTCCGCTCGGTGCCAGCCGTAGGTACGCGCCGGCGACGCGCTGCCGTGCCGGGCGAGCAGGACCGCCGTCAGCCCCATGAACATCGCCACGAGGTCGGTCAGCATGTGCCCGGCGTCGGCGAGCAGCGCGATCGAGTCGATCCACAGCGCGGTGACGAGTTCGAGGACGAAGAACGCCGACAGGATCGCGGCGGCGATGATCATCCGGCTCACCCGGGTGTCGCCCCCGCCGTGACTGTGGTCGTGCCCGGCGCCCATGCCAGCAATCTATGCGCAAAGACGCATATATCGCAAGGGTTCCCTACAGCCAGGCCGACCAGAATCGGGTCAGCTGATTGCCGACCGCACTCAGCCCCGACGGCACACCCGAGAGCTCGAAGAGCCAGTACACCCCGCCGAAGAACCACTGGTTGAGCTCCGGCACCAGCAGCAGCACCAACAGGATGAGGAAGCCCCAGCCCTTGACGGGCTCCAGCGAGCGCTGCGTGTCCGGGCTCAGGTGCGGCTCCAGCGCGCCGTAGCCGTCCAGCCCGGGCACCGGCAGCAGGTTGAGCAGCGCACCCGTCACCTGCAGGAAGCCCAGAAACGCCATGCCCGCCCAGAACACCGCGTGCGCGGGGTCGTAGAAGAGCCGGGTCGACGTCAGCAGCAGGATGGCGAGCGCCACGTTGGCCGCGGGCCCGGCCAGGCTGACCAGCGTCTTCTGCCGGGCCGTCATCCACGACGTGCGCAGGTAGACCGCACCGCCCGGCAGCCCGATGCCGCCGAGCGCGATGAACAGCACCGGCAGGCCCAGCGACAGCAGCGGATGGGTGTACTTCAGTGGGTTCAGCGTCAGGTACCCGCGCATTTCGACGCTCTTGTCGCCGAACCGCCACGCCGTGAAGGCGTGCCCGAACTCGTGCAGGCACAGCGACACCAGCCAGCCGGAGATCACGAACACGAACACGCCCGCATAGGCCAGCGGCTTCACGGTGTCGGCGGCCAGCCACGCCAGCACACCGCCCGCCGCGGTGAGCGCGACGATGGCCAGGAAGACCGGGCTGGGCCGCACCGACTGGCGCGGCGAACGAATGCTCACGATTCGACGCTACCGATCTTCGGTAAGAAGGACCCATGACGACGATCGCTCCTCCCGCGCCACCTCCTGCGCTGCCGCCGCCGGTCCCGGCCGGTCCGCCGCCGTCCACGCCGCTGCGCACGGCGGCCCGGCTGCTGCTCGCGGGCGCGATGGTGTTCGCCGGGCTGAGCCACCTGTTCTGGGGGCGCAAGGACTTCCAGGCCCAGGTGCCCGACTGGGTGACGAAGACGGCGCCGATCGACACCGACGGCGTGGTGGTGGCGTCCGGCGCCGTGGAGATCATGCTCGGGGCCGGGCTGGCCGTGCTGCGACGCGACCGGGTGCTCGTCGGGCGGCTGCTGGCGGCGTTCTTCGTCGCGGTGTTCCCCGGGAACATCGCGCAGTACCGCGGCAAGCGCGACGCCTTCGGCCTGGACTCCGACCGCAAGCGGCTGGTGCGGCTGGCGTTCCAGCCGGTGCTGGTGGCATGGGCGCTGTGGTCGACGGCGGTGCCCAGGTCGCGCTAGGGACGCCGAGTCAGCCGACGCGCAGCCAGCCCGTGGTGTGCCGGTAGAACGTCGAGCGCTTCACCGGCCGCGGCGCCGCGACGCCGTCGCGAGTCAGCGTCGCCGCCGGGGTGCCGAGCTGCACGGCGCGCCCCGAGACCCAACCGCGCGGCCGCCCGCGCGGCGAGAGCACCGCGGCCCGCAGACCCGGCAGTGACGCCGTCGGTTCGATCCGCACACCGTGCACGTCGCCGTCGAACAGCACGGTGTCGTCGACGACGGCCTCGCCCGTCAGCGGTGTGCCCTCCGGGGAGCCCGTCCAGGACGCCGTCCCGACCAGCGCGGTCCCGGTGTCGTCGCGGATCAGCGGCACCTGCCTCGCCGGCGCGGTCACTGCCCGTCCCGCCCCGAACCGGCCTGCGAGGGCGACCTCGACGTCGAGCCGGTCGGCGCGCAGCAGCCGGGTCAGCACGGCCGCCAGCTGCGCGGGGTCCCCGGTCACGACGACCCGCCTGCACCGGTCGACCTCGTCGAGCTCGACGGTCGGCAGCATCCGCAGCGGCCGCGGCGCCGGGCGGTCGCCACAGCGCAGCACCGCGACGTCGGTGGTGGTCAAGGAAAGCTCCTCGCAAACGGGTATGTGTCCGGTCGGATAAGGTAGCTCACCGGCTGCACACGTCATTTTCACGCACTGAAGCGGAGAAGCCATGCCGGCAATCGTGCTCATCGGCGCCCAGTGGGGCGACGAGGGCAAAGGAAAGGCCACCGATCTGCTCGGTGGGCGCGTCCAGTGGGTCGTGCGGTACCAGGGCGGCAACAACGCCGGCCACACCGTGGTGCTGCCCACCGGCGAGAACTTCGCGCTGCACCTGATCCCGTCCGGGATCCTGACGCCCGGCGTGACGAACGTGATCGGCAACGGCGTCGTCGTCGACCCCGGCGTGCTCCTCACCGAACTGCGCGGGCTCGAGGACCGCGGCGTCGACACCGACCGGCTGCTCATCTCGGCCGACGCGCACCTGCTGATGCCCTATCACGTGGCGATCGACAAGGTGGTCGAGCGGTACGCAGGCAGCAAGAAGATCGGCACCACCGGCCGCGGCATCGGACCCTGCTACCAGGACAAGATCGCCCGCATCGGCATCCGGGTCGCCGACGTGCTCGACCCCCACCAGCTGACCGAGAAGATCGAGGTGGCACTGGAACTCAAGAACCAGATGCTGGTGAAGATCTACAACCGCAAGGCTCTCGACGCCGCCGAGGTGGTGGACAACCTGCTGGCCCAGGCCGAGGGGTTCACCCACCGCATCGCCGACGCCCGGCTGCTGCTCAACGCGGCCCTCGAACGCGGTGAGACGGTGCTGCTCGAGGGTTCGCAGGGCACGCTGCTCGACGTCGACCACGGCACGTATCCCTTTGTCACGTCGTCGAATCCGACGGCCGGTGGGGCCTCGGTCGGATCGGGGATCGGGCCCACCCGCATCACCACGGTGCTGGGCATCCTCAAGGCCTACACCACCCGCGTCGGATCGGGCCCGTTCCCCACCGAACTGTTCGACGAGTACGGCGCCTATCTGGCCAAGACCGGCGGCGAGGTCGGCGTCACCACCGGACGGCCGCGGCGCTGCGGCTGGTTCGACGCGGTGATCGCCCGCTACGCCACCCGCGTCAACGGGATCACCGACTACTTCCTGACCAAGCTCGACGTGCTGTCAAGCCTGGAGACCGTGCCGGTGTGCGTGGGTTACCGGGTGAACGGCAAGCGCACCGACGACATGCCGATGACGCAGTCCGACATCGCGATCGCCGAGCCGATCTACGAGGAGCTGCCGGGGTGGTGGGAGGACATCTCCACCGCGCGCGAGTTCGATGACCTGCCCGCCAAGGCGCGCGACTACGTGTTGCGGCTCGAAGAGCTTGCCGGAGCGCATGTTTCGTGCATCGGCGTCGGTCCCGGCCGTGAGCAGACGATTGTGCGCCGCGACATCCTGGCGGCGAAGGCATGACTTCCCGAAGACGATCGCGAGTGAGGATCGCAGCGAGGTACGAGCGAGGACCGGAGCGAGTGGGAGTCGAGGCATGACAGACGACCCGCGGCTGGTCGATCCCGAATACGACAGGCACGGCGGGTTTCCCAACTTCGAGCGGGCGGACCCCGGCCCCGGCTTCGCGCGGTTCCTGACCGCGATGCGTCGCGCCCAGGACCTGGCGGTGTCGGCCGCTCCGGACACCGAGACGTGGGAGAAGGCCGCTGAGCACGTCGAAGCGCTCGTCGCGCTGCTCGACCCGTTCGAGGCCGCCGAGGGCGTCGGCCCGGCCAACCGGGTTCCTGAACTGCCGGGCGCGGGCAGCCTGCTGATGGCGCCGTACCGGGTGACGAAGTTCGACGCCGAAGCCGTCGAACTGACCGTGCAGTTCAGCCGCTTTCACGTCGGCGGCAACTACGCGGTGCACGGCGGGGTGCTGCCGCTGATGTTCGACTCGGTGTTCGGGATGGTCATCCACGCCACCGGCAGGCCGATCAGTCGCACCGGGTTCCTGCACGTCGACTACCGCAAGGTGACGCCGATCGACACCACGCTGACAGTGCGTGGCTGGGTTCGCGAGGCGCAGGGCCGTAAGTCGTTCGTCAACGCCGAGATGCGCGATCCCGAAGGCAATTTGCTGGCCGAGGCGAACGGCCTGATGATCAGATTGCTGCCCGGACAGCCCTGAGCGTGACACCATGACCGCGTGGTCGAACATCATCTGCGCAGGCTGACGACGCCCAAGGCCGCGGCAGTGGCGGGGGTGCTGTTCGCCCTGTTGTTCGGCGCCGCATTGATTCTCATCCGTACCGCACTACCCGAGGGTGGCGCGCCGGGCTCGCAGTGGGTCGACGGAGCCAGTGGCCGGCTGCGGTGGGCGTCGGTGCTGATGCCGTTCGCGGGCATCGCCTTCCTGTGGTTCATCGGCGTCGTCCGCGACGGCCTCGGCCGTTACGAGGACAAGTTCTTCGCGAGCGTTTTCATCGGCAGTGGACTGCTGTTCCTGGCGATGATGTTCACCACCGTGGCGGTCGGCGAGGGCCTGATCGCCACCAGGGCGGTGTCGGAGAATTCCGCGGTGCACGCCGAGGTGGTGGCGTTCGGGCAGTCACTGCTCAACGCGCTGAGCAAGACCTACGGCGTGCGGATGGCGGCGGTGTTCATGATCTCGCTGGCGACGATCTGGCTGCGCACCGGGCTCATGCCGCGTCCGCTGGTGTACGCCACCTACCTGGTCGCGGTGGCGCTGCTGCTCGCCGGTGACGTGAGCGCATGGCTGGTGCTGGCGTTCCCGGTGTGGGTGCTGCTGGTCAGCGTGCTGCTGCTGGCCCGCGCCGGCGTGGTGCACTGGGGCGACCACGAGGCGGGCGAGAGGCGCTAGCCGCCGGCGGCCAGCCAGTCGTCGAAGCTCGTGGGGGCGATGCGCGCGTCCCGACCGGGCAGCATGATCTTGCCGGCCATCGACTGATCGAATACGCCGTCCCAGGTGGGGATCAGTTTCACCTCGCGTCCGCGCAGTGCGAGGGTGCGGCGGGCCATGTCGACGAGATCCTGCGGGTCGGGTCCGGCGACGTCGACGTAGCGGCCTCGCGGCTTGCCGACGGCGACTTCGGCCAGCACCTCGGCGATGTCGTCCGGCGCGATGGGCTGGACGAGCAGTGGTGCGATGGTGGCCGCGCCCTCGTGCTCGGTCCACCCGACCGCGAGTTCGGCGAAGTCGTGGAACTGCGTGGCGGGCACCACCGTCCACGGCACCGTGACCCCGTCGACGCCCTCGGCGATCAGCCGCTCCTGTTCCCGCTTGCCCGCGTAGTGCGCGTTGCCCTCGAGTCGGTGCACTCCGACGATCGACAGCAGGACGTGGTGGCCCACGCCGGCGCGGGCCTCGGCCCGCAGCAGGTTCGCGGTGATGGTGCCGAAGTAGGCGACCGTCTCGGCCGCACTGACCGGCGGAGAGCTGACCGTGTCGATCACCGCGTCGACACCCGCCAGGGCGGCGTCGAGACCGTCACCCGACAACAGATCGACGCCGAGTGAACGGCTGATCCGCACCGCCTCATGGCCGTCGCGCTCCAGGGCGGTGACGGTCCGGGCTCCGATGTTGCCGGTCGCGCCGGCTACGGCGATCCGCATGGGACACCTCCTCGAACGAACGTTTTCGACCTTAGAAGCCGGTGTCCGATCGGACAAGAACACGTCACGGTGCCAGCTGCACCACCGGCGCGGGGTCGAGAACCGGCGGCGCGAGCGGAGCCAGCGGCTGCAACACCGGCTCGGCGGGCGGGTCGGCCGGCGCAGGAGCGGGTTCGGCCGGGGCGGGGTCGGCCGGCGCCGGGTCGGCGGGAGCGGCCGGTGCCGGATCCGCGGGAGCGGGAGCCTGGGGCAGCGGCGGCAGCTGCGGCACCGGGATGTTGAGGATGACGACCGGGGGCGGCGCGACAGCCGGGGCGGGCGCCGGTGCGGGTGCGGCCGGTGCGGGGGCGGGAGCCGCGACCGGCGCGGGACGCACCGGAGCCTTGACCGGGACCGCCGGGCGGTTGTTGCTGACGCGGACCGGGACGGGCTGGTGGTTCGCGGGGGCCGTCACCACTGTCGGGACGGCGGCGACCGACGGAGCGGCCGGCGCCGCGGCCGGGGTCGCGGGCACGACGACCGCGCCGGGTGTCACCGCCACGGGCGCCGGCGGATGCGGCTCGGTGTAGTACTGCGAGACGACCACGCCGAGAACCGCGAAGGCGCCGACGGCACCCGCTATCGCCGCTGCCACCACGCCGTTGCTGAACGCCTTCGACCGGCCGGGCCGGATGTGGTCGTCGATCGGGTCGTGGCCGTCGATCGAGTCGTCGATCGGACCGTGGAGGTCGGCGAGCGCGTTCGACCACGCCGACGCCTGCGTGCTCTCGGCGGAGAGCACCGCGAGGTCGGCGGAGCGGATCGTCTCGTGGTCGACCGCGCCGGTGTGGGCTGCGGTGTCGAGGTTGTCGGCGGCGTTCATCGGGTGCTCCTCGGTGGTCTCGTCCTCGGCCGTGTCGGCCGTCGTGGGACAAGTACAGAGGGGGACCGGGACTACCGATCCCAAGAAATCGCCGAGCTAATCCTCCGCGGCGATCCGCAGCGCCGAGGCCGGGCACAGCTTGACGGCCTCGCGGGCGTGGTCCTCCTCGCCGGCGGGCACCTCGTCGACGATCACCTCGACGATGCCGTCGTCGTCCTGGTCGAACACCGCGTCCGCGACCATGACGCAGTTTCCCGACGCGATGCACGCGTCCTGTTCGGCTTCGACCCTCATCCGCTCATCACCACCCCTGCTACCAACTCACTGCCAGCGACCGTAGTCCGTAGATGAAGTGGAACGACCGGAACTGCACATCCTCGAACGGTTCGGCGAGCGCGAGCCGCGGGAAGCGGCGCAGCAGCGCGGGGAAGGCGATCCGCATCTCCATCCGGGCCAGCGGTGCGCCGAGACAGTGATGCACACCGTGGCCGAAGGCCAGGTGCCCCATCGCGCCGCGGGAGATGTCGAGCTTCTCGGGTGCGTCGACGAAGTTCGGGTCCCGGTTGCCCGTCGGCAGCGATACGAACACCAGCTGGCCGGCGGGGATGTGCACCCCCGCCACGTCCACGTCGGTGGTGGTGATGCGGGGGATGGCACTGTGCACGATGGACAGCCAGCGCAGCAGCTCCTCGACCGCGGGCGCCACCGCATCGGGATCGTCGCGCACCGCCGCCAGCTGATCGGGATGCCGCAGCAGGGCAAGGGTGCCCAGCCCCAGCATGTTCGACGTGGTCTCGTGGCCGGCCAGCAGCAGTAGGCTCGCCACGCCGACGAGTTCGTCGTCGGTCAGCTCGTCGCCGTGCTCGCGCACCAGCATGCCGAGGATGTCGTCGCCGGGCTGCACCCGCGCCCGGGTGACCAGTGAGTGCATGTAGTCGCGGCCCTGCCGCTGCAGCTCGAACCGGTCGGCGATCGGGATGGACAGGTCGAGCTGGCGTGCGGACCGGCGCTGGAAGTCGGCGCGGTCCTCGTACGGCACGCCCAGCAGTTCGCAGATCACCAGCGATGGGATCGGCAGCGCGAATCCTTCGACGAGATCTGCTGGCGCGCCTGCCTTTTCCATTGCGTCGAGGTGTTCGTCGACGATCGCGACGATGCGGGGTTCGAGCCGCTTGATCCGCCGGATGGTGAACTCGGGTGTGAGCATCCGGCGCAGCCGCTGGTGGTCGGGCGGGTCGAGGCCGAGCAGGTTCCCCGCCCGGTTGCGCTGCTGTTCGTCCTCCGACAGCGTCGGGGCGCCCGGGATCGCGAAGCCCGGCGGCCTGCCGTTGGCGAAGCGCTGGTGATCCGACAGCACGGCCTTGGCGTCCTCGTGGCGGGTGACCAGGTAGACGTCCATGCCGAAGGCGCTCTTGGCAACCCGCACACCCGTGGACTCGCGGATCTCCCGCAGTTCGGGGGTGGGATCGAAGTCGTTGCGGCGCATGTGCAACGGCGGCAGCGGCTCCGCCTCGACGTCGGTCATCTCACGACGCTACCCGCGTGCGAGGAAGTCCCCGGTCAGCGTGTCGACGAGGGTCGCCGCGGTGTCACGGTTGCGGCCGCAGCGCGGGCCACCAGATGCGCGGTCCGATCAGGGTGAACAACGCGGGGATGATCACGGTGCGCACCAGGAAGGTGTCCAGCAGGATGCCGAGCCCGACGATGATGCCGACCTGGGTCAGCACGATCAGCGGCAGGACGCCCAGCACGCAGAACACCGCGGCCAGCACGATGCCTGCGCTGGTGATCACGGCGCCGGTCGCGGACACCGCGCGCACGATGCCCTGCCGGGTTCCGTGTTCGGGCGTCTCCTCGCGGGCGCGGGTGACGAGGAAGATCGTGTAGTCCACGCCGAGTGCCACCAGGAACAGGAACGCGAACAGCGGCGTCGAGTTGTCCAGTGCGGGGAAGCCGAACAGGTGCACGCTGGCCCAGCCGCCGAGGCCGATCGCGGCGAGTGCCGACAGCACGGTCACCGCCACCAGGACCAGCGGCGCCAGCGCGGAACGCAGCAGCGCGTACAGCACGAGCAGCACGACCGCCAGGATCGCCGGGATCACCACCAGTCGGTCGCGCGTGGCGGCGGCGCCGATGTCGCGGGCCTGCGCGTCCGATCCGCCGACCAGCGCCGCGGGATCCGCTTCGTGCACCGAATCTCGGAGCCGGTCGACGATGTCGAAGGCCTGCTCGGAGGCCGGTTCGGCGTCGAGCACCACCGACCACTGCGTCAGACCCGACGGCGACTGGCCGGCAGGACTCACCGACACCACCCCGTCGGTGTCGTCGATGGCCCGTTGGATCGCAGGGGCCTGTGTCGTCGGGCCGATCACCCGGGTGGGATCGGTGACGCCGCCGGGGAAGTGGTCGGCCAACCGCTCGTAGCCCGTGACCGATTGGGCCTGCACCCGGAACTGTTCGGTCTGCGACAGCCCGAGCGGGGTGCTCAGCAGGCCGGTGCACAGCAGTGCCAGCGCGGCGATCGACACCACCGCGACGCGGCCCGGGCGGCGCGCCACCCCGTCGGCGATCCGGTGCCAGACACCGCTGTCGGTGAGCGGTGTCGCGCCGGTGCGGGGGATGAACGGCCAGAACAGGCGCTTGCCGAAGAGGCGCAGCAGCGGTGGCAGCACCAGCAGCACGAACACCGCGGCCACCACCAGACCGGACGCGGCCTGCACGCCGAGGCTGCGGGTGCTCGGTGCGGACGCGAACACCAGCGTCAGCAGTGCCAGCACCACGGTGGCGTTGCTCGCGACGATCGCCGGGCCGGCGCTGCGCACCGCGGTCCGCAGCGCGTTGCGGTGGTCTTCCTCGCGGCCGAGTTCCTCGCGGTAGCGCGAGATCAGCAGCAGCGCGTAGTTCGTGCCCGCGCCGAACACCAGCACACTGGTGATCCCGGAGGTGGAACCGTCGGGGCTCATACCGAGGGCTTCGGCGACGGCGGTGCCCGCCACGGCGGCCACCCGGTCGGCGAAGCCGATCACGGCCAGGGGCACCAGGAACAGCACCGGCGACCGGTAGGTGACGATCAGCAGCACGGCCACCACCGCCGCGGTCACCGCGAGCAGGGTGATGTTCGCGCCGGCGAAGGAGTTGGCGATGTCGGCCCCGAACGCCGGGCCGCCGGTCACCTCGGCCCGCAGGTCGGCGGGCAGGCCGTCGGACGCGGCGGTCCGCAGTCCCTTCACGGCGTCGTTGAGGGCGAATCCGGACAGGTCGCCGCTCAGCGGCACGGTGGTCACCGCGGCGAGGTCGTCGTCGGAGACCACCACCGGCGGGCCCGCGGCGCCGTCGGTACGGGCGACGGCCAGCATGCGTTGGCGGGCCTGTCCGGTGGCGTCGACGTCCGCGGGCGTCAGGGCGGTCCCGTCGGTGCGGGTGACGACGAGGACGGCGGGCACCAGGTCGCCGTCGGGGAAGTCTGCGCGCAGGGCGGTGACTCGCGCCGACTCCGCGTCGGACGGTACGGACACGGGCGACTGGCTGCCGGAATCCCCGCTGCCGACCAGGCCGAGCAGCGCACCGGAGAACGCGACGACGATGAGGGCGAGCACCCAGGAGAAGCGACCGGACATCGTTCGAATATTTCAGATACTGAAATATTAATCAAGTGAACGAACAGCGGTTACGCTGTCGGGGTGGACCGGGCGGAGCTGGAGGCGGTGATCGCCGCGGACGTGCGGGCGCTCACCGCGGAGTCCGAACGCGTCGGCCGGTTGTTCGCGGCGCGGCACGACGTCTCGGTGAACGACTTCCGCGCACTTCTGCACGTCATGGTGGCCGACACGGCGGGCGCCCCGCTGACCGCGGGCGAGCTGCGGCAGCGGATGGGACTGTCCGGAGCGGCCATCACCTACCTGGTGGAGCGGATGATCGCGTCGGGGCACCTCGAACGCGAGTCGGATCCGACCGATCGGCGCAAGGTGCTGCTGCGGGTGGCCGACCACGGCATGGCCGTGGCGAAGGGGTTTTTCGCGCCGCTGGCCGACCACAACCACCGCGCCATGTCCGGCCTCTCCGATCGCGATCTCGCCGCCGCGCACCGCACCTTCGCGGCTGTGCTCGAGGCGATGCTGGCCTTCCAGCGCGAGGTGGACGGTTAGCTTGACCCTCACGCGACGTGAGGCCTCAGCCTGATTGGCGTGACGCAGGAGATGCAGGTGGACGAACTCACCGTGGGCGACGTCGCGGAGCGGTATGGCATCACGGTGCGGACGCTTCACCACTATGACCACATCGGGTTGTTGACCCCTGGTCGGCGTACCGCTTCCGGGTATCGGGTGTACACGGCGGCGGACCTGACGCGCTTGTCTCAGGTCATCGTCTACCGCCGGCTCGGGTTGTCGCTGGAGGAGATCGCGAGCCTGCTGGACGAGGGTGACGTGGTCAGCCACCTGATTCGCCAGCGCGAACGCGTCATGTCTCAGCTCGATGAGATGAAGGACCTCATCGAGGCCATCGATCAGGCATTGGAGAAAGCAATGACGAACACCCCCATGACCGACGACGACATGCGCGAACTGTTTGGTGAGGGCTTCGACGACTATCAGGCAGAGGCCGAGCAGAAGTGGGGCGAGACGGCTGAGTGGAAGGAATCGCAGCGCCGAACCAAGTCGTACGGCCGCGACGATTGGATCCAGATCAAGTCGGAGGGTGAAGCTGTCGAGAAGGCCCTGTCCGACGCCTTCCGTGCCGGGCTCCCTGCCGACTCCGAAGAGGCGATGAATGCGGCGGAGAAGCACCGGCTGCACGTGAATCGCTGGTTCTACGACTGCCCGCCGGCCTTCCACCGCAAGCTGGGCGACATGTATGTGAGCGACCCCAGGTACGTCGCCACCTACGACGAGTCGTTCGGGCTCCCGGGCCTCGCGGCCTACTGCCGCGAGGCGATCCACGCGAACGCGGATCGAACGGGCAACTGACGAGTCGCGGCGCGACGGGTTTGGGTTACGTGGCTCGGTGTGCGCACCGGGTGGGGGTGAGGATGCGCGGGCCGGACTCGGTGACGGCGATGGTGTGTTCGGAGTGCGCCGCGTTCGACCCGTCCGCTGAGCGCAGCGTCCAGCCGTCGGCGTCGATGACCAGCCGGTCGCTGCCGCGTGCCCACCACGGCTCGAGTGCGAAGGTCATGCCCGGCCGCAGCAGCAGGCCGCGGCCGGGGCGTCCCCGGTTGGGGATGTGGGGGTCCTCGTGCATCGTGCGACCCAGGCCGTGCCCGCCGAATTCGACGTTGACGCGGTAGCCGTTCTCTGCGGCGACGCGGCCGATCGCTGCGGAGACGTCGCCGAGCCGACCGCCGGGCACCGCTGCCGCGACGCCCGCGTCGAGAGCTCGCCGCGTCGACTCGATCAGCGCCGTGTCGTCGGCGTCGGCGGTCTCGCCGACGATCACCGTGACGGCCGCGTCGGCCACCCAGCCGTCGATCGACACCGCGAAGTCCAGGCTCAGCACGTCGCCGTCGCGAAGGATGTGGTCGCGTGGCATGCCGTGCAGCACAGCGTCATTGACCGAAAGGCAGATGACGTTCCGGAACGGCCCGCGACCGAACGACGGCGCGTAATCCCAGTAGCACGACGTGGCGCCGCGGTCGGTGACCAGCGCGCGGGCACGGTGCTCGAGATGCAGCAGGTTCATCCCGGGTTCCGCCTCGGCCGCCAGCGTCGCCAACGTCTCGGCGACGAAGTCGCCCGTCACCGCCATCTTGTCGATCTCTGCGGCGGTCTTCAGTTCGATCACGTGCGTGCCTCCGTGCACCCTCGGTATTTTTATACCGTCACGACGGTACCAGCTCCGGTATTTGAATACCGGCTATGCTGACCGGCATGGTGCGCGTACCCCTGAGCCCGGAGCAGGTGAAGGCCGGACAACGCCTCGGTGCGCTGATCAGGGCGGCCCGCGCCGGACGCGACCCGGAGACGATCGCGCGTGACGCGGGCATCTCACCGGAGACGCTGCGCAAGATCGAGGTCGGGCGGATGCCCAGTCCCAGCTTCGGCACGGTGATCGGGCTCTGCAATGCGCTCGGCCTGCCTCTGCAGGACGCCGTCGACGCGTGGCACGGGGCCGACGACCGACGGGTGGCCATCTAGATCGCGCTCGTTTGCCGCATGTGTCAGTGGGCTGCGGTAGTCTCGAACACATGTTCGAAGAGTTGGTCATGGTGCCTCCCGGTGCCGATGAGGCGCGGTTGCGGGCACGCCTCGAGGAGTTGGAGGCGGCGAAATCCGCTGCCGCGGCCGGTCAGGCCCGGGTCACCGCCGAACTGGACCGGATGCGTCGCGCCGCCGAGGCCGCCGCCGGAATGCCCGCCGCCAAGCGGGGCCGCGGGCTGGCCGCCGAGATCGCGCTGTCCCGCCGCGACTCCCCCAACCGTGGTGGCCGACACCTCGGATTCGCCCGCGCCCTGGTCCACGAAATGCCCCACACCCTGCGCGCACTGGAACGCGGGGCACTCTCGGAGTGGCGGGCCACCCTCGTCGTGCGGGAATCGGCCTGCCTGAGCATCGCCGACCGCGGCACCCTCGACGCCGAACTATGCGGGAACATGCGGCAGTTGCACGGGTGGGGCGACAAGCGGATCACCGCCGAGGCCAAGAAGATCGCCTGTCGCCTCGACCCTCAGGCCGTCGTGGACCGGGCCGCCAAAGCCGTCGGCGAGCGAACGGTGACCATCCGCCCCGCACCCGACACCATGACCTATGTGACCGCGCTACTGCCCGTCGCCCAAGGAGTCGGTGTCTACGCCGCGTTGAAGAGGGCCGCCGACACCACCTTCGACGACCGCTCCCGCGGACAGGTCATGGCCGACACCCTCGTCGAACGCATCACCGGCACCCCCGCCGACGTCGCGGCGCCGGTCGCGGTCAACCTGGTGATCTCCGATCAGACCCTGCTCGGCGGCGACGAGACACCGGCCCATCTGCAGGGCTACGGCCCCATCCCGGCCGCCGTGGGCCGGGGCCTGGTCAACGCCGCCGTGCGAGACAAACGGTCCAAGGCCACCCTGCGCCGGCTCTACCGGCACCCGCGAAGTAATGCGTTGGTGGCGATGGAGTCCCGATCCCGCTGCTTCCCCAAAGCACTCGCGACGTTCATCGACCTGCGCGACCAGACCTGCCGCACGCCGTACTGCGACGCCCCGATCCGCCACCACGACCACGCCCAGCCCCACCACAGCGGCGGACCCACCAGCGCACTCAACGGCCTCGGCGAATGCGCGGCCTGCAACTACACCAAAGAAGCCGACGGCTGGCAGGTCACCACCACCGAACGCGACCGCATCCACGGCGCCACCTTCAAAACCCCCACCGGCGGGACCTACCACTCCACCGCACCACCACCCCCGGGCACCATCGAGATCTACGACAGCCACGTCGAACTCCACATCGCTGTCGCCATCGCGAAGGCTGCTTAGATCGCGAAGCGACCCGCGAACCCGCGCAGCGGCACGTCGGCGCTGGTGAGCAGTCCGGGCGGCGCGGCCACCACCGAGCGGATCGCGTTGAGCGCAGGCAGGCCGGTGACTGTCATCCCGATCGACGCGAAGTTCTCCGGATTCGACAGGTCGACACCGGGTTTCGGGAAGATCATGTGCTTGTTGTAGACACAGGGATCGCCCTTGATCTGAGTGATGTAGCAGCCCCTGATGTCCCAGCTCGGATCGGTGTGCGGGGTCATCTGCCATTCCAGGTGGGTCTCCACCCGTGGCACGCCGCCGATCATGCCCTGGTACTTGATGTAGTTGCCGCCGAGCGAACCCTTCGGCAGTCGGTACCAGCCGAGGTCGACGTCTTTGGTGCAGGCGCCGAGTTCGTAGCTGAACGCCACCTCGTCGAGTTCGAGGCCGAAGCAGTCGGCCATCATCAGCACGCTGTCGGCGAAGACCCGGGTGTACTTCTCCAGCTTGCCCGGAATCGACGGGTCGTCGACGGGCAGGCCGTAGCCGACCTCGATCCAGGTGTCCTTGGAGTGGTGGCACGACACGTCGACCGACTCGATGGTGGTGACGTTCTCGATCTCGGCGACGTCGGCAGAGCAGGCCACCCCGAGGATCTGGTTGACACCGGGATTCATGCCGGTGCCGTAGAACGTCGAGCCGCCCTTCGCGCAGGCCTCCGAAAGCAGTTGTGACACCGGCTTACCCGACGGTTGCGGGTGGTTGGTGTCTCGGTGCCAGCCGGTGATCCAGTCGGCGGTGGTGACGATGTCGATGCCGGCTTCGAGCACCGCGACGTAGAGATCCTCGTCGGGGAACACGCCGTGGAATGTGAGCACGTCCGGCTTGGCGGCGATGATCTCGTCCACCGTGCCGGTCGCTGTCACCCCGATCGGGTCGATCCCGGCGATCTCTCCCGCGTCGCGACCCACCTTCTCCGGTGTGTAGCAGTGCAGCCCGACCAGTTCCAGGTCTGTCCGGTGCTGCAGACGGCGAATCATCTCGGAACCGACGTTGCCCGTCGCCACCTGGAACACCCGGATCGGTGATGTCATGTCGCTGAACCCTTCTCGGTCATCGAGGCGAGGTCCGCGGCACTGCCGCCGCGGCCGTCGGGATAGAACTGCATCGCCCACTTGCGGATCGCGGTGAATCCCTCGTACTCGGCCGTGGCCAGTGCAGGCGGATCGGAATAGCGCTGGTGCGACCAGATGTGGATGTCCTGGGCGAACTGGCGGATCACCTCGTCGCCGAACGCCTCGGCCTTGACACGGGCCCGTTCGATATCCCGCACGGGCTTGCCCGGCCTGCCGATGTAGACCATGAACCGGACGTCGGAGGTCGAGTCGTCGACCGGGGTGACGGCCGAGATGGTGCGGTTGTCGACCATGCCCCAGCTCTTGGTCACCGCGATGCCCAGCCCGCCGTTGATCGCCTCGACCCCGCTGCGGACGTCGTCGATCGACTGCTTGTCGTCGCCCTCGAAGGTGATCGTGAAATCGACGTAGGAGACCGGTTCGGCGAAGTCGTGGCGGGTGAACACCGGAACGATCGGCGTCTCGTGCACGTACTTGAAGTGCGCGAAGTCGACCCCGTTCTCGAGCACGTACTGCGGGTGCATCTCGAGCCCCTGCCGGAACAGCCGCTGCTGCGGGAAGTAGTCGGCGGCGCTGCTGCCGTCGGCGAACGACGCGAACACGTCGGGGGCTTCGAAGAACGGCTCCCGGCCCTCGACGTCGTGCCAGATGTAGACGGCCTCGTTGCGTTCGGTGACCGGGTAGGTCCGCATGCGGCGGCCCCGGTTGGGCCGGTCCTGGTACGGGATGCACACGTTGCGCCCGTCGGCGTTCCACTGCCAGCCGTGGAACGGACACTGGATCACCTCGCCGACGACGTGACCGCCGAAGCCGAGGTGCGCGCCGAGGTGCTCGCAGTAGGCGTTCATCACCACCACCCGGCCGGTCTCGGACCGCCAGGCGACCATGTCCTCGCCGAAGTACCGCATCGTGTGCACGTCGCCGACGCCGACCTCGTCGGACCAGGCCACCTGGAACCAGCCCGTCGGCTTCATCGAGAGCGGCGGTTTCGCCATGTGGACGAGAATCACAGAGGGCTCTACGATTCGTCAAGTGTCGGCATCGCGGACCGAGAGCCCTCGGCGAACCAACCGGCGTGGCCAGGCCACCCGTGACGGGATGCTCGACGCGGCGCTGCACGCGCTGGCGACCGGCGATACGGCCGCCGCCTCGGGAAACCGCATCGCCAAGGACGCAGGCGCGACATGGGGCGCGGTCAAATACCAATTCGGCGACATCGACGGGCTGTGGGCTGCCGTGCTGCGCCGCACCGCCGAGCGCCGCGGCAGGCTGCCGTCCGGGGCGACGCCCGGCGCGCCGCTGCGCGAACGCGTGGGCGCCATCATCGACCTGCTCTTCGACGGCCTGTCCGCCCCGGACTCCCGAGCGATCGAGACGCTGCGCGCCGCGCTGCCCCGCGACGGCGCCGAGCTGGAACGGCTCTACCCGCAGACCGCGGCGGAGCTCCAGTCGTGGGGACGCGGCTGGATCGAGGCCTGCCAGGCGGCATTCGCCGACGTCGACGTCGATCCCGAACGCATCCGCGAGGTGGCGTCGTTCATCCCCGGCGCCATGCGGGGCCTGGTGTCCGAACGTCAGCTCGGCTCGTACTACGACCTCGACGTCGCGCGGCGCGGCCTGACCAACGCGATCGTCGCCTACCTCGAACCGCAGGCCTAACGGCGGTTGAGCGTCGCCTCCTCCAGATCCAGCCCGCGCAGCACCGAGCGCAGCACCTCGTCGTCGATGCGTCCGGCGTCGCGCTCGGCGATGAACGTCTCGCGCTCGGCCGCGAGCATCTCCAGCCGCAGCCGCCGGAAGGCCGACGCCGGGCTCTCGCCGATGTCCTCCTCGTCGCGGCCCAGCCGCTCCCACGCCGAATTAGCCCTGCGGTTGTTCCAGCCCCGCAGCACCTCGGCGGCGCGTTCGTGCACATCCGAGCCGGGTTCTTGTTCGGCCATCAGCTCGTCGAGCCGGTCGGCGGCCGCCTGGGCCGCCTTGGACTGCGCGGCGGCGGCCGCCAGCGCGTCCCGCTGCGCTTCGTCGCCCTGCACCCCGAGCACCCGGATCAGCCACGGCAGCGTCAGACCGTGCAGCAGCAGCGTGCCGACGACCACGACGAAGGTGAGGAACACCAGCTGCGGGCGACCGGGGAACTCCGCCCCCGACAGCGTGGTCATCGGGACGCCGAAGGCGGCGGCCAGCGACACCACCCCGCGCATCCCGGCCCACGCGACGACGAACACCTGCGCCGGCGGCGGCGCAGGCTCGTCGTGCCGGACATGCGGCGACACCCACCGCGGCAGGTAGGCGAACAGGAAGACCCACACCAGCCGCACCACCAGCACCGTCCCGAACACCGCCGCCGAGGCGACCACCAGTGTGCGAGCGGAGATCCCGGTGAGCTCGCCGACGACCTTCGGCAGCTGCAGCCCGATCAGCAGGAACGCGAACGACTCCAGCACCAGCTGCACGGCGCGCCACACCGCGTCGTCCTGCAACCGGGTCGCGTAGCTCGCGCGCACCGAGCGCTGCCCGGAGATCAGGGCGGCCACCACCACCGCGATCACCCCGGAGCCGTGCGCCTCCTCGGCGAGCAGGTAGATCGCGAACGGCGCCATCAGCCCGATGGCGCTCTCCACCACCGGATCGCTCAGCCTGGCGCGGATGGCGACGATCAGCGCTCCGAGCAGACCCCCGACCAGCACACCGCCGACGGCGGCGAGTGCGAACGTGCCGAGCCCGTCGCGCCAGCTCACCGCCGTGCCGACCGCCGCACCGAGGGCCACCTTGTACGCCGTCAGCGCGGTGGCGTCGTTGAGCAGGCTCTCGCCGCCCAGCAGCGTCATGGTCTGCCGGGGCAACCCGAGGCGCCGGCCCACGGCGGTGGCCGACACCGCGTCGGGCGGCGCGACGATGGCGCCGAGGGTCAGTGCGGCCGCCACGGTCAGCTCGGGAACGGTGTGGAAGGCGACGAAGCCGACCGCGAACGTGGTCGCCAGCGGCAGCCCGACGGCCAGCAGCCCGATCGGCCGGACGTTCCTGCGCAGCGCCACAGAACTGCTCTCCAACCCCGCCGACCACAGCAGCGGCGGCAGGATCACGAACAGCACCAGCTCCGGGTCGAGTTGGATATCGGGCAGGCCGGGGATCAGGCCGACACCGAGGCCCGCCACCACGAGCGCCAGCGGCGCCGACACGTCAAGGCGGCGGGCCACCGCGGCCAGCAGCAGCGACATCACCAGCACCGCCAGCAGCACGGCATTCACGTCGCGACCTCCGGGTAGTGCGTCCGTATCGTTGTCCAGCATGCTTGGCAGAACATGTTGAGGAGATCACGATCCCGCGACCGCGGACACACCGCACGCCCGGGCTCGCGCTCCGCGACGCTGTGCGAGCACCTGGCCGACGACGACTCGGCACACGTGCCGCCGGCGTCGGGCCGCTGCCAGGGCTGCGCGGCGCTCGGCGAGACGCTGTGGGCGCACCTTCGGGTGTGCGTGACCTGTGGCCACGTCGGCTGCTGTGACTCCAGCCCGCACCAGCACGCCACCGAGCACTTCCGCGCCACCGGCCATCCGGTGATGCGTTCGGCCGAGCCGGGGGAGAGCTGGCGGTGGTGTTACGTCGACTCGTGTCTGGGCTGAGCCCGTCGCGCCGCGGACCGATCTGGCAGGCTTGACGAGCGATGACTGAATCACTCGAAGGCGAATCGACAAGCGAGCCCGTCACGCCGGTGGAGGGCGTCGCGCCTGAGGCGTCGTCGCAGCAGGCCACCGCCGCCGAGCCCGCGGACCACCGCGCCACCGTGATGCTGCTGGGTTCCGGCGAGCTCAGCCGCGAGCTGGCGCTGGCGTTCCAGCGGCTGGGCGCCGTCGTGATCGCCGTCGACCGGCACTATGCCGCGGCGCACGGCGTGGCCGACCGCTCGGCGGTGGTCAAGATGAACGACGCCGAGGAACTCACCGCGCTGATCCGTCGGGAGAATCCGCGCTACGTGGTCGCCGAGTCCGGCGTCATCGCCACCGATGCGCTGCTGGCGGTCGCCGAACGCGACGACGTCGAGGTCTTCCCCACCCCGCGCAGCACCCGGCTGGCGCTGGACCGCGAGGGCATGCGCCGGCTGGCCTCCGACGAACTGGGGCTGCCCACCGCGCCGTTCTGGTTCGCAGGTTCGGCCGAGGAGCTCGGCGCCGTGGCCGAGCACGCGGGCTTCCCGCTGGTGGTCAAGCCGGTGTCGGGGGTGCTGCGCGACGGTCAGTCGGTGCTGCTGCGCCCCGAGGATGTCGAGCCGGCGTGGCAGCGGGCCATCGCCGCGGGCCGCATCGCGCACAGCCGGGTGATGGCCGAGACCGTGGTCGAGGTGGACTACGAGGTCACCCTGCTCACCGTGCGCACCACCGGGCCGACCGGGCCGGCACTGACGTTCTGCGAGCCGATCGGGCACCGCCAGGGCGACGGCGACGAGGTGCTCGAGGTCTGGCAGCCCCAGCAGATGAACCCCGCCGCGCTGGACGCGGCCAAATCGATCGCGGCCCGGATCGTCAACTCGCTGGGCGGACGCGGTGTCTTCGCGGTCGAGCTGCTGGTCCGCGGTGACGAGGTGTACTTCTCCGATGTCCGGACCCGCCCGCACGACACCGGCCTGGTGACGCTGCGCTCCCAGCGGCTGTCGGTGTTCGAGCTGCACGCGCGGGCGATCCTCGGCCTGGCCGTCGACACGATCATGATCTCGCCGGGCGCCGCGGAGATCCGCTACGGCGGCGCGGAGGCGCCGGTGACCGAACCCGCCGCCGCCGACGTCACCGCCGTGCTGTCCGAGGCGCTGGAGACCCAGGAGAGCGACGTGCGGCTCTTCGGCCGCCCCGACGAGACCGAGGACCGCCGCAGGCTGGGCGTCGCGCTGGCCACCGCACCCGACGTGATCATCGCTCGGGACCGGGCCCGCCGGGTGGGCGCCGCGCTGCGCAAGCTCTGGTGATGGCCGAGCCCACCGACCCTTCCGTAGCGGACGGCGAACCAGACCGGGACCGGCCGACGGTCGCGCCGTTCCTGGGGGCACTGGCAATCATTGTCCTCGTGGTGATCACAATCGGGCTGGTCAATCTGTTCGAGGGCGGCGGGGAACTGACCGCCGAGCAGCAGGTCGCCCGCGCGGCCGTCGCGCAGAACGACGCCCTGCAGCGGGAGGCCTATCCCGACTTCCGTGACAACACCTGCGCCGCCCAGCAGGGCGATGAGACCGATTTCCTTGCCCGGCACCGTGACTCGAAGGACAAGAAGGGTGCCCGCTTCGTCGACGACGTCACCGGTGTGGCCGTCGACGGGGACCGCGCGACCGCCACGGTGACCTACTACTTCGAGAAGGCGCCGGACACCAAGACCGGGGTCCCGACCACCTTCGCGCGGCAGGACGGCACGTGGAAGGTCTGTTCGACCGGTCCCAGCTAGATATGGGAGACTCGCGGCCGTGAGCTACGCCGGAGACATCACGCCTGAGGAGGCGTGGAAGGTCCTGAACGACAACCCCGACGCGGTGCTGGTGGACTGTCGCACCGACGCGGAGTGGAAGTTCGTCGGCGTGCCCGATCTGTCGTCGCTGCAGCGCGACGTGATCTTCATCGAGTGGAACCGGGTCGACGGTTCGCACAACGAGGACTTCGTCACCGACCTCCGGTCGGCCGGGGTGTCCGGCGAGCGGCCGGTGGTGTTCCTGTGCCGGTCCGGCAACCGGTCCATCGGGGCCGCCGAGGCGGCCACCGAGGCCGGCATCGGTCCGTCGTACAACGTGCTCGACGGCTTCGAGGGCAATCTCGACGAGCATCGCCGCCGCGGGAGCACCGGCTGGAAGGCCGTCGGCCTGCCCTGGGTCCAGTCGTGAGCGAGGGCGACTCCGAGGACCAAGTCCCGTCTGTCCGGATCCCCACGCCGCTGCCGGACGGTGTCAGCCAGGCCACCCTCGGGGTGCGCGGCGGCCTGCTGCGGTCGGGCTTCGACGAGACGTCCGAGGCGCTGTACCTCACGTCGGGCTACGTCTACGACAGCGCCGCTGCGGCCGAGAAGGCGTTCACCGGCGAGATCGACCGTTACGTGTACTCGCGCTACGGCAACCCCACCATCTCGATGTTCGAGGAGCGGCTGCGTCTGATCGAGGACGCACCCGCGTGTTTCGCGACGGCGACCGGGATGGCGGCGGTGTTCACCTCACTGGGCGCGCTGCTCGGCGCCGGCGACCGGCTGGTGGCGGCCCGCAGCCTGTTCGGCTCGTGCTTCGTGGTGTGCAGCGAGATCCTGCCGCGCTGGGGCATCGAGACCGTGTTCGTCGACGGTGACGACCTCGCGCAGTGGGAGGAGGCGCTCTCGGTGCCCACCCAGGCGGTGTTCTTCGAGACGCCGTCCAACCCGATGCAGTCGCTGGTCGACATCGCCGCGGTGTCCGAGCTGGCACACGCCGCCGGCGCGAAAGTGGTGCTGGACAACGTCTTCGCGACGCCGCTTCTGCAGCAGGGGTTCCCGCTCGGCGTCGACGTGGTGGTCTACTCGGGCACCAAGCACATCGACGGTCAGGGCCGGGTGCTGGGCGGGGCGATCCTGGGCGACAAGGAGTACATCGACGGCCCGGTGCAGAAGCTGATGCGCCACACCGGCCCGGCGATCAGCGCGTTCAACGCCTGGACCCTGCTCAAGGGCTTGGAGACGCTCGCGGTGCGGGTGGACTATTCGAACCGGTCCGCGCACCGCATCGCGGAGTTCCTGGAGCAGAACTCGTCGGTGTCGTGGGTGCGCTACCCCTTCCTGGAGTCGCACCCGCAGTACGACCTGGCCAAGCGGCAGATGACCGGGGGCGGCACGGTGGTCACCTTCGCACTCGACGCGCCCGAGGGCCGTGCCAAGGAGCGCGCGTTCGAGGTGCTCGACAAGCTGGCGCTGATCGACATCTCCAACAACCTGGGTGACGCGAAGTCGCTGATCACCCACCCTGCCACCACCACCCACCGCGCGATGGGCCCGGAGGGCCGGGCGGCCATCGGCCTCGGCGACGCGGTGGTGCGCGTCTCCGTCGGCCTCGAGGGCACCGAAGACCTGATCGCGGACCTGGACCGGGCGCTGGGCTGACGTGTCCCGGCGGTCGGAGGCGAAGAAGGCGCGCAGGCGCAAACGCCGGGCCGTCCGCGACGAACACCGGGTCGGCGGCGACCCGCTCAGCCTCGAGAGCGTCGACGAGGTGCTCACCGACCGGGGCTGGGAGTTCGACGTGGAGAACTCCACCGAGGACATCGCGACGTGGTTCTTCCCGCCGTCCGGAGTCGAGATCACCGGTGACACAGTCGAATCCGTGACGAGGATCTGGCTCGGCGCCGACGACGAGGACACCTGGCACGTGATCTTCGTTGGCGCGGACGCGGAATCGGTCGACTACGTGTTCACCGCCGAAACGCTGCTGGAGCACATCGAGGCGGTCGAAGAGTTCCGCCACGGCGATCCTGCGCCGGCGTTCGACTAATTCGTGCCCGGCCCCTCGACCACGCCCTGTGCGGCCTGCGCGCGCTGCTCGTAGCTCTGCCGCTTGGTGGTGTCGAACTCCAGGAACACGTTGTCCAAGCCGAGTTTCCGGTTCATCCACCGGCGTCCGCGGGGGCCCAGCAACTGGGCGGCCTGGGCGGTGAACCGCAGGAAAGGCGGCACCGCCACGTGGGTCTTCGGCTTGTCCAGCGTCTTGACGATCGCGGCCGCGATGTCTTCGGGCTCAACGGGTTTGGTGCCGATGGTCTCACGGGTGCCCGAGATGAGGTCCGTGTTGGTGAACGGCGGCATGACCACCGACACGTGCACGCCGTGCGGGGCCATCTCGTCGGCCAGCGCCGCCGAGAGGCCGACGACGCCGAACTTGGCGCCCACGTAGACGACCTGGCCGGGCACCGGGATCACACCCGACAGCGAGGCGATGTTGATGATGTGGCCGCGACGCCGCGAGATCATGTCCGGCAGCGCCAGCTGGCACCCGGCGATCACGCCGTAGAGGTTGACCTCGATCGAGGACCGGATCGACTGCTCCGACTGCTCGAGGAACGGCCCGATCGGCATCACGCCCGCGTTGTTGATCAGCACGTCGATGTGACCGCCGCCGTCCGTGCGCGCCTTGTCCAGAAACGTCGCGAACGACTCACGGTCGGTGACGTCGAGCGGGTAGCCCGACACCTGGCCGAGATTGGTCAGCTTGGCCACCGAGGATTCCTGCAGTGCCACGTCACGGTCGCCGATCACCACGCGGGCGCCGCGCTTGAGCAGCGCCTCGGCGGTGGCATAACCGATACCGCGGGCGGCGCCGGTGATCGCGATGGTCTTGCCCCGGATGTTGTCCATGGCGACGAACTTTACACGTGTCAAGTTTTGATCGGAAGTGGGTGGGCGTCCAAGGTGGGTACCGCCTGATTTCGCGCTCGTCTGCGGGGATTTTTGCTCACGGTGAGTAGATGTGCGGCGGTGGAATGCGCGCCGCCGCCGCGCGTTGGACAGTGAGGTGATGACCGTGCCGACAGTGCCGCCACTGCGTTTCGTGGCCGTGGGCCAGGACGATCCGCTGGCCGTGCCGCTGCTCGCGGAGCTCGCGACGGAGTACGCCGAACGCTATGGCGGCACGCCCGACGCAGTGGCCCGCTGGCTGCGGTCCTACCCGGCCGCGGAGTTCACACCGCCTGACGGCGCCATGCTGGTCGGGCTGGCTGACGGGGTCCCGGTGACCGGCGGAGCCTTCCGCCGCTTCGGTGTGGTGGACGGGATGCCCACCGCCGAACTCAAGCGGATCTGGACCGACAGCGGCCACCGCAGACGCGGTCACGCCCGGGCCCTGCTGGCGGCCCTCGAGTCCCAGATCACCGCCGCGGGCTATCGCCGGGTGTACCTCACCACCGGTGACCGGCAGCCCGAGGCGGAGGCGCTGTACCTCGCGGCCGGCTACACCCGGCTGGCCGAGCCGCTCCCCGCCGAGGGCGAGGTCTATCCCGTCGCGTTCGAGAAAGCACTGCCATGACCGATCATCTGCACCTCGGGGTCGCGCTGGACGGCTACGGCTGGAATCCGCAGGCCTGGCGGCACACGCCGGACCTGCCGTCGGTGCTCAGCGGCCGGTACTGGGCCGGACTGGCCGCCACCGCCGAGCGCGGTCTGCTCGACTTCCTCACCGTCGACGACTCCCTGATGCCCCAGCCGGGGCGAGGGCAGCGCATCGACCCGCACCGGCACGCCGGCCGCGCCGACGCCGTGCTGGTGGCCGCGCGCATCGCCGCGGCCACCCACCACATCGGCCTGATCCCCGTCGCGACGGTCACCCACACCGAGCCGTTCCACGTCTCCAAGGCCATCGCCACCCTCGACTTCGTCTCGCACGGCAGGGCCGGATGGCAGCCGCGGGTCAGCGTCACCGCGCACGAGGCGGCGCTGTTCGGCAGGCGGTCCTGGGCCGGCGCCGATGACCCCGGGTTCGTCGACGGACTGTTCGACGAGGCCGCCGATGCGGTGGAAGTGGTCCGCAGGCTGTGGGACTCGTGGGAGGACGACGCCGTCATCCGTGACGTCGCGTCCGGCCGCTTCGTCGACCGGGACAAGCTGCACTACATCGACTTCACCGGTCCGCACTTCTCGGTGAAGGGCCCGTCGATCACGCCGCGACCACCGCAGGGGCAACCCGTGGTCGCGGTGTTGGCCCATGCGCCGCGGGTCTATGAATTCGCGTCGCGCAGTGCCGATCTGGTGTTCGTCACACCCGCCGACGAGGCAGTGGTGCCCGCTCTGCTCGACGAGGTCACGGCCGCGGGCGGAACCGACCTCAAAGTGTACGCCGACCTCGTCGTATCGCTCACCGGCGAGACCGACTTCCGTTCCGACGCAGCCATTTTCGGCGGCAGCGCGGATGAGCTGACGGACCTGCTGCTGGCCTGGCACGACCTCGGGCTCGACGGCGTCCGGCTGCGCCCGGCGGTGCACGCCACCGACCTGCCCGGCATCGTCGACGAGGTGGTGCCCCGCCTGCAGCGGGCGGGCCGCTTCCGCACCGGCTATGCCGACGAGACGCTGCGCCGGCGGCTCGCGCTGCCGGTGGCCGACAACCGATACGCCGCGGTGCGGGCATCATGACCGTCCCACTGTCCGTGCTCGACCTGTCGCCGATCCCCGAGGGCGGCGACGCGGCGACCGCGCTGCGCAACACCGTCGACCTGGCCCGGCACGCCGAGCAGTGGGGCTTCCGGCGGTTCTGGGTCGCCGAGCACCACTTCGTGGCGGTGGCCAGCTCGTCGCCCGCCGTGCTGATCGGCCAGATCGCCGCGGCCACCGACCGGATCCGGGTCGGTTCGGCAGCCGTCCAGGTGGGCCAGACCACCGCGATCGCGGTGGCGGAGAGCTTCGGCACGCTCGACGCCTTCCACCCCGGCCGCATCGATCTCGGGCTGGGCCGCTCGGGTCAGCGCCGCCGCGATGCGGGCAAGCAGCCTGCGGCGGACAAGCCCGCCCCGCGCCGCGGCTGGCTCGACGTCGACGGGGTGGTGGTGCCCCCGCCGTTCGACACGCGAGCGCTGCTGACCAAGCCGCGCTTCACCGCCCGGATGGCGGCGTTGCAGCAACCGGGCGCGGAGTCCCCCGACTTCGCCGAGCAGGTCGACGACATCCTGGCGATGCTCGCGGGCAGCTACCGCGTCGGCGACGTCGAGGCCCACGCGATCCCCGGTGAGGGTGCGGGCTTGACGCCATGGGTGTTCGGCAGCAGCAAGGGCGAGAGTGCCCAGGTGGCAGGCGCGCGCGGACTGCCGTTCGTGGCCAGCTACCACATCACGCCCGCGACGGCGCTGGAGGCGGTCGACGCCTACCGCGACGCGTTCACCCCGTCAGCGTGGCTGGCCGAACCCTACGTGGTGGTGTCGGCGGACGTGCTGGTCGCCGACGACTCCGAGACCGCGCACCGGCTGGCGGCCGGCTACGGGCACTGGGTCTACTCGATCCGCGCAGGCGACGGCGCCGTGCCGTACCCCGATTCCGCGCGGTGCACACCGCTCACCGACGAGCAGCGCGCCGTGGTCGCCGACCGGATCGCCACGCAGTTCGTCGGCGACGCCGACGAGGTGGCCGACCGGCTGGCGGCGCTGCAGCGGGTCACCGCCGCCGACGAGCTGGTGATCACATCGGTCACCCACCGCCACGACGACCGGCTGCGCTCTCACGAGTTGCTCGCCAAGCGCTGGGGACTGAGCGGATGAACGTCCGTAACGGCAAGCACCGCAAGCCCATTCATCTGGCCGCGCACTTCCCGGGGGTCAACAACACCACGGTGTGGACCGATCCCGACTCGGGCAGCCAGATCGAGTTCGACTCGTTCGTGCACCTGGCCCGCACCGCCGAACGCGGGAAGTTCGACTTCTTCTTCCTGGCCGAGGGGCTGCGCCTGCGCGAACACCGCGGCCTCATCCACGACCTCGACGTGCTCGGCAGGCCGGACACCTTCACCGTGCTGGCGGCGCTCGCCGGTGTCACCGAACACCTCGGCCTGGTCGGCACCATCAACACCACCTTCAACGAACCCTTCGAGGTGGCACGGCAATTCGCGTCGCTCGATCACCTCTCCGACGGCCGGGCCGGCTGGAACATGGTGACGTCATCGGATGCGTTCACCGGCGAGAACTTCCGTCGCGGCGGCTATCTCGACCATGCCGACCGTTACCGCCGCGCCGCCGAGTTCATCTCGGTGGCCCGCGAATTCTGGCGGAGCTGGGCGCCCGGCGCGGTGATCGCCGACCGGGACACCGGCGTCTACGTCGACCCGGCAGCGATACGCGACGTCAGCTACCGCGGAACGCAGTTCGACGTGCGAGGTGTCGCGACGCTGCCCGCGGGCCCGCAGGGGGAGCCGCTGCTCCTGCAGGCCGGCGATTCCGCCGACGGCCGTGAATTCGGTGCGCAGCACGCCGACGCGCTGTTCACCCTGCACTCCGCACTGGAACCGGGGCAGCGCTACTACGCCGACGTCAAGGCACGGGCGGTCGCCGCGGGCCGGGACCCCGACCGGCTGAAGGTCTTCCCGGCCGCCACCTTCGTGCTGGGCGACACGGCCGCCGAAGCCGCCGAGCGGGCGCGCCACATCCGCCTGCAACAGGTCAGCGGGCCGACGGCGATCGCCATGCTCGAGCAGGTGTGGCAGCGCGACCTGTCGGATCACGACCCCGACGGCCCGCTGCCCGACGTGGAACCCGCTGACGACCCCACATTGACCCAGGGCCGGGTGCGGCATGCGGACCCGAAGGCGATGGCGGCCGCCTGGCGTGAGCGCGCCGAGGCCGAGAAGCTCTCCATCCGCGAACTGGTCATTGCCGTCACCAACCGGCAGCAGTTCGTCGGGACACCGGCCGAGGTGGCCGACGAGATCGATCTGCACGTGCAGTCCGACGCGTGCGACGGGTTCATCCTGGTGCCCCATCTGACGCCGCACGGGCTCGACGAGTTCGTCGACCGGGTGGTGCCGCTGCTGCAGGAGCGTGGGGCGTTCCGGACGGAGTACAGCGGACACACACTGCGCGAGCACCTGGGGCTGCCTGCCGGCGGATAGGCTGTACGGCACGCGAGACCCGTGGGGGTGGTCAAGGGTGTCTCAGGCGGCCGTGGGATGGCTGATGCTGGCGGCGGCGATGTTCCTGCTGGTCGGCGGTCTCCTGCTGCGGTCGTTCGTCGGCCGTCGGGCCGATCGCAGCGCGCTCGGCCGGATGCTGCGGCGGTTGCGGACCACCCGCTTCGGTCGGCTGTTCTTCGGCCCGGTGCACGGCGACGCGCTCGAGCCCGAGGAACTCGATCAGATGATCCTGATGCCGGTGATCGTCGTGGCATGCGGGATCTGCCTGACGGCGCTGTTCCTGCTCGGCTACGTACTGCTGGCGCCCTGAGCGCAGAGTCAACGGGACGGGCGGGCCTGCTCGACCAGGTCGCTGATCGGGCCGCGCCACACCGGGCCGTGGCCGGGCAGCAGCACCTCGGTGTCGAGCAGGCCCAGCGCGGCCAGGCTGCGCACACAGCCGTCCTGGTCGTGATTGAACACATCGGGCAGCAACTGGGGCCGGTCGTGGCGGAGCAGCGGGTGGCCGGTCACCAGCGCGTCGCCGCTGACGAGCACGCCGTCCACCACGAAGGAACAGTGACCGCCGGTGTGGCCCGGTGTAGGGACGGCCCGCGGCGCACCGGGTAGTCCCGCGGCGACGTCGTCTGTCAGGGCCTGGGCGGTCGGGATGCCGTCGTGCACCATGCCGCCTTTCCGGGTGATCGCCACCGTCCAGGCCAGCCACCGCGGCTGCCAGATGTGCCGCGCGACGTCGACCGGCGCGACCTGTTCGAGGTAGTCCCGCCTGGCGTGGCCCACCTCGTCGGCATGGCAGAACACCGGGATGCCAAGGTCTTTCGCCAGCCCGATGGCCGATCCGAAGTGGTCGACGTGGGCGTGGGTCAGCAGGAACGCCCGGATGTCGTCGTCGCCGAATCCGACGTCGCGCACCGACTGCAGCACCTCGTCGCGCTGCCCCGGGAAGCCGGCGTCGATCACCAGCACACCGCCCGAACCGGTCACCAGTGTCCAGTTCACCAGCTCGGTGTGGGCGAAGTGCACGTGCTCGGTGATCTGCGTCAGAGCCGCCGCCATGCCGCGAGTGTAGGCAAGAGAGTAGAAACGAACGCGTGGCTGAAACCAAACATGGACTGAAACTGGGCTACAAGGCGTCGGCGGAGCAGTTCGCGCCGCGCGAGCTCGTCGAACTGGCGGTGGCTGCCGAGGCGCACGGCATGGACAGCGCCACGGTCAGCGACCACTTCCAGCCGTGGCGGCACGAGGGCGGCCACGCGCCGTTCTCCCTGGCGTGGATGACCGCCGTCGGTGAGCGCACCAAGACACTGCAACTGGGTACCTCGGTGCTGACGCCGACGTTCCGCTACAACCCGGCGGTGATCGCGCAGGCGTTCGCGACGATGGCGTGCCTGTACCCGGACCGCATCTTCCTCGGTGTCGGCACCGGTGAGGCACTCAACGAGATCGCCACCGGCTACGAGGGCGAGTGGCCGGAGTTCAAGGAACGTTTCGCGCGGCTGCGCGAGTCGGTGAAGTTGATGCGCGAGCTGTGGCTCGGTGACCGCGTCGACTTCGACGGCGAGTACTACCGCACCAAGGGCGCCTCGATCTACGACGTGCCCGAGGGCGGGGTGCCCGTGTACATCGCCGCCGGCGGCCCGGTGGTGGCCAAGTACGCCGGCCGCGCGGGCGACGGCTTCATCTGCACCTCGGGCAAGGGCGAGGAGCTGTATAAGGACAAGCTCATCCCCGCGGTCAAGGAGGGGGCGGAGAAGGCCGAACGTGACTCCGACGACATCGACCGGATGATCGAGATCAAGATCTCCTACGACACCGATCCCGAACTCGCGCTGGAGAACACCCGCTTCTGGGCGCCGCTGTCGCTGACCGCGGAGCAGAAGCACAGCATCGACGACCCGATCGAGATGGAGAAGGCCGCCGACGAGCTGCCGATCGAGCAGGTCGCCAAGCGCTGGATCGTCGCCTCGGATCCCGACGAGGCCGTCGAGAAGGTCAAGGACTACGTGGACTGGGGGCTCAACCACCTGGTGTTCCACGCGCCAGGGCACGACCAGAGGCGCTTCCTGGAGCTGTTCCAGCGCGATCTCGAGCCACGCCTGCGCCGGCTGGGCTGATCCGCCGCGCCGCGGATGCGGATGCTCCTGACCGTCCTCGGCGTGCTGGCCCTGGGCACGGCGGCGCTCGGCCTGGCGGGCCGGTACGTGCCGATCGACGGGCACGCCGTGCTCATCGTCGCGTCGGCGGCGCCGTACCTGATGCTCGCCGCGCCCGTCGCCGTGGTGCTGCTGGGCATCGGCAGGCGTTGGGTGTTCGCAGGCCTGGCG
The DNA here is from genome assembly GCF_040674075.1 of Mycobacterium sp. NPDC050551. NCBI lineage: Bacteria > Bacillati > Actinomycetota > Actinomycetes > Mycobacteriales > Mycobacteriaceae > Mycobacterium > Mycobacterium sp. NPDC050551. The sequence goes on along the minus strand of NZ_JBFARC010000003.1, from coordinate 71,612 downwards.
GCACTGCTCTCGGTGGCGTTGCTGGTCGTCATGCTGCCCCGCTACCTCGGCCCCGAACGCGCCGCCGAACCGTCCACTCAGCTGCGCGTGCTGACGGCCAATCTGGGCATGGGACGGGCGGATCCGCGTGCCCTCGCGTCAGCGGCAGACGCGTCCGCCGATGTGCTGGTCGTCGAGGAGATGACGCAGGAGGCGGCGACCGGGCTGTCGCGGGCCGGTCTGGACCGCGCCTTCCCGCACCGCATGCTCGACCCGCATCCGATGGCGGGCGGCATCGGCGTGTGGAGCCGCCACCCGATCACCGACTCCGGCTTCGTCGAGGACTTCACGCTGTCGACGCTGCGGGTGCGCATCACGGTGCCAGGGGTGGTCACCGACCCGACCGTGGTGGCGATCCACCTGCCCGCGCCGTGGCCGATGCCGATCGAGGACTGGCGGCGTGATCTTGCCCGGCTGCCGACGACGCTGCGTGGTCTCGGCAGCCAGGCCGGGCCGGGCGCGGTCATCGTGGCGGGCGACCTGAACGCGACGATGGACATGGCGCCGTTCCGCCGCCTGCTCGACGAGGGCTACCGCACCGCGACCGAACAGGCCGGCGCCGGTCTGGGCCGCACGTTCCCCGGCCAGCGCCGCCTCCCGCCGGTGCTCGGCATCGACCATGTGCTGGTGCGCAACTGCATCGCCGCGTCGGCCCGCACCGTCGGCCTCCCGGGCTCGGACCACCTCGGCCTGCTGGTGGGTGTGGAGCTCCCGCTCGATCCGTAGGCTTTGACTCGTGCCCGAGGCCCGAGAACCCCGAGTGTCCGCCATCTACGTCGCATCCCCGGAAGGCGACACCGGGAAGTCGACCATCGCGCTCGGCATCCTGCACCGCCTGGCGGCGACCGTCGCCAAGGTGGGTGTGTTCCGGCCGATCGCCCGCATTTCAGACGAGTCGGAGCGCGACTACATCCTGGAACTGCTGCTGGCGCACACCACCGCAGGGCTGTCCTACGAGGACTGTGTCGGGGTGAGCTATCAGCAGCTGCACGAGGACCCCGATGCCGCGATCGGCGAGATCGTCGACCGCTACCACCGGGTGGCCGACCAGTGCGACGCGGTGCTCGTGGTCGGCAGCGACTACACCGACGTGGCCGCCCCCAGCGAGCTCAGTGTCAACGCGCGGATCGCGGCGAACCTCGGCGCCCCGGTGGTGCTCGCGGTCAAAGCCAGGGACCGCAGTCCCGCCCAGGTGGCACAGGTGGTCGAGGTCTGCCTCGACGAGATCGCCGGCCAGCACGCACTGACCGCCGCGGTGGTGGCCAACCGCTGCGACCCCGACCAGTTGACGGCGGTCGCCGATGCGCTGCGCAGCGTCGGACCGCCTGCGTACGTGCTGCCCGAGGAGCCGCTGCTGGTCGCGCCGTCGGTGGCCGAACTGCAGGTCGCCGTCGACGGCACGCTGATCCTCGGCGACGAGGCCCTGCTGCACCGCGAGGCGATGGACGTGCTCGTGGCGGGCATGACCGCCGAACACGTGCTCGAGCGGCTCACCGAAGGCGTCGCCGTGGTCACGCCGGGCGACCGCTCCGACGTGGTGCTCGCCGTGGTCAGCGCCCATGCCGCCGAGGGCTTCCCGTCGCTGTCGGGCATCATCCTCAACGGCGGGCTGGAGCTGCACCCGTCGATCTCCGACCTGGTGTCCGGGCTCGGGTTGCGGCTGCCGATCATCGCCACCCCGTACGGTACGTTCGAGACGGCCAGCCGGGTCGCCGCCACCCGCGGCCGGGTCACCGCCTCCTCGCAGCGCAAGATCGACACCGCGCTGACGCTGATGGACAGCCACGTCGACACCGCCGATCTGATTGCGCAGCTGTCGATCTCGGTGCCGACGGTGACGACGCCGCAGATGTTCACCTACCAGCTGCTCGACCAGGCACGTTCGGACCGCAGGCACATCGTGCTGCCAGAGGGCGACGACGATCGCATCCTCAAGGCCGCCGGGCGACTGCTGCAGCGCGGGGTCGCCGACCTGACGATCCTCGGCGAGGAGACCCAGGTGCGATCGCGCGCAGCGGAACTGGGTGTCGACCTGTCGGCGGCCACGGTGCTCGACCCGCAGACCAGCGACCTCTGTGACCGGTTCGCCGAGCAGTACGCCGAACTGCGCAAACACAAGGGCGTCACGGTCGAGCAGGCCCGCGAGACGATCCACGACGTCTCCTACTTCGGCACCATGCTGGTGCACAACGACATGGTCGACGGCATGGTGTCGGGTGCCCGGCACACCACCGCACACACCGTGCGTCCGTCGTTCGAGATCATCAAGACGCTGCCCGACGTGTCCACCGTGTCCAGCATCTTCCTGATGTGCCTCGCCGACCGGGTGCTCGCCTACGGCGACTGCGCGATCGTGCCGGACCCGACGTCCGAGCAGCTCGCCGACATCGCGATCTCCTCGGCGCGCACCGCCGCGCAGTTCGGGATCGACCCGCGGGTGGCCATGCTGTCCTACTCCACGGGCACGTCGGGCACCGGCGCCGATGTCGACAAGGTCCGCGCGGCAACCGAATTGGTGCGGCAACGCGAGCCGGACCTGCTGGTCGACGGTCCGATCCAGTACGACGCCGCCGTCGAACCGTCGGTGGCCGAGACGAAGATGCCCGACTCGCCGGTCGCCGGCCGGGCGACGGTGCTGATCTTCCCGGACCTCAACACCGGCAACAACACCTACAAGGCGGTGCAGCGCAGCGCAGGCGCGATCGCCATCGGCCCGGTGCTGCAGGGCCTGAAGAAACCGGTCAACGATCTGTCCAGGGGGGCGCTCGTGGAGGACATCGTCAACACCGTGGCCATCACGGCGATCCAGGCGCAGGGCAAGTGAGCGCCGAGCGCACCGTCCTGGTGCTGAACTCCGGCTCGTCCTCGGTGAAATTCCAGCTGATACAGCCTGATTCCGGAGCCTCACTGGCCGACGGCATCGTCGAGCGGATCGGTGAGGAGTCGTCGTCGGCGAGCCTGACCGTCGGCGAGCGCGAGGTCAGCCGCGAGGATCCGGTGGCCGACCACGACGCCGCGCTGCGCACCGCGTTCGAGCTGTTCGACGAGGCCGGTGCGCAACTCGGGTCGATGGGGCTGATCGCGGTCGGGCACCGCGTGGTGCACGGCGGCCCTGACCTCTACCGGCCCACCCTCATCGACGACGGACTGGTCGCCGAGCTCGAGGAGCTGGCACCGCTTGCGCCGCTGCACAACCCGCCCGCGGTGCTCGGCATCAACGTCGCCCGCAAGGCGTTGCCCGACCTGCCGCACGTCGCGGTGTTCGACACCGCGTTCTTCCACGACCTGCCGCCTGCGGCGGCGACCTATGCGATAGACCGGGAGATCGCCGAGCAGTGGCACATCCGGCGCTACGGCTTCCACGGCACGTCACATCAGTACGTGAGTGAGCAGGCGGCCGCCTACCTCGGAACGCCGCTCGCTTCGCTCAACCAGATCGTGCTCCACCTGGGCAACGGCGCATCGGCGTCGGCGATCGTCGGCGGGCGCCCGGTGGACACGTCCATGGGATTGACGCCGATGGAAGGGCTGGTGATGGGCACCCGGTCCGGGGACATCGATCCAGGCGTCGTCATGTACCTGTGGCGGACCGCAGGCATGAGCGTCGAGGACATCGAGACCATGCTCAACAAGCGCGCCGGCGTGCGCGGTCTCGGTGGCGAGGTGGACTTCCGGGTGCTGCACGAGCGCATCGAATCCGGCGACGAGCAGGCGCAATTGGCCTACGACGTCTACATCCACCGCTTGCGCAAGTACATCGGCGCCTACCTGGCACTGCTGGGCACCACCGACGTCATCAGCTTCACCGCCGGTGTCGGCGAGAACGATGCCGCCGTCCGGCGCGACGCCCTCTCCGGGCTGGCGCCGCTGGGGGTGGAACTCGACGAGCATCTCAACGCGAGCCCGGCAAAGGCCGCGCGCCGCATCTCCGCCGACACGTCGCCCACCACGGTGCTCGTCGTGCCGACCAACGAGGAGTTGGCGATCGCGCGGGCGTGCGTCCAGGTCGTCGACGGATAGCGGCGGTGCTGCGCCGAGACGTCAGGCCTTCAGAGCCGGTGCATCTCGCGCGACATGGCCGCTTGCTCCATGAAGCTCTCCCGTCGCGCCGGCCGCTGCTGCTTCGGCTGTGCAGTCAGGCCGGACAGGTAGTGCGCGAGCGCACCGGCGATGGCCGCGAACGGCTTCCGGTGAGGCCGCGAGCGCGTCACTGGTGTGGTGCCGGCATGGAATCCGGCAAGGGAACCGATCGGTGGGCGTGCGCCCAGGTCTGCCGTTGTCATGATGCAACGCTATGAACCGCGGGGTGCCGCACGCATCGCCCCGCAGTTCGATCTTGTAATCCGACCCTGGACGGGCGCGGACTCATACCCCGGCATGATGCCGGCGGCCCTGCGGTGGGGTCAGAAGGTGCTCATCGGCCGGACGCTGTTCGCCAGGTCCACCAGCGCGTAGCGGTGCGCCTGGGTGGGGGCCACCCTGGCGAGACTGCGCAGCGACGCCTCCACACCCAGCTGCAGGCCGTGCTCGGTGAACGGGAAACCGAGGATGTGGTTGGTGCTCGCGGTGTTGTCGGCCAGCCAGTCCATGGCGGTGCCCAGCACCAGCGCCCGGATCTGCAGCACCCGTGGCTCGGTGTCGGGCAGCGCCTCCACGCGCCGCGCGGCATCGCGGATCTGCTGTTCGGTGATCTCGGCCGCTGACCGTCCGGACAACAGTGTCACCGCGCTCGTCAGCCGGGCGGTGGTGAAATGCCGCGAGGTTGCGGGCACCTCGTCCAACGTCCGGACGGCCGCATCGCGGTTACCCGCAACCGAATTCGCACGCGCCAGCCCGAACCCGGCCGAGATGACCCCGTTGTCGGTGCCCCACACCGTGTCGTAGAACCGCTGCTCCTCGGCGCCGCCCGCGAGTTCGGCCGTCGCCGCCAGTGCCAGTTTCGGCGCCAGCTCACCGGGCTGGGTGTCCAGCACCTCGGTGAAGTGCTTCATGGCCGACTCGTAGTCGGCCGACAGCAGTTCGGCGACCGCCCTGAACCACACCAGCCGCCATCGCCAGCCCACCCGCTCGGCGAGGTCGTCGAGCTTGCGGTTGGCCTTCGCGACGTCACCCAGGTCGAGCAGTGCGCGCGCCTCCATCAGCGGAAGCTCAACCGATTCGGCGAGGTCGATGCCCTCCGAGTCCAGCGCGCCGTGCCGCGCCGCGCGGAGTTGATCGAGCGTCTGCACCGGCTGGCTGAGCACGCTCGCCGACAGCACCGCCGCCCCGACGTCGGCAGGGTCGACCAGTGGCACCGGCAGCGCCTTGACGATCTCCTGTGCGGTGAGCTTCTCCGAATGCACCTGACCGTCGACATAGACGTCGGTGTGCGCCACCAGCAGGTCGATCCCGAACGTCGAGCGCGTCGGCGAGAACACCGTCGACAGGCCGGGTCTCGGCGAGCCCGTGTCGAGCGCCACCACCTCGCGCAGCACGCCGAGAAGCTGCGCCGACATCTCCTCGGACGATCCGAACCGGCGGCGCGGGTCCGGGTCGATCGCCCTCCGCAGCAGCCGGCCGAACGAATCGTATTGCACGAGAATGGGATCGTCGTCGGGCAGACCGTCGACGTAGCGGCCCTTGCGGGTACGCAGGTCCAGCGTCAGCGCCGCGAGCGTCCGCCCGACGGTGTAGATGTCGGTCTGCACCGTCGGACCGGTGCGCACGATCTCCGGCGCCTGGTATCCCGGCGTGCCGTACAGGTATCCGAACGAGTTGATCGTCGACACCGCACCGAGGTCGATCAGCTTCAACTGGTCCTCGGTGAGCATGATGTTCTCGGGCTTGAGGTCGTTGTAGGTCAGGCCGATCGAATGCAGATAGCCCAGCGCGGGCAGGATCTCGAGCATGTAGCCGATCGACTGCGCCACCGGAAGACCCGATCCCTTGGCCTGCTTGAGCGACGTTCCGCCGACGTACTCCATCACGATGTAGCCGACCGGGTTGCCGTGCTTGTCGTTGTGCTCGACGAAGTTGTAGATCTTCACGATGCCGGGATGGGTCACCTCGGCCAGGAACTGCCGCTCGGCCATCGCGATGGCCTGGGCCTCGGCGTCGCCGGTGTGCACCAGGCCCTTCAGCACCACCGGCCGGTCGTTCACGTTCTTGTCGAACGCCAGGTACACCCAGCCCAGCCCGCCGTGCGCGATGCAGCCCTTGATCTCGTACTGCTCGGCGACGATGTCGCCGGGGTTGAGCTGCGGCAGAAATGAATACGGGCTACCGCAGTGCGGACAGGAGCCCTCCGAGCGCGCCTTGCCGTCCTTCGACGACCTGCCCACCGGGCGGCCGCAGTTCCAGCAGAACCTCTTCGACTCCGCCACCACCGGGTTGACCATCAGCGCGTCGAGCGGATCCTTCGCAGGCACCCGCGGCATCTCCACCAATCCACCGCCGAGCCGCCGGATTGGTGAGAGCGTGCGCGTCACGGTCGTCGGATGATCGTGGCCTTCGGTGTCCTCGGTGCGCACCGAGATGCTGTCCGTGTCGTCGAAGTGCGGGCGGAACACCGCCTGTGTCGCCATCGGCCGCAGCGTCGCGACGGAGTCCATGTCGAGATCGTCGAGCGACGCGGGCTGGGTGCCCGGGCCTTCGTCCTCCTCCACGGCGGGCATCAGTCGACGTACCTTGCCACCGGGGGTGCAGGCGCCGGACCGAGCACCGTCAACCACTTGCGGTACAACGTGTTCCATGTCCCGTCGCGGCGCACCCGCTCCAAGGTGCCGTTGACGAAGCGCACCAGTCCGGTGTTCTCCAGGTTGATGCCGATGCCGTAGGGCTCCTCGTTCATGCTCGGCCCGACGATGTGCAGGTAGGGATCTTGGGCCACCAGCCCGGCGAGGATCGCGTCGTCGGTGCTGACGGCGTCGACCTGTCGTTGCTGCAGCGCCACCAGGCAGTCCGCCCACGTCACCACGGAGACGATGATCGGTGACGGGCTGATCTGCTGGATCCGCCGCAGCGACGTGGTGCCCTTGACCACACACACCCGCTTGCCCGACAGGTCGGACGCCTGCGAGATGGCCGAGCTGCGCGGGGCCAGGATCCGCTGGTTGGCGGTCAGGTAGACGGTGGAGAAGTTGACCAGCTTCTTGCGCTCGCAGGTGATGGTCATCGTCTTGACCACCACGTCGACCTGGTTGTTCTGCAGCGCCGCAATGCGGTCGGCCGAGGACATGATGCGGTACTCGACCTGCGCGGGCGAGCCGAAGATGTCGCGGGCGATCTCGCCGGCGATGTCGACGTCGAAGCCGGTGATCTCCCCGGTGATCGGGTCGCGGAAGGAGAACAGATTGCTGCCGATGTCGAGTCCCACGATCAGCCGGCCCCGGTCCCGGATGTAGCGGACCGCCGCGTCGGCCTCGTCGCGGTCCCCGAACGGGCGCAGGCTCGCCCTGCGGTTGCAGTCGTCGTCCGCGGTCGTGGGCAGCCGCACCGGTTCGGGCGGCAGTTCCTGCATGCCCGCGGGAGTGGGCGGCGCCAGGGTCACTCCCGGCGCGGGCGTCGAGGACGTCGCCTGTGCGCACCCGGTCAGCATCGCGGCGACGGCGATCAGAGCGAGCAGGACCCTCATCAGCGGTACTCACTGAGTCGTGGCCACAGCCCCAGCGCCACCGCGATCGCCGCGATCACACTGAGCACCGCGGCGCCCGCGGTCGCTCCCGACAGCACCCGGCGGGCATTCATGATGTCGCTGCGCAACTGGCCGCGGCTCTCCTCGATGCCCTTGTTCAACGCGTCGTTGAGCTTGTCGAACGCCGGGGTGGAATCGTCCTCGCCGGTGCCGAGCGCCACCTGTGTCGCGGCCTGGTAGTTGCCGACCGCGATGTAGGAGTTGATCCGGTCGTCGGCGGCGCGCCACCGGGTCAGCAGGCTCTCGGCGTCGGCCAGATCGGTGGTGTCGATCGTGTTGTCGCGGGCGAGGTAGTCGGACAGTTCCTGCTGCATCATGTCGATGCGCTGGTAGTAGGACTGCTTGCGGACGTTCTCGTCGCCGCGCCGGATCAGCGCCAGCGTCTCGTCGGCGCGCGCCTGCTGGGCGGTGATGGCCAGGGTCGTGATGGTCCGCAGCGATTCCGCCCCGGCGCCCTTCGCGCTGCGGCTGTCCGCGGTGGAGATCGCGAGCGCCGTTCCCACCCACACCACCATAATCAGCACCGCCAGACCGCCGGCGACGAAACCGATGTTGACCCGGCGCCGGGTCCGGCGGGCCAGCCAGCGGTTGGCGAATGCGCCGAACAGCAGCGTTGCCAGCACCACCAGGATCACCGGGTTCGGGATCCGGGTCGACGCCGTGGTCTCCTCGTCCACCCGCGCCGAGGTCTCCTGATAGAGCCGCTGCGCGTCGGGCAGGATCTGCGTCTGCATCAGCGACGACGCCTCGGACAGGTAGGACGAGCCCACCGGGTTGCCCGCCCGGTTGTTCGTGCGGGCGGTCTCGACGAGCCCGGTGTAGACGGCCAGTCGCGCGTTGATCCGGCCGAGCAGCTGCACCAGCGGCTCGTCGGTCAACCCGCTCGAGGCGCGGGTGAGGGCGACGGCGGCGTCGGTGATCGCCTGTTCGTAGCGCTGCCGCACGTCGCGCGGTTCGGTGCCTGCGATGAACGCGGTGGCCGCGGCGGCGTCGGCGACCGAGAGGCGGGTGTAGAGCTGGCCCGCGGCGAACGACAACGGCTCGGTGTGGTCGAGCACCGTGGTGAGCGCCTGCTGGCGGTCGTTGATGCTGGTCGACGTGGCGAAGGCGCAGGCGATGGCCAGCGCGGAGAGCACCATTCCGATCGTCAGGATGCGGCCGGGAGTGGTCCACAGGAACCACCATCGCGGATGCGCCGGCGTCGTCGGGGACCGTGACGCCAGCGGCTCGGTTGACGGGTGCGCCAACTCCACAGTCACCTGTGTGCGGTCCTCATCTATCCGGCTGCTTCCACGACTCGGCCAACTCTATAAAAGAATCCTAAGAGGTCGGGGGAGGACGCGCGCCCGATCGGGGACGGCCGTCTAAGGTCGGGCAGTCCTATCCTGTACGGATGCGCGGCGACGGTGACGGTTGGGTGTTCTCCGACAACGGCCGCTTCTGGGGCAGACACGGCGCGGCCGGGTTGCTGCTGCGCGCGCCCGGGCCGGACGGGACGCCCGCGGTGCTGCTCCAGCACCGCGCGGTGTGGAGCCATCAGGGCGGCACCTGGGGTCTGCCCGGCGGCGCGCGCGACAGTCACGAAACCGCCGAACAGGCCGCGGTGCGCGAGGCGCACGAGGAGGCCGGCCTCACCACCGACCAGCTCACCGTGCGGACCACCGTCGTCACCGCCGAGGTGGCCGGCGTCGGCGGCGCGGCCTGGAGCTACACCACCGTGATCGCCGACGCGCCGGAACTGCTGGACACCGTGCCCAACCGGGAGAGCGCCGAACTGCGCTGGGTTGCCGAGGAGGAGGTGGCGGCGCTGCCGCTGCACCCCGGGTTCGCCGCCAGCTGGGAGCGCCTGCGGTCGGTGACGGCGTCGATTCCGCTGCTGGTCAACGGGCAGCCGTAGGGCTCAGCTACTCAGGTAGTCGACTACTCGTGTGGTGACCACCCGGGCGGTGGTGTCGTTTGAATTGTGACAGCCGCCGGTTCACCGACCGCCGAGCAGATCCGCGAACTGCTCGGCGCGTATGGCCGTGCGCTCGACGCCGCAGACGCGCTACCTCCGTTCGTGCGGATCGCCGCCCGCCCCCGGCGCTGGACGGCCTTGGACGGCTGGCGGCGCCTTCCGCGGCCGACCTTCGGGGTGTCGACCATGCTCGTGCACCACGTGCACCGGTCGACCGACACGCTCGGCCGGCGCTACGACCGACTCGCGGCCACGCGCGGTCTCAACGAGGATGAGCAGCGAGCCGGCGACTTGGTGAAGGCGTTTCACGCATCGCTGCCGACGGTGCGGTGGAAGGCGATCATCGCGGTCGCTGTGATTGCCGTCTTCGTCGTGGCGCAGGTCGTCCTGCCGCTCGTTGCCGGGGCGATCGCGAGCAGCGTCGAGAAGATGAGTGCCGACACCACGGACCTCTCGAAGGTTGAGGCCCTCCTTCGGAGAGTTATCCCGCTGATGTCAAGCGTGCCCAGTGCGGAGTCCGTCGTCAGCTCCTCGACCGAATTCCGCGCTGCCGGCGTGGAGGAATTCGTCGTGTTGCTGGCTATCCTCGCCATCGCCGTCTACATCGTGGTGCGGCCCCTGATGTCGGCCTTCCGGATCAAGCGCATACTGCTCAACCTCGGGACCGCCGCGGACGTGTCCCTAGAGCGGACCACGACGAGCTGGAACGTGTCCCGCGGCGACGGCGTCTACCGGCTCGAAGCCGAGTTGTTCTCCAGGCTGGGCGCCAGAGCGCCTCACGAGGTCGCGGTGGATCTGTGGCTGAGCACCGTCACGGTCGCCGTGCTGGCATGGGCGATGCGGCCGAACTACTTTCTGTTTTCCGAGACCCGCGCCGCCTTCGTCGGCATCATCGCCTTCGGCGCCGCCCTCGTGGGCCTGCGTGCGGCCTGGTTGCTCCGGACGGCTCGTCTTCGCCGTCTGCCGGCAGGGCCTACCGAGCCCGCGTGCGGGCTGCGCACCGGTTCCGGCGCCCTCCTGGAGAAACGTGCGGTGCTCGAGACCGCCGGACTGGGCCTCGTCTCCTTCATAGTCCTATGCGTCCTGGCGCCGCTGCCGCTGGTGTTCATTGGGCCGTCCCCCGTTTGGATGCGGCTCGTGCGTGAGCACATGCAAGTCGTGAAACCCGACGGCGCCGGCTGGTGGCCCGCGCTGGGGTTCTCGCTGCTGCTGTGGGTGGTGCCGCCGGTGCCGCTGGCCGTTCACCTAACCCGGCTGGCCCGGCTGCAGGGGCCCGCGGGCGGTTCGGCACGCCGGACCCGCGCTTGGCTGGTCCCGCTGTCGACTGTCGTCAATCTCGCGGTCATCGTCGACTACGTAGCGCTGCCCGAGCATCTCGTCGCTGATTGGCGGGGCGTCACCATGATGGCGGCCGGCGCGATGTTCGCGATCGCGTTCGCGGTCGTGCAGCGCGAGCAGAACGCTGTGGCCGAGACACTCGGTGCGCCCGTCCCTTTCGACGAACCGGAACAGCGCCTACGAGGCACGTCGCCCGAGAGGTCCTACGTGCCGTGGCTTCGCCGGGCGGCCGCCGCGACGGTCGATGCGCTGTTGCCCACTGCGCTGATCGGCATAGGAATCGGATATCGATTGTGGACAAGCCAATACTGCGTGTACGACGAAGAGGGGTTCTGCTTGCCGGTCTCGACGACGGCGGGCATGTCGGTTTTTCACGCAGCAATCGCCGCGACGTCGGTTTACGTGCTGTGGAACTGGGGTTACCGCCAGGGCAGGAGCGGTGCGACGCTCGGCAAGTCGGTGTTGCACTTCGTCGTCGTCAGCGAGAAGACCGGGGCCCCGGCTGGTTTCGTCAAGAGCGTCGCGCGGCTGGTGCTGCACCTGGTCGACGCGCTTCCCTTACTTGTCGGCTTCCTGTTTCCGCTGTGGTCGTCCAAGCGGCAGACGCTCGCCGACATGCTGGTCGGCACCGTGTGTCTGCCGGCCGCCCGGCCGGGCACCGATCACGAGCCCGACGTAAGCGCCGCCTTCAATCGCCGCGCCGCCGCCTGCGGGTCCTCGGCGGCGGTGATCGCCCGCACGACGACGATGCGCTGAGCGCCTGCGGCCAGCACCTCGGGCAGCCGCTGCTCGTCGATGCCGCCGATCGCGAACCACGGTTTGGCCGGCCGCAGCTGCGCCACCTCGCGGACCAGGTCGAGTCCGGGGGCCGGCCGCCCCGGCTTGGTGGGTGTCGGCCAGCACGGACCGACGCAGAAGTAGTCCACCTGCTCGGCGACGGCCGCCCGGGCCTGCGCGAGATCGTGGGTGGACCGGCCCACCACCGGACCCGGCCGCAGGATGTCGCGGGCCATCAGCAGCGGCAGGTCGTCCTGGCCCAGATGCAGGCCGTCGGCGCCGGCCGCCCGCGCGATGTCGGCGCGGTCGTTGACCATCAGCAGTGCGCCGTGCCGTCGGGCCGCCTCGCCCAGCACCGCGAGCGCCTCGATCTCCTGGCGCGCCTCCAGCGGGCCGAACCGCTGTTCACCGGGCGACCCCTTGTCGCGCAGCTGGATGAGGTCCACCCCGCCCGACAGCGCGGCGTCGGCGAACTCGGCGAGATCGCCGCGCTCGCGGCGGGCGTCGGTGCACAGATACAGCGAGGCGGTGGCCAGACGTTCACGCGAAGTGAGCACATCGCGACGCTAGCCGAAGGCAGGTAGCGGACTACTCTAGGCGGCCGCCAGGCCCGGGGAGATCATCCATGAGCAGGTCAAACCCCGAAAATTAGGTGGCGATATGAACAGAATCGGTGGACACGCGGTAGTGCTCGGCGCGAGCATGGGCGGGCTGCTGGCCGCCCGGGTGCTCGCCGATCTGTACGACGCCGTCACCGTGGTGGAACGTGACGTGCTGCCGCAGGTCAGCGCCAACCGCCGCGGGGTGCCGCAGGGCCGTCATGCGCACGCCCTTCTGGCGCGGGGCAGGGCCGCCCTGGATGAGCTGTTCCCCGACTTCACCGCCGACCTCGTCGCCGCCGAGGTGCCCGCATTCGACTACCGGGACATGTCCCGGGCGTACACGCATCTCGCGGACCACGAGGGCATCCGCAACGGAGCACTGCCGAACGTTCCGCCGCTGTTCGTGCCCAGCCGGCCGCTGCTGGAAGGTCTGGTGCGGCAGCGCCTGCAGGCGATGGCCAACGTGACCGTCCTCGACGGCCACGACATCGAGGGGTTCACCTCGTCGCCCGAGGCCGACCGGGTGACCGGCGTCCGGGTACGCGCCCATGGCTCCGGCGCCGAGGCCGCCCTGACAGCCGATCTGGTGGTCGACGCCTCCGGCCGCGGAGCGCGCACACCGGCGTTCCTCGAGAGCCTCGGATACGGGCGGCCGGTCGAGGAGAGCGTCGCCGTGCGGCTGGTCTACTCCAGCCAACTCCTCAGGATTCCGCCGGGGACCCTGCGGGAGATGCTCGCGCTGGTGAGCCCGACGCCCGGTCGTCCGACCGGGATGGCGCTGTTCGGATACGAGCACGACGCCTGGATCTTCACCGTCTTCGGCATGGCGGGCCATGAGCCGCCCGGTGAGCTGTCCGAGATGGTGGACTTCGCGACCGGCCTGGTGCCCGACCACATCCTGTCCGCCGTCCGGGCCGCCGAGCCGCTGACCGACGTGTGCCGCTTCCGCTACCCCGAGAGTCGGTGGCGTCGCTACGACCGGATGCGGCGCTTCCCCGCCGGCCTGGTGGTCCTCGGCGACGCGCTGTGCAGCTTCAACCCGATCTACGGCCAGGGCATGACGGTCGCGGCGCTGCAGGCGCTGGCGCTGCGGGAGTGTCTGCGCCGCGGTGACCACGACCTGGCTCGCCGCTACTTCCGGGCCGCGGCCAAGCCGATCGGCGTGGCCTGGCAGTTCGCGGTCGGTTCCGATCTGCGGCTCCCCGGGATAGAAGGGCGCCTGCCGCTGTCGATGAGGCTGACCGGCCGGTACGTCGAGCGGTTGCAGAACGTCGGGGAGTACGACCCGGAGGTCGCCGCGCAGTTCCTGCGGGTGGTCGGCTTCCTCGACCCGCCTCAGGCGCTGATGCGCCCGAAGGTTGCGCTGCGGGTGCTGGCGCCCCGGCGGCGGCCATCGGCACAGACGCGGCGCGTTCGGGTTGCGGAGGTCAGCGCCGGGTAGTCTGGGGGCTCGACACGGGAGTCCCGGCACCGGGGACTGAGAGTGGGCGCGTGCCGCCCTTACCGTCGGACCTGATCCGGATCATGCCGGCGAAGGGAGCAGAAATGCCTCAGAGATCGCTCGCCGTCATCGGCGGCGGCGTCATCGGACTCGCCGTGGCCCGCCGGGCCGCGCTAGACGGCTGGCAGGTGACGGTGCACCGGGCCGACGCGCACGGTGCGTCCTGGGTCGCCGGTGGCATGCTGGCCCCGCACAGCGAGGGCTGGCCGGGCGAGGAGCAGTTGCTGCGGATCGGCCTGGAGTCGCTGCGGATGTGGCACGAGGGCTTCCTCGACGGGATGCCCGACGGCGTGGTGACGGCACGCGAATCGCTGGTTGTCGCCGTCGACCGGGCCGACGCCGCCGATCTGCGGACCGTGGGTCAGTTCCTCGCGGAGCAGGGTCACCCCGTGGCGACGACCACGTCCGCACGCGACATCGAACCGATGCTGGCGCAGGGCATCCGGCACGGATTCATCGCGAAAACCGAACTGGCGGTTGACAACCGGCTGGTGGTCGACGCCCTGGCCGCGCACTGCGAGCGGCTCGGTGTCCGGTGGGAAGGCCCGGTCGACCAGCTGTCCGACGTCGACGCGGATGTCCGGGTGATCGCCAACGGCATCGACGCACCCGCCCTCTGGCCCGGGCTGCCGATCCGGCCGGTCAAAGGCGAGGTGCTGCGGCTGAGATGGCGACGCGGATGTATGCCGGTGCCGCAGCGGGTGATTCGTGCCCGGGTGCACGGACGGCCGGTCTATCTGGTGCCGCGGGCCGACGGTGTGGTGGTCGGCGCCACCCAGTACGAGCACGGTCGCGACACCGCGCCCGCCGTCGCCGGGGTGCGTGAACTGCTCGACGACGCGTGCGCGGTGATGCCTGCGCTGGGGGAGTACGAGCTCGCCGAGTGTGCGGCGGGGCTGCGGCCGATGACACCCGACGGGGTGCCGATCGTGGAGCGGCTCGACGGGCGCACCATGGTGGCGGCGGGTCACGGCCGCAGCGGGTTCCTGCTCGCGCCGTGGACCGCGGAGCGCGTCGCGGCCGAACTGAACGTCATGGCAGAGGTGAGGGCATGAGAGTCACGGTGAACAACGAGGACGTCGACCTGGACGGCCGGCCAACGGTGGCCGACCTGCTCGATCGGATGGGCTTCCCGGACAAGGGTATCGCGGTGGCGGTGGACTGGTCGGTGCTGCCGCGGTCGGAGTGGGAGACCCCGCTCGCCGACGGCGCCAGGGTCGACGTGGTGACGGCGGTGCAGGGTGGCTGATCCGGTGGGCAACAGCAACGCGACCGGGGATTCGGGCAAGCTGACCATCGCCGGGCGGGAGTTCGGCTCGCGGCTGATCCTGGGCACCGGCGGCGCGGCCAACCTCGCGGTGCTCGAGCAGGCGCTCGTCGCGTCGGGCACCGAGCTGACCACGGTTGCGATGCGGCGGGTGGACGCCGAGGCCGGCACCGGCGTCCTCGATCTGCTGAACCGGCTGGGCATCACGCCGCTGCCGAACACCGCGGGCTGCCGCGGCGCGGCAGAGGCGGTGCTCACCGCGCAGTTGGCGCGCGAGGCGCTCGGCACCGAATGGGTGAAGCTCGAGGTGATCGCCGACGAGCGCACCCTGCTGCCCGATGCCATCGAATTGGTCCGGGCCGCAGAACAACTCGTCGACGACGGATTCACGGTGCTGCCCTACACGAACGACGATCCGGTGCTGGCCCGGCGGCTGGAGGACACCGGATGCGCGGCCGTGATGCCGCTGGGTTCGCCGATCGGCACCGGTCTGGGGATCGCCAACCCGCACAACATCGCGATGATCGTCGAGCAGGCAGGCGTCCCGGTGATCCTCGACGCGGGAATCGGCACCGCCAGTGACGCGGCCCTGGCGATGGAACTGGGCTGCGACGCCGTGCTGCTGGCGACCGCCGTCACCCGCGCCGCCGACCCCCCGGTGATGGCCGCGGCGATGGCCGCCGCCGTCACCGCAGGGCGCCTCGCCCGGCAGGCCGGCCGGATCCCCAAGCGGTTCTGGGCGCAGGCGTCGAGCCCATCGCTGTGAACGGGCGCTACGTCGCACTCGGCAGTTCGATGGCGGCCGGGCCCGGGATCCGCCCGTCGGCCGACGGTGCGCCGTTCCGGGCCGGCCGGTCTGCGCGCAACTATGCCCACCTGGTGGCCGCGGCGCTCGATCTCGACCTGGTCGACGTCACCTACTCCGGCGCCACCACCGCCCATGTGCTCGACGAGCGACAGAACGGCGAGCCGCCGCAGATCGATGCGCTCGACGGGGACGAGCGGCTGGTGACCGTGACGATCGGCGGCAACGACGCCGGCTACGTGCCACTGCTCACCGTCGCCGCACTGCCGCGGTTCACCCGCTCGGTGCCCCTGCTGGGCGGCCGGATCCGCGACCTGCTCGACCCGACGGCGCGCGACCGCGCCCTGGTGCTGGTCGCCGATTCGCTGCAGCGGGTCGGACAGGCGGTCCGAGAGCGTTCACCGCGCGCGACCGTGCTGTTCGTCGACTACCTGACGCTGCTGCCGCCGGCCGGCTCACCCGCACCGCCGCTGGCAGGCGTCGACGCGGCGCTGGGCCGGCGGGTGGCCGACACGCTCGAGCGGTTGACCGGCGAGGCCACGACGGCGACGGGCTGCCGCTGGGTGCGGGCCGCCGAGGCCAGCCGTGGCCATCATGCGTGGTCGGCTCAGCCGTGGACGACGCGCCCAGGCCTGCCGCTGCCCGGCCGTCCGGCGCCGCTGCACCCCAACGCCGCGGGCATGCGCGCGGTCGCCGATCTGGTGCTCGACGTTCTGCGCTGACCGCCCCCGAATTCGTGCATCCGCGGATGCCGGGTGCATGCGACGATGGTTGTCGACGGCCGTACGAGGGCGGCCGAAGCCACCGAGGAACCCGAGGAAGTGACGATGAGTTCACCGCTGGGCGTCGACCCGAACGTGCTGCGCGAGCAGGCTGCCAAGATGCAGGAGTTCGCCGATCAGCGTGCCGAGCATGTGGCCAACGTCGTGCGGATCTCGTCGACGTTCACCGGGGCGTGGACCGGCCAGGCCGGTACCGCAGTGCAGAAGGCGCTGGAGAGCTACGTGCAGGAGGCGTCCGACACCCGGCGCGAGGAGATGGAGATCGCCGACGCGCTCCTCCAGGCCGCCGCCCAGTACGACCAGACCGACGCCGGCGCGGCAGGCGGCCTGTCCCGCCAGATGGGCATCTGAGAGGACCCCGATGACCGAGATCGTCCTGAACTTCAGCGAAGCCCAGCAGGCCGTCGACGACCTGAATGCCGAAGCCGCCAAGCTCGAGGAGTTGACCGGCGAGGAGGGCGCCCTGGTCGACCAGATCGCGGGCGACCAGTGGACCGGCTCCGGCGAAGAATCCTGGGAGCAGCGCCAACGCGAGTGGCAGAAGGAGTCTGTGGAGGAGTCCGCGGCGCTGAAGCGCCTGGTACTGGCCGTGGAGGCGGCGCACGGCCGGATGAGAGACACCGAGACCCAGGTGTCCGGATTCTTCAGCTGACCCCGGCCCCGAGCCGTCGCGACGCGTGACGGCCACTCGGTCAACGGGTTTGCCCGGGCACTCCACGCGAGCGGCTAACGTGTGTGCCATGGGGCGCAGAACATCGGCCGTGCTGACCGTGCTGGTGGTCACCGCGGCGTTGGCCGGTTGCGGCCGCGATTCCGAACCGGAGTCGGCGCCGGCGACGCAGGAGTCGTCGCCGAACGCGACGGAATTCGCCGATCAGTTGCGCTCGCGGGTGACCGTCGACGCGATGATGGGCCACCTGGACAAGCTCCAGCAGATCGCGAACGACCACGGCGGAAACCGGGCACTGGGCACGCCCGGTTATGCCGCCAGCGTCGACTACGTCGCCGATGCGTTGCGCGAGAAGGGGTTCGACGTCCAGTCCGACGAATTCGAGGTGAAACTCCCGTTCGCCGAGGAACCCGAACTGCGCGTGAGCGGCCGGAGCGTGCCCGCCCGCCCGCTCGAATTCACCATCGGCACGCCGGCCCAAGGGGTGACCGGACCGCTGGTGGCGGCCCGTGTCGAGGACTCACCGGGGTGCACGGCCGAGGACTACGACGGATTGCCGGTGCGCGGCGCCGTCGTGCTGGTCGACCGCGGCACATGCCCGTTCGGTGAGAAGCAGACCGCCGCCGCTCAACGCGGTGCGGTCGCGCTCGTCGTCGCCGACAACGAGGACGGCGACCAGATGGGCGGCACGCTCGGTGAGACGACCGACGTGAAGATCCCCGTCGTCAGCGTCGGCAAGGCCGACGGCAAGCAGCTGCGCGACAACCCCGGTGAGACCACCCTGCGGTTGAAGGCGGGCGTGCGCACCGAGCGCACCCGCAATGTGATCGCGCAGACCAAGACCGGTTCCATCGCCGACGTGGTGATGGCCGGCGCGCACCTCGACAGCGTGCCCGAAGGTCCGGGCATCAACGACAACGGCTCAGGAGTGGCCGCCGTGCTGGAAACCGCGCTGCAGCTGGGCAGTTCGCCCGATGTCCGCAATGCGGTGCGCTTCGCCTTCTGGGGTGCCGAGGAACTCGGCCTGATCGGTTCCACCGAGTACGTCAAGTCGCTCGACCAGGAGGGGCTCAAGGACATCGCGCTCTATCTCAACTTCGACATGGTCGGCTCGCCCAACCCCGGGTACTTCACCTACGACGGGGACCAGTCCTCGCGGCCCGATCCGCGCTCAGGCGTGCCGCGGGTGCCGGAGGGTTCGGCCGGCATCGAGCGCGCGCTGGTCGCCTACTACCAGGGCACCGACAAGAAGGCGCAGGACATCTTCTTCGACGGCCGGTCCGACTACGACGGGTTCACCGCGGCGGGCATCCCCGCAGGCGGCACCTTCTCGGGCGCGGAGACCAAGATGACCAAAGAGCAGGCGGACCTGTGGGGCGGCGAGGCCGACCAGCCGTTCGACCCGAACTACCACAAGAAGACCGACACCCTCGAACACATCGACCGCACCTCGATGGAGATCAACGGCGGTTCGGTGCCGTACTCGGTGGGGTTGTACGCCCAGGATCAGCGCGGCCGCAACGGAGTTCCGCTCCGCGACGACCGCACCCGCCATCCGCTGTCCGACGCATGATGCTCGCGCGGGCGGTCGCCGCGATCGCGGTGACGGCGCTGCTGGCGGCGTGCTCCTCGTCGGCGCCGCCGCCGCCCACCGACCTCGCCGCCGACCTGGCGGGCCGGGTCGGCATCGATGCGATGGCTGCCCACCTCGACGCACTGCAGGCCATCGCGGACCAGCACGGCGGCAATCGCGCCGAGGGCAGACCCGGTTACGACGCCAGTGTCGACTACGTCGCGAAGCTACTGCGGGACAAGGGGTTCGACGTCCAGACGCCCGAGTTCGAACGCTACGGCTCGACCAGGGGCGGTAAGCCCCGCGTCATGGTCGCCGGTCGCGATCTCCCGGTGCAGCAGGCGTCGCTGCTGGTGGCCACCCGCCCCGGCGGACTGAACGCCGAGACGTTGCGGCCCGCGACACCCGCCGGATGCACCCGTGCGGACTACCGCGGTGTCGACGTGAACGGTGCCATCGCCGTGGTCGACGACACCGGGTGTTCGGTGGTCGCCAAGCATGACGCCGCCGTGGCCGGCGGCGCCCTCGGCCTGCTGGTGGTCAGTGCACGTCAGAACACTGCGCCGCCCGGGTTGTTCACCCCCGGCTACTACCGCGACCTCGAGATCCCGGTCGGCGTCATCGACGCCGATGCCAGTGCGGCGCTGCGCCGCACCTCCGCGCCGGTGCGATTGGTGCTCGACGGGGAGCCGGTGCTGATCAAGTCACGGAATGTGTTGGCTCAGACAAAGACCGGTGACACCGCCAACGTCGTGCTGGCAGGCGCGCACCTCGACAGCGTTGCGGGCGGGCCCGGCATCAACGACGACGGCTCCGGGGTGGCGGCGGTGCTGGAGACCGCGCTGCAACTCGGTGCCTCACCGGATGTGCGCAACGCCGTGCGATTCGCGTTCTGGGGTTCCGAGGAGATCGGCCTCGCCGGTTCACAGGCCTACGTGCGCGGCCTGGATCGCGACCAGCTCAACGACATCGCGCTGTACCTCAACTTCGACATGCTCGGCTCGCCGAACCCCGGCTACTTCACCTACGACGGTGACCAGTCCGCCTCGACCGGACCGGCCGGTGCGACGCCGGAAGGCTCTGCGGGCATCGAACGCACGCTGGCGGGATACCTCAACCTCGCCGGCGTCCGGCCGGCCGACATGCCGATCGGCGACCGCACCGACTACCACCCCTTCGTCACCGCCGGGGTGCCGATCGGCGGGGTCACCACGGGCGCGGCGCAGCGCAAGACCGCTGTGCAGGCCCGGCTCTGGGGCGGTCAGGCCGACGTCGCATTCGACCCGAACTACCACACCCCGCGCGACACCGTCGCCAACGTCGACCGGCATGCCCTGTCGGTGATGGGTCCCGCGGTGGCCTACGCGGTGGGCGCCTACGCCCGGTCCACCGACGGCGCCAACGGTGTGCCGGCGCGCGACAAGCGCGACCGCAACGTTCGGTGACCTAGCCGACCGGCGATGTCGGATCCGGGTCGCGGTCGTCGTCGCGGACACCGCGCACCATGCCCAGCAGCTGCATGCCGTGATACACCAGCAGCGCGGCGATGGAGCCGAGCGCGATTCCGGTGAACGTCAAACTGCCTGCCTGCCAACTGAAATCGGCGATGCCGATGATCAGCGGGATGGCCGCGGTCAACTGGTTGACCGGTTTGGCGAAGTCGACGTCGTTGGTCAGCCAGATCCGCACGCCGATGATGCCGACGAGGCCGTAGAGCACCACGGTGGCCCCACCGAGCACACCGTCGGGTGTCGCCGCGATCACCGCTCCCACCTTGGGGCACAACGCGAGTGCGATCGCCACCACAGCCGCCACCCAGTAGGCGGCGGTCGAGAACACCCGGGTCGCCGCCATCACGCCGATGTTCTCGGCGTAGGTGGTGGTGGCCGATCCGCCGCCCGCGCCGGCCAGGGTGGTGGCCACACCGTCGGCCATCAGGGCGCGGCCGATCAGCGGATCGGCGTCGGTGCCGGTCATCTGGCCGACCGACTTGACGTGCCCGATGTTCTCGGCGACCAGTGCGATGACCGCGGGCAGGAAGAGCGGGAGCACCGACCAGGTGAACGACGGCGTCTGGAACTCCGGCAGCCCAATCCACGCGGCCGAGGCGATGGCGGCCTTTTTGTCCGGGTCGAGGTCACCGAGCGCCAGTGCCAGCAGGTAGCCGGCCACCACCGCCAGGAAGATCGCCAGCCGGCCGACGATGCCGCGGAAGAACGCGAGCACCGTCACCAGCAGCACCAGGGTGACGACGCCGACCAGCGGCCCCTTCTCGAAGTTGTTCTTCGCCGCCGGTGCGAGGTTCAGCCCGATCAGGGCGACGATCGCACCGGTCACCACCGGCGGCAGGATCAGGTCGAGCCACCGGGTGCCGACGACGTGGACGACGGCGCCGATGACGATGAGCAGGACACCCACGGCGACCAGTCCGCCCAGGGCGCTGCCCGTGCCCTGCGCGGCGACCGCGCCCGTCACCGGGGCGATCACCGAGAAACTCGAACCGAGATAGCTCGGCAGCCGGTTGCCGGTGATGATCAGGAAGAGAATGGTGCCGATTCCGGAGAACAGCAGCGTGGTGGCCGGCGGGAATCCGGTGAGCACAGGCACCAGGAACGTGGCGCCGAACATCGCCACCACATGCTGCGCCCCGAGGCCCACGGTGCGGGCCCAGTCCAGCCGTTCGTCGGGAGCGACGACGAAGTCGCTGTCGGCGCGCGACTCGACGCGAGTCCAGGTCCATCGGCTTCCCGGTGCGGTCATGGGTGCCTATATTGCCCGGCAGGGCGGCGGCCCGCCGCCCGAGTCAGTGGATGTGGCTGCCGCCGTTGATGTCCATCGTGCTGCCGGTCAGGTAGGCGGCGTCCTCGGAAGACAGGAACGTGATGCAGGCGGCGACCTCGTCGGTGGTGGCGGTTCGCCCGACGGGGATGTCGCGGGCCAACTTCGCCTCCTGCTCGTCGGTGGAGCCGACGCGGATGTTGGTGTCGACCGCACCGGGGGTGACGGCGTTGACGGTCACGCCGGTGTCGGCGACCTCACGGGCCAGCGCCTTGGTGAAGCCGAGGATCGCGGCCTTGGCCGACGAGTACGGCACCTTGCCGAACACACCGCCGCCACGCTGCGCCGACACCGAGGACATGTTGACGACGCGGCCCCAGCCCTGCTCGATCATCGCGGGCAGGAACGCCTTGGTGACGAGGTAGGTGCCGGTGGCGTTGACGGCCATCACCTTGTTCCACAGATCCAGCGTGGTCTCCAGGAACGGCACCGGCGAGGTGATGCCCGCGATGTTGGCCAGCGCCCCGACGGGTGGCAGGTTGCCGTCGGCGACCTCGGCCGCGACGGCGGCCTGGGCTGCGGTGACGGATTCCTCCGACGTCACGTCGACGGCGCAGCCGAATGCCTGCACCGCGAACTGGTTGCCGATGTCGGCGGCCACCTTGGCCGACTTCTCGCCGTCCAGGTCGAGGATCACCACCGCCCACCCTTCCCGGGCATAGCGCTGGGCGACGGCCATGCCGATGCCGCGCTCGGACGTCGCGCCGGTGATGACGGCGGTGCGCTGGGTGCGGTTGGTCGGTGTTGTCATGTCTCTCCTCAGATCAGGTCGGAAATGTATTGCGCGGCTTCGGCGGTGGCTGCCGGCCGTTCGTCATCGGTGATGTCCCGCGTCTCGAGTTCGAGCGCGAAGTGGCCGGCGTAGCCGGTGTCGGCGAGCACCTTGAGCCCGCCCGCGAAGTCGACGTCGCCGCGGCCGACGGAGACGTTGATGTTGCCGGGCACCGCATCGCGGATGTGCACGTGGGAGATGCGGCCGGCGAACCGGTCGACGAAGTCGAGCGGATCTCCGCCGGAGGCCACGATGTGGCTGAAGTCCATCACGATGCCCACCGGGCTGCCGGTCAGCCTGTCGAAGAGTGCCTGTGCGCGCGTCATGTCGCAGCACAGCCGGTGGAAGTGCAGCGATTCGGTCCACAGTTCGACGCCGTGCTGCGCCGCGCGGTGGGCGGCGGCGATCAGCTCGGCGGCGACCAGGTCCAGGTCGTCGTCGAGCGAGCGCAGCGGGGTGCGGTCGAGTGCGCCGCACGGCAGCACCAGGGCCCGGGCACCGGTGCCTGCGGTCAAGCTCAGCAGTGCGTCCAGGTGGGCGTCGCGGCTGCGCCTGCCCGCCTCGTCGAGGGGCAGGTTGAGGTCGCCGATGTCGCCGTTGATCGAGCGCACCTGCAGACGGCTGCTGCGCACGGTCGCGGTCACCGAGGCGACCGCCGCGGCGTCCAGCCGGTAGGGCACGTGGTCGCAGACACCGGGGAGAGCGCCCAGGTCGATGCCCCCGAAGCCGAGCCGGCGGATCCAGGTCAGCGCCATCTCCAGGTCGAGATGGCGAAAGCTGATCGTGGAGCAACCCAGCCGGCGATCCGGCTTGGAGACGGCATGCATGGCGGCTTCCCAGCGTCGAGCGAACGTGATGGCAGCCACACTATGGCGTCGATTGTTAACAGTCAACTAATAACGATTGATTTGTGTTGACTGTTGACAATGCGATGTGTGCGCCCTCACACTGAGTGACGTGGCGCACTGTTGACCGTCGACAGTGACGTGGAGATCACCCGGGAACGGGTACAGGTGTTGGGAAAGGATCTGCTCATGAGCGACGACGCTCTCTCGATGCGGGGGCCGGTGCACGGCACGCGCGACGCCAAACGGGTCGCGATCGGCTCCGGTGTCGGCGCCGTGATCGAGACCTACGACTTCATCGGTTTCGGCACGGCCGCCGCGCTGTACTTCGGCACGGCGTTCTTCCCGAACTCCAGCCCGCTGGCGGGCACCCTGCTGTCGTTCGCGACCCTCGGCGTCGGCTTCGTCGCCAGGCCACTCGGCGGCATCATCGGCGGCCACCTCGGTGACAAGGTCGGCCGTAAGCCGGTCCTGGTTGCGTCGCTGATCCTGATGGGTCTGGCCACCTTCGCGATCGGCCTTCTGCCGACCTACGCCGCCGTCGGGGTGCTCGCACCCATCCTGCTGGTGAGCGTGCGCATCATCCAGGGCCTGGCGTTCGGCGCCGAGTGGGGCGGCGCGATCCTGATGAGCTACGAGCACGCCCCGTGGAGGAAGAAGGGCCGTTACACCGGCATCGTGCAGTCCGGCTTCCCGGTCGGTCTGCTCATCGCGAACCTGGTGTTCTTCGTCAGCATCCACCTCGGCGGCGACTGGGCGTGGCGGGTGCCCTTCCTCGCCAGCATCATCCTCGTCATCGTCGGCCTGATCATCCGGGCCAAGGTGCCCGAGTCCCCGGTCTTCGAGGACGTCAAGGCCCACGGCGACATCGTGAAGTCGCCGATCGTCGAGGTCGTCGCGAAGGACTGGCGAAACATTCTGCGCGGCATCGGCCTTCGCATCGCCGAGACCGCCGGTTACGCCGTGTCCATCACCTACATGCTGTCCTACCTCAAGGGCGCCGAGCTGGCGACGCGCTCCCAGACCATCGGCGCGCTGTGCATCGCGGCGGCGATCGGCATCTTCGCCACCTTCGCCTGGGCCAAGCTCACCGACAGGATCGGACGGCGGCCGCTCTACCTCTGGGTGTGCGCACTGGGCATCCCGTTCGGCGTGCTGATGTTCGTCACCGTCAACACCGGCGTGTTCATCCTCATCATCGCGACGTTCGTCATCGCCTACGGCGTGTTCCAGAACGCGCTCGCAGGCGCCCAGGGCGGATGGTTCCCGGAACTGTTCAACGCCAACACCCGCTCCTCGGGTGCGTCACTGGCGTATCAGATCTCGGCGATCGCCTCGGGCTTCACCCCCTTCATCACCACGCTGCTGTTCGAGGCCTACGGGTGGTGGGGCCCGGCGCTGCTGTTCAGCGGCTACATGGCGATCGGCCTCGTCGCCGCGATCCTCACCCGTGAGACGTGGGGTCCCCGCGAACGGATGCTGGCCGACAAGGCCGCTGCCGAGACCGCCGACCCGCATGTGGTGGCCGCCTGATGCGCAACGACGAAGTACGCGACGCCGCCTACCGGATGCGCCACCACGTGCTGGACATGGGCGAGGCGCAGGGCCAGGGCTACGTCGGGCAGGCGCTCGGTGCCGCCGACATGCTCGCCTGCGTGTACGCCGATCAGCTCTCCTACCGCCCCGACGACCCGAAATGGGAGGGCCGCGACAGGTTCCTGCTGTCCACCGGGCACTACGCCATCGGCCTGTACGCAGCACTCGCCGAGGCCGGGATCATCGACGCCGCCGAGCTCGACTCCTACGGGTGCGACGACTCCCGGCTGCCGATGTCCGGGATGGCCAGCTACACACCGGGAATGGAGATCTCCGGCGGATCGCTCGGACACGGCCTCACCGTGGCCGTCGGGATGGCGCTCGGGCTCCGGCACCAGGGCGCGCCGGCGCGGGTGTTCAACTTCCTGTCCGACGGCGAACTCGACGAGGGCTCGACCTGGGAGGCGGCCATGGGCGCCGCGCACCACCAGCTGGGCAATCTCATCGCGATGGTCGACATCAACGCACTGCAGGCCGACGGACCCACCGCGGGCGTGCTGCGCACCGAGCCCGTCGCCGACAAGTGGACGGCCTGCGGCTGGTTCGCCCAGCGGGTCGACGGCAACGACGTCGACGCCCTGCTGGCCGCGTTCGACGAGATCGCCGCGCGGGCAACCCCCGTCGGCACCCCGGCGGTCCTGCTCTGTGACACCAGGGTGGGCAGCGGCGTCCCGCTGCTCGAGAACCGGGAGAAGGCGCACTTCATGCGCATCGACGCCGACGAGTGGCAGGTCTGCCGCGAGCAGCTCACCGCCGGCCATCAGGAGAAGGCTGGAGTAGACGCATGACATCGGTCGCCCCCCTGCGGACATCGGCGATGATCGCCTCGTTCGCCGATCCCGGACAACGCACGACGCCTGCGCCGTTCGGCCATGCGCTGGTCGAGGCGGCCAAGGCCGACGAGCGCATCGTCGGACTCACCGCCGACCTCGGCAAGTACACCGACATGCACATCTTCGCCAAGGCCTTCCCCGACCGGTACTTCCAGATGGGGATGGCCGAGCAACTGCTGTTCGGTGCCGCCGCGGGGATGGCCGAGACCGGCCTGATCCCGTTCGCGTCCACGTATTCGGTGTTCGCGGCGCGGCGGGCGTACGACTTCATCTGCCTCGACATCGCCGAACCCGGGCTCAACGTCAACATCGTCGGCGGACTTCCCGGTTTGACAACGGGTTACGGTCCGTCGCACCAGGCCACCGAGGACATGGCGATCTTCCGTGGCGTGCCGGGGCTGACCATCGTGGACCCCTGCGACTCGGTCGACATCGCCCAGGCGGTGCCCCAGTTGGCCGAGCACGCAGGCCCGACCTACCTGCGCCTGCTGCGCGGTCAGGTGCCGACGGTGCTCGACGAGTACGACTACACCTTCGAACTCGGCCGGGCCAAGGTGGTGCGGCCGGGCGCCGACGTCGTGTTCGTGTCCAGTGGGCTGATGACCATGCGGGCGCTGCTCGCCGCCGAGGAGCTCGCGGGCCACAACGTCGACGTAGCGGTGGTGCACACGCCGACCATCAAGCCGTTCGACGCCGAAACCGTGCTGCGCGAGATCGATTCGGACCGGCTGGCGGTCACGCTGGAGAACCACACGGTGATCGGCGGGCTGTTCGAGACGGTGGCGGCCGAGGCGGTGCGCCGCGGCGTGCACCGCACCGTCATGCCGATCGCGCTGCCCGACGAGTTCCTCGCCGCCGGGGCGCTGCCGACGCTGCACGACCGCTACGGCCTGTCCACCCGCCGCATCGTCGCCTCGGTGCTCGACCGGCTGTAAGCTCATTGTCGACAACCAAATGTCGACAATTGTGTCGACCGGAAGGGAGCTCCCGTGTCGGTGGACGCCCCGTCGTTTCTGCGGCTGGAGAAGACCAGCCTGCGTCAGCAGGCACTGACGGCGCTGCGCCGTGCGATCACCACCGGCCAGCTGACGCCCGGCACCCACCTGGTGGAGACCGAACTCTCCGAGGCGCTGCAGATCAGCCGCGGCACCCTGCGCGAGGCGATGCGGCAGCTGCAGCAGGAGGGGCTGATCTCCGCGGGCGCCAGGGGCCGGCTGTCGGTGCGTCACCTCGACACCAAGGAGATCCGCGACATCTTCGCCGTCCGGGCGGCGCTCGAGTCGCTGGCGGCACGGTGCCTCGCCGAACTGCCGGACCGCACCGCCGCGGTCGCCGAACTGCGCAAGGCCGTCGACGACATGGACCGTTGGGCCGCATCGAATCTCGAGGACCGCATCGAGGCCGATCTTCGGTTCCACCGCACGATGTGTCACCTCGCGGGTAACGAGACGCTGCTGCACCAGTGGCAGTCCTTGGAGGGCAGCATCCGCATGTCGATCATGTTCGCCGGAGTGGACCGGGCGCTGAAGAACATGGACACCAAGCGGCACTTCGAGATCGTCGACGCCATCGAGTCCGGCGACGGGCATCGCGCGGCCGCCACGGTCCGCGACCACATGGACGGCGCGGCAACGGTTCTCGTCGACGGCGCGGTCTAGCGCCTGCGGATGAGCGTGCGCACCCCGTAGACCGTCGCCCCCAGCCCGACCACCGCCACACCGGTGATGACCGACGGCAACGGCAGCGCGAACGCCAGCACGATGCACCCGGCCAGGCCCAGGACTGGGATCACGCGGTGCCCGAGCGTCAGTGCCGCGGCGTTGGCGATCGCGTAGTACACCAGCACCGCGAAGGACGAGAAGCTGATCGCGCCGCGCAGGTCCACCACCGCGGCCAGCACCGCCACCACCGCGCCGACCGCGACCTCGGCACGGTGCGGACCGCCGAACGTCGGATGCACCGCGGCCAGGGCGGGCGGCAGATGCCGGTCGCGCGCCATCGCCAGCGTCGTCCGCGACACCCCCAGGATCAGCGCCAGTAGCGAGCCCAGCGCGGCGAGCGCCCCGCCCACCCGCACGGCGGGCTCCAGCCACGGCGCACCCGCGTCGCGCACGGCCTCGGCCAGCGGCGCACTCGCAGCGGCCAGCGCCGCTGGACCGACACCGGTGAGCACCGCCGCCGCGACCGCCGCGTAGACGGCCAGCGCGATGCCGAGGGCGATGGGGATCGCGCGCGGGATGGTGCGGGCCGGATCGCGCACCTCCTCGCCGAGCGTGGCGATCCGCGCATAACCGGCGAACGCGAAGAACAGCAGCCCCGCCGCCTGCAGCACACCTCCGACGGTGACGTCGACCCCAGGCGCCCGCGGCGCACCGTCGGCTCCACTGAGCACCGCGACGACCACCGCGGCCAGCACCGCCAGCACCACGGCGACGATGACGCGGGTGAGCAGCGCCGACTTCTGGACGCCGGCGTAGTTCACCACGGTGAGCATCACGACCGCGGCCACCGCGACCGCGTGCGCGGCGTCGGGCCACACGTAATAGCCGACGGTCAGCGCCATCGCCGCGCACGACGCGGTCTTGCCGACCACGAAACTCCAGCCGGCGAGATGGCCCCAGAACGGGCCGAGCCGCTCACGGCCGTAGACGTAGGTGCCCCCGGACTGCGGGTGGCGGGCCGCCAGCCGCGCCGACGACGTCGCATTGCAGTACGCGACGACGGCGGCGATCGCGAGGCCGATCAGCAGCCCGGTCCCTGCCGCCGCGGCAGCGGGTCCGAGCGCCGCGAAGATGCCCGCCCCCACCATCGAACCGAGGCCGATGACGACGGCATCACCCGTGCCGAGCCGACGTCGCAGCGCCGCGTCGTCCGGTGCGCTCACGGCAGCGATCGTAGGTCAGGCCGTACGGTCAGGCACCTCGCGCCCGGGAACCAGCGACTCGTGCTCCGGCGTCCGGAGCGCGGCGACGAGGACGGCGAGCAGCGCGGTCAACCCGATCAGGACCAGCGTGATCGTCCACGACCGGCGCGCCAGCAGTGCCGAGTCGCACTGGTCGACGAAGTCCTGCCCCGCGGCGCCGGCCTGCGTCAGATCGGCGGTGAACCCGTTCCCGCACTCGACCTGCCAGCCCCACTGGTCGTAGGCGTCGAGCAGGACGGGAAACCGCAGCGCAAACAGTCCGACCGCCAGCAGGACGGCGCCGGCGATGCCGATGTACCAGGCCCGGTGAGTCAACGATCTCCCCTTCTCGTGCAGTGGACGGTCGCCCGGGGGGACCGGACGACTCCCACGACAGAAGGGATCGAACACGTCGCGCATCGGCCCCCCGACCGGGCCTGTGCCATCAACTATGTTAACCATCATTCTTACTGCACCGTCCAGTTCCGTAAGAAAGACGCCCTGAACTCGGCGGCTATGTGTGGTGGGCGTCGGATATCGTGTTCGCCATGGCGCGCACCCCGTCCCGCCGTGTCGACGGTGTCCGGCGTCGGCCGAAGGACCGGAAAGCTCAGATCGCCCGCGCCTCGGCCGAGGCCTTCAGCGAGCTGGGTTACCACGGCGTGAGCATGGAGGCGATCGCCTCGCGGGTCGGCATCTCGGCGGCCGCGCTGTACCGGCACTATTCGAGCAAATACGAGTTGTTCCGCGACGCGGTGTTCAACCTCGGCCAGCAGCTGGTCGACAGCGTGATGTCGGTGGACCCGGCGGGCGACGACGACCCGACGCAGACGCTGCGCGGGCTGGCGGTCGCGCTCTCCGAGACCGCGCTCGCGAGCCGGGAATCCGGTGGGCTGTACCGCTGGGAGGCCCGCTACCTCCGCGGCGACGACCAGGCGACCCTCAACACCCAACTGCGCGAGGTGCACCGGCGGATCCAGGAGCCGCTGACCGCGATCCGGCCCGACCTCACCTCCCGGCAGAAGTGGACGATGTCGACCGCGGTGCTCAGCGTGATCGGCAGCATCGTCGACCACGGCGCGAAGCTGCCCGGTATCCAGGTCCGGATGCTGATGTCCGACATCGTCGTGGCGCTGGCCGGGGTGGAGTTGCCCGACGTGGCCGACGACGTCGACGCCTCACCCGCCGCCGTGGCACCTCCGGCGTCGAAGTACGAGGCGCTGCTGAGTGAGTCGATGCGGTTGTTCAACGAGAAGGGCTACCGCGACACCAGCGTGGAGGACATCGCCTCGGCCGTCGGCATGCCCGCGTCGGGCATCTACCGCTACTTCTCCGGCAAGAGCGACATCCTGGCGGCCGGCTTCCGGCGGTCGGCCGACCGGCTGTCGGCCGAGGTGTCGACGGTGCTGGGCACCGTGCCGGACCGGGAGGTGGCGCTGGCCCGGCTCGTCGACGCCTATGTCGAGCGGTCGTTCGCCCACCCGGAACTGGACTACGTGTACTACACCGAACGGCTCAACATGGCGCCCGCCGATCAGGAGATCCTGCGCAACCTGCAGCGCTCCACCATCGACGGCTGGGTCGGCATCGTGGTCACATTGCGGCCCGAATGGACAACGGGGCAGGCCCGTTTCGCGGTCTACGCCGCGATGGCCCTGATGGTCGACCTGGGCCGGCTGATGGGATACCGCGACTCCGAGCAGTCCCGGGCGACGGTGGCGACGCTGATGGACCTGACGCTGCTCGGTCGCTACCGGCTGCGAACGGTGCTGCCTGCCAAGTAGGCGGCGTAGCCGAGCAGGCCCGCGAGGCCCAGCCTCCGGGTGCGGCGTGCGGCGAGCGCGAGGCCGATCGCGGTCTCCAGACCGCCGTTGGTGTACACGTGGCGGCGGGTGTTGTTCGGGAACGACGCCACGGTGATCGGCTCGAACATCTTCGGATTGGCGAAGTGCGCCAGCCCGGTACCGGCCAGGGCCAGGCCGGCCAGCCTGGCGGCACGCGAATCCGGCTTGTTCGCAATTCCTCTGGGCACAGACGATTCCTCTCAGAAAACGGACAGCTCAGGCGATCTGGTAGTCGGTGAGCGGGAACTGCGAGGCTTCCCTGATCGCCTCGCGAGTGGACATCGGCCGCAGCAGCGAGGGCTCGCCGCTGGGATTGAAGTAGTAGGACCGCGCGGAGGCGCAGTTGCCGATCGTCCACAGCGACCCGGCCAGCATCTCGGTCATCCGCTCGAGGTAGTGGTCGTTGGCTGCCTCGGTGACCTCGAACGTGGTGGCCCCGCGCCGCCGGACCTCGCCGAAGAGCCGCTCCATCAGCCGCATCTGGTACTCCATCGTGTTGAAGAAGTTCAGGCCGAGGAAGGCATACGGGCTGGCGAGGCTGAGGTAGTTCGGGAAGTACGGCATCGACACGCCCTGGTAGGCCTGGAACCGTGTCTCGCGCCACCACTTCCCGAGGTTGCGGCCGTCACGGCCGATCACCTCGATGGCCGGGAAGTTGGCCTCCCACAGGTCGAATCCCGTCGCGAGCACAAGGGTGTCGACGGCGGTGCGGGTGCCGTCGGCGTTGACGATGCCGTCGGCCTCGACCCGCTCGATGCCGTCGCTCTGCAGGTGCACGTGCGGTTTGGTGAACGTGCGCAGGTAGCGGTTGGAGAAGGTCGGCCGTTTGCATCCGATGTCGTAGTCCGGTGTGAGTCTGCGGCGCAGTTCCTTGTCCCTGATCCAGAAGAACTGGTTCATCCTGCACAGGTCCATCGCGGAGATGTTGAGCCTGCGGAACAGGGGCACCCGGTAGTTCACCACGCCGATGGTGATCATCGCCTCGTAGATGTTGTCGGTCACCGCGCGGATGATCCGCTGCGACAGCGGGAACCTGGCGAACACCCGCTTGACCCGTTCCGAGAAGTGCAGGTCGATCTTCGGCGCCACCCAGATGGGGGTGCGCTGATAGACGGTCAGGTCGGCGGCCTTCTCGGCCAGTTCGGGAATGAGCTGAACCGCGGTGGCCCCGGTGCCGATGATCGCGACCCGCTCGCCGGTGGCGTCGTAGTCGTCGTCCCAGTCGGCGGTGTGCACGATGCGACCCTCGAAGTCGCTGATGCCCGGGATGTCGGGCAGCTTCGGCTGCGACAGGAATCCCGTGGCGGTCACCAGGTAGCGGGCAGCCATGGTGTCCCCGCCGGCGATCGTCACGCGCCAGACCTTGGCCTCCTCGTCCCAGCGGGCGCCCTCGACGGTCGTGCTGAACCGGATGTGGCGGCGCACGTCGTACTTGTCGGCGACGTCGTCGGCGTACTGCTTGATCTCCCGCCCCGTGGAGAACAGCCGCGACCAGTTCGGGTTCGGCTCGAAGTAGTAGCTGTACGTGGTGGTGGGGACGTCGACGGCCAGGCCGGGGTAGTGGTTGACGTACCACGTGCCGCCCAGGTCGTCCTCCCGGTCGAGGATGACGAAATCGTGGATGCCCATCCGCTTGAGCTGGATGGCGGCGCCGATTCCACCGAAGCCGGCACCCACGATGACCGCGTCGAAGTGCTCCGAAGTCATGGGTGAACGGTACCCCAGGTATCGGGTAGGTGGCCGTGAGGTACCGGGGCCGCCGGCCTGATCTAGCCCTTCAGCGACCCGGCGCGCGGCGGGTCGACGGTGGCGATGCAGGTCACCACGCGGTCGCCCTGGGACCAGGTCTCCTCGGTCGGGTAGAGCACGTACACGCCGACGGAGGGGTCGTCGATCGCCGTGGGCGCATAGGCGGCCAGCGCGGGGCCGCAGCCGTCGGAGAACTCCTCGAGGGAGGACTGGCCCGGGAAGTCGCCGTCGGGCATGGTCAGCATCGCGAACACCTCACCCTCGTGCGACTCGGCGCAGTCGACGGTGCGGACGGTGAGCACCCGGGTGCCGTCGGGCATGTCGGCCAGGCAGTCGCCGATCTCGACGTTGTTCGCCGTCACGGTGCCACGGCCGACGAGGAAGTAAGCGACGACGATGACCGCGGCGATGAGCAGCAGCAGTACCAGCCCCACCACGCCCAGGATGAGCCACAGCCGGTTCTTCCGTTTCGGAGGCGCAGGCGGCGGGGGATAGCCCGTGGGAGTGGAGTACGGCTGCGGCGGTGGCGGCGGATAGGGCTGACCCTGCTGCGGATAGGGCTGAACCGGCGGCGGGCCGTACGGGCCCTGTCCGTAGGGGCCCTGTCCGTACGGCGGTGGCGGCGGCCCCGGCGGTGTGGTCATCCGGCGACGATATCGTCAGTCCCGAGCCGATGCCCAGGTCACCGCAGTAGGCGAAGTGCCGCGTCGACCGCGAGCGCGGGTACGTCGAGCTTCTTCGAACCCAGGTCGTGGCGGGCGCCGGTGATCTCGACGACTTCGGTGTCCGCGCCGACGAGCCCCGCGGCGGGTCGCAGTTCGTCGATGGTGCCGAACGGGTCGGCCGTCCCGTGGGTGAACACCGTCGGCACGGTGATCCGCGGCAGGTGCTCGGTGCGTGCGCGGTCCGGCCTTCCGGGCGGGTGCAGCGGATAGGAGAACAGCGTGAGGACGGCGACCGCGAGCCCGTCGGCCACCGCCATCGACGTCATGCGGCCGCCGTAGGAGTGCCCGCCCGCCACGACGGGGCCGTCGGTCAGCGCACGGACCGTCTCGACGGCCTCCGCGACGCCCGCCTGGTCGGCGGCCGCGGACCCCGACGGCGGGCCCTTCGGCCTGCGCCTTCGGTAGGGCAGGTTGTAGCGGACGGCCAGCCACCCCCGGGCGGCCCACTCGTCGCAGATCCGGATGAGCAACGGCGCGTCCCGGCTGCCGCCTGCACCGTGGGTGAGCACCACCGCGCCGGCCGGCTCGCCGTCGGGGTGGTGCGCCACCCCGGCGATGTCATCGAGCGTCATCGGGCTCGTGCAGCCGGAACAGCGCCGAAACCGGTCCGTGGCCGTGGCCCAACGGGTATGCCGCGCGCAGACATTCGGTGACCCAGCGCTTTCCGAAGGCCACCGCGTCCGGGACCGCGTAACCGTGCGCGAGTGCAGCCGCGGTCGCCGCCGCCAGGGTGTCGCCTGCGCCGTGGTCGTGTCCGGTGTCGATCCGGGTGGTGTCGAATTCGTAAAAGTCGGCACCGTCGTAGAGCAGATCGGGGCTGTGTGCCGACGATCGCAGGTGCCCGCCCTTGACCAGCGCCCATCGTGGTCCGAGCGCGTGCAGCGCACGGGCGGCCTCGCGCTGGGTCTTCTCGTCGACCACGTCGACGCCGACGAGCAGGCGCACCTCGTCCAGGTTCGGTGTGACCACTGTCGCCAGCGGGAACAGCTGGTTGCGCAGCGCGTCGAGGGCGCTGGGATGCAGCAGCGGGTCACCGTGCATCGACGCGCACACCGGGTCGACCACCAGGGGCACCGCGCCGTCCGGTGTCACCCTCCGCCAGGCGTCCGCGACCGTCTCGATGATGGCCGACGACGCCAGCATGCCGGTCTTCGCGGCCTGCACGCCGATGTCGGACGCCACCGCATTGATCTGGCCGGCCACCACGTCCAGCGGGATCTCGTGAAAGCCCTTGACGCCCACGGAATTCTGCACCGTCACCGCGGTGACGGCGACCAGCCCGTGTACCCCGAGCAGGGCGAACGTGCGCAGGTCGGCCTGGATGCCCGCGCCGCCGCCGGAGTCCGACCCGGCGATGGTCATCACCCGCAGCGGTGTCTCGCCGGGCGGGGTGAGCGGCAGGAACGTCATGGCACGGAGTTTTCCAGAGGCAGGTACACCCTGTTGCCGCGGTCGGCGAACTCCCGGGACTTGTCGGCCATGCCCTGCTCGTGGGCGTCGCGGATGGCCTCCGACAGGTCGGCGCTGATGCGCATCGAGCAGAACTTCGGGCCGCACATCGAACAGAAGTGTGCGGTCTTGGCGGGCTCGGCGGGCAGCGTCTCGTCGTGGAACTCCCGTGCGGTGTCCGGATCGAGTGACAGCGCGAACTGGTCGTGCCACCGGAACTCGAAGCGTGCCCGGCTCAACGCATCGTCACGGGCCTGCGCACCGGGGTGCCCCTTGGCCAGGTCGGCGGCGTGGGCGGCGATCTTGTAGGCGATCACGCCGTCCTTGACGTCCTTGCGGTCGGGCAGCCCGAGGTGTTCCTTGGGGGTGACGTAGCACAGCATCGCGGTGCCTGCCTGCGCGATCATCGCCGCCCCGATCGCCGAGGTGATGTGGTCGTACGCCGGGGCGATGTCGGTGGTGAGCGGCCCCAGTGTGTAGAACGGCGCCTCGTCGCACAGTTCCTCCTCG
This sequence comes from Mycobacterium sp. NPDC050551, assembly GCF_040674075.1. NCBI lineage: Bacteria > Bacillati > Actinomycetota > Actinomycetes > Mycobacteriales > Mycobacteriaceae > Mycobacterium > Mycobacterium sp. NPDC050551. The sequence continues at coordinate 36,566 of NZ_JBFARC010000003.1, read as the reverse complement.
AGGCGCACGTTCTCCACGATCTTGTGCATCGGGACATGTCCCGGACCTTCGATCATCACCTGCACGCCATGGCCTTTCGCGATCTTCGTCAGTTCGCCGAGGGTGCGGAGTTCGGCGAACTGGGCCGCGTCGTTGGCGTCGGCGATCGAGCCCGGCCGCAGTCCGTCGCCCAGTGAGAAGGTGACGTCGTAGCGCGCGAGGATCTCGCAGAGTTCGTCGAAGTGGGTGTACAGGAACGACTCCCGGTGGTGCGCCAGGCACCACGCCGCCATGATGGACCCGCCGCGGCTGACGATGCCGGTCACCCGCCCGACGGTCAGCGGAACGTGCCGCAGCAGCACGCCCGCGTGCACCGTCATGTAGTCGACGCCCTGTTCGCACTGCTCGATCACGGTGTCGCGGTAGCACTCCCAGGTCAGCGCGGTCGGATCGCCGTTCACCTTCTCCAGCGCCTGGTAGATGGGCACCGTGCCGACCGGGACCGGCGCATTGCGCAGGATCCACTCGCGGGTGAGGTGGATGTCGCGGCCCGTCGAGAGGTCCATGATGGTGTCGGCGCCCCATCGGGTGGCCCACACCATCTTGTCCACCTCCTCGGCGATCGACGACGTGACCGCGGAGTTGCCGATGTTGGCATTCACCTTCACCGCGAACGCTTTTCCGATGATCATCGGCTCCGACTCGGGGTGCCGGTGGTTCGCCGGGATCACTGCGCGCCCGCGTGCCACCTCGTCGCGCACCAGCGCTGCGGGCATCCCTTCGCGGGTGGCGACGAACGCCATCTCGGCGGTGATCTCGCCGGCGCGCGCGCGTTGCAGCTGGGTGCCGCGGTCGGCGACCACGCCGGGTCGCGCAGGCAGGCCCGCCTGCAGGTCGATCGTGGCGGCCGGGTCGGTGTACGGGCCGGAGGTGTCGTACAGGTCGAGGTGTCGCTCACCCTCGGCGGTCAGATGCACCCGCCGGAACGGCACCCGCGAATCCGGTATGCCGGGAATCTCGCGGTAGACCTTGCTGCTGCCCGTGATCGGGCCGGTGGTGATCGCAGCGTCGGCAACGACAGAACGGTCGGTCATGACATGTCTCCCTACGCCGGCATTACCCGGTCAGGTTCGTACGGTCGACAGCCCCAGCTGTCCTCTCAGCACGCTCGGTGCGCGCTCCCGTGTTGATGGCGTCCCCAACGTAGCGCAAGGCCCCAGCGCGGGGAAGGGGGCACGTCGTGCCGCCGGTCCGGCGCCCAGCCGGCGTTTGCCGAGCGGAGAGTCGCCGTGGGCTGAGAGGATTCCGGGGTGGGGGAACGAGTGGTCGGTCGGGAGGCGGAGCTCGGCGTCGTCCGCACCTTCCTGAGCGAGGCCGCCGACGGGCCGTCGCTGCTGGCTCTCATCGGTGAACCGGGCATCGGGAAGACGACGCTCTGGCAGGCCTGCGTCGTCCGCGCCACCGAGGTCGGGTTCCGCGTGCTGAGCACCCGCGCGCACTCGACGGGTTCCGCAGCTTCGTTTGCGGCGCTGGGCGATCTGCTCCGCGTGCTCGACGAGTCGGTGTTCGACGAGCTGCCGCGCCCACAGCGACTGGCGATCGACCGGGTGCTCGCGCCGTCTGCCGAGGGTGATCCGGTCACCGGTCAGCGTGCGGTCGTCGCGGCGGTCCGCTCGGCGCTCGACCGGCTCGCGCAGATGTCGCCCGTCCTCGTGGCCATCGACGATCTGCCGTGGCTCGACCCGCCGAGCCGGCTCGTCATCGCGTCGGTGGCGCGGCGGTGCACCGGTCGGATCGGGTTCGTGGCCACCGGGCGCGCCGACGTGAAGGGCGAGCGGGCGATGGCCGAACTCGAGCTGCACGATCCCGCGCGCATGCACCGGCTCGACGTCCGGCCGCTCAGCCTCGGGGCGTTGCGTGAGGTGCTCGCCGGCCGGCTCACCCGCCCGCTGGCCCGCGGCGAGACGGTGCGCATCCATCGGGAGTCCGGCGGCAATCCCTTCTACGCATTGGAACTCGCGCACGCGACCGGAGGTCCGGCGGGCGAGCTGCCCGCCACCCTCGCCGACCTCGTCATGGCCCGCATCGCGGGATTCACCGACTCGACGAAGTGGGTGCTGCTGGCCGCGTCCTGTCTGCCCGCACCCACCATGGCGGCGCTGGCGTCGGTGACCGGGTCGGAGCTGCACGAGGTGGTTGCGCTGCTGGAGGACGCCGAGCGTGCCGGAGTCATCGAGATCTCGGGGCAGCACCTGCGTTTCACCCATCCACTGCTGGCCCGTGGCGCGTACGCCGAAGCCGCTCCGGCCATGCGCCGGATGATGCACCGGCGGCTCGCCGACGCGCTCGACGACGCCGAGCTCGGCGCCCGGCACCTCGCACTGTCCGTTGAGGTCGCCGACGAGCGCGTCCTGCACGGGCTGGACACCGCCGCCGAGTCCGCGCGCCTGCGGGGTGCACCGGCCACCGCGGCAGAACTCCTCGAGCTGGCCCGCGGGTGCGGCGGCGACACCCCCGAACGCGCCATCGCGGCGGCCGCGAACCACTTCGAGGCAGGCAGCGCAGCTCGGGCACGAACGCTGCTGCAGCACACCGTCGATCGGCTCGCGCCCGGACCGCTGCGTGCCGAGGCGCTACACCTGCTCGGGCTGGTCCGGTTGTACGACAACAGTTCCGCCGACGCCGCCGCGCTGTTGCGCGACGCCGTCGGGCAACCCGGCGCAGTCCCGGACCGGCAGGTGCCGATGCTGGTGATGCTGGCCTTCGTCGAGTACAACGCCGGAGAGGCCGACGCTGCGCTGCGCCGGGCGGAGCAGGCGGTGGAACTGGCCGAGCAGCTGCCGCGCGAAGATCTTCTCGTCCAGGCCACGACGATGCGGGCGATGATGCGGTTCCTGGTCGGCGACGGACTCGACGAGGAGGCGATGAGTCGCGCCCTGCAGGTCGACGATCCCGCCGATGTGCCACTGGCGGTGCGGCCACGGACGCTGCACGCCCTGCTGAAACTGTGGTCGCACCAGGTGGACGAGGCGGCCGAGATGCTGACCGCGATCGCGCGGCGGTGCACCGATCGCGGTGAGGAGAGCGAACTCATCCTGATCGGCTTCAACCTCGTGCTGGCACACGCCTGGCGGGGGGACATGGAGGCAGCCGAGCGGACGGCCGAGGCGACGATGGAGCGTGCGCTCGCGCTCGGCGGGGATCTGCCCATGTTCATCGCGCTGACCGTGCGGACGGTGGTGGACGCCTACCTGGGACGGGTCGAGGCCTGCCGCCGCGACGGTGCAGAGGCGTTGGCGGTCGGCCGGCGGTGCGACTCCGGGCGGCTGAGTACCTGGGCGGTCACCGCGCTGGGATCACTGGAGTTGTCTCTGGGCAATCATGAAGCGGCGCTTCGGCATCTGGATCCGCTGGTGGCGCAGTGGCGGGTGCTGCCCGCGGCGACGGAGATCGTCACCGCGCCCTTCCTCCCCGATGCCGTGGAGGCCATGATCGCCGTCGGCCGGTACGTCGAAGCCGACCGCATCATCGGCGTGCTCGAGCGCAACGGCGACCGGCTCGGCAGGCCGTGGACGCGTGCGGTCGCCGGCCGGTGTCGCAGCATGCTGATCGCCGCACGCGGCGACATCGAGGCGGCCGCCGTCGTGGCGGACCGGGCGCTGCGCGAGCACGAGCGCGCGGCGATGCCCTTCGAACTCGCCCGCACACAGTTGCTCGCCGGCCACCTGCGGCACCGGCTGCGCGACCGCGCCGCAGCCGGTGACCTCCTGCAGTCCGCGCTGCGCACCTTCGAGCGGATGGGTCTGCGGTTCTGGGCCGAACGGGCACGGTGGGAGGTGGCTCAGCTCGCTCCCCGGCAGCGTCCGGGTCTGACCGCGCCGGAGCTGCGCGCGGCCGAGCTCGCCGCAGCGGGCCGCACCAACAAGGAGATCGCCGCCGAGCTCTTCGTCAGCACGAAGACCATCGAGCTGCACCTGTCCCGGGTGTACCGCAAGCTGGGCATCCGGTCCAGAGCGGGACTCTGGCGGGCCCTGCACGAGGCGGCGGATTAGCCGGTGAGCTCCACCAGCACCGGAGCGTGATCGCTGGCGCCCTTGCCTTTTCGCTCCTCGCGGACGATCTCGGCGTGGCCCACCCGTTCGGCGAACGCCGGTGAGCCGAGGACGAAGTCGATGCGCATGCCGCGCCGCTTCTGGAACGCCAACCGGGTGTAGTCCCAGTAGGTGTAGACGCCGGGGCCCGGTGTGAACGGCCGCACCACGTCGGTGAATCCGGTGTCGACGATCGCGTCGAATGCCGCGCGCTCCGGCGGGGTGACGTGTGTGCTGTCGCGATACGCCTCGACACTCCACACGTCGTCGTCGGTGGGCGCGATGTTCCAGTCGCCGACCAGCGCGATCTGCGCGCGGGGATCCTCGGTGAGCCAGGCGTTCGACGTCTTGCGCAGTGCCGCAAGCCACTCGAGCTTGTACCGGTAGTGCGGTGAATCGACGAAGCGGCCGTTCGGGATGTAGAGGCTCCACACCCGGACACCGCCACACGTCGCGCCGAGCGCGCGCGCCTCCGCTGCCGCTTCTATGTCAGGTTTGTCGCTCCACGTCGGCTGGCCGTCGAACCCGACGGCCACGTCCTCGATGCCGACCCGCGACGCGATCGCCACCCCGTTCCACTGGCTGAAGCCGCAGTGCACCACCTCGTAGCCGAGGGCGGCGAACGGCATCGTCGGGAACTGCTCGTCGTTGCACTTGGTCTCCTGCATCGCCAGCACGTCGACGTCGGCGCGCGACAACCAGTCGGTCACGCGGTCCACGCGCGCGCGGATGGAGTTGACGTTCCAGGTGGCCAGCCGCATGGGTGACAGCCTACGAGCGCTCCACCGTCACAGCGCGCGTGCGTCGACGTAGCGCTGCCGGTGCTGGGTGACGAAGCCCATCGACTCGTAGAGCGCAGCGGCGCCGGCGTTGTCGGCGACGACCTGGACGTAGGCGCGCGTCGCACCGCGGGCTGCTCCCCAGTCGAGCAGCGCCTCGCACAGCGTCCGGGCGTGGCCGCGGCGGCGTCGGTCCTCGGCCACCCGCACCGCCGACACCCCCACCCAGCGGCTGCCGTCCGGCGCGGTGGTGACGGCGGCGCGCCCGACGGCGGCGTCGTCGAGACGCCCGAACGTCAGCTCGCCCTCGATCACCGCGGTCAACACGTCCACCGGCACGTCGCGCTGATAGGTGTGCAGCCACCGGTCATCGGGGCGCGCGGCCAGGTTCACCGCCGCGCGGTGCCCGCCGGACGGAAGCGCACGCGTCATCACGAGCGACTCGATGTGGGTGGGCGCCGCCGCAGGCAGCCGCACCAACCGATCGGGCACCGAGAGCCAGGGCGTCAAGCCGCGGCCGGCGTACCACTCGACGATGCCGGGCAGTGCGCGCAGATCGGCGCCGGCCCGCAAGGGCACCGCGGAGTTGCCGCGGTGGGTGTGGCCGCCGGCCTCGCGCAGCAGCCACCCGTCGACCCACACCTGATGCCGCCCCGGCCATGCCGCGGCGGCGGCGTGTTCGAGATTGCGGATGTCGGCGGTGCGCACCGGTGCGTCGGCGAGTGCCTTGATTGCCACCACGTCGGCGGCGGCGACGCTCACCTCGTCACCCCGTTTGGTGCGCACCCGCAGTGTCGGACCGACCGCGACGAGGTGGCCGACCACGTCGGTCAGCGGCGGCGACGAACCCGGCGGCAGCCGGTGGCGCAGGCTGACGCGGGTGCCGACGGGCGGGAGTTCCGGCACGGACGGCTCAGTGGCCGAACGGGTCGGGGTCCTTGCCGGGCAGCCAGCTCAGGCCCTCGACACCCCAACCGTTGGACTTGACGGCGCGTTTGGCCGCACGCGCGTGCCGGCCGACGAGCCGGTCGAGGTAGAGGAACCCGTCGAGGTGTCCGGTCTCGTGCTGCAGCATCCGAGCGAACAGGTCGGTGCCCTCGAGGGTGATCGGGTTTCCATCGGCGTCGAGTCCGGTGACGCGGGCCCAGTCCGCCCGGCCGGTGGGGAACTGCTCGCCGGGCACCGAGAGGCAGCCCTCTTCGTCGTCGTCGGGATCGGGCATCGTCTCGGGGACCTCGGAGGTCTCGAGTACGGGGTTGACGACGACCCCGCGGCGACGGGTGGTGCGGCCGCGCGAGTCGGCGCAGTCGTAGACGAACACCCGCTTGGAGACGCCGATCTGGTTGGCGGCCAGGCCGACTCCGTACGCCGCGTCCATCGTGTCGTAGAGGTCGGTGATCAGATCCGCCAGGTCTGCGGGCAACGAACCGTCGGCGCCGACGGGCACGGGAGTGGTCGCGGTGCGCAGGACGGGGTCTCCTACTATGCGGATGGGTACGACGGCCATGCGGGAGAGCTTAAGTCGGCGGCCTATGTCCGCACGACGCACCAGCCGACTCGCCCGCATTGATGACGTCGCAACCCTGCAACCCGTGATTGAATGAGCGCGAACTACAGGGATGTCATTCTTTTCAGGTCGGAAAGGTCCGAGGAGCAATATGGACGGCGCTATGGCGCGTACTGAGCCTTCCGGCGATGACTCTGATCTCCCCGAAGGCCTCTCCCGGCGCGAGCACGACATCCTGGCGTTCGAACGTCAGTGGTGGAAGTACGCCGGCAGCAAGGAAGACGCCATCCGGGAGCTGTTCTCGATGTCGGCGACCCGCTACTACCAGGTGCTCAACGCGCTGGTCGACCGGCCCGAAGCGCTGGCGGCGGACCCGATGCTGGTCAAGCGCCTGCGGCGACTGCGCGCCAGCAGGCAGAAGGCCCGCGCGGCGCGCAGACTGGGCTTCGAAGTCACCTGAGCGGTCGGTCGGCTGAACGCAACTCGTTAGAGTGGGCGCGATGAACCAGCGAGAGAGTTCCGGGCTGCCGCTGCGGGCCATGGTCATGGTGCTGCTGTTCCTCGGTGTGGTCTTCCTGCTGGTCGGTTTCCAGGCGATGGGCTCGAGCGACGACTCCGGTGACGACGACGCGCCCGTGGCGTCCGCCGTCTCCACCACCTCTGCGGCCCCGGCGTCGTCGGAAGCGCCTGCCGCACGCCCCGAGGTCCGGGTCTACAACATCTCCGACGTGGCAGGCGCCGCCGAAGGCGTGGCCACCCGCCTTCGCGATGCCGACTGGAACGTCGCCGACACCGGCAACCTCACCCTGGAGGGCGTCACCGCCACCACGGTGTACTTCGGCGAGGCACCCGGCGAACGCGAGGCCGCCGACGAAGTCGGGAAGCTGCTCGAGGCCCCGGTCGAGCCGCGCTCGCCCGGCCTCGCCGACCAACCACCAGGCGTGATCGTGGCGGTCACCGGTTAGGCTCGTGGCCATGCGCAAGTCCGCCACCGTCGCCGCCCTGTTCGCCGTTCCCGCTCTTGCTTTGAGCGCCTGCAGCAATCCCGAGCAGGCGTCAACCACTCCCGGCACCACGCCGTCGGTGTGGACCGGCTCGCCGTCTCCGTCCGCCGCGCCGGGCGAAGAGCAGGGCGAAGGCCAGGGCGGCGGTGAAGGTGGTGGTGAAGGCGGCGGCGGCGAGAAACTGTCCGCCGAATTGCGGACGCCGGACGGCACCACGGTGGCCACCGCCGACATCGACTTCACCGGCGGCTACGCGACGGTCACGGTGCGGACCACCGCATCCGGACAGCTGGCGCCGGGCTTCCACGGCATGCACATTCACTCGGTCGGCAAGTGCGAGGCCGACTCCGTGGCCCCCACCGGCGGCGCGCCGGCCAACTTCAACTCCGCGGGCGGGCACTTCCAGGTGCCCGGCCACACCGAGCACCCGGCGAGCGGTGACCTGAGCTCGCTGCAGGTGCGTGAGGACGGTTCGGCGATGCTGGTGACCACCACCGACGCGTTCACCGCCGAGCAGCTGCAGGCCGGCCAGAAGACGGCGATCATCATCCACGAGAAGGCCGACAACTTCGCGAACATCCCGCCGGAGAAGTATCAGCAGGTCAATGGCACGCCGGGTCCCGACCAGCAGACGCTGGCGACCGGTGACGCCGGCGGCCGGGTGGCCTGCGGTGTCATCGCTCCCGCGCAGTAGCCGTATCGACTTCGCCGGGTCCTACCGCCCGACGCTCGGCGTCGAATGGGAGTTCGCGCTCGTCGACGCCGTCACCCGCGACCTGAGCAACGAGGCCGCCGCGGTGATCGCCGAGATCGGCGAGAACCCCAAGGTGCACAAGGAGCTGCTGCGCAACACCGTCGAAATCGTCACGGGTGTCTGCAATTCCGTGCCCGAGGCGATGGACGACCTGCGCGGCAGCCTGGTCACGGCGCAGCAGGTGGTGCGCGACCGCGGGATGAACCTGTTCAGCGCGGGCACCCATCCGTTCGCGAAGTGGTCGGCGGCCCAGCTCACCGATGCGCCGCGGTATGCCGAGCTGATCAAGCGCACGCAGTGGTGGGGCCGTCAGATGGTGATTTGGGGAGTGCACGTCCACGTCGGGGTGTCGTCGGCGCACAAGGTGATGCCGATAATCTCGTCACTGCTCAACCAGTTCCCGCATCTGCTGGCGCTGTCCGCGTCGTCGCCGTTCTGGGACGGTGAGGACACCGGCTACGCGAGCAACCGGGCGATGATGTTCCAGCAGCTGCCGACGGCGGGGCTGCCGTTCCAGTTCCGGCAGTGGTCGGAGTTCGAGGGCTTCGTCCACGACCAGAAGAAGACCGGCATCATCGACCACATCAACGAGGTCCGCTGGGACATCCGGCCCTCACCGCATCTGGGCACCGTCGAGGTGCGGGTGTGCGACGGGGTGTCGAACCTGCGGGAACTGGGCGCGCTGGTGGCGCTCACCCACTGTCTGATCGTCGACCTCGACCGCAGGCTCGACGCGGGCGAGGAACTCCCGATGATGCCGCCGTGGCACGTGCAGGAGAACAAGTGGCGGGCCGCGCGATACGGCTTGGACGCCATCATCATCCTCGACGCCGACAGCAACGAGCGACTGGTCACCGAGGACCTCGACAATCTGGTGGACCGGCTGCAGCCGGTCGCGAAGTCGCTCGGCTGCGTCGACGAGCTGGCCGCGGTGGTCGACATGCACCGGCTGGGGGCGTCCTATCAGCGGCAGCGGCGCGTGGCCGAGGAGACCGACGGCGACCTGCGCGCGGTCGTGGACGCCATCGTCGGCGAGCTCGAACTATAGGTTGGATCCATGAGCGTCACGCCGATGTTCCCGCTCGAAGTGGCGATGCTGCCCGGCGAGGAGTTGCCGCTGCGGATCTTCGAGCCCCGCTACGCCGCCCTGGTCCGCGACTGCCTGGCCGCCGACGACCCGGTGTTCGGGGTGGTGCTGATCGAGGCCGGGCGTGAGGTGGGCGGCGGGGACCGGCGCAGCCGGGTGGGAGTGCTGGCCCGGATCGCCGAGTGCGCCGCCACCGGCGAGGGCCGGTACCGGATGAATTGTCCCCTCGGCGAACGGATCCGGGTCACCGAGTGGCTCGACGACGATCCGTACCCGCGGGCCGACGTCGAACCGTGGCCCGACGAGCCCGACGCCGGCGTCGACCAGGTCCGGCTCGCCGATGTGGAGAACCGCATCATCGCGCTGTTCGAGCGGATCGCGACCGCCCGCGGCATCGAGATCCGCGACCGCGACGGCCTGCTCGCGCGCGCCGAACCCGACCTGCCGAAGCGCCTGTACGCGTTGGCCAACCGACTGCCGATGGGCCCTGCCGACCGGTACGCGGTGCTGGCGGCGCCCGGACCGGCATCACGGCTGGACGCGTTGAGCGAAGCCGTCGACACGGTGACCGCACGGGTCGAGTTCCAGCTCTCGGGGGAGTAATCGCTAGGCGGTCGCTGCCATGGGCCCCGTCGTCGCCGCGGAACTGAGCTTCGCATCGACGAACACCGTGTCGGGGAAGGCGTCCTCGGCGTCGTCGGGCGTGCACCGGTCATAGCGGTTCATCAGCCGACGGGCGTCGATCGTCGTGACGTCCCAGCCCTGCGCGGCCAACCACTCCGCGACGTCGGTGCGGTCCTCGACGAACGCCTCGACGGCGATGCGGCTGCTCGGCACGGCCATCTCGGCGATCTGGGCGAACAACCGGCCCTGGCCCTCTGCGGGGAGGTAGGGCAGCAGGCCCTCGGCCGACCACGCCGCCGGCTGGGTGGAGTCGAAACCGGCGTCGCGCAACGCCTTCGGCCAGTCCTGGCGCAGGTCGACCGGCACCGGGACGTACCGCGCATTTGGCTCGGCACCGTGGGCGCGCAACACCTCCAGCTTGAACTCGAGCACCTGCGGCTGGTCGATCTCGAAGACCACGCTGCCGCTCACCCACGGCATCCGCCAGGCACGGGAGTCCAGGCCCGCGCCGAGGATCACCGACTGTTCGACACCGTGTGCGCCCGCGGCGATGAAGAACTCGTCGAACCACTTGGTACGCGACGCCGCGTATCCCGACAGCGCGCGGATCCGCTCGGCCATCGCACCCGTCGGCAACTCCCAGCCGCGGGCGACGGCGGCGTCGATGAACACCTGCGCGAACGGATCGTCGAACAGCGGGCAGCCGGCCGAGGACTCACCGGCCCGGGCCATCGCGACGCCCAGCGCGGTGGGACCGACGCCCTCGGTGATGCTCCAGGTGTCAGAGTCCGTCCGTGCCATGCGGACGGTGTTCCCCCTCGGCCGCGAACTCATGCATCTCGTCCCTGGTCAACAAGTCGTCGCGAATGTTCTGTTCGCGATAGGCCAACTGCCCGACGCGGTTCGCGACCACCGGCGCGGTGATGATGGTGAACAGCCCGGTCAGGATCACCATGCCGACATCGACGTTGCCCCGCAACCGGATCGCCGCACCCGCGAGCACCAGCAGCAGGCCCAGCACCTGGGGCTTGGTCGCCGCGTGCATCCGCGACAGTGTGTCGGGGAACCGGACGACGCCGATCGCCGCGGTCAGCGCGAGCGTCGAGCCGCCGAGCACCAGGATCGCGGCGGCCACATCAGGGATGTCGGGACTGCTCACCGGGTCCTCCGCTTCTCGATGTCGGGCACCCGGAACCGCGCCACGCTGACCGAACCGACGAAGCTGATGAGCGCCAGCGCGGTGAGGCTGTAGGTGACGGTGGTGTCGAGGCTGAACGCCGCCCACGTGCCGATCGCGCACATCGTGACGGCCACCAGGGTGTCGAGCGCGACCAGCCGGTCCAGCGTGCTCGGGCCGGCCAGCAGCCGGAACATCACGATGGCCGCCGCGGCGCTGAGCATCACCGCGGCGATGATCCACACGAATGTCATGCGCGATCCGCCTTCGCTCCTCGCTGGCAAGTCATGCGCGATCCTCCTCCTCCACTGCCTCCGCCGGATGGGCCGAGGGCCGCCAGTCGGCGTCGCGTTCGAACGCCGCGATCAGCAACCGCTGGAACTGGTCGACCTGGCGGTAGAACCGGGCCAGGGCGCGGTCGGACCCGACGTCGATCACGTGCACGTAGATCATCCGGCGGGACTGGTCGATCTCGAGCACGATGTTGCCCGGCGTCAGGTTCATGATGTTGACCGCCAGCGCCAGCACGAGGTCGGACTTGAGTGCGAGGTGCGCCCGCAGCACGGCCGTCAACGGCGGCGGGCCCGGCTTGATCGCCAGCCACGCCACCTGCACCGAGGACAGCACCAGGTAGTAGGCGACGGTCGCGATCAGGCGGAGCACCGACAGCAGGTGGATCCGCCCCTCGACCGGCACCGGGGGCAGCGGCAGCAGCACGGTGATCACCAGTGCGACGGCCAGCCCGCTGACGATGTTGGCCGCGGAGAAGGTGCCCCACAGGAAGATCCACACCAGCACCAGCCAGCACAGCACCCACGCCCGCAGCGCGATCCGCCGCATCGGCCACCTGCTCCGCATACTGTCGCCGGTCACGGCCGCTCCCCGACGACGGCGGTGATGTACTGCTCGCGGTCGAGCACCTGTTCGGCTGCGCGCACGCTGTAGGCGAAGATCGGCCCGGCCGCCACCGTCAGCGTCAGGCCGACCGCGATCAGCGCGCCCGTCGGCACCAGCATGCCGATCGGCATCCGGCCGACATGCGCCCGGTCGGCGTATTCGATGTCCTCGTCCTCCACGAGCAGCGCCGCGGGTACGGCCGCCGAGAGATGGCCCTCCGGAGCGTCGACACGGGACCGCCAGAACGCCTTGGTCCACACCCGGGCAACCACGTACAGCGTCAGCAGGCTGGTCAGCACGCCGCCGCCGACCAACATCCAGGCCAGCACGGAACCGTTGGCGGCGCCGGCCTCCATCAGCGCGACCTTGCCGATGAAGCCCGAGAACGGCGGAATGCCACCGAGATTGAGCGCGGGCACCACCCACACGAAGGCCAGCAGTGGGCTGGCGGCCGCGAGTCCACCGAGTCGCTGCATGGTCGACGCGCCTGCCTGCCGTTCGATCAGCCCGACCACCAGGAACAGCGTGGTCTGCACCAGAATGTGGTGCGCCACGTAGTAGATGGCGCCGGACATGCCGAGTTCGTTCGACAGCGCGATGCCGAACACCATGTAGCCGATGTGGCTGACCAGGGTGAAGGACAGCAGCCGCTTGATGTCGCTCTGCGCGATCGCGCCGAGGATGCCGATCACCATCGTCAGGAACGCGGCGACCAACAGCACCGCGTCCAGGCCGCCGCCGGGGAAGAGCAACGAGTGTGCCCGGATGATGGCGTACACGCCGACTTTGGTGAGCAGTCCGGCGAACACGGCGGTGACGGGCGCAGGCGCGGTGGGGTAGGAGTCGGGCAGCCAGGTCGACAGCGGGAACACCGCGGCCTTGATGCCGAACGCGACGAGCAGCACGGCGAACAGGGCGGTGCGGGTGCCCGGCGCGACCTCGTCGAGCCGCACCCCCAATTCGGCCATGTTGAGTGTGCCGGTCGCGGCGTACACCAGGGCGATACCGATGAGGAAGATCAGCGACGAGACCATCGACACCATCACGTAGGCGATGCCCGCGCGGACCCGCTCGGCACTGGACCCGATGGTCAGCAGCACGAAGCTGGCGGACAGCAGGACCTCGAAGCCGACGAAGAGGTTGAACAGGTCACCGGCCAGGAACGCGGTGCACACGCCCGCCGACAGCACCAGGTAGGTCGGCAGGAAGATCGACACCGGCTGGCGGTCGTCGCCGTCGCGGATGCCCTGACCGATGGCGTAGCAGACCACCGCCAGCAGCACGATGGACGACACCACCAGCATCAGCGCCGAGAGCCGGTCCACCACCAGCGTGATGCCGAGCGGCCCCATGCCCGGCACGCTCTGACCCCAGCCCCCGACCTGCAGCGCCAGCGTGCCGTCGCGGTCCGTCAGGTACAGCAGCACGGCGCACACCGCCACCACCGCGATCAGCGCGACCAACGTGATGGCGCGCTGCAGGCGGGGGGTGCGGCCGGCGAACAGCGTCAGCGCCGCGGCCAGTGTCGGAATCAGCACCGGCAGCGGTGTCAGCACGGTCGAGAGGCTCATCGTGAGCCCTCCTGGCCGGGCAGCGCGTCGAGTTCGTCGGGCAGGTCGGTGTCCTTCGTGGTGTCCGCGTCGGGTGGCCGATCCTCGTCGACGGGGGTGGCGTCCATGGCGGACAGCCGGGACACCCGGGCATCCTCGGGGTCGTTGCCGACCTCTTCGGCGGTGGTCAGCCGGAATGACCGGTAGGTCAGCGCCAGCACGAACGCCGCGATGCCCATGCTGATCACGATCGCGGTCAGGATCATGCCCTGGGCAAGCGGATCGGCCGTGGTGGTCTCGCCGTTGCTGGTGCGGCCGCGCACCGGCGGATTGCCCGACGGCCCGCCCACCATCAGGATCAGCAGGTTCACTGCGTTGCCGATCAGCAACAGTCCCAGCAACATTCGGGTCAGGCTGCGTTCCAGCAGCAGGTAGACGCCTGCACTGGTGAGCGCCCCGACGAGGATGAGCGGGACCAGGTAGGTGGTCATCGGGTCGCCATCTCCGTGTCGACCCGCGCACCGAGGCTGCGCAGCACGTCGAGCACCAGGCCGACGACGATGAGGTACACCCCGAGGTCGAAGAACAGCGCGGTGACGAACTTGACGGTGCCGAGCACCGGGACGTCGAACTCGACGACGGCAGACGACAGCACCGGGGCGCCGAGCAGCAGCGAGCCCACCGCGGTGCCCGCGGACAGCCCGAGCCCGACGCCGAGGATCTTGCCTGCGTCCAGCGGCAGCGTCTCGCCGAGCTCGTAGCGGCCGCCTGCCAGGTAACGCAGCACCAGGGCCAGCCCCGCGGTCAGGCCGCCCGCGAAGCCGCCGCCCGGAGTGTTGTGGCCGGCGAAGAAGAAGTACGCCGACAGCACCATGATGAGCGGGAAGATCACCCTGGTCGCCACCTCGAGTACCAGCGAGCGGTGCCGCGGGTCGCGCAGTTCACTGCCGCGCAGCCACGTGACCTCGCCGGCGGCAGGCGAATTGGCGTAGGTGCCGACGGGACCGATGTCGGGCTGGCCGGCGTCCGACACGCGGGGCGCGGCGCCGAACCGCCGGTGCCGGAACACCAGTGATGCGACGCCGGTCGCGGCGACGAGCAGCACCGAGACCTCGCCCATGGTGTCCCACGCGCGGATGTCGACCAGCAGCACGTTGACCGTGTTGGCGCCGTGTCCCCGGTAGTAGGCGGCGTCGGGAAGCAGTTCGGCGATGCCGGCGCCGCTGCGGGCCGCCATCGCGAAGACGGCGAGCGAGGTGACCGTGGCGCCGACGGCCAGCGACAGCACCGCCCGCGGCAACCGGAAGCGGCCGATGTCGGCCTGATCGGCCTCGGCGGGCAGCGAGCGCAGCACGAGCACGAAGATCACCAGGACCAGCGTCTCGACCAGGAATTGGGTGAGGGCAAGATCGGGTGCGCCGTGGAACGCGAAGATCGCGCCGCAGCCGTACCCGGTCACCCCGATCAGCAGCACCGCGGCGAGCCGGTTGCGCATCACCACCGCGCCCAGCGCCGCGGCGATCATCAGTAAGCCGACCACCGCCTGCACCGGAGAGTCCCACAGCCGGAACTCCGGCCGGTTGCGCGCTCCGAACGCCAGCACCGCCGCGGGCAGCACCACCAGCGTCGACAGAATCACCGCCTGCGTGGCGGGTATCGATCCGCGCTGGGTCACCGCGGTCAACCGCACCGAGAACACGTCGAGTCCGCGGATGAAGGAGTCGTACACGTGGTCGGCGTTGCCCAGCGGCAGATACGGCGTGCGGGCCCGGCGTATCCGGTCGCGGCCGAAGAACGCCGTGGTGCCTGCGGCGATGACGAGGACGGACAGCAGCAGTGGCAGATTCAGCCCGTGCCAGAGCGCGAGCTCGTAGTGCTGACCGCCGGGCACCGTGGCGGCGTAGTCGTCGAGCACCGTGTCCAGCGGTGCGGGCCAGAGTCCGAACAGCAACCCCGCCGCCGCCAGGATCGCCGGTGGGAGCAGGAAAGTCGTGGGCAGCCGGTGCATCTCGGCGACGCGGACGCTGGGCTGGGACAGGCCCTTGCGCGCGAACGCGCCCCACAGGAATCGCAGGCTGTAGATGGTGGTGAAGACCGAGCCGAACACGATGCCCGCGAGCACCACTGGTGCCGCAGCGCCGAGTGACGCGCTGTGCGAGACGGTTTCGAAGTCGGCCTCTTTCGCGACGAAGCCGAGGAAGGGTGGCAGCGCGGCCATGCTCGCCGTGGCGCCGAGGGCGATGACCAACAGCGGCCGGCTGGCCTGCCCGAGCCAGGCGAGCCGCCGGATGTCACGGGTGCCGGTCGCGTGGTCGATGGCGCCGACCACCATGAACAGCGCAGCTTTGAACATCGCGTGCGCGACGAGCATGGCCAGCCCGGCCAGCATCATGTCGCGTCCGCCCGCGCCGACCATCACGGTGATCAGGCCGAGCTGGCTGACAGTGCCGAAGGCGAGGATCAGCTTCAGGTCGTACTCGCGTACCGCCCGCCAGCCGGCGAGCAGCATGGTGACCAAGCCGAGGGTCACCACCATCGGCCGCCAGACCGGTGAGTCTGCGAAGCCGGGCGTCATTCGCGCCACCAGATACACGCCGGCCTTCACCATCGCCGCCGCGTGCAGGTAGGCGCTGACCGGGGTCGGCGCGGCCATGGCTCCCGGCAGCCAGAAGTGCAGTGGGACGATCGCCGACTTCGACAGCGCGCCAACGAGAACGAGTGCCACGCCGACGGCGGCCGCCACGCCGGTCGGTGGCGCCGCGACGAGTTCGGAGAGCCGGTAGGTGCCTGCCAGGTTGCCGAGCACGACGATGCCCGCGAGCATCGCCAGCCCGCCCAGAGTGGTCACCAGGAGTGCCTGGGTGGCCGCGCGCCTGCTGGTGGCCCGTTCGGCGTAGTGCCCCACCAGCAGGAAGGACAGCACGGTCGTGATCTCCCAGAACACGTAGAGCACCAGCATGTTGTCGCTCGTCACGAGGCCGAACATCGCCCCGGCGAAGGCCACCATCTCGGCGGCGAAGCTGGGCAGTCGCTTCTCGGTGTGGCCGTCGTGGTGGTGGAAGTAAGCGGCGCAGTAGAGCAACACCAGTGCGCCGATGCCGAGCACCAGCACGCTCATGATCGCCGCGAGGGTGTCGAACCGCAGGGTGATGTTCATCGACAACTCGGGCAGCCAGACCAGGTCGACGGTCTTGGCGGCGCCGGGGGACGGCCAGTTGGTCGCCACCCAGATCAGTGAAGTCAGGGGGACCAGCGCCAGTGGGTAGAACGCGAGCCTGCCGAACCTCGCCACCAGGACGGGTGCGATCGCGGTCGCTGCCGCGTGAGCGATCAGAATGGCAAGCAAGGCACTCCGTGGTCTCGTCGGGTCGGCGGTGAGCCGACTGGCGAAGATCAGATCGTGGGGTGTCAGCCGCTGGATGCACGCTTTGGCGCGAAACGCATCGGTGGTGGGAACAGCCCGTCCGTGTCCATTCTACGGATGCCCGGCGAGCTGCCCGCACCCCTACGGAACGGCCCGCTCCGCGTTCCGCTCGGCGAGCGCGGCGATCCGGCCGAGCAATCTGCGCACGACGACGCCGTGACCGCCGGTGCCGATGACGATCGCCCGGTACACCGTCCCCGCGGCGCCGGGGAACGCCGCGAAGGTCTGGGCGGCCACGCGGGTGCGGCCGGGCCCGTCGTCGGTGAGTTCGAACACGAGCCGGTACACCGCGAACGGGTGGCGACCGTGCAGGACGAACCGGTCGGGCGGCGTGGCCGATTCGAGGTGGAAGCCGGGCGGGACGCTCGACGGGTCGCGGCGGTCGCGGCACATCACGGACAGCACGGCCGTCCAGCAGGTGGCACGGTAGGCGGCGATGGATATGGCATGCTCATCGATGTAGGGCAATCGTTCCATATAGAAGGACCATACTAGATCGTGGCACCTCCGCGGAAGCATGAGACCGACGCCATACTCGACGCGACGCGCGAGCTGATCCTCACCGAGGGGCCGCGTGCGGCCAGCGTGGCCGCGATCGCCAAGGTCAGCGGCGCCCCGGCCGGCACGCTGTATCACCGCTTCGGCAACCGCAACGGTGTGGTGACGGCGGCCTGGCTGCGGGCGCTCGAGCGGTTCCAGGCCCGGGTGCTGGCGGCGGCGGTCGGCGATCCCGTGGACGAGGCGGTGGCGATGGCCGTGGCCACCGTCGACTTCGCCCGGGAACTACCCGATGACGCCCGCCTGCTTCTTGCGTTGCGTCCGGGCGATCTGGTCGACGGGGAGCCCGACCCCGCGCTGCAGCAGACGCTGGCGACGATGAACGTCCCGCTGATCGCCCGGTTGCACGACGTCACCCGGCGGCTGTTCGGCGAATCCGGCGAGGAGCACGACCGCCGGCTGGACGTGGTCACGCGTGCCGTCGTCGACCTGCCCTACGCCGTCATCCGGCGGCACGCGCGCGACGACAGACTGCCCCCGTGGCTGGCCGACGACCTGGCGGTGGCGGTGCGGGCGCTGTTAGCGGCGCATCGTCCCGCAGGGCGATCCTGACCTGGCCGACAGGGTGTGGCTGACCACTCCGATGCCCCAGCCCATGATCGGCCAGACCGGCCAGAAGTACCATCCGCCGCCGGTCAGGCCTACTGCGAGCCAGATGCCCAGCATCAGCAGCGACCCCACGATGTAGGCGGCGAGGTGAACGGCGGCGCTGCGCCGGGCGGCCCTCGCGTGCGCGTCGCGCCGCCGCGGATCGTTGCGGCGGAGGTTCGCGACGGGCAGGTCGGCGGTCAGGGCGCGGAGCTCGTCGCGGGTGCCTGCGCCGAACGCCGACTGCACCCGTTGCTCGTAGTCCGTCATGTCGAGATAGCCCTGCGCGAGGGCGAGGCCGAGATCGCTCGCGGTCTTCTCGCGTTCGCGGTCGCCGGCGCGGGTGGCGGTGGTGTCCGGGGCGGTCATGCTGCGCTCCCCTCAAACTTGTCAGCGGCTAGTTCGGATGGGTACGAGTCTGCTCCCGGTAACTAGGCACTGTCAAGATGTAGGCGGTCCCGCCGACGCTCAGCGGTTCTCGGAGAACGCGCGCAGCGACTCCACCTGCACCGGGTCGAGCGACGGTCGCACGGCCGCGCGGGCGGCGGCCACGTCGGCGGCGGTGACGTCGGCGGCGTCGATCGAGCGCCGCATCGCGGTCAGCGCGGCCTCGCGCAGCAGCGCCACACAGTCCGCCGCGCTGTAGCCGTCGAGGTCGTCGGCGAGTGCATCGAGGTCGACGTCCTCGGCCAGTGGGATCGACTTGCCCGAGGTGCGCAGGATCTCGCGCCGGGCCTCCGCATCGGGCGGCTCCACGAACACCAGCCGCTCCAGCCGGCCGGGCCGCAGCAGCGCCGGGTCGATGAGGTCGGGCCGGTTGGTCGCGCCGAGCACGACGACGTCACGCATCGGTTCGATGCCGTCGAGTTCGGTCAGCAGCGCGGCGACCACCCGGTCGGTGACACCGGAGTCGAAGCTCTGCCCGCGCCGCGGCGCCAGCGCATCGATCTCGTCGAGGAACACCAGCGACGGCGCGGAATCGCGGGCCCGCCTGAAGAGTTCACGCACCGCCTTCTCCGAGGCGCCCACCCACTTGTCCATCAACTCGGCGCCTTTGACGGCGTGCACCGACAGCTGGCCCGAGCTCGCCAGCGCCCGCACCACGAACGTCTTGCCGCACCCGGGCGGACCGTAGAGCAGCACACCGCGCGGCGGTTCCACCCCGAGCCGGGCGAACGTGTCCGGATGCTGCAGCGGCCACAGCACCGCCTCGGTGAGCGCCTGCTTGGTCGCCACCATGTCGCCGACGTCCTCGAGTGTCACCGATCCGACGGACACCTCTTGGGTGGCCGAACGCGACAGCGGGCGGATCACGCTGAGCGCTCCGGTGAGGTCTTCCTGCTCGAGCGCAGGTGCGGTGCCTTCCGTGCTGGCCCGTGCCGCCGCGCGCAGCGCCGCCTCGCGGACCAGGGCACACAGATCCGCGACCACGAAACCGGGTGTCCTGCCTGCGATCTCGTCGAGTTGCAGTTCGCCGGCCGGCACGTCGCGCAGCAGCACCTCCAGCAGTGCCTTGCGGGTCGCCCCGTCGGGGAGGCTGAGGCCGAGCTCGCGGTCGCAGAGGTCGGGACCCCGTAGCCGGGCGTCCACACCGTCGGGCATCGCCGTCGTCGCGACGAACGCGACCCCGGGTGTGGCCACGGCCGAACGCAATTCGGTCAGGATCAGGGTGGCGACCGGTTCGGCGGTCGAGGGCAGCAGCGCGTCGATGTCGGTGATCAGCAGCACCCCGCCGCCGTCACGGACCGTCTCAACGGCGGCGGCGACGCTGCGCAACCTGTCGTCGGCATGCAGCGCGCCGACCTCGGGGCCGTCGAGTTCCACCAGCCTGCGGTCGGCGCACACCACCCGCACCATCGTCGCCTTGCCGACCCCGGCCGGACCGGACACCAGCACGCCGAGATTCGCTGCCGCGCCCAGAGTCTGGAGGAGTTCGGGCTCGTCGAGCGAGAGCTTGAGCCACTCGGTCAGCCGGCTCACCTGGCTGTGCACACCCTTGAGATCGTCGGCGCTGACGGACGGCCGTTGCGTCGGCGTGGTGACGGTGACCTGGCCGACGGTGCTGTCCACGCCTGCTCCTGCGCCGTCGGACACCGATGCGGTGCCGTCACCCCAGCTGACCACCGAATTGGGCTGCACGCTGACGGGTCCGGCCGGATCGACACCGGTGACGGTGAGCAGTTCCGAGGTCCAGGTGATGCCCACCGACGAGGCCAGCGCCGAGGTGGCCGCCGACGTCGAGGTGCCCGGCCCCAGGTCGCGCGGCAGCAGCGACACCGTGTCACCGACCGTCATCACCTTGCCGAGCAGTGCCTGGCGCAGGGTGGCCGACGAGATCGACTGGGTGGCCAGTCTGGAACCCGACACCGTCACCGACCGTGCGCCGTACACCGTCACCGGTGCCACGATCACCGTGCTGGTCTCCCGCAGGCCCGCGTTGGACAGCGTGACGTCGTCGAGCAGGGCGGTGCCGGTCGGTGTGCCGGGCGGGGCCACCCCGACCACCGCCGCGGTGGTCCTGGCCCCCGTGAGGGCGACGGCGTCCCACTCCCGGAGGCCAAGGGCGGCAATGGCTTCGGGATGCAACCGGACCACGCCGCGACGATTGTCCAGTGCCGAGGTGTTCAGCCGGGCGGTGAGTCGCAGGTGGGTGAGCGCGTAGTCGTCCTCGGCGAATTCGGTCCCGGTCATGTCACCGGTCCGGAGGTCTGCGCAGTCCGAGGCGCGCCACCGAGCGCCGGTGCGGCTGGGCCCGGCGGGTGGCCCGCCGGGTGGCACGGCGGGTGGCACGGCGTTGCCTCGGTTTGTCGTCCCACGCCTCGGGGTGGGCGGCCACCCATCGGCTGCTGCGGATCGCGAACGGGATGTGGATGACGTAGGCCAGGATGATCGCCATCAGCACGAGGTAGCCGTAGAGGATCGACGCGGCGACCCCGATCGCCAGCAGCACCAGCAGCGGCACCACCATGCTCGGCGGTATGGCGAACGTGTGCACCTTGCGCATCGGGATGCTGCTGACCGCAAGCAGTGACACCCCGATCATCCAGATGACGACGGCCGGTTCCGATGTCCACCAGCCCTCGCCGAACTGCATCTTGGCCGCCAGCGGGCCGATCGCGCCGATGGCCGCGGCAGGCGCGGGCATGCCCACGAAGAATTCCTTCATGTAACCCGGTTGGTCCTGGGCGAGCATCGCGTTGAACCGGGCCAGCCGCAGCACGATGCAGACCGCGTACAGCAACACCACGATCCAGCCGATCCGCGAGTGCGACAGCAGCGTGCCGTAGACGATGAACGCCGGCGCCACACCGAAGTTCACCGCATCGGCCAGCGAGTCGATCTCCTCGCCCATCTTCGAGGTGGCGTTGAGCAGCCGCGCCGTCCGGCCGTCGAGGGCGTCGAGGATGGCGGCCACAGCCAGGAACGCCATCGCCTCGGTCGGACGGTCGTCGAGGGCGAACTTCACCGCTGACAGCCCCAGGCAGATCGCGGCGACCGTCATCGCGCTCGGCAGCATGCGCAGGCTCACGACCGAACGCTTCACCCGGGGCTTGATCACGGCAGCTCCGCGAGGATCGTCTCCCCGCCGACGGCCCGCTGGCCCGGCAGCACCAGCACCTCGGAGCCCTCCGGCAGGTAGGTGTCGAGGCGGGAGCCGTAGCGGATCAACCCGTAGGTGTCACCGATCGAGACCTTGTCGCCGACCTTGGCGTCGCAGACGATGCGCCGCGCGACCAGGCCGGCGATCTGCACGGC
The DNA here is from genome assembly GCF_040674075.1 of Mycobacterium sp. NPDC050551. Lineage (NCBI taxonomy): Bacteria > Bacillati > Actinomycetota > Actinomycetes > Mycobacteriales > Mycobacteriaceae > Mycobacterium > Mycobacterium sp. NPDC050551. Next base: position 14,791 of record NZ_JBFARC010000003.1, on the reverse strand, counting down.
GATCACCTCGGCGCCCGACGCCGTCCGGATGACCAGGCTGTTGCGCTCGTTGTCCTCGCTGGCCGCCTCGAGTTCGGCCGAGACGAACAACCCCGGCCGGTGCACCACCGCGGTCACCTCGCCGCTGATGGGGACGCGCTGCACGTGGGCGTCGAAGATCGACAGGAAGATGCTGACGCGCGGCAGGGGACGTGCGGGCAGCCCCAGTTCGGCGGGCGGCTCGACGTCCTCGACCAGGCAGATCAGCCCGTCGGCCGGCGCGACGATCGCGCCGGGACGCGTCGGCGGCACCCGCGGTGGATGCCGGAAGAAGGCGGCGTTGGCGCCGGCGGCGACCAGGCCCGCGCCACGTAGCCAGCGGTTCTTGCGACCGGCGGCCGCCAGCGCGAGACCGGCGCCGATGAACGGCAGGCCTGCCGGATGCACCGGCGGAACGGTTGTCCGGACCAGGGCCATCAACCGCTCGGGGCCGGATTTGAGCTCTTCGGTTCTTGGGCGTCTGGCCATCGGGGTGGATTCTACGTGCGGAGGGTGTCGATGAACCGGCCAGCTAGCTCAGATCCCATACCGCGACCGTCGACCCGGCGGGGAGTTCGGTGATGTCCTCGCCGATCTCGAGCAGGCAGTTGGCCGAGGCGAGCCACCGCAGGTGATGGGAGGCGGGCGGGCCGTAGCTGGTGACGGTGCCCGCGTCGGCGTCGAGCACACCGCGGCGGAACTGGCGTTTGCCGCGCGGAGACGTGAGGTCCTCGGTGAGGACGGCCGCGCGCCGGGGTCGCTGCGGTTGCGCGGCGCCCATCGCGGCCCGCAGCGGCGAACGCAGGAACACCTCGAACGAGACCAATGCGCTGACCGGGTTCCCCGGCAGGGTGACGATCGGTGTGCCGCCGACACGCCCGGCGCCCTGCGGCATGCCCGGCTGCATCGCGACTTTCACGAACTCGACCGTCGCGGCGAGCGCGTCCTTGACCACCTCGTACGCGCCTGCGCTCACCCCGCCGGTGGTGATGATCAGATCGGCCTGCCCGGCATAGGAGGCCAGGGTGTCGTGGAAGGCGGTGACGTCGTCGCCGGTCATCGGGGCCGCCACCACCTCGCCGCCTGCGTCACGCACGGCCGCCGCCAGCATCACCGCGTTGGACTCGTAGATCTGGCCGGGCAGCAGCGCCGTGCCGGGTGCGACGAGTTCGGTGCCGGTGGACATGACCAGCACCCGGGGCCGCGGCACCACCGTGAGCTCGCCGAGACCCAGTGCGGCGGCCAGGCCGAGCGCGGCCGGGGTGACCGGCTGGCCCGCCGTGAGGACGGTGGTGCCCGCGGTGACGTCCTCGCCTGCGCGGCGGACGTGCTGGCCCGGCCGGGGCGCGATCCGAATCTCGACGGTGGTGGTGTTCGATCCGACGGGTGCGGTGAAGTCGCCGTCGGTGGCCTCGACCGGGACGACCGCGGTGGCACCCGAGGGCAGCGGCGCGCCCGTCATGATGCGGTGCACGGTGCCCGGCGCCAGGTTCAGCGGATCGGTCCGCCCGGCCGGGATGTCGGCCGCCACGGGCAGCCGCACCGGGTGCTCGGCGCTCGCCCCGGCCACGTCGTCGGCGAGCACGGCGTAGCCGTCCATGGCCGAGTTGTCGAAGCCGGGCAGCGACAGCGGTGCGACGACGTCTGCGGCGAGCACGAGCCCCAGCGCTTCGGTCAGCGGGACGGTGACGGACGGCCGGGCGGCGATCAGGCCGGCCACCACACTCTGGTGTTCGGAGACGGAGCGCATCGACTGCTATACCGGGAACGTGACGCCGGTGAGCTCTTCGGACACCGTCCAGAGCCGCCGCGCGACGTCCTCGTCGTGCGACTTCCTGTTGGACTGCACCAGCTTCGGGTGTCCGCGCTGCTCGCCGACGCCGGCCGGACCGTAGTACTGGCCGCCGCGCACCTGCGGGTCGGCGGCCGCCCGCAGCGTGGGCAGTGCGCCGCCGGCGGCGTCCTGGGCGATCTGGCGCCAGAGGAGCTCGACCGGTTGGCGGATCAGGCCGGGCAGGTTACGGGTCAGCTCGGTGTTGGAGCTGCCGGGGTGGGCGGCGACGGCGATGGTCGGCGCGCCCTTCTTCGACAGCCGCCGGTTGAGTTCGTAGGTGAACAGCAGGTTGGCCAGTTTGGCCTGGCCGTAGGCGCGCAGCCGGTTGTAGCCGCGCTCGGACTGCAGGTCGTCGAAGTTGATCGAGCCGAAGCGGTGGCCGTTGCTGCTGATCGTCACCACCCGCGATCCCTCGACGGGCAGCATGTTGTCGATCACCTGCCCGGTCAGTGCGAAGTGCCCGAGGTGGTTGGTGCCGAACTGCAGCTCGAAGCCGTCCGACGTGGTGGCCTTCGGCGTCGTCATCACGCCTGCGTTGTTGATCAGCAGGTCGATGCGGGAGTACTCGGCACGCAGGTCGTCGGAGGCCCGCCGGATGCTGTCGAGCGAGGTGAGGTCCAGTTGCTGCAGCGTCACGTCGGCGTGCGGTGTCGCCGAGGTGATCCGGTCGACGGCCGCCTTGCCCTTGTCGAGGTTGCGCACGGCCAGCACGACGTGTGCGCCGCGGGCGGCCAGCACGGCGGCGGCCTCGTAACCGATCCCGGTGTTGGAGCCGGTGATGACGGCGACGCGCCCGGTCTGGTCCGGCACGTCGCCCGCGCCCCACTTGGTGTCAGCACTCATGATCGAAACCCTACCCACGCCGATCGGTCATGCTCGAAGGATGAACGGTGCGCCCCGCCCGACCGTGACGCTCGCCGATCCGGCCAACCCGCCCAGCCGCAAGGCGCCGCTGGTGTGGGCGATCGGCGCCGCGGTGCCGTGGCTGACGCTGCTGGTGGCCGCCCTGGTGTGGTCGGCCGTCGACCCGCGGGCCTCCTGGCTGCCGTGGCTCGCCGCGGCGGCGGCGGTACTCGGGGCGGTCGTGTTCGTCGGCATCGCGCCGGTGTGGCGCTACCGGGTGCATCGCTGGGAGATCGATGCGCAGGCGGTGTACACCCGGACGGGTTGGCTGATCCAGGAGCGCCGGATCGCACCGATCTCGCGTGTGCAGACCGTCGACACGCAGCGCGGTCCGCTCGACCGGCTGTTCGGCCTGGCGAACGTGACGGTGACGACGGCGTCCTCGGCGGGCGCGGTGCGCATCGTCGCCCTGGACTCCGAGGTGGCCGACCGCGTCGTCGCCCAGCTGACCGACATCGCCGCGCTCGGCGGGCAGGACGCCACGTGACCGGGCCCGCGCAGGTGTGGCAGCGACTGAGCCCGCGGATGCTGCTGGTGCATCCCGTGCACGAAGTGGTGCGTCAGGTGCCGGTCCTGATCGGCTCGGTGGTGCTGGGTTCGGCGACCGGGAACCCGCTGTGGGCGGTCGCCGCGCTGGTGGCCACCGTCGGGTACGGCGTCGCGCGGTGGTTCACCACCACCTACCGGATCGACGCCGACGAGGTGCAGCTGCGCGCCGGGGTGCTGCAGCGCAACGTGCTGTCGGTGCCCCGCAACAGGATTCGTTCTGTGTCGACGGACGCCCGGCTGCTGCACCGGGTGTTCGGGCTGACGGTGCTGCGGCTGAGCACCGGGCAGGAGGCGCGCGGTGACGCCGCGTTCGCCCTGGACGCGGTCGAGGCGGGCGAGGTGCCACGGCTGCGGGCGGTGCTGTTGGCCGACTCGCTGGCCGGGGCCGCCGCGGCGAGCCAGGAGAACCCTGTGCCGCCCGGCCGGGTGCTCGCACGGTGGCAGCCCTCGTGGCTGCGGTACAGCCCGCTCAGCTTCACCGGGCTGGCGATGATCGCCGCCGCGTTCGGTCTGGTGTACCAGGTGGGAATCGGCTCGCGGGTGCAGGATTCGGACGTCGTGCAGTCCGGCCTGGACACCGCCGAGCGCTTCGGGGTGGCGGCGAGCGTGGCCGTGGCCGTCCTCGCGGTGGTGATCGCGTCGGTGGTGCTGTCGGTGCTGCGGTCGTTGACGACGTACGGGAACCTCCTGCTACGACGTGACGGGGACGTGCTGCACCTCGCGCACGGTCTGGTGCGGGTGCGCGAGCAGACGTACGACATGCGCCGGCTGCGGGGTGGCACGCTGCGGGAACCGCTGCTGGTGCGGATGTTCGGCGGCGCCCGGCTGGACGCGGTGATGACCGGCGTCGACGGTGCGGGCGAGTCGTCGCTGCTGCTGCCGCCCTGCCCGGCGGCTACCGCGCGGTCGGTGCTGACGGACCTGATCGACCAGCCCGACGCCGTCACCGGCGCGCTGCGTGCGCACGGCCCGGCGGCCACCCGGCGGCGCTGGACGCGCGCGCTGCTCGGCCCCGCTGTGCTGGCGATCGGCCTGGCTGCAATGGGTGTCGTTGTCGCCGTGCCGATCTGGGTGTGGGTTGGGTGGGTGGTGCTCACCGCATGCTGTGCACTGCTCGCGGCGGACCGGTCGCGGTCGCTGGGGCACCGCGTCGGCGAGGGCTGGCTGGTCGCCCGCTCGGGCAGCCTCGAGCGGCGACGGGACTGTGTCGCCGGCGCAGGCGTCGTCGGCTGGACGGTGCGGCAGTCCTTGTTCCAGCGGCGCGCCGGGGTGGCCACGCTGGTCGCGGCGACCGCAGCCGGGGTGAAGGCCTACCGGGTGGTCGACGTGCCTGCGGGCGCGGCGTGGTCGGTCGCGGCCGCGGTGTCGCCGTGGCTCGCGGGCACCGGATGGGCGCGGACCGAACCAGGGCCCGAGTTGCGCTGACGCATTCGCCGTTTACTGTCTTCCAGCATGGCCGTCGGTGGAGTGCTGTTCGACATCGATGGCGTTCTGGTGACCTCGTGGCAGCCGATCGCCGGTGCCGCCGACACGTTGAGGGCACTGGCCGACAACCAGATCGCGCGCTCGTACCTGACGAACACCACCACCAGAACCCGCAGGCAGATCGCCGAACTGCTGTCCGGAGCGGGCATGGACGTCACCGCCGACGAGGTGATCACCGCCGCGGTGCTCACCGCCGAGTACGTCCGGGAGCGGTATCCCGGCGCGCAGTGCTTCCTGGTGAACAGCGGCCGGATCGGTGAGGACATGCCGGGCGTCGACCTGGTGTACGCCGACGAGTTCGACGGTGGCGGCACGCCCGACCGGCCCGACGTGGTGTTGCTGGGCGGCGCGGGCCGCGAATACAACCACCTGACCCTCAGCTGGGTCTATGACTGGATGGCTCAGGGCGTTCCGGTGGTGGCGATGCACCGCAGCACGTCGTGGAACACCACCGAGGGTCTGCGCATCGACACCGGCATGTATCTGCTCGGCATGGAGGAGACGTCGGGTCGTAAGGCGACCGCGGTCGGCAAGCCCGCACCCGAGGGTTTCCTTGCCGCGGCGCGCAGGCTCGGCGTCGACCCCGACGAGATGTACATGGTGGGCGACGACCTCAACAACGACGTGCTGGCGGCTCAGGTGGTCGGCATGACGGGGGTGCTGGTGCGCACCGGCAAGTTCCGGCAGGACACCCTGGACCGTTGGGCCGCTGACGAATTCGCGATGCAGCCGAACCACGTGATCGACTCGGTCGCCGACCTGCCGCCGCTGCTCGGGCTGTAGTGCTCACGCCCGCAGCGTGCGTACCGCCTCGATGCGCTCCTTGAGCTGATCGGTGGTGGCGGCGGCCACCGGTGGTCCTCCGCAGAGCCTGCGCAGTTCGTTGTGGATCCAGCCGTGGGGCTTGCCGGTGCGGTGATGGGCGATCGACACCAGCGCGTTGAGTTCCCGGCGCAGTTCCCGGATCTGACCGTGGGTGGCGCGCGTCAGGGTCGGCTCCGCGGCGGCGACGCCCGAGGCGGTCCGCTTGGTCAGTTGCTCTTCCTGCCTGCGGCTCAACAGGTCTCGCATCTGTGTCGCATCGAGCAGGCCCGGGATGCCGAGGTAGTCGGCCTCCTCCTCACTGCCCGCGGGTGTCGCGGTGCCGAATGACGAGCCGTCGAAGATCACCTGGTCGAGTTCGGCGTCGGCGCCGAGCATCTCGAAGCCGTTGTCCAGATCACCGGACTCGTCCTTGGTCTTGTTGGCGTCCTCGAGCAGGGCGTCGTCGAGGCCCTCCTCTTCGCGGTGCGGCTTGCCGAGGACGTGGTTGCGCTGCGCCTCCATCTCGCTGGCGAGCAGCAGCAGGTTGGGCACCGACGGGAGGAAGACGCTGGCCGTCTCGCCGGGTTTGCGCGACCGCACGAAGCGCCCGATCACCTGCGCGAAGAACAGCGGGGTCGACGCGCTCGTCGCGTACACGCCGACGGCGAGGCGGGGGACGTCGACACCCTCGGACACCATGCGCACCGCGACCAGCCAGCGGCTGGTACCCGCCGAGAACTGGCTGATGCGGTCCGAGGAGCCCGGATCGTCCGACAACACGATCGTCGGCGCTTCGCCGGTGAGCCGGGTCAGCAGCTCGGCGTAGGCCCGCGCGGCGGTCTGGTCGGAGGCGATGATCATGCCGCCGGCGTCCGGCACGTGCCTGCGCTTCTGCTCGAGTCGCCGGTCGGCCGCAGCGATCACGGCGGGCATCCACTCACCCGCCGGGTTGAGTGCGGTGCGCCAGGCGCGGGCGGTCTGCTCGGCGCTCAGCGGTTCGCCGAGCCGGGCGGAGTGCTCCTCGCCGGCGCTGTCACGCCAGCGCGACTCACCGGAGTAGGCCAGGAACACCACCGGCCGCACGACGCCGTCGGCCAACGCGTCGGAGTACCCGTAGGTGTGGTCGGCCTGTGAGCGCGCGAACCCGTCGGGGCCGTGCTCGTATCGGACGAACGGGATCGGGGAGTCGTCGCTGCGGAACGGCGTGCCGGTGAGCGCGAGTCTGCGCGTCGCGTCGTCGAAGGCCTCGCGGATCGCCTCGCCCCAGCTCTTCGCGTCGCCGCCGTGGTGGATCTCGTCGAAGACCACCAGGGTGCGGTAGTTCTCCGTGCGGACGCGGTGCCGGGACGGGTGGCTGGCCACCTGTGCATAGGTGACCACCACGCCGTGGAACTCCGACGAATGCTGCGCCGCGGAGTTGCTGAACCGCGGATCGAGCGAGATGCCGACGCGTGCGGCGGCCGCGGCCCACTGCACCTTGAGGTGTTCGGTGGGCACCACGACGGTGATCCGGTCGACGGTGCCGTCTGCCAGCAGTTCCCCGGCGATCCGCAGGGCAAACGCCGTCTTTCCTGCGCCGGGGGTGGCCACCGCCAGGAAATCGCGCGGCTTGGCGCCGAGATACTTCACCAATGCCCGACGCTGCCAGCCTCGCAAGGCCTGGGTGTCGGGCGCTGCGAATGCCCGCACCCAAGGTCTCCTCACCGATCGAGGGGCAGTCTATTACAACGGATTCCGGCGGCGCACATTCGCAGCGCGCGCCGCGCCGCGGGAGAAGCGCGTGTCGCAGGGTTGATCAGCACCCGGTCGAGCGGCCGGGCCACGCCGAGCTGCGTCGATGCACCACGATCCGGCTCTTGCAGTGGTCCTGGAGCAAACAGCCGAACCGGCAGCCGCGCTAGACGAAGAAGTTGTCGTTGGCGATGAACCACTCGCGCCGTTCCTCGTCGGTCAGCTCGCCCAGTTGGGCCAGCCCCTCGAAGTAGTGCTCGCGCGGCGCGCCCGGGGCGAACAGCATGAGGATCGACGCCGGTTCGTCGGCCTCGTTGCGGAAGCCGTGGATGCCGCCCGGCGGCACGTAGAGGAAGTCGTTGCGCGTCCCGTCCAGCCAGTCGGTGCCGTCGTAGAGCTTGATCGTGCCCGAGAGGACGAAGAACGCCTCGGACATCGCCCGGTGGTAGTGCGGCCCCGGGCCGCCGCCCTTGGGTGCGATCTCGACGCGGTACAGCCCGTAGTCGCCGCCGGTGGCCTGCTGATTGGCGAGGTAGTGGTACTGGACGAGGCCGAAGGAGTCGTAGTCCGGCGGCTCGTCACCCCGTTTGAGCCACGCACTGACCTCGGGCTCGTCCTCGGTGTATCGGGGCGGGGGATAGGGCGGAACGACCAGAGACACGCCAACAGTCTGCTATCCGTCAGACCGGGAACGCCACCCCGGTCAGCTGCTCGGACACCGCCCACAGCCGGCGCTGCACGTCGGTGTCGTGTGAGCGCACGTTGGACGCCACCACCTTCGGGTGGCCGCGCATCTCGAAGAGTCCGTCCGGACCGTAGTACTGGCCGCCGAGCACGCCGGGGTCGGTGGCGGCGCGCAGGGTCGGCAGCGCGCCCATCGCGGCCGGCTGACTGATCAGGGAGAAGGCGGGTGCCAAGAAGCCGGGGAGGTGCCGGCCCAGTTCGGTGTCCGACCCGCCGGGATGCGCGGCGGCGGCGACGGTGTCCTGGCCGGCGGCGGTGAGTCGGCGCTGCAGCTCGGAGGTGAACAGCAGGTTGGCGAGTTTGGACTGGCCGTACGCCGCGACGCGGTTGTAGCTGCGCTCCCACTGCAGGTCGTCGAAGTGGATCGCGGCGCGAATGCGATGGCCGATGCTGCTGACCGTGACGATGCGTGAACCCGCCACCGGAAGAAGCCGATCGAGCAGCAATCCCGTCAGCGCGAAGTGCCCGAGGTGGTTGGTACCGAATTGGAGTTCGAAACCGTCCGTCGTGGTCGATTTGGGCGTCCACATCACCCCGGCGTTGTTGATCAGCAGGTCGATGCCGTCGTGCCGGGCCTTGAGTTCGTCGGCCGCGGCCCGGATGGAGTCCAACGAGCTGAGGTCGAGCTCCTGCACCGACACGTCGGCACCGCGGTTGCGGACGGCGATCAGGTCGGCGGCGGCCTTGCCCTTGTCGAGGTTGCGGACTGCGAGCACGACGCGGGCGCCGCGGGCGGCGAGGGCGGCCGCGGTCTCGTAGCCGAGGCCGGTGTTCGCGCCGGTGATGACGGCGGTGCGACCGGTCTGGTCGGGGATGTCGGCGGTGGTCCAGCGGGACATGGGTCCTCCTCGTTAGAATGAATCGGAACGTGCGCTCCGGTTCGTCTCGACTATACGGAACGAGCGCTCCGTTTTGTCAACCGAAAGGACGTCAGTGGTGACCGAGACCTCGCGGCCGTTGCGTGCGGACGCCGCGCGCAACCGTGCGCGGGTTCTCGCCGTCGCCTACGAGACGTTCGCGGCCGAGGGCGTCGCGGTGCCGATCGACGAGATCGCCCGCCGCGCCGGCGTCGGCCCCGGCACCGTCTACCGGCACTTCCCCACCAAGGAGGCGCTGTTCCAGGCGGTCATCGAGGACCGGGTGCGTAGCATCGTGGCCGCCGCGGAGGCGCTACTCGCCGAGGATCCGGGCTCGGCACTCTTCGAGTTCCTGCGCGAAATGGTGCGGACGGCCGCCGTGGATCACGGGATGGCCGACGCGCTGGCGAGTTACGGGGTGGACATCGACCAGGCCGCGCCGGGCGCGGAAGCCGCGTTCGTTCAGGTGCTCACCGATCTGCTGGCCGCCGGTCAACGCGCGGGCACCGTCCGGGCCGACGTCGGTCCGGCGGAAGTGAAGGCGCTGCTGATGGTGTGCAAGTCCACCCAGGACCACGAAGCCGGTATCGCCGACCGGGTGGTGGCGGTCATCGTCGACGGCCTCCGCGCGGGCTGATCTACCTTGCACTCGCCCTGGTCGAGTGCTAGAAATGCAGTTGGCACTCGCGACCAGTGAGTGCTAGGTCGGGACGGTGAGACAAGGGTCCGCGCATGCGGAGCACACCCGAGTCGTCCGTCGCGGGCACTGGGCCCGACCACAAAGACGTGCACAATCCCTGTTCGGAGGAATCACTTCGCAATGGCCAAGACAATTGCGTATGACGAAGAGGCCCGTCGCGGCCTCGAGCGGGGCCTCAATGCCCTCGCCGACGCGGTAAAGGTGACGCTGGGCCCCAAGGGTCGCAACGTCGTCCTGGAGAAGAAGTGGGGCGCCCCCACGATCACCAACGATGGTGTGTCCATCGCCAAGGAGATCGAGCTGGAGGACCCCTACGAGAAGATCGGCGCTGAGCTGGTCAAAGAGGTCGCCAAGAAGACCGATGACGTCGCGGGCGACGGCACCACCACGGCCACCGTGCTGGCCCAGGCGCTCGTGCGCGAGGGTCTGCGCAACGTCGCCGCCGGCGCCAACCCGCTCGGTCTGAAGCGTGGCATCGAGAAGGCCGTCGAGAAGGTCACCGAGACGCTGCTGAAGTCGGCCAAGGAGGTCGAGACCAAGGAGCAGATCGCTGCGACCGCGGGCATCTCGGCCGGCGACCAGTCGATCGGCGACCTGATCGCCGAGGCCATGGACAAGGTCGGCAACGAGGGTGTCATCACCGTCGAGGAGTCGAACACCTTCGGCCTGCAGCTCGAGCTCACCGAGGGCATGCGCTTCGACAAGGGCTACATCTCGGGCTACTTCGTGACTGACGCCGAGCGTCAGGAAGCGGTCCTGGAGGATCCCTACATCCTGCTGGTCAGCTCCAAGGTGTCGACCGTCAAGGATCTGCTCCCGCTGCTGGAGAAGGTCATCCAGGCCGGTAAGCCGCTGCTGATCATCGCCGAGGACGTCGAGGGCGAAGCCCTGTCGACCCTGGTGGTCAACAAGATCCGTGGCACCTTCAAGTCCGTCGCCGTCAAGGCTCCGGGCTTCGGTGATCGCCGCAAGGCGATGCTGCAGGACATCGCGATCCTCACCGGCGGCCAGGTCGTCAGCGAAGAGGTCGGTCTGTCGCTCGAGACCGCCGACATCACGCTGCTCGGCCAGGCCCGCAAGGTCGTCGTCACCAAGGACGAGACCACGGTCATCGAGGGTGCGGGCGATGCCGACGCGATCCAGGGCCGGGTGGCTCAGATCCGCGCCGAGATCGAGAACAGCGACTCCGACTACGACCGCGAGAAGCTGCAGGAGCGCCTGGCCAAGCTGGCCGGCGGTGTTGCGGTGATCAAGGCCGGAGCTGCCACCGAGGTGGAGCTCAAGGAGCGCAAGCACCGCATCGAGGACGCCGTTCGCAACGCGAAGGCCGCCGTCGAGGAGGGCATCGTCGCCGGTGGTGGCGTGGCTCTGCTGCAGTCGGCTCCGTCGCTCGATGAGCTCTCGCTCACCGGTGACGAGGCAACCGGTGCGAACATCGTTCGCGTCGCGCTGTCGGCCCCGCTGAAGCAGATCGCCTTCAACGGTGGACTCGAGCCCGGCGTCGTCGCCGAGAAGGTCACCAACTCGCCTGCCGGCACCGGTCTCAACGCCGCCACCGGTGAGTACGAGGACCTGCTCAAGGCCGGCGTCGCCGACCCGGTGAAGGTCACCCGCTCGGCGCTGCAGAACGCGGCGTCCATCGCGGCGCTGTTCCTCACCACCGAGGCCGTCGTCGCCGACAAGCCGGAGAAGTCGTCCGCACCCGCGGGCGACCCGACCGGTGGCATGGGCGGCATGGACTTCTGAGTCCTGCTCAACCAGAACACGGGAAGGCCCGGCCTGCTTGCAGGCCGGGCTTTTTCGTGTCCGCAGAACCTGACCGGCCTGCTGTGGCGCAAGCGGAATCGTTCGCCGGACTCGACCGATCGGAGCCTGCGCCTTCGTCTGCCCGCGTGCGCTGCCGGTGATGTGACAGCCCGAGGTGTGCGATCAAGATCGCCGATCACCCTGTGGGACTGCGTCAGCCGCGCATGGGACGCGTCGTCCGCGCCACACCTGAACGTAGGCCTACCAATTCGTCAATATATTGCGTAGCGTCGTCCCGTGTTGTTGCTGTCGTGGCCGCGCGCAAACGCGCGTCCGGTTCTGCCCAGGTCTCATTCCATCTGTGTGCCCGCTGTGGCTGCGCGGCTGAGGAACCGATGACCAGTTCGCTCGGGGCGGCCCTCACCGAGACGTTGACGCACAGTCCCAACGATCTGGTGGTCCTCGACGGCGGCGACTGGGTGCGGCATCCCTGGCCGGAGGTGTTCGGCAGGGCGGAGAACGTCGCAGAGCGGCTGCTCGACGACGGAGTGGGCGCGGTCGGCCTCGTCGGCGAGCCCACCGTCGAGTTCATCGCGTCGATCGTCGGCGCCTTCGTGGCCGGCGCCGCGGTGTCGATCCTGCCGGGACCCGTGCGGGGTGCCGACCCCGGGCAGTGGGCGCTGTCGACGGTGGACCGCTTCAAACACATTGGTGTGCAGCGCATCCTCAGCAACGGCAGTTATGTGGAGCGGCTGGCGTCGATCGTCGAGCCGCCGTGGCTCGACGACGTCGCCGCGGTCGCGCACACGCGCCGTTCCGGCACCTTCACCGCTCCGGCGACAGCGGTCGACGTCGCGATCCTGCAGGGCACGGCGGGCTCCACCGGATCTCCACGCACCGTGCGACTCTCGCCGGATGCCGTGTTGGCGAACCTGCAGGGGCTCAACGCGCGCATCGGGATCGACGACGCCGACGTCGGGTGTTCGTGGCTGCCGCTGTACCACGACATGGGATTGAGCTTCCTGATGTCCGGTGCGCTGGCGGGCAGCGAGCTGTGGCAGGCGCCGACCGCGGCGTTTCAGGCGTCGCCGTTCCGGTGGCTGCACTGGCTCAGCGAGGGTGGCGCGAGCATCACCGCCGCACCGAACATGGCGTACGGCATGATCGGCAAGTACTCCCGGCGAGTCACCGGGATTGATCTGAGCCGCTTGCGGTTCGCCCTCAACGGCGGTGAGCCGGTCGACTTCGAGCTCACCCAGCGCTTCGCGACGGAAATGGCCCGGTTCGGCTTCGACGCAGGCGCGCTGGCGCCGTCCTACGGGCTGGCTGAGGCGACGTGTGCGGTCACGGTGCCGGTGCCGGGACGCGGCCTGCTCGTCGACGAGACCGTGGTGCAGACGGACACCGGGGCCACCCCGCGCAGACACACGGTGCTGGGCGAGCCGATCGAGGGCATGGAGGTCCGGATCGAACCGCGCGACGACGTCAGCGCCGACGGGTCCGATCGTGAGGTGGGGGAGGTCGTCATCCGGGGCACGTCGATGATGTCCGGATATGTCGGAGAGGCGGTTCACCGCCCCGGGGACTGGTTCCGCACAGGCGATCTCGGCTACTTCGTCGACGGTGGACTGGTGGTGTGCGGACGGGCCAAGGAACTGATCACCGTCGCGGGCCGGAACATCTTCCCTGCCGAGGTCGAAGGGGTTGCGGCACAGGTGAACGGTGTGCGCGAGGGCGCCGTGGTCGCGGTTGGTGTCGGGGAACGGTCGATCCGGCCGGGGCTGGCCATCGTCGCGGAGTTCCGCGGACCCAATGAGGACGACGCGCGGACCCAGCTCATCCAACAGGTCGCATCTGAATGCGGCGTGGTGCCGACGGATGTGACCTTCGTCCGGCCGGGCACGCTGCCGCGCACCTCCTCGGGCAAGTTGAAGAGGCTGGAAGTCAAGCGCAGCATCATCGGCACCGGGGACTGACGGGCTGACGCGACGGACGCGCGTCGCGATCAGGACAACGGCACGCAGTCGTCACCGCATCCGGTGGCCGTCGCGGCCGAGTTGGTTGCCGCTTTGCGGTGCAGGACAGCACCGCTCGGCATGACGGTCAGCGTATCGCCGGAGAGGTCGGCGCGGCCGTCGACGATCAGTGTGTAGCCACTGGATTCGCGCGGCGGGTAGGCCAGCGTGACGTCGGGGTGTCGCGTCGCGTTGTCGCCGGTGCGGCGGCCGACGCCGGTGATGGTGAGCACGCCGCCGGCCAGTGACGGCTCGACCGCGACGGTGTGGGCCCGGTAGTCGTCGCCGACGGTGACCAGGTACGCATACGAGTAGTCGGCCAGCGCACCGGACAGTTCGGCGATGTCCACCTTGACACTCATGCCCCCGACAATACGGCGACGGGTTCTGAGTCACTGCCTCAGAAGGGTGGTGGTTTGTTGTGTTCGGCGACGTGGTCGTCGTTGAGTTTGCGTTCGGCGGCGATGCGTTGGGCGCGGTTCTGGGCGCGGGTGCGTCGCCGGGTGGGCATCTTGAGGCCGCGGAACTTGTTGTCGGATGGCGACGTATCGCGTGGTGGGGGCAGGTTGCCGGTGGGTCGGCACAGGGTGGGGAAGATCAGCGCACTGCCGGGTCGGGTGGTGTAGGTGTGGCCGGTGGGTGCGGTCCACACGATGGTGCCGTCGGGATATTGGACGTCGCTCCATCCGGATGGTCCACACCAGAACGTTTTCAGGAGGTGGTGAAACCTGCACAGGCACTTCAGGTTCGAGGCGTGGGTGGGTCCGGCGGGGTAAGGGATGGTGTGGTCGATGTCGGCGCGGTCGGCGGGTTTGTCGCAGCCGGGGAAGCGGCAGGTCAGGTCGCGGCAGCGGATGTAGTCGGCGAGACCGCGCGAGGGCGTGTAGCGGGGTTCGGGTGCGGCGTCGCCGGGGTGGCGGACGGCGCGGCGGCGGGCTGCGCCGGTGGTCTCGGCCAGCAGTGCGGTGGGCATGATCCCGGCGCCCAGCACGAACGCCATGGGCCGCCTGCGCGGTGACTTCTGAGCGGGCGCCGGGGCGGGTTCGAGCGCCGGATCGGCATCAGCGGCGGGTGGTGAGGCCGGGCCTGGTTCGTCGGCAGGTGCCGGTTCAGCGGCGACAGCGTCGGTGACCGTTCCGTCGGGTGGCAGTTCGAGGTCGGGGGATTCACCGCGAGGTGGCCGGCACTCGGCGTAGGTAGTCCCTCGCGCCTCGCCCGCCTCGCCGTCACCCTGGTCTGCCTCGGTGATGACGTAGACGATGGTGTTGCGGGTGGGGGTAGGTGTGTCGCTGGTGGCGGGGCAGTCGGTCTCGCCGCACGCGCAGGCCAACACTGATGCGCCGGCGCCCAGGGCGCCCAGGGCATCGGCGCGGCGTTCGCTCAGGGTGCGGGGGTCGTCGTCGCA